>JBCBSS010000126.1:0-24005 GCA_039819065.1 Bacteroidota bacterium
ACGGCCTTCTCTTTATCTGAAACTTGAGTCAACCAATCAATGATATCTTCTGAACTGGTCAGTTGAAAGTCTATGTCTTCTGTAAAAAAATAGACGTTAGACATGACTTAGGGGATTTTACTTATGACCTGGGGTTAATTATTAATGTAGAAACATAATTCAACAATACTACCCTCCTCTTTAAAAGAGACCTCATCCGACAGATGCTTCATCAGAAATATGCCACGACCACCAGGTTTCTCCAGGTTTTCAGGAGCAGTAGGGTCGGGCAGGTTTTGATAATCAAATCCCGCACCTTCATCCTGTACCACGAACTTGATCATATCATCGTGTAGGGATAGGGTCAACGAGACGTTTTTTCGCTTATCATTGCTATTACCATGCTTGATAGCATTGTTTACCGATTCTGTCACGGCGATCATAATGTTGCCATATATATCGTCGTTGAGGTGAAATTTTTCCCTGGCATTATCGATGAAACTTTCTATCATCCTAATATTCTCAAACAATGAGGGGATGGAAATGTGTATGCTATCCATTTATTAAACGATAAGTATTTATGGGTTCTGACTGTTTCCTATTCTTTTGAAGTACTCGTTCACTTCTTTTTTATAATATGGGTAGAGCTTCGGTGGAACCGTTTTTAACAGCTCTATCTCTTTTTCTTTCAACTTAAAGTATTCCTCAAACGCCTTAGGAACCTCTTTTTCATACTGATCTGCGGTCTCACTTTTCCTTTCCTCATCCAACTCTCGCTCGCGTACGGCCTTTTCAGCTTCTAAAAGTCTGGTTAAGATCTCTTTTTGGCGTTTAATGGTTTCTTCGGTTATTTGCTTATTAACCAGATCTTTTTCTGTGTCTTCCATCTTTTCAGGAATACCACTAGCAGGGTTCTGCCCCCCGTTTTCGTTTTGGAGCTTTTTCTCCATTTCCTCCAACTGCTTTCTGATTCTTTCCTGCTCAGCGGCAAGTTTAGCTAATTCTTCCGATAAAGCCCTCCCACTCTTCCCGCTCTGTTTTAATTGCTGTATTTTTTGATTCAGCTGTTGTTGCAATTCACTCAATCCTGGCATGGGTTTTTTCTCCCCTCCTTTCTGAGGTTTCCCCATGGCATCAGCCATTTGCTGTTGCATTTGCTGAAATACATCATCTAATAGCAGCGCTAGATTATTAATAGAAGTCATGGCAAACTGCTGTTCACTCACTGCGAGGGGCTTTTTCCTTTCCCTTATGGCTTCTACACTGCCATCCATGTGGTCATTCATTTCTCCGACCTCTCTGGTGATGAAGGAAGCAATTTGGAAAACGCGCTTTGAGAGAGACAATAAGCTATCCTCGACAATTTTGGCATCATCCTTAAGCTTTAACTGTTTTTGCGCCAATTCAACAAAGCGAGGATCACTTTGTTTGACCTCTCTGAATTCATTCATGAGATTTTCCTGATCAAAAGAAAGTTTGAGGAGATTATGAAGTATATCTCTTAAATGGTCGAGATTTTCGGACATCATGCTCATTTCCATGCTATTTTGCATTTGTTCGAGCTGTTGAGCCATTTTTTTCATTTGCTCAGAAGCCTTGTTTTGGGATTCACTCGACTTCTTGCGCTTATTTTGTTGTAGTTGCTCTTTACTATTTTGCTGCTCTTGTTCTATCTGTTCCTCATTTTCGCCTGTTTCAGGAAGATTTTCAGGATTCTTTAGCTCTTCATTTAGCTTATTTAGCTCTTCCATGGACTCTTGAAACTCTTTGAAGTCCTCCTGAAGTTGCTCCTGCTCATCAACTAACTCCTCTTTCTCTTCACCCCTGTCTTCTGTTTTCTCTGATAGTTCCTCTTGCTTCTCTGCCTGCTCCTTTAATTCGTTAATGGATTCGTTCAGCTCATAGTCAAATTTCATCCGCTTAAAAAGCTCCAGTGTTCTTTCTAGCTCTTTTTCAAGGTTGTCTTCTTTATTGCTTAGTTTTTCTAACAGATTCTGTGCATCATCGAAATCCATCTGATCCTCGAGAAGTTTCTGAAGCTCTTCGTAGAGCTTTTTGGTCTCTTCATCCAGCAATTCGTCCATTAGCTCTTGTAATTGCTCCACTTTTTCCTGTAATCTTTCGTCTTGCTCAGAGAAACGGTCACGTTTTAAACTGTTGTCTTTATTTTGCTGTTTGAGCTTTTCAATGGCTTCATTGAGCTGTTCCCTCTTCTTGAGGATGTCCTTCATTAGGCTTTCATCCTGCCAATTGAGGTCTTTTTTGCCCTTAAGACGCTTTTCTGCCTCGTCTATCTTCTCTCTCAATTCCTTGGCATCGTCCAGCGTTTTATCAATTTTCTCTTGCGTATCGCTAGTGGATTTCTCGATTTGCGCCTTTATTTCCTTTTTGGAAGGTATTCTGAACGTGTAAGTACCTGTTTTAGATGCTTTTCTACCGTTTACACCATCATTATCCCAAACTTTAAGATAGTATTTCACCTCATTGCCCTCTTCAAGCCCTAATGAATCTAATTCCCATTGGTAATAGAAGCTTTGACTATTCTGACCCCTGGAAATAGGAATGTTAACTGTTCTGAAATTGGATGGACTCTCTGTTTCCTTGCTTTGGATTTGATAGAATAGCTGTAACTGGCTTAACCCATAGTCATCCGCAACATTTCCGCCTAACGCGATGAAATTATAGAGGGTAGTGTCCTGGAAAATATTAAGTGAAATCTGCGGAAATTGATCAGGTATAACGTCGATATTATAAAGTATTTTCTCTTTGTTATCGCTGAACTGATTGTTGAGATTGATGGTATATTTCTCTGATTTGAATACCTGTTTTTCAAACGTAAATAACTGATTATCAGATTGTTGTACTGAAAACTGTTTACTTGAATTCAAGAAATTTAGATCGACTTTTTCTGTATGAATCGTCTTGAACTGCCAATCGATAATCGTACCTTCCGGTACTACCAGGTTACCGACGTTGCTTAGTCGCTCGGTGTTTCTGTTGAGGTAATTAGGGTAGTCAAGAACGACATTGAAGTTTTTGAGATCGGGTCGGTTGATTACTTCCAGATCATAGCTTTTAGATGAAAAACCTGCGGCTTCAAAATTGAACTGCTTAGGGTTTTGAATCTTTTTAAAGGTATAGGTAAACAGGCCATCAGTTCCTCGTTGCATTTTTATGGTCCGCCCACCAATGGCGAGATAGGCAGTGTTGGGGATGGCATCACCAGTTAGTGAAAGATGCAAAGTGAAGTCTTCGTTCTTGAAGGCTTGCATGCTTTCGTTGTTCAATTGAAAATCAAAAGGCGCTATGGGCACGAATTCCTTGTTGAACTGCACGATTCTTTCTGTGCCCTCACTGAACACAGAAGGGTTCCAAAGCAGTATTATGAGGATAAAAATAGCCGGAATCGCAGCATATTTTAAGTATTTCTTGTTTTCATTATACTTTATAGCCTCTGAGAATGGCACAAATAAAACGTCCTCGGACTTCTGGGCAATGCTGGCCGCTACGAGGGCTTCGTTGTGGTCTGTAGACTTGCGTAATTGGATAAGGTTGAGTAGCCTGTCGCTAATTTGGGGAAAGAATCTGCCGATGTTTCGAGCGGCTTCTTCGTTGGAAAGTCCCCTTTTCTCATTTATCACTTTGCTAAAAGGATTGACCACATATTTAATGACCAGGAAAGCAGTAGCAGCAATGAACAAAAATAGTATCAGTCCCCTTGCGACTGAACCAAACCTTAAAGAGAACTCGAGATAGTTAGCCAATACAAATAACCCCGCTATGATAGCAACGGAAATAATCGAGCCTTTTATAACCAGGTTTAAATAGTATTTTCTTTTATACTCCTTTAGCTTGTCGGCCAGTTTATCATCCTTATGTTGCTTTTCCATACTCTTCGTTTACGCAGTTATAACAAGTTGAGTTCGCGATGGCCTCATACAAATAGTAATGTGTCTTCTAATATCCAATTCTATAACGATTTAATTTATCATTTTCGTGACTATAAATCGCCAAATTCCTGCTCAAAATATTCTAGAATATGCATTTTTAACAACTTTTCTTGCTCCAGCAGGTCAAAGTGTGGCAGCTTTTTAATCGACTTCCAATGCGGCCACCCGTCTTCGTCCAAACCTTCGAGCTCGTAGAACCCAGAGAGGCTCAAAACTTTACAAATAGCTATGTGCATTAAGTCCTGCTTCTCCTCTTTAGAAAAGTTTCGCTTTCCTTTTCCGAGCTCTTGAACACCTATCATGAACAAGACTGCATTCAGGTCTTTAGGCTTTTTACCGAATATTTCCTCTAGTCTTAGCCTCAGGTCTTGCCAGGCCCTTTGAAGTTCCAGATCTTTTTTGAGCATTTATTCTTTTTCCAGTAATTCCCAATATTCTACGGCACGCCTTAAATGAGGTATAACAATCGTTCCTCCGATTAAGTTAGCAATCGAAAACACCTCGAACATCTCTTCTGTCGTGCACCCCGCTTCTTTGCATTTTCCCAGGTGGTATTTAACACAGTCATCACAACGCAGTACCATCGAACACGCTAACCCTAACATCTCTTTGCTCTTGTAGCTTAAAGCGCCTTCCTGATATGTATTGGTATCTAAGTTGAATAATCTTTTTATTACCAAATTGTCAGCAGCCATGATCTTTTCATTCATGAGGCTGCGGTATTCATTGAACTTTTCTACTTCATTCATTTTTTATTATGTGTTTATTGTTGGCAAATCTATTATAAGGCTCCTATGTTGGTAGACTTCTTCAATTTGTTTTTCCCCAATTGCTGTCCTACTTGTGATGAATCCTTTGCTAAGGGGGAAAAGTTAGTGTGTACGCGATGCATGTACGAATTTCCCAAAACGGATTTTCATAAGAACCCGGGAAATGCCATGGAGGTTAAATTTTATGGTAAAATAGATATAAAAAATGCTTTTGCCTTCCTAAAGTTTAGCAAAAAGGGGAAAGTCCAGAAATTGCTCCACCTTTTGAAATACCAAGACCGGCCGGATGTCGGAGAGTTTTTGGGGCAATGGTATGGTAACGAGCTGCAAAAGTCAGGAATGGCCAACCAGTTTGATTTAGTAATTCCTATACCCTTACACGAGCAAAAGCTGAGGAAAAGGGGATACAATCAAAGTGAGGCTTTTGCCAAAGGCCTAGCAGAGTCAATGTCAGTGCGGATGGCACCTGACTTGGTTAAACGTGTCCAAAACAATGATACGCAAACGCGTAAAGGCCGTTTACAAAGGTGGCAGAATGTGGATGGTATTTTTGAAGTGCGGGAAAAAGAACAGCTATCCAATAAAAGAGTCTTATTGGTTGATGATATCGTGACTACAGGTTCAACCCTAGAAGCTTGTGCCCGGACAATTGCTGATGCCGGAGCCGAGATCATTAGTGTAGCGGCTATTGCAGTTGCACAATAAAAAACCCCGAAGTTTGAACTCCGGAGTTTATCAATATTTTATAAACTACTTACTTTTAGTAATTCGATCCAGCTCTAATCAAGGCGCATCGGAAACCAATTGTAGCAGTTGAAGAATCTTGATCTAAAAATCTTCTAGTACCTGGAGACATCCAGTAAGCAACGTCTTTCCATGAACCTCCTTTGTATACACGTGATTTATCAGTGATAAGAGATGTATAACCTTGAGGATCTTTGTTGATGTTGTTATAACCTCCAGCAGGACCATCTTGCTCATCTAAGAAACCATCTCTCCTAATTGGGTTAAGATCATCGAAATCCTGAAATGACATTGGACGATAAACGTCTACTACCCACTCGCTTACGTTACCAGCCATATTATATAAACCAAAGTCGTTGGGAGGGAATTCGTAGATGTATGAAGTGATAAGCGCTCCGTCATTCAACTTACCTGCTATACCAGCGTAGTCACCTCGACCTCTCTTAAAGTTGGCCAAGAAGTAACCCATTTCCTTTCCGTAAGGGTTTCTTAACGCGTGGCCATCCCAAGGATAAAGTCTTTGGTGCGTTTGGTTTTCATCCAACCACTGCGTACCAATCAAAGCTTGAGCGGCGTATTCCCATTCTGCTTCAGTAGGGAGTCTGTAGTCTGGAAGAACAATTCCTGATTCTAATGGGATTCTACCTTCATACTCAGCATAATCTTCTCCAGAATCTTCTGCTAGTTTGATATTTACCGCAGCAGTTCTCCATTTAGAGTAATCGTTAGCTTGAACCCAGCTGACACCAACTACCGGGAAGAACCTGAAACCAGGATACCTCAAGTAGTGAGCGACGTAAGGATCGTTGAAAGCCAACCTTTGCTCCCAAACCGTTGTATCAGGAAGGGCGGCCAAATAGATTTCTCTAGATGAGTCGGAAACATTGAGATAGTGCAGATACTCTAACCAGTGTATGTTTGCTACTTCTGTCTCATCCATGAAGAAAGAAGCAACCGACACGGTTCTTTCTAGATTATCTCTTCTATAAAGAACATCCTCTTCAAAAGATCCCATCACGGCTCTACCACCTTCAATGAAAACTAAGTTGGGGCCCTGAGGCTGTCCTTGGTAAGGATTTACTATGAATCCATTATTATCTTCGTCGTTGTAAGCCAATCCGGTAGATGTACTAAAGGCTCCCGGATGAACACTTGTAGGCTTAGTACCTCCTCGTTTGAATAAACAAGAGGAAACCAACACAGCTACACACGTAAGTACGAGAACACTCTTAAAAAATCTCGTGAAATTGTTCATAACCTATTTAATTTGTCAAAAAGCTGTAAATACTCGCTAATATAGAAATATAATACCTTGAATTCAAAACTTAAAAAACACAATCATGGTGTTTTCTTACCCAATTTATTACATCTACACAGAAAGGTAAACATAATAAAGACTGATGACAATATATCGGCATAATACGCCGAATGTACATTTCATCAGGATCAGGTACCTTAATTAACTCTAAATTGGACGCTTTATTTTACTGAATCCAGAATAAGTCTTTGTTCAAATCCTTTAACCTCAAAAATTACCACTCATTTTACCCTCAACCCCTCTAATTGAAGTCGGTTTTCTGAACAACCCATTAATTGATACTATTGTTATAACTTAAATTAGGCAACATTATTCAGTTGCTGTGTAATATGGCTGACCATAAATCTTCAGGAAAAACGCTGTACTGGCCTTTTCAAATACTTGGATGGGGCTTTTACTATCTTGTTAATGTCATTATTGGCTTTGCTTTTGTCGGGCTAGAATGGACGATGACCGTGGCGTTCGGTATTTCTATTGTCACAGGATTTTTTATATCGCATTTTTTCAGAAGATTTATCCATCTCAACAACTGGAAAAACCTGCACATATCTTCATTAGTGATCAATTGCCTGATCGCTTCTGTCATTTTAGCCATAATCTGGTGTGCAGTCAGTTTTCCTGCGACTTATCTACTCAAGGAATTTGTGGCTGTTGTTGATTCGGTAGAACCTTCAGAACAGGTATCTGAAGAGGTTTCAACCATTGCTCTGCTCATTACTTTGGTGATTAATTATAGCATCATTTATGTCATTTGGTTTCTTATTTATTTCGGGTACCACTTCTTCACTAGGTACAAGCAAGCAGAAGTGGACAAGTGGAAGTTAGAAGCGGCGGTGAAAGATGCTGAGCTAATAGCACTTAAATCACAAATCAACCCACATTTTATCTTCAACTGTCTGAATAACATACGCTCACTAGTGATAGAAAACCCTGGAAAGGCCAGGGATATGATCACTCACCTGTCAGGATTGCTGAGGTATTCGGTACAGTTCAATAACGCTGAAAAAGTAAGCCTGGAAAGCGAATTAGAGATTGTTCAGAATTACCTGAATCTAGAATCGATTCAGTTCGAAGATAGGTTAGAATACAAACTCAACATTGATGAGAATACTTTAGAAGAGAAAATTCCTCCGATGGCTATACAGTTATTGGTTGAAAATGCCATCAAACATGGCATTTCTGACCTTCCAGATGGTGGAGAGATTAGAATCAGTTCTCACTTGAATGATAACACCCTCATAGTTGAGGTTCAAAACACCGGCCAACTGAAAGAGAAAGTAACAGGAACAGGTATTGGACTAAAAAACGCTTCAGATAGGTTAAAACTGATCTTTGGAAAATTGTCTGATCTGAAAATCAGCAATCAAGGCAATAATATGGTCTCTGCTAAATTTACGATTCCGTTAAATTAGGGAAGATTGATTCCAGGCTGACCAAGGGTAATAGTATAAGATTTTAAAAAAATGCGTATATGAAAGCAATTGTTATAGATGATTCACGGCTGGCTCGTAACGAACTAAAAAGACTACTCAAAGATTTTGATCATGTCAACGTGATAGGTGAAGCAGCCAATGCTGTTGAAGCGAAGGAGCGCATTGAAAAAGATCGACCGGATTTAATATTTCTGGATATTCAAATGCCTGGAAAGAACGGCTTTGAACTATTAGAAGATTTGGAGTTTATACCCGCAGTCATTTTTACTACTGCCTACGACGAATATGCACTGAAGGCTTTTGAATATAACGCGCTTGACTATCTACAAAAGCCCGTACAACTCGACCGTTTATCCGGTGCCGTGAGCAAGGTCTCTCAAAAGATCAATAAAGAACTAGCCCAGGAAGACAAGAATCTCATGAATGAAGACCACCAGGTTTTCGTAAAGGACGGCGAAAAATGCTGGTTTGTCACGCTCAAAGAGGTGAAAATGTTTGAAGTGGATGGCAACTATACCAAGATACATTTCGAGGATTATCAGCCCATGATCCCAAGAACCCTCAACTACCTTGAATCTAGGTTAGATCCAAAAACCTTCTTTCGAGCAAACCGCCAACAAATCATTAATTTGAGATGGGTAGAGCGAATAGAACCATGGTTCAGCGGAAGTATACGCATTTACATGAACGGAGGACAGGAAGTAGATGTATCCCGTAGACAAACACAACGCTTCAAAGAACTCATGAGCTTCTGATTACTAGTGAATTAACTGATCAACTTCTTTACTATCCTTCCATAACTTTTTGCCTGTATAATGGGTTAATTTACAGTGATTCTTTGAGCAAAAAGGCATACCTTGTACTTAAGAAACTAAACCTATTCTCATTTTGAGACATCATTCTTCAAATGGACTAGGCGCTTTTTGCAAAACCTACTTTAAAGCCAAAAAACCACGATATCATGTCTGGCATGGATTTTATTAAAAAAGTTATAAAAGTTGGCTTTGGATTATGTTGACGTTAAATGATTTTAGGACATTGCCCTTCGAGAAAAAATGTGAGTTCATCACATTTTGCGGTAATTATATCGCGCATCGAAAGGTGGGGGATGAGAAAATCTACCTTTATAACTTAGGAGGTTTTTTCATCGAGGTACGGTTTGCACCCTTTCAGAATAGGGTAATTGGCATTAGCGCTTTTAGAGAAACAAATAGGTTAAAGCCCTATTACGATCAAGTAGACCTGACAGGTTTGGGAGTTTAATTTTTTGCCTGATCTAGAATTTCATCAAGTATTAGTTTGGCTTCATTGATGGTGTTGATTTTACTCACAGTTAAGATCAATTTACCTTTCACCTCGTTCATTTTGCAATTTTTTGGGTGACTTTGTACAAAGGCCAGCACTCTTCCAAATACGTCAGATTTATAGTACTCCTCACGATCAGATGGAAGGAAATACCCTTTCATCTTTTCGTTTTTCAATAGGAGTTTTTCAAACCCAAGTTGTTCTGCCGCCCATCTTACCCGTACGGAGGCTATTAAGTCTTGTACAGAATCCGGAATGGGCCCAAACCTATCCTTGATAGAATTGGTAAATTCGGCCAGATCATCCTCCTTTTTAATATTGTCCAGTTTGGAATATAAGCTAAGTCGTTCCGACAGGTTGCTTACATAGTTTTCAGGGATAAGCAGTTCCATATCTGTTTCTATAGTACAATCCTGAACCAGTACTTTGGTAATATCCGATAGCTCTTTGACGAAAAGATCCCTAAACTCATTCTCTTTTAGCTCTTGAACTGCTTCGTCCAATATTTTATGATAAGTATCAAAGCCCAGATCGTTGATGAAACCACTCTGCTCAGCACCAAGTAAGTTTCCGGCACCTCGTATATCGAGGTCGCGCATGGCTACCTTGAATCCATCCCCTAGCTCGGAGAATTCTTCAAGTGTACTCAACCTTTTACGGGCTTCCGTAGTCAAGCCGATGGTAGGAGGAGTCAATAAATAACAAAAGGCCTTTTGGTTAGAACGGCCGACCCTGCCACGCATTTGGTGAAGGTCGGATAATCCAAACATATGGGCTTGGTTGATGATGATGGTATTGGCGTTAGGAATATCAAGTCCGGATTCTATGATGTTGGTCGATACCAGAATATCATATTCTCCCTCAATAAACCTGAGCATATTCTTTTCTAGACGACTGCCTTCCATTTGACCGTGGGCAATTCCTATTCGGGCGTCAGGTACTAAGCGCAGAATGATATTGGCTACTTCTTCTATATCATTCACCCGATTGTGTACGAAGAATACCTGGCCGCCCCTTCTCAATTCGAAGCTAACCGCGTCTCGAATGACGGTTTCATTGAAATTGTGCAACTCAGTAGTGACAGGTTGTCTATTGAATGGTGGAGTAGCGATCACACTCAAATCCCTGGCACCCATTAACGAGAAATGCAAAGTACGTGGAATTGGTGTAGCGGTAAGCGTTAGTACATCTACATTGACCCGCATTTCCTTCAACCTGTCTTTTACTTTTACCCCGAACTTCTGCTCTTCATCAATGACCAGAAGCCCAAGGTTTTTGAAGTTGACATCTTTATTGACTATTCGGTGGGTACCGATCAATATGTCTGTCTTTCCTTCTTCTACATTTTTCAGCGTTGCTTTAATTTCCTTGGTGGTTTTGAAGCGATTGATGTACTCCACTCCTACCGGTAGATTTTTGAGCCGCTCGGAAAATGTTTTATGATGCTGCATGGCCAGAATGGTAGTGGGCACTAAAATGGCCACTTGCTTACTGTCTGCCACTGCTTTGAAGGCTGCTCTAATCGCTACTTCGGTTTTACCAAAGCCTACGTCACCGCATACCAATCTGTCCATGGGGTGGGCTTCCTCCATATCCGCTTTGACAGCCGTAGTTGCCGTTGCCTGGTCTGGCGTATCTTCATAGATAAAGGATGATTCTAGCTCTGCTTGCAAAAACCCGTCCTTGGAAAATGCGTATCCAGGTGCCTCTTTGCGTTTGGCATATAGCGAAATGAGATCCTTGGCGATATCCGCTACTTTCTTTTTGGCCTTCTTTTTCTTGTTCTCCCATTCTGGCGAGCCTAATTTGCTCATAGAAGGTGGATCTCCTTCCTTGCCGGTGTATTTCGATATTTTGTGTAACGAGTGGATGCTCACATAAAGCAGGTCATCGTCTTTATATATGATTCGAAGTGCTTCCTGCCTTTTACCACCAACATCTATTTTATCCAAACCTGCAAACCTGCCAATGCCGTAATCAATATGCGTCACATAATCTCCCGGCATTAGCGCCCTCAACTCTTTAAGTGTTAAAGCCTTGGATTTTGAGTGTTTATCTTTGGTTTTGTATCTATGAAAGCGTTCGAAGAGTTGGTGATCGGTGTAGCAACAAATGCCCATGTTTTGATCAACAAACCCCTCTCTTAAACTAATAGGTAGATCTTGAAACTCCACTCTTGGATCGATTTCCTCGAATATGGTTCTTAACCGATCCAGCTGCTTGGCACTATCTGCGGCAATCAGATTAGTCAGTGTTTTGGTTTGATTGTCCAGCAGATTGTCTGCTAATAACTCGAAGTTCTTATTGAAGGAAGGCTGTGGGTCAACGGAAAAGTCGAATGCCTCATCTGCTTTGAGGTAGAACCTGTTCCCAAATTCTATTTTCACCAGCTTTTCCGAAAGCTTCACAAAGCTCTCCGATGTTTCAAACAGATCCACTGGATTCAGTACCACTTGCGTATTGCCGCTTTCTTCTAGTATTTGATTGAAGCTTTGCTCTACTTTTTCAAAATACGCATCGATTACGTCCAGCAAGTTCTGATAATCCTTGAACCAGATTTTGGTGTTGTTAGGAATGAAATCCAGGAATGGTTGGCGCTCTTCTTCGATCAGCTTAGTCTGGACATTGGGTATGATGTTAATCTTTTTGACCGCATCAAGAGACAGCTGATTGGCAGGATCGAATGTACGAATGCTTTCTATTTCCCTACCGAATAACTCCAGGCGATAAGGCAAATCGTGTGCATAGGAGAAAACATCTATTATACCACCTCTTACTGCAAATTGACCGGCTTCATAGACGAAGTCAGCCTTTTCGAAACCGTAAGTAGCTAGTAATTCAGTAATGAACTCTGTGTCTACTTCTTCTCCGACTTTGGCAGTGAATGTATTGTTAGCCAGTGACTTCTTATTGATCACCTTTTCCGTGAGCGCTTCAGGATAAGTTACGATCAGTTCACCGGTAGAAGACTTATTATTGAGCCGGTTAAGAATTTCGGCGCGCATGAGGATGTTGGCATTTTCGGTTTCCTCAAATTCATAAGGCCTTTTATAAGAATTAGGAAAGAATAGAATTTCCTTTCCGGATATTAAATTTTGAAGGTCGTTGTGAAAGTAAGCCGCCTCTTCTTTGTCATGAAGAATGATCAACTGCGTTTGGTGATTGATGCCGTAGATAGCACTAATCAAAACGGCGTCAAGACTACCTCTGAGACCTTTTAGTTGTAATGTTAAATTGTTATTGGTTTTACTCCTGTCAGCGATGGTCTGTACCAGACCGTCATTTTTATAGAGTGAAACGAAGTCTTTTACCTCCAAAATTCAAGCGATTAATAAGTGCCAAAGATAAATCAATCATAAAGATCTACACAGCATAGAAACATGGCTTTGGGACAATGGTTTGTCTTAAAATATCCTTACACCAAGTTTATTCTTTGACTAAGGCTTCTTTTAAATTGGATACGTGGTTATTAAGTGCGGCTTGCCATGTGATATCGGCATCCCATTTATCACCTAGGAATACATTGTTAGAATAGAGGTGTTTGATGTAGTATTTGTAGACGGGTTTTTTAACTGAAATGGTCACTAAAGTGCCTGAAGTTGACCCATCTGTTCCCCTTCGAATAGTGACATAATCAGTCTCGTTATCATTCACTTCATAATTCAGGAGCTGCTTTATTTCGTAACCTTCCATTTGAAGCGAATACACAATAAACCTAAATCCTCTAGATTTTAGCTCTTCAACATCGAATGACGGATCAGTCAACTGATATTGGTACGGATAACCTTCGAATATCTTGGCCAACTCTTCGTTGCCAGCTTCATCATTTTCGAACTTGGGAATGGCCAGCTTGTCTATGCGTAAGTCAGTGCTGAATATTTCAAAACGCCCACTTTTGATGATATTGGGCAAGGCACCAAATTCAACCATATCGTTGATAAGATAATTTGATTTTTTTAGCCCCGCATTGGCGGTTGATCTGTAAACCTGGTTCAATGCATCTTTAAGATTGGCAGATTCGGTTTTCCAAGCTTCCTGACCCGGGTCGATCAGTGTTGCCTTTTCATTGAATGTGGTAATCACTACCGAACTTCTTGTTGAAGAAGGGCTCTCTTTGACCAGGAAAATCAAATTCTTCACACCCCTTTTATCCAGTTCCCTGCTGAAGGCTGCTGTTGTTTCCTGCCCTGAAAACACATTATCCAAATTGTAGTAGGCGACTGCATCTATGCCAGACTTTTTGAAAAATGACTGAGCTTCACTGACGTAAGTTTTCCAGTCTTCTCCTTTACCATCAAAACCCTTGATCTGTACTAAAACTACACTTTTTGTGCTCAGCAAAGTCTTAGGAAAGTTGGTGCCGTACTTGAGTGTTCCGAAATCGACGGAACGTTGGCTGCTATTCTGAGCTTGAGTGGGTACAAATAACCAAACCAATAAGGATAAGCTTGAAGTCAATAAAAACTTGGCCATTGCTGGTGCTTTCGGGATGTCGTTTTTGAATTTAACGCGGAAAATAGAATTTATTGGTGTCAATTCAAAAAATATATCGAAACCGCTAGCAAGTCTGCCGCTCAGGCTACCTCAAGGGAGTGGCTTAAGATGGTTCTGTAAGAAGGAAGAATTCTAGGCCGGTGCTGCCGATCGCGTATTCTGCAGTTCTTTTATCATAAGGTCTTTCGCCTTAAGCTCTTTTTGCAGCGTTTGAAATTGATCCACGGTTGACCTCATGAACTTCTCTTGTTGCTCCAGTTGCTCTGCCTTGAGGGCTTTGTCATTGAGCAGGTTCGTCGTTTCAGTAATGTCCCGTACGAATTGGATGATCTTTGTTGGTTCATCAGAAGCATTGCGTACAATTGAGAACGCGCCACTGATATGCACTTCGTTGCCTTTTTTACCTAGCAATGTAAATTCTCCGGACTGCGTTCTTCCCTCCTGTAAATTTTTAACAATGGTTTTATAAGCGTCCGATTCCTTAAAGTCCTTTTTCAACAATATAGAATAAGGCTGAAACTCTAAATCTTCCAAGGCGTAGCCCAATAGATTGAGGAGAGTGTCATTGGCTCCGGTAATGTTCCCGTCGAAGTCCATGTCGATAGAACCTATACCACTTTCATCCAGTGCTGTCAGGCGAGCTTCCATTTCCAGACTGTTGCGGCGCATCTCATCCTGGGTGGCGGATAACTCCTCAAGATTTTGACGCATTTCCTCTTCCTGAGACCTTAGGATTTCCGATTGCTCCTGTGACTTTTCGTAGAGTTCCCTAGTCAAAGCGGCTGTTCTGGATGTACCGATTGCCGATGCCATGCTTTCACCAATTTTTTCAAGGAATTCTATTTGGTACGCCTCAAATTTTTTGAACGATGCCAACTCCAGCACTCCTTCCATTGAATCGCTTGTTTTGATGGGGATAAGTAATATACTCCTGGGCGAGGCTTTACCCAAACCTGAGGTGATGTTCACATATTCATTGGGCACATCAGTCATGTAAATATGCTCTTGTTCCAAAAAGCACTGCCCAATCAATCCTTCACCAAGTTGAATTTGCTTATTCAGGTACTTTCTTCTTTCGTAGGCGTAGCTCGCCTTTAATTCAAGGTGTTGTTCTTGACCCTCACCTTCTTCTAGAATGAAAACCGCTCCTTGATTGGCGTTGAGGTACTTCACAAGATGGTTGATCAGGTTGTAGGAAAGCTCGGTCAAGTTATCGCTATTGTTTCTTATGATTTCGCTTACCTCTGCTAATCCTATGTTGGCAAATTTCTCCTGCTTTTCCCGAATGGCACTTTGCTTTAAGTTGTTGCGCATATCAAGCAGAGCGCTTCCCAATTCGTCATCTGTTTTGATATCGTATTCTACATCATACTCGCCTTCAGCTATGTGGTGAGCAAATGTAATGTGACCTTCACGCTTCGATTTCTCTAAGTTGAGCATCTCTCCTTTTTCTTCACAACTGGCAGAAGCAATCATCCACCAGTGAGCCACAAACCCGCCAACACCGGCACTAGTGGCTAGTAATATCATGAAAACACTGACCTGAAGTAGATCATAATCCGAGGACAAGAAGACTAAAACATCAGCATTAGCAGCAGAGCCAAATTGCATGAGGGCCACCGCTGCATGATGAGATAATAAAATGGCGGTTAAAGGAATAAAAGCTTTCCAGTTTTGATAACTGACCAGCGATAGCATGGCTAGCAATGGCACAAGATGTACGATAAATAACCCATCAGTTTGATAAATGAATTGGAGGCTGTAAACGCCGAATCCGGCGCTTGCGATATACTGAGAACTGGCATCTTTAGCCTGGGTTTTTACCGCGTAATACAACAGAACAATCAAAACCCCGGAGAGAAGCGCTACCAACCATGTATCATGCATCTGAGCGATCAACAATCCTAATATGGCAAATGAAGGTAATACGTAATCAACAACCTTTTCGTAGTTGATAAGCCGGGAGGTAGCTGGGGTTTCTATTGCTGTGCTGCTCATATCGATGTCTATTATTTGAACCTTAACTATAGTAGGGACTATCAGCGCCTATATGGAACAACAAAGCTAGAGGAGTGTTTCTGCAACTGAAACTCTATTAGGTCATGGGAGGTGTAAGATTTATATTGGAATATTTATCAATAAATCAGTTTTTCGAGCCGTGTATACAACCAATCTCTATATATTATTGCTTAATAGATTGAGGGGATTATAATATTTTGATAATAAAGTTGGGCTCACTTTAAGATCCGAAATTCTTATTCAAGTAAGAAAATCTCTTATGGTTCATAAAGGACACCAGTAATGGGAATTTTTAGGGGAATGTAGCCGGCATTTCTATGTCAGCTAGTTGGCAAAAATCTGGCTCTTATCTTTGAATGATTTGAATTCTAAAGCATTGCCACTTGGGTCGAGAAAAAACATGGTGGCCTGTTCACCCACCTCTCCTTCAAATCGTATATGAGGCTCAATGATAAAATTAATCTCCTCTTTGCGAAGCTTATCGGCAAGCTGGTGCCATTGATCCCAATCAAGTATAGCGCCGAAGTGCCTCACAGGCACTTGATCTCCGTCTACTTCATTCTTTTTGGCCTCCCTAACTTCCTCTGGCTTTAAATGAGCTGTCACTTGGTGACCAAAAAAGTCAAAATCGATCCAACGCTCGGACGTTCTACCTACTTTGCATCCCAATAGATCGTGAAAGAAAGCGTGTGTGGCCTGCAAATCAGAAACCGGAAATGCCAAATGGAATGGAGTACTCATGGATAGTCGCTTTAAAATCGTCCTGAAGATAACTTATTCGACGTCAAAAACATCAGTTACCAATCTTTTCTAAAACAATGGGTTCATTCAGCTTGGAAATGATCAAGTCGTAAAACTCTTGCAGATTTGAATAGTATCTCAACGGAATGAACCTCCTTTTAAGGGTTACTTTGGTGCTCATTTGAAGTCGATTCCCTAAAGGCAATACCTGATAGGTGAAGGTGCCATAATTATTAGGCAGTTTGGTACTTACTTCTTTGGGTACGTTTGCCACCTCATAGTCTTTAGGGATATCAATGGTGGCTTTATAGTTGAATTGATAGGAATATGGAAATTCTACCGGATATTCTCTATGCTGACTTTTGAAAGGATTGTTTTCAAATCGGTTAACCTGCACAGGTTTAAAGTAGACCAGCCGATCAGGTTTTGCATCAGAATGGCGATCAACATAGAAATATTTGATCTTCAAGGGCTTTCCAAAATCCTCCAAGCCACTAACGGCCAAGGAGTCACTTTTTAATTTCTTAACACGCGTATCGAAGAATTGGCCAATAACGTTGGGTTGATCGGTGCTATATATCCTATGCCTTTTTTCTAGCGCCGCATATCCGGTCAGTTTGATATCAAAGTCGTTTTTAATTCGTTCCAAATCAGATAGGTCGATGTTAGCCACAACTACCTCTTCAGATAAGGCTGGCTCTTTGACCTTCACCCATTTCGGTTCGTTTTTATCAAGTAGGAAGACTTTTTCATTCAGATCTTCAAAATCCAATAGATTGTACGGCCTTAATTTGTCGGTGGCATCCAACATATACAACTTACCATTTAGCTCGGCGCAACCAATAATTTGATTGAACTGTGATAATAGAGGAAAGCTGGTGTTTATTCTACCATGACTTCTAGTACGAACTAATGCCGGTTGCGCCTTAATGCCGGCACTTCGAAGCATGGCGACAAGCAACAAGTTGATCTCAGCGCTATTGCCTTTCTTGGCTTCAACTAGTTCACGAAGATTCTTATCTGGAAATATGCGATAGCGCCCGTCCCATTCTATCTGATTTTTGATCTCCTGGTATATGGCTTTCATAAGCCCAAGATCATTCATGGTATTTTCGACGTTCAAGCCGTTTAGTATGTCTGACGCCTTGGATGGCCTATTCAGGTATTTTTTTAAACTTTCAGCATCCAGGATTTCTTCCGATAATTTTTCCCAACTGTCGATCATCACGTTATGTGAGGGAGATTCGGAACCTAGGGCACTACTACCATAATTATAATAACTCTCCATTTGGAACTTGAGCATTTCGGTGTAGGTCTCGTAGTTGAATACGAACGGCTCATCCCTTAGCGAAGGCAAGTCGGTGAGTGCCCAACGATTGACCTGCTTACCAAGGTATTTTTCTGTCAACCTTCTACCCTGAAGAAAAGCGCGAAACTTAATGCCCGATTCTATTTCGGCCCTGACTTCACTATTGAGTGTGGGGAGTTTGTTTTGAAAACGCCAGGCATCCAAGAAGCGATAGTTTTCCGAATAGAGCCGATATGTGTATTCTAGAATAGCGCCCTCACTAACCGATGGAAAAGTAAATTTGATGGCTTTCCAATCATCGTTAAGGTCTACTGTAAATATTTCTGACGAATGAATTTTGGTCTTTTTGATTTGCCCCTTTTCGCCTATGCTGATCGTTTGGGCTTTAACGTCGAATATCTTTTCGAATTTGTCCTTAGCGTAAAAAGGAATGGTTATGTTGGCCTGATCAACACCTTCTTTGGATAATATTTTGATCCTTCGATACCGGTCAATGCTAACCGGCAGTCCGTAGGCAAGCTTTATAAGTCCATAATCTTTAAGAATAACGGCTGAGGCTTCAGGCTCATACTCACATTTTTGAAGGCGTATTTCCTCTTTGTTGACATTACCCCATTTGAAAGGTGCTGGCTGTGAGTGGACATTCCAACAGACACAAAAAAAACCTAGCCATATGCCAACAGCACGAATCACTTATATTATTTACAATGTTTTTTTATGAAATCGTAAGCGTCCTCAGACCCAAGCTCTACAGAAGTATTTAAATCTAAGCAGCCATCGTAGTTGTCTCCCAATTTGATCTTTATTAAACCTCTTTGCAGGTAGGTTTCCGGATCACTGGGATATAGCTCGATGGAGATAGAATAATCTTCTATAGCACCGTCGTAATTTTCCATATCACCTTTGGCTAAGGCGCGATTATCATAATAAACCGGATTTTCAGGATCTAGTTCAATGGCCTTGCTGTAGTCATCCACTGCCTGTTGGTACTGCTTTAAATTGTACTTGATTACACCCCTAAAATTATAAGTGTCCGGATCCTCGGCATATAACTCAATCGATTTATCATAATCGGCTAAGGCACCTTCGAAATTTTCTAACGAACTTTTGGCCAAAGCGCGGTTTTCGTATTTGATAGCATCTTCAGCATCCATTTTGATGGCCTGATCATAATCCTTGATCGCCCCTTCAAGGTCACCCGAGTTGAATTTTGCCACCCCACGATAGTTATAGGCTTCTGGATCGTTATTATCTAGCTCGATCGACTTGTTGTAGTCATCAATCGCTCCAACGTATTCATCCAATTCTGCCCGGATGATGCCACGATTGAAGTACTTATCTGCATCTTTTGGATCTAATTCTATGGCTTTGGAAAAATCGAAGAAAGCCCCCTCAAGGTCTTCAAGGTTGTATTTGGCAAAAGCACGACCGCTGAAGGCTTCGGCCAATTTCGGATTCTTTGTTATGGCCTTGTCAAAATCTTCCAAAGCACCATAATCATCACCAAGGTTGAATTTTGCCTCACCGCGGTTCATGTAAGCTTCCGCGAAAGTGGTATCGAGATCGATGGCAAAATTGTAGTCTCCAATGGCACCGTAGTAATCTTCCAGTTCGTTTTTGCAAAAGCCTCTTTTGTTGTAAGCCTCTTTGAACTTCGGGTTAGCTTCTATTGCCTTGTTAAGGTCTAGTTGAGCTTCGCTATAGGCTTCTTTCTCAATATCCTTCAAGGCATTTTCGTAGTGCTCCTTGTCGGATTGGGCGAAGGCAAACGAGGAAATGATCAATGTGAATAATAAAATAGCAGTTCTCTTCATTAGAAAGTTTGTTTAATCTGCCTTCGCGGCTGCTTGCGCCATCGCTAAAGCTATTTGCGGCACGCGATTGGCAGACGAGAAGGTTGTGGTTTAATTCCTTGGGACTTTGCCCCGAAAGCTCATATCCAGGATTCTACCCTGGGATTTATACCATTTATTGCGCAGTAGCTCTGAATAAGACAACGACGCAATACCAGCTAAAAATAAAAAGAATCTTCAAGTAATATGGCAACGGGTTCATTAATAGCTGGAATAAGCTATAGCAAAAACCACAGCAAAATTTTTAGTTATACTCTTTTTTGCGCTGAGCCAGATTGTAGACGATTACCACGGTAAGAAAAAGCAGGAGGAGCTTGCTAAGGCTATGATCAAAAAACCACCATTTGATCTGAACAAGCTTGTACCAAAACACATCGAATGGATTGAACAGGAAGTCAATAAAATGAAAACCAAAAAAGATTCGTGGATAGAAGAAAACCACGAAAAACAAGAATAAGATGAGAATGAGACCCCTGTTAGTCATATTCTGATTTTTACAAAATTTACACAATGATCGAGTGATTTGCAAAATATGCTAGCAGAGGCCTTTGATATCTAATGTTTAAGAACGTTCGAAACTAGCTTAGGCTTTCAAGATACACTCGAACCTTGATTTGTTCATAAAGGCCAAGACTAGCCACAGTACGGCAGCGAATACACCCGCCGGTGCGCTGGCTGGGTCAAGAAATATATGGAACATCAGAATGTTGACAATGATGGGCCCTAAAAGGATCAATGCCAATGGCAAAAACCTGTTGGTCAGAATTAGCAATCCGGTCAGCACTTCTACGCCACCCACAACTTTGATCATGCCATGATTGAAAAGAAGCTCCATAAAAGCCTTTGCCGGACCTTGCAGCTCAAAGTTGGGAATAAAACCGAAGAATTTGTTGAGGCCAAATACAGTCATCATCAGGCCTAAAAGTACCCTGGCGATAATGCCTACAATTTTTTTTGCGTTCATGGTTTGTAAGTTTAGTGATTAAACAATCTACCGTAGTTGGTTATTAATTGGGTGTGAGTTAAAGAATATAGATGATAAAAATTGTAAAGAACGATACACTTTCATCTGTGTAAGCCCGTATAATCCTCTAATTGAGAAAATCGAACGATGATGAAAAAATTATTTTTGGCTAAGCTTTGTATGCTGTCCACACTGATGTCATGCTTCGGGCAAGGTGGTAATAGCCGATCAGGAGAAAAAAGGATGGATTTTGAAAAGTACAATCCGCCCTCCACGCTGATAGTTCCGGAGAACATAGTAACCAGGGCCAAATATCCTTTTATAGATGTTCATAACCACCAGTACGGCATGCCAGATCAAGACCTGGATGAATTGATCGAAGAAATGGATAAGCTTAATATGGCTGTGATGGTCAATTTGAGTGGGAGAGGATTCAGAAGGGTAGCAGGTAATTTTGATGTGCAGGGAACAGACTATTTGAAAAGGGCTGTTCAAAATGCCGAAAGAACGGCATCGAATCGATTCATCGTTTTCACCAATATTTCATTTGAAGGTATTGGCAGTTCTGGTTGGGAGGAGAAAGCCGTAAGGGAACTGGAAGAAGATGTCAAGAATGGCGCTAATGGCTTAAAGATATACAAGAGCCTTGGTTTGAGCGTTCGCGATACTAAAGGTAAACGAGTAGCGGTAAATGATCCGCGCCTCGACCCGATTTGGGCCAAATGCGGCGAATTAGGCATTCCGGTTTTGATTCATTCCGCAGACCCTAAGCCTTTCTGGCAGCCCCATGACGAAAATAACGAGCGCTGGCTGGAGCTAAAATTGAGACCAAGAAGGAAAAGAAGCGATACAAACCCCGCTCCCTGGGAGCAAATAATCCAGGAACAACACAATATGTTCAGGAAACACTCTAAAACCAAGTTCATCAATGCTCATATGGGTTGGTTCGCCAATGACCTGCAGAAGCTAGGCGAACTATTGGATGCTATGCCAAATATGTACGTGGAAATAGGAGCGATCATAGCTGAATTGGGCCGTCAACCTAGAAATGCCAAAAAATTCCTCACCAAATATCAAAACCGTGTGTTGTTTGGCAAAGATTCATGGAATCCAGATGAGTATCATACTTATTTCAGAGTGCTGGAAACCGACGATGAATATTTCCCTTACTATAAAAAGTATCACGCCTATTGGAAGATGTACGGGCTCGATCTATCTGATGAGGTACTGAAAAAAATATACTACAAAAACGCCTTGAAGGTCATTCCCAACATAGATGCTTCGGCATTTCCTAAATAGTAACTCAATCAAGATTAACCATACAAACTTTCACAAAAGAAGTTTTGGCCGCATATTTGAAAGTATTCCAAGGCGGACTTATCAAAAGATTTATGAGGAGATTAATTAAGGCCCTAGTGGTTACAGTGTTGATAGCCAGCGTGCTGACGGCTTGCAAAAAGCCTGATAAGAATGTTGTTTTTCGTAGAATAGATAATATCAGGGTCAACGAGCTTAGGGGTACCAAAGTCCATTTGGTGGCAGAAGCAGTCTTCAATAATCCTAATGATGTGAAGATGAACCTTAAAGAGGCTGACATTGATGTCTATCTGGATGGCAAAAAAGTAGCTTCACTTCAACAAACCTTCAAAGTCAAAATACCCAAAATGAGCGATTTTAAGGTGCCGGTGGATGTACGGTTTGATTTGAAATCATCAGGGGTAATTAATGGACTTTTAAGCCTCATCAATGGAAAGAAAAGGGAATTAGAATACAAAGGGGAAATAAAGGTGGGTATTCATGGCGTAACCATAAAGGCTCCCGTAGAATACAAAGCCAAGGTTGGCTTTAGGTAAAATAACTTTGTTCAAGCCTCTCTGAATAGATTGTTAAATAGAAGAATTGTTACTATAATTAAAGAACAACCGAAATATTCCGCCTTTCAACTGATTCATGATTTTTTTGTCTACACTGCTTCAAACGCCGCTAATTCTTTCGGTCGATGGCCTTGACCTGTCCGGTGTAGTTTTCATGCAGGTAGAAGAGTCTTCCCGGTTGTTGAATTCTAACCTTTCTCTGGCCATCATTATTTTCTTGTTGCTATTGGCTATTCTGGTCTCCATTGGTTTTCAGCAAAAAAGAAAGGCCAACATTGAACTGCACAGAAAGAACAGGCTGATCGAAGAGCAGACCCAGCTGATTACAGAAAAGAATAAGACCCTTGAAGAGCAAAATCAGCGATTGAAGCAACTCAATGAGGAAAAGAATAATATTATCGGTGTAGTATCACATGACTTAAAATCACCCCTCAATCGCATTTTTGCACTGTCCAACCTAATACTTCTGACCGGCGAGAATTTAAATCCTGACCAGAAAGATTACCTGGAGAAAATGCATCAAGTGGTGAAAGACGGCTTAGACCTCATCAGAAACCTGCTGGATATCAGGGCCATTGAGGATAAGGGCATAGAAATGCGGTATGAGGAGCTTGACATCTGCGATTTTCTGACTAGAATGGTCAAAAACTATAAATCCATCGCTGAAAAGAAGCAGATGAAAATCTACTACTCGGGAGAAATTTCTGAATTTAACCTACATAGCGACTATCAATACCTCAACAGAATATTCGATAACCTCATCTCCAATGCGGTCAAGTTTGCGCCGCAAGGCAGCAAAGTGTACGTCAAGATGTTTGAGTATGACGACCATGTAAAAGTGGAAGTGATAGATCAAGGACCCGGAATTTCGGATGATGATAAGAAAAAGCTATTTCAGAAATTCCAATTACTTAGCGCTAGGCCGACAGGAGGAGAAAGCTCAACTGGTTTAGGGCTATCAATTACCAAGTCATTGGTAGAAAAGCTGGGCGGTAAGATTTATTGTGAGAGTACATTGGGGGAAGGTTCGAAGTTTTCCGTGGAGCTACCCAAACAGCCTGAGGAACAATTATCTTAAGGGAGTTCTTTAATTCAGAAAAGTAGAAAAGGTTTTAAGAGATCAGTCGTCAAAGAAGAAATCGTCTTCGTCTTCTATGATTGAAACCAGCGAATCAACCACGTTTTCGTCCTTAATCACATAGTCTCTTACGCCTTTCTTAATGAAATCAAGCACCAGGTTCCCGTCTTCAAT
>JBCBSS010000127.1:0-23945 GCA_039819065.1 Bacteroidota bacterium
GAAGATTATTTGATGAGGAGTTGATGGTCTGATAATTCGATGATGTGATGATTTGAAGATGAGACGATGGTATGATGGAGATGACAGGAGCAAAGAATGTCATTTCGACGTACGGAGAAATCTTACTCTATAAATGCATTTTATTAACATTTATTCCTCCCTGCCTATACGGAATTTGATGTGTTGAGAATATGATGATGAGATGATACGATGGTTTGATGATTCGATGCTATTTGCTCTGGTCTTCTTTATTCATTAGAACGTCCAGGCACTGCTGTTTGTAAGTTCTACCTATGGGATAAGCCTGCCCTTTGATGGTAATGCTTTCCCGGTTGAAGGCTTCAATGTAAGACTGGTTGACCAGAAAAGATCGATGAATCCTGAGAAAGCTATCAGGTAATAGTGCTTCCAAAGCACTGATTTTCTGCTTGGTTATGTATTCCTCATGAACCGTATGGACTTTCACGTAATCACTCAGGCTTTCCACAAGCAAGATGTCAGCAATATCAATAGGAATATTCTTTCTATTCACCTTTATTATGATAGAAGAGTTGGCATTTTTTGCTCGCTCTTCTTCCAGGCACAAGAGCTGTGCATTTCTGTCCTTGAGCTTTCGTAAAATGCTAATAAAGCCATCAACCAGTACGATCAGATACATTACCGCAGTAAGCAAATAGGCGTTGCTTGCCATTTCCCCAAGGTTCTCGACCTTATAATTAGCCAAAATAGCTAACGCCAAAATGACCACTAATAGCTCAAAGTAAACAGATACGATCAGCAAATAGCACAGATAAAGTACAAACTTCAGCCTTCTGTTTGCCAACAAATACTTAGGCACTAAAAACCTGTTAAAGAATAGAGAAGTGCCCAAAACAACAGGGAAAAGCATGGCTACGAAGTAGAATGAAATCTGCCATCGCTGAAAAGAACCACTGAAAATAACGTTGAGTAGTATTAGGACAGTAACCCAAAAAACAATTTCTTTTTTTGCATTCATCGTTTCAAATATATCTTAGACACGCGCTAAATCATGTAAAAGTCGATGAATGACGAGTTTATAACCGGATATCACCTTTGTTCAGCCTGGAACCATCTGTTGCTTTGTAGCAAACAAAAGAAATGAAATTATGATAGAATTATTTCAAATGGGAGGAATACTGTTTATGAGTATTCTCACCTTTCAATTGGTTGGACTAATGGTGTTTTCTGGTCGGAGTATTCTGAGAAAAGGCAACAATCCTAGACATTTAGATGTGATCAAATCCATCGGGTTACTAGCCGCTATTACGGGCATATTGGGGCAAGTCATTGGGCTATTTTCTATGCTCGCTAGTGTTGAACAAGTAGGCGGCGTCTCACCAGCCATGTTGGCCGGGGGGCTTAAAGTCTCATTTATTACCACAACGTATGGCTTGATCATTTACGCGATCGCCCTACTCGTCTCAAGCTTGTTGAAAGTCAGATCAACCTAAAGAAGATCAATAAGTGAATAAGCTAAACAAAAGGAGTAGATATACGGCCTACTCCTTGAAGTCATTCTATTAAAAACAGCATCAATTGATGTTATAGCTTCATTCTGCTTACACTCTCCTATTTTGGTTAACTTCTGTTAGTTTTTTTATAATTCTCCATCCAACTTCCAATTTCTAACTTCCAACTTGTAATAGACCGCTAGTTTGCTTCTTCATACCCTGTCAGGCTACTGAAGGATCACCACGACGAGCCTATTTCTATCTATTTCTACCTACTTCCACGTATTTCTTTTCAATCATTTGCATTGTAAAGAATAATTCTCTACCATTGTACTGTATTAGTTAAGTAGTACACTAATTCAATAGTGATGATTGATATTAAAAACTTAAATTTCAACTACGGCAAAAAGCAGGTTCCACTGTTCAGGAATTTAGACTGTGAACTAAATGCAGGAAGCATTGTGGGGCTGCTAGGCAAAAACGGCGCGGGTAAGACCACGCTGTTGAAGCTGATGACCGGATTGCTTTTCCCTACTGATGGTCAGGTCAATGTGAATCAACATGAACCTGGGAAAAGACAACCTTCATTTCTACACGATCTTTTTTTCGTATCAGAGGAGTTTGTAGTACCTGGTATTTCTATTCAAAACTTTGTCAAAGCCAATGCTGGATTCTACCCAAGGTTCGACATTGAATTGCTTCAGAGACTGATCAAAGACTTTGAACTTCCCGAGACTAAGAACTTGCAGAAGCTTTCTTACGGCCAGAAAAAGAAGTTCTTGATCTCGTTCGCCTTATCCACTAAGTGCAGGCTCTTGATCCTGGACGAACCAACTAATGGCCTGGATATTCCTTCCAAATCGATTTTCAGAAGAGTGCTGGCCGGCTCCCTGGATGAAGATCAACTGGTGATCATATCCACGCATCAAGTGAAAGATGTCGAAAACCTGATTGACCGTATTCTACTCTTAGAAAGCGGTCGCTTCATCATGCAAAAAGACCTTTACGATATTTCATCGAAGCTTCATTTCACCACCAGCGCTACCGGAGAGGGAGAAGATATACTCTATTCGGAGATGGTACCAGGGGGATATAAAGTCATTACCCCACAAGTAAATGGCAGCTCTTCGGTAGATATAGAATTATTGTTTAACGCCATTTCCAGTGGCAGTCAAAAACTCAAAGATTATGTCCAATAACACATTCAACATCGGACGCTTCTTACTACTACTGCGGCAGCATTTCATCCATAACAACAAACTCTTGCTGTTTGCAACTGTGGCGTATATCGGTGTAGTATTTCTGATCCTTTCGATCGGTCAGATCGGCAACGACTTCGAGCCGCACGATCTGGAAACCTTCAGAGGCTTCCTTATCGCATTCGTGATCGTATTTGGCATTCTGTATGTGGGGTATTCATTTCCTGCATTCCGATCCAAGGAAAGCACTATCAACTATTTATTAGTACCATGCTCCGTCACTGAAAAATTCACCCTGGAATTTATCACGCGGGTTGGAGTAATGATCATATTGCTTCCCTTGCTCTACTGGGTCACATTTCACCTCCAAGGTTATTTCTTCACGTTTTTTCACGACTATGCATTCAGTCCGATCAGCATTGGCTATCTCGTTAAATTGGAAGTTCCGGAGAAAACAGAACTACCCTGGCTTACCACGCTGATAGGCTCCTTGGTCATTCTAGGGTTTGTACTGCCTTTTACAGGAGCCTCAATGTTCTCCAAGCAACCCCTGATCAAAACGTTATTCTCCGTGGCAATTATCGTGATCTTCTATGTCGCGGTCATTTATATAGCGATAGAACCTTTAGGCCTGGGTAAATACAACCCTAATGAATCCGTATGGCTTATACCGAATGGGTCACAAGGTGCATCGAGGTTATTCGCCGTCGCCGCGATATTAGCTAATCTGGTGATGCTGTTTGTGGCTTATAGAAAGATTAAAGAAAGGGAGGTGTAGCATGGAATTCCAGAATGGCAAAAGCATATTTCTACAAATTGCCGACACGATTACCGAAAAGGTGATGAGCGGTGAGTTTCCGGTGGGTGAAAAAATACCATCAGTACGCGATTTGGCCTCCCAGATGGGAGTCAACCCTAACACGATTATGAGAACCTACAGTGAATTACAAGCTATGAGTATCATCGAAAACCAAAGGGGCATCGGTTACTTCGTCAATGAAGATGCCCAAAAAATCATCCTGGAAGACAAGAAGAAGGCATTCTTTGACAAAGTGCTTCCTGATTTCCTGAAGCAAGCCTCATTGCTTGGGATTACGGCCAATGATCTCAAAAATTACCTGGATAAACTAAAGTAATTGACATGAAACTCAGCAATAAAGTACTTATAGGATTCTTCGGTTTGGTACTGCTTTACATGTTGGCAGCATTCGCTGAAATCAGGTTGAAGGGCGACTACAACGTACTGAACAAGACCACCGCCCAGACGGAGTCGATAGATATAAAACCTGTTACTCACTTGATGCTACCTGATATGGATCAACGGATCATCATCAAGAGCTCGAATGAACCTAGAATTGAACTGCTTAGTATTTCGGGAAATAAGCTACCGAATCTGAAATACCAGATTACCGGTGATACCCTTGAGCTTCAATCAATAGAATTTGAAGGTGACGAAAACGTGAATATCTATCTCTACTTACCTGAAAATAGCATTGAGAAAATCATCTCGACCGGTGCGTCTTTAGTGTTAGACGAGGTTAAACAAACTTCATTGAATATAAAGCAAGTCGCCGGTTGGACGACTATCAAGAGAACAAGTGAAATATCAAATATTCAATTAGAAGTGGTAGAAGAAGCAAGGTTCACTATTTCCAGAATGGACTTGGATACCATGACAGTCACGGCAGATAATTCAAGAGTAGATATAATATCCTCCTTGAAAAAATTGGAAGGCACAGCTACAAATGGGGCCTTCGTACAAGCAGGAAATGTAAATGACATCACCTTCAAGCGAGAAGATGGAAGCAGACTAAGCTTCATTGGTGGATATTGACAGCCAATTGATTGATATTAAAGAACAAGGTTTGGTTTAGGTTAAGAGACGCGTTTAGCAATGGTCTCCTGACCGTAGCAGTTGGGTCGTAAGACCCGGCTGTTCTACTCAGACTTGAGACATTCGACATAAGAAGTAAGAGGAAAGACAAAAGACCGTGAATTGAAGCTGTCATTGCGAGGAGGAACGACGAAGCAATCTAGCGGATAAGAGAATTTTGAAATAGGTAGAAATAGATAGAAGTAAATAGAAATAAGATTTAGAACCTAAGATGTCATTGCGAGTGAAGTATGAGCGAAGCAATCCAGTACATGAAAGCAGGCAGTTGACGATGGACAGTAGGCAAACGAAGCAAGTACCGAATACAGAATGAAGATGTTGTCTCTGGTTGCTAGGTGTCATTTCGACTTTAGGAGAAATCTTACTCGCTCCACAGAGCACTTCAAAGAAAGAGAAAGGAGTTTGAAGTCTGAGAAAAACAGAGTGCAGCCGGGTGGAAACACCCGGCGGTTGAGGACAAAGAGCTAAGAGCAGCAAGTTAAAAGATCTGAAAGGCTTGTGAGACACAAACCTTGGTTCAGGAAAAACAAAAATGTAACAAACAACGGGTAACATCTTCTTACCCATAAATCAAAGATGCTGAATGGTCAAAAACAGCAAAATGAATAACAACACCCAACGAAAGGTATCATGGACATTGAGATAGAAGGCTTACATAAGATATATCCCAATGGCCATGCTGCCATTCGTAATGTCAACCTGCAAATTGGTAGTGGCATGTTTGGTTTACTAGGCCCCAACGGAGCTGGTAAATCGAGCTTCATGCGCATTCTGGTAACCGTGCAGAAAGCCTCCAAAGGAACCATTCGCATGAATGGCATGGATATCAACAAGGATCGCAAAAAGATCAGACCATTGATCGGTTACCTGCCACAGGACTTTACATTCTTCTCAAAGCTCAAAACCTGGGAGTTTCTGGACTATGCAGCGCGCCTTTCTACTCCATTGAAAAAGAAAGAACGCTTAAAGAAGGTGGACAGCCTACTGGATCAAGTTGGGCTGCTCGATGTAAGAGAGCGTATGGCCAACAAGCTATCAGGCGGTATGAAAAGGAGACTTGGGATTGCGCAAGCCTTGATTGGAGAACCCAAGCTATTGGTGATAGATGAACCAACCACGGGCCTTGACCCGGAAGAGCGTATTCGCTTTAGAAATATACTTTCTGACCTAAGTCAGAAAAACGTCACTATCATTCTATCTACCCATATCGTGGGAGATATTAGCAGTACCTGTCACAACATGGCCATGCTTAATAAAGGCGAAGTAGCCTTCAAAGGCTCTCCCGAAGGCATGATTGATCAGGTGCGCGGTCACGTATGGCAGGTTGTTCTGGAAGATGATGAGTTCAACGACCTTAAGACCAAATACCCTGTCGTTTCAACCATTCCGACAGAAGGGAAATGGGAAGCGCAACTCATCGCCACCGACAAGCCTCACCCTGAAGCTGAAAATGCGAACCCTAACCTGGAGCACGCTTATGTCTATTTTATGGAAAACGAACTAGGAGTTTCACTGGTATGATCTCGATCAAGAACATATTGACTATCGCCAAATACGAATCTAAGGTCTTATGGCGCAATTGGTTTTTCAGGATAGTATCCCTAATCGGTGTCTTCTTTGTTACCGTATTCAATTTGGGTGTCTTTTCTGAAGTAGATACGCCCCGGTGGTTTGTCCAGTCCAACGCTTGGATTCAACCCTATTCAGCTATGATCCTGATCAGTATAGCGCAAGCCGCTACGGTCATTTTCCTAGCCTCGGGTCTGATCAAAAAAGATAAAAAGATCGATACCAATGAAGTCTTCTTCGTACGGCCGATCTCCAACCTCGATTATGTGTTAGGCAAAGCGTTTGCCCTTTTCAAGCTGTTCTTCTGGCTAAATCTGGTGCTGTTGTTGATCCCTTTGATCATCAACCTCACGAGCCCGGTACTCACATTCAATCCGCTTGCCTTCGTGTTTTACCCTTTGATGACTAGCTTACCGACCATCGTGTTTGCCACAGGTTTGGCTTTTCTGACGGTAACACTGCTTCGCAACCAGCCTATCACCATCGTCTTATTGATAGGCCTGGCTGGGGTAGAATTGATTTACTACTTCGATAAGTTTTCCAACATTCTAGACTTCATGGCTTTCCGGCTGTCGATGTATACCTCGGAAATGGCCGGTTTCGTTGATCTGGAGTTTGCACTGTGGCAACGGTCATTCTATATCGTGGCTGGTATCGCATGCTTGTTCATGACTGCTTTCTTCCTCGATCGATTGGCAGGTCATAAAGTAGTTAGAATGGCCAATGGCTTGATCGCGGTATGCCTGCTGGGTGTGGCTGCCTTCATGATGCTGAATCTTTGGGAAATGCGTCAAAGCCCTTTCGAGAAACGTGAGCAAATGATTGCTGTGAATGACGAATGGATCGACCAACCCAATATTGACATTCTGGCTCACGATATATCACTCAAACATAGCGGATATGAAATAGCTTCTACATCCAAACTAGAAGTAAAAAACAATACAAATGCATCATTAAGCACCATTTTCTTCACCCTCAATCCGAGTTTAGAAGTAGATGAGGTGAAATGGAATGGAACACCAGTAGAATTCGATAGAAACATGCAAATTCTATCGATAGAGAAAGGGCTATCCATCACTCCGGGACAGACTGGTGAGATAGAATTAAGCTACCATGGCACTATTTCCGAATCAGTAGCTCATCTGGAAGTAGGTCAGGAACGTTATGAAGCTGCCTATGACTTCTTTATGTTCTCTTTGCAAAAGAAGTATGCCTTTCTTCAGCCGGATTACGTTTTACTCACCAAAGACGTACTTTGGTATCCGGATACTCAAGTAGGTTACAGTCGCAAGAGCCCGGCGAAAGAAAGGACATCATTCACCGACTTTCAGTTGGAAGTAAGCACGACCTCGGGCTTGGTACCTGTCTCACAAGGAAGTGCTGAAGTGGAGAATGGAGTTTACCAATTCCGTCCTGAGTATCCCCTACCGCAGCTTTCTTTGGCGATAGGTAATTATGTCAAGAAAGAAGTGGTTGTGGATAGTGTATCTTATGCCATCTACCACTACCCTAAAAATGACTACTTCGTCAAACACCTGGGTCAGTTGAGCGATACGCTAAGCTATCTGGTTACCGACATAGTCAATGAATATGAAGACGGGCAAAAACTAAAGTACCCTTTCAATAGACTTCAATTCGTAGAGACCCCTATACAGTTTAGTGCCTTTAACAAGATCTATGAAGGGCAGCAGGCATTTGTCCAGCCAGAAACGGTTTATTGGCCGGAAGAAGGCGGAGCCATCCGCGAGTTTGACCTGAGAAGGCAAATGCGCAGTATGAACCGCCAGGCAAGAGAGGAAAACCAAGTACTTAGTGAAAAGGAAAAGCAAGCTAACATCTTCAATGACCTGATCAAGAAGGTGTTTACCAAGCAATCAGCAGATGTATGGGTCTTTGACGGTAGAGATGAAGATGAACCAGATTATGCACTATTTCCGAATCTCTACACCTACAATTCTGGTATAGTCAGTCGTGAGTGGGCATTATTGAACCGAAGTATTGCGCATTATCTCAACAATGAAAAGCAGGCTCAAAACGACTTCTCACGAAATTTCAACGGTATCTCTTTTACGGAAGAATGTAATCTCCTCATGCAGGAGTCTTCTATCACTCAGATCCTAACCGAAGAAACAGACTTCAATAAGATCAAAAAATCTGTCTCACTAAAGGCTGAGTACCTCTTTTCTTATTTGGGGCAACTACTTGGCGAGGAAGCATTGAAGGACTTCTTATACAATTGGATGAGTGCGCATCAACACCAGCTCACGACTTATGAAGACTTCCAAAAGGCTTTTCAAGAGCGATTTGAAATGCCACTAGATCCAATTATACAGAAGGTCTATTTTGATACGGAGCAAGCCGCCTATGAGATAAGCAACGTACGAAAGTATGAAGTACTTGACGGTGACCGCAAGCGCTATCAAGTGCTGCTGGATATAGAAAATACTGGCAAAAACGATGGCGTGGTCGAGATCAAATTCAACACTGGCGATGATTCTGATAGAAATCGCTTCAGACGTAGAGTCAACCAGGAAGTGGAAGAGGATGAGCCCGGATATCTTGCGGTGATCAAGCAAGGTGAGATCAAACAGTTCGGTTTTATACTGGATGAAAAGCCTAAAGAGATTACCATTAACACCCTCATATCCAGCAATATACCTTCCGTAATCACGACATCAATTGGTACTTTCAGCAAAGGCAACCTCGCCACACTTTTTGAAGGTGAAAAACCCATTGAGGCACGTCCATTGCCAGCGCAATTGGAGGTTATAGTGGACAATGAAGATTCTGCCTTCAGCACTTTCAGCCCGATCAAAGCTACCTACATGAGAGCTTACCTGGACAGCAGAAAGGAATCGGACAAAAAATACCATGGCAACTGGTTCCGGTCTTATTCCAAATGGCTGGCCACTACCGGCTCAGGCTTCTACGGTAAGACCATCCGATCAGCCCACTTTACCCGTTCTGGCAAAGGGGAAAAGGAAGCTTCCTGGTCGCCAAACTTAGAAGAAGAAGGCTTCTATGATGTGTATGCCTATATGATAGGCAAAAATCAGAACGCCTACCTAGGCAGAAACAACAGCCGACAATACAAATACAATTATGTCATCCATCACGCAGACGGGCAAGACGAGATAGCATTCAATGTCTCCGGCGCCGAACCGGGTTGGAATTATCTCGGCTCTTACTACTTCAACCAAGGCGGTGGGCAGGTAGTATTGACTGACGAATGCGATCTCAGAACAGTATATGCGGATGCCATCAAATGGGTGAAGCAATAAAGAATTGAAAAAGTAAAACAACGTTAAGATGAACCAATACCGTAACCGATACGGCCATCAGCGCCTTCTGGCCTTGCTGATTATTATTCCAGGCTTGTTCCTCTCCTATCAAGCACAAAGTCAACGTGTGCTGACGCTGGAAGAGTCAATTCAATTTGCCCAAAGCAGTAGTCCGGACATTAAAAAGTCTACGCTTAATTTAGTGAGCAATCAAAAGAGCCTTGATGCACAACGGGCAGCGTTAAAATCTAGATTCTCGCTGGATGTAACGCCATTCGATTTCAACAGAACCCGGGTATTCGACAACTTCTTTTCCAGGTGGAATACCACAGAAGATTACAACTCATTTGCCAACTTCTCTGTGACACAGCCCATCGCTGCCACAGATGGCACGATCTCTTTGATCAACCAGTTGGGGTATCGTGATAACTTCTCTGAGTTCCAGGATCTGAGGACGCAGACTTATAGTAATAACCTCTTCCTTCAACTAGATCAACCCATATTCACCTACAACCGTAACAAGCTGCAGCTGAAAGAGCTAGAATTGAATTTGGAGAATGCCAAAATCAGCAATTCTATCCAACTCCTGAATCTCGAACGTAACGTAACACAGTCATTCTACACGCTATACCAAAGCCAGAATAGCCTTGAGATCGCCAGGGACGAATATGAAAACCAAAAGGTCAGCTATGAGATCACCAAGAACAAGGTAGAGGCTGACCTACTCGCCAAAGAAGAGTTGTATCAGGCGGAGCTTAATCTCGCCACTTCGAGATCCACATTAGAGAATAACCAGGTAAGCATGGACAACGCGGCTGACGATTTCAAATTGCTACTGGGTATGGACTTAGAGGAAGAGGTTAAAGTAGAAGTAGACGTAAAGTTTATCACCCGTGAGGTAGACCTTAATCAGGCCATTCAATATGGACTTGAAAATCGTATGGAGCTCAGACAAAGAGCCATCGATATTGAGCGTTCTCAGTTCGAATTGACCAGAACTAATGCGCTGAACGAATTCAAAGGTTCGGTATCACTGTCTCTCGGTGTATTTGGGGATAACGAACAGTTCTCCGAAGTCTATCAATCACCCGCTGTCAACCCAAGGGTAGCGGTTTCTTTCACCATTCCACTTTGGGATTGGGGCGAGAATAGGGCTCGTATCGAGGCGCAGACAGCTAACATAGAGATCAACAAGGTTGACTTAGAGAATCAAAAGAATGATATCATCATCAACATTCGCAAGGCTTATAGAAACCTGCAGAACCTTGAAAACCAGATCGAGATCGCTCAGCAAAACGTGAAGAATGCTGAATTAACCTACGACATCAATCTCGAACGCTACAAAAACGGCGATTTGACCAGTATAGACCTCAATCAGTTCCAGAACCAGCTTTCTGATAAGAAGAGCGAATTGGCTACTGCATTGATCAATTATAAGATAGAACTACTCAACCTGAAGGTATTGTCACTTTACGATTTTGAAAACCAACAACCTGTTATCCCCAACTATTAACATCAGAACGACCATGTATATAGTGTCTCTAAGAAAACGCCAATATCCGCGTTACGCTCGCCCAAAAAATACTCATGTACACCAGTACACTCCGTTTTTTTGGCCTTCGCAAGCCTTGATCTTGACGTTTTCTTAAAGACACTTTGAGTTTTCTTACAAACACTATATAGCTCCAATGAAAAAGTTTAGAAAAACCATTGCACCCCTGTTACTCGCGGTAGGCTTAATGGCCTGTGACGGAGAAGAATCAGATATCAAAACCGAGATAAAGATTCCAGTATCGGTGCAAAGCATCAAGCCCCAATCCATATCACGTTTTATAGAAACAACGGGCACAGTCTACTCCTCTAAAGAAGGCGTGATGAAATCAGATTTAGCCGGGTTATACCTCTTACAAACCAACCCTAGAACCAGAAAGACTTATGCGCTGGGAGATGCGGTGAAGAAGGGCGAGATATTGATTAGGCTTGAGGACAGAGAGTTTGAAAACAACTTGCAGTTAGAAGGCAAGAAGCTCAACCTAGAACTGGCAGACAACAACCTCAAAAAACAGAAATCACTGTACGACAAAGGCGGAGTAACCCAAACCGAATTGAAGAATGCTTCTATCGAATATGTCAACGCCAAATACTCTTATGAGAATGCGGAAATTCAACAGGCGAAGATGTCGGTGAGAGCGCCATTCGACGGCGTCATTGTAGAATTACCTTTCCATACCCAAGGTGTGAGGATCGAGCAAAACCAGGAATTATTCAAGGTGATGGAATACGATCTCTTACTGATGGACGTGAAGCTACCTGAGAAGCACTTGCCGGAGATCACACTCAACCAAGAGGTACAGATCACCAACTACAATGTAGCCAAGGATACCATCAACGGTAGAATCAGTCAGATCTCTCCTATCGTGAACTCCGAGACGCGTACTTTCCAAAGCATACTGGAAATAAATAATAAAAACCGCATGCTGAGACCCGGCATGTTCATCAAAGCAGCCATCCTATCCGAGCAGCGTGACAGTACCATTGTCATACCCAAAGAGACCATCATTTCTCGGCAGGATGGCAAAGTGGTTTTCACGGTAGAAAACGGCATTGCCACGGAAAAGAAGATCACCACCGGCCTCGAAAACCTCGATGTCATAGAAGTACTGAGCGGCCTCAAAGTCAACGATAGACTCGTTGTCAACGGCTATGAAACGTTGAGGAATAAGTCGAAAGTGAGTGTGGTACAATAGCGATGACTATGACTATTGATCTTATGTCTAATAATAGCCACTATGTCATTTCGAGTGCAACGAGAAATCTTACTCGAAGCGAAGTGCATCACTTAAAAGGAGAAAGATCCCGACAAGTCGGGATGACATTCCATAGAAAGGGCGGAGACGTGGAACACGACGATAAGCACAGAAAGTCCATAGTACAGTCATTCCCTTGCGATCCCGATGAATATCGGGAGAGACTTGGGAATCCCCTTAGCCGACGGAGGGTACTCGATCCAAGCTGTCATTGCGATTCCGACGAAGGAGGAAGAAGCAATCCCGAAGCTACCAAAGAGATTCCCTGGATTTGCTCCTATCTAATAAACCGTAGAATAACGAAGCAAGCCAATGTGCAGCCGGGTGTTTCCACCCGGCAGTTAAAGCCACAGGGCGCAGACCGTCAGGTCGAAAGACCTGACCACACTGTACTTGAGCAGGTAGAGCATGCAGCTCAGGGCGAGTCAAACCGTACCCCACTGTCATTTCGAGGAACGAGAAATCTTACTCGAACCGAAAAGTACCTCCCAGAAGGAGAAAGATCCCGACAAGTCGAGATGACATTCTATAGAAAAGGCGGAGACGTGGAACACAAGCATAAGCACAGAAAGTCCATAGTATCGTCATTCCCTTGCGACCTTGCGCAGCTTGGAAGGCTTGGGAATCTCATTAACAGACATAAGACACAAGACGTAAGACAAAAGACCTTGAATCGAAGCTGTCATTGCGATTCCGACGAAGGAGGAAGAAGCAATCCCGAACCTATAAGCGAGATTCCCCGGATTCGCTCCTTCGTCGCTCACCGTGGAATGACGGAGAGCACCCAAAACATCATCAAGACATCCATTAACCAAAAATATTTAGCGTGAAAAAGATCGTTTCACTTGCCGTAGCCTACCCTATCTCCATCCTAATGTTGGTGTTTGGTGTGATCCTGCTGGGCTCCATTTCATTTGGAAAGTTGGGCATAGAACTCTTTCCTGATCTCAAAAACCCCACGCTATTCGTAGAGTTGAAAGCGGGTATTCGTCCGCCTTCGGAGATCGAGAAGCAATTCGTAGAAGACATAGAATCCATTGCTATCCGGCAGAATGGCGCGGTGGAAGTAAGCTCAATCAGCCAGACCGGTTACGGGCAAGTTACCGTGCGTTACGACTGGGGCAAGGACATGGATGAGGCCTTTCTGGATTTGCAGAAGTCGTTATCCGCTTTCTCATTGAATGAAGAGATAGATGAGTTCGTCATTTCTCAATTCGACCCGAACGCTACCCCGATCATGATCCTGGGGCTTTATAATCCGGCTTCTACGGATTTCGATGCCCTAAGAAAAGTAGCGGAGAACAACTTCCGTAATGAGATGATTCGTTTACCCGGTGTGGCAGAAGTCCGTCTATCCGGGGAGCAACAGGAAGAAGTGGTGCTGGAAACCGATCCCAATCTGCTCTCTGCTTTTGGTTTGACTGTGGACGATCTGGTAACCAAAATTCAGAACTACAATCGTAACGTTTCAGGTGGCTTCATCGAGGAATTAGGCAGAAAGTATGTGATCAAAGGGCTAGGCATTATTGAAAAGCCTGAAGACCTCAACGAGCTAGTAGTCGGTTATACAAACCCTAACGATTCACCTGTTACTGGCACTACAACCAGCGCCACACAAGGTTCTGATAACCAGACTTCTACAACGGGACAAGTTCCTGTTCTACTGAAAGAGGTAGCGACTTTAAAGATTAAAGTAAAGGAAGCCGAAAGCATTGTCCGCGTCAACGGCCAACGCAGCCTTGGGCTTTCCATTTATAAGGAAACCAAATACAATACGGTCAATGCTGTAAATGAACTCACAGAAGTATTAGAAGACCTAAAAACTTCCGTACCCGGATACGAATTTGTGATTATTCAGAATCAAGGTAGGTTCATTCAGGGAGCTATAGATGAGGTAAAAGAATCAGGACTTTACGGGGCGCTATTCGCCATGATCGTTCTGTTCATCTTCCTGAGAAGAGTCGGTTCTACCCTGATCATCAGCATAGCCATTCCCATATCCATAATCGCCACCTTCAACCTGATGTACTTTAACGGATTGACCCTTAATGTTATGACCCTCGGTGGTCTTGCCTTGGGCGCCGGTATGTTGGTCGATAATGCCATTGTGGTGGTAGAGAGCATCTTCAGAAAGCGAGAGCAAGGATTAGGCGTCATTGAGGCGGCCATACAGGGCACCAGTGAAGTAAGTGGAGCCATTACTGCTTCCACCCTCACCACCATCATCGTTTTCTTGCCTATCGTTTATTTGCAAGGCCCATCGGGTGAGTTATTCAAGGATCAAGCCTGGACAGTGGCGTTTTCATTGATTTCATCCTTGGTGGTAGCCATTCTGGTTATTCCTATGTTGTTTGCAAACATCTTCCGAAAAGACACTAAAGTGAAGGAAGAAAAGACAGTCCAATTCAAGGGCTACCGTAATTTCCTTGATAAAGTCCTCAAATTCCGCATAGCGTTCATCGTCATTTCATTCATCTTGGTAGCAGGCTCTATTCAACTGATACCATTGATCGGTAGCGAATACATGCCGCAAGCAGGTACAAGGGCTATTTCCGTTGATATCACACTCACCAACGGTACACCATTGGAACGAACATCTTCTACCGTAGGACAAATTGAAGGACAATTGCTCGCGCTGTTCGAAGGTAAGATTGATAAGGTTTATGCCCATATCGGCCCAGAACAGAGTCAATCAGGCATCGAAAATGAGAATGTCTATGAAGAAAACAAAGCTACCCTCAAACTGATCTTCAATGAGGAAACAGAACTGGAAATTGCTGGTGTAACCTCACAACTTTCCCAGTACTTTGAAAACATCCCTGGCTTGGAAGCTTCTTTTTCTAACGATGAAAGTGCATTGAATGAAATACTCGGCGAAGAGCAAATGCCTTTGGTGGTAGAAGTGACCGGAGCAGATTACGATGCGCTCAGTCCAATCGCCGATTCTGTAGTGGTGATCATGAACACAGATCAGAATGTGTATGAACCGATTTCTAATCTGGAAGAAGGTGTGCCGCAAATTCAGGTGGACGTAGATAAGTATCGCGCTGGGCTGTACAACCTTTCTATCGAAAGTGTGATCACTCAGATCAAGGATCAATTGGAAGGTAAGAACGCGGGCACAATTGAGCGAGGCGGAGAGCTGCAGGATATCCAGATCAAAGTGCCGGAGATTTCCGTGGCTGGGTTAGAAAACATGACCATCAAAAGCGCTCAGCAAGAGTTGCTATTGGGTGAGATTGCCAAGATCACTACCAAGTATGCCACCAATGCCATTCATAGAAAGAATCAATCAAGGCTTGTTTCCATCGGCGCAAGAGTCAATCAGGATCAGCCCTATGATCGCGTGGTAAAATCGATAGAAGACGAATTCTCCGCCCTGTCTGTACCGCCTCAATACAAGATCGCGGTAGCAGGGCAGGAATTGAAACGCCAGGAATCGATGAAGAACCTGACTTTCTCATTGATTCTATCGGTATTACTGGTTTACATGGTACTGGCCTCGCAATTCGAGTCATTGTTGCATCCATTCACCATTCTACTGACCATACCGTTGGCCGGAGTAGGTGCATTAGTTGCCTTCTTCATTCTAGGCACGCCACTCAATATGATGGCCTTGATCGGTATCATCATGCTAACAGGAATCGCAGTAAACGATTCTATCATTCTGGTAGACAGCATTAATAAGAACAAGCAACGGGGACTGCCTTTACGCGAAGCCATTCTGGATGCCGGACAGCGGCGGTTCAGGCCCATTATCATGACCAGTTTGACCACCATTCTGGCCTTGCTGCCATTGACCTTCGGGTTTGGCGAAAGCGCCTCATTGCGGGCTCCTATGGCTATTGCCGTGATCGGTGGGTTGGTCACTTCTACCTTGCTGACGTTGGTGGTGATCCCATGTTTCTACGAAACAATTGAGAAGATCATAGCCCGTCTTGCCAGTTTAAAACGCAGCATTATCAAGACTTCCCATGCATAAAAAAGGACTATTACATACCATCATCCGCCGGAAAGTCCTGGTATCGATGCTGTTCATCGGCTTCTCGGTGATGGGCTACATTTCCTACAAGAAGCTTCCGGTAGAATTATTCCCCAATGTAGAATTGCCACTCCTCATCGTACAGGTCAATTCTACCTCGGAAGTGGATCCGAAATATATGGAAAGCCAGGCCATCATACCGCTAGAAGGAGTGATCAGTACGTTGGAGGGCATCGAAGAGATTACCGCCAACGCCAACAGTCGGCAAGGATTGATCTTCATCTCATTTGAGCAAGGCACCAGTCTCAAATATTCCTATCTCAAGCTGGAACAAAAAGTAGGCGCCATCCAATCTGACCTATCGCCTGAATTCATTGTCAATATCATTAAGATCGACACGGAGCAATTCACCAATGCCTTTATGGAGTTGCAGGTACTGGGCAGCGGTGGCGTCGATCGGGTGCGAAATATCACCGACCAGTACATTACAGGGCCATTGGGCGATGTGGATGGCATAGGCGGTGTAGAAGTATTTGGTGGGCGGCAGAAAACCGTCGAGATCATCATGAATGACGCCATTTGTGAGGCCAACGGTATTACGCCCAACACCATCAATACAGTCTTGACGCAGAACGCCAACCAAAGTGCTTTTGTGGGGCAGGTGGATAGAAACGGGCAGAACGTTTTCGTTAATGTAACAGCAGAATTAAACGATATCAAGAATATTCAAAGCCTGGTGGTTTCGGATAAAGGCCCTCTCCTACTGAGCGATGTAGCCGACGTGTTCTTCGGAGTAAAAGAGCAGGAAACCCTGAGCCGTGTCAATGGAAAAGATGCCGTATCTATTCGGCTTTCTAAAGATAACCTCGCCAACCTCATTGCGCTATCGGATCGCGCCTTGGAAGCTATTGACAAACTCAACGAGGAGCTAGAACCACTGGATGTACAGATAGCGGTGCAGAGCAATCAGGCTGAGTTGATGACAGAGAATATCGACCAGATCAAGAATTTGGCATTGACTGGTGGCCTACTGGCTATCTTCATTCTATGGGTATTCCTAAGAAGGTTGAAGTTCATCCTGAGCATCGCATTGGCTATTCCAATTTCCGTCTTTACCGCCTTCAATTTCTTCTATGCTTATGACATCTCGGTGAACAGCCTGACCCTCATCGGTATGGCACTGGCACTCGGTATGTTGCTGGACAATAGCGTGGTGGTGATTGAGAACATCTACAGACATGTAGTGAATAGAAAACCAGTCGAGGAAGCGGTAGTTAACGGCACCAAAGAGGTAATGCGTTCGGTGATAGCAGCCACGCTTACCACCGTTACCGTGTTCTTGCCGTTCGTATTCTCTTCTAACTTTCTAGTGACTATCATAGGCTCACATATTGGAGTATCGATCATTTCTACCCTATTAGTATCGCTCGTCGTGGCCTTGGTCTTGATCCCAATGCTGGCCCATAGCGCCATCAGCAAAGACGATGAAGACAAAGCGCCTTTGATCAAGAATGCCTCCATCCGGCAGCGCATCATTCAGATCTATGTGGTCATTCTCAAGTCATGTTTTAGAAGGCCAGCCTTTACTGTAATTGGCGGTATCGTGCTCTTTTTCGTGACCATCGGTCTGAGCCTTCTGGTCAGCGTCGCCAGTTCTAGCGAGGTAGAAACCAGCGAAATGAACCTGTTCGTGACCATGCCGCAGGGCGCCACCCTCGCTGCTACCGATTTGCGCACCAGTAAACTGGAGGAAAAGGTAATGGAACTGCCGGTGGTAGATAAGGTGATCAGTCAGATATCAGAAGGTGATGCGGTACTCACGGTTCAGTTGTTAGAAAACTTCAATGATCAAGATACCATCACCCTTTCAGAAGTGAGAGGCCGTTTGAATGATATCGCCGAAGATTTCAAAGACCTGGAAGTATCGCTGGATGATCCTCCGGTGAGCAACAATGGACAAGGTGGCGGTGGCCCCAATCCGGGAGATGATTTTGAACGCATGTTGGGTATCGGTACGCCTACCGAGCGCATCGTGATCAAGGGACAGGATTTTGAGCTGATGCAGACGATTGCCAATGACATCAATACGTTCGTGGGCGGCTTACAATCTATCGAGCGCAGCACTGTCAATATAAGTCCGGAAAGACCTGAGGCACATATTCTCTTTGATCAACGTAGAATGAGTGAGAATAACATCACTCAGCAAAACGTGATCACCGGGCTCAACGATTTCCAGCCTTCCTTTGCTTCTGGCGCCAATTTCATCAGCGGCAATGAAGAGTACGAGATTACCATTAGAACTGAGAATCAGATCGATGCCAGAGCCAAAGACATGCGCGATTTACGAGACATGCCCATCACCAGTACCACTGGTGCTACGCACTCATTAGCAGACGTCGGTAATGTCATTTATTCTTCCGGTGAAAGCACCATTACCCGTACTAATCAAGAGAAAAGAATCGAGATCACCTATAGCTTCATTGATGAGGTGCAGAATACTGAATCTCTCCTAGAAGCCTCCAGAATAGAAATAGACCAGATCGTAGCTGGTGTCAATATCCCATCTGGTATGGTGGTAGATGTAATCCATGATGAAGGACTATTCGATGAGTTCTACTTCCTCATTTTCGCGGCGGTGGTAATCATCTTCATGATCCTGGCGTCGGTATTCGAATCATTGTACCTACCGATCGTGATCATGTTTTCCATTCCTTTGGCGGCCATTGGTGCCTTCCTGGGACTAACCTTAACCGGTAATTCCCTGCTCAATGCCAACACGCTGATCGGCTTCCTCATTCTATTGGGTGTGGTGGTGAACAACGGCATCATCCTCATTGACTATTCCAGGGTATTGCGAAGAAGAGGCTTCACCAAATACCGTGCGCTGATCATGAGTGGTATTTCGCGTATCCGTCCGATTCTCATTACTTCGATTACCACCATAGTAGCCATGCTACCATTAGCCATGGGTGAGGCAGAATATGTGCTTAGCATCGGTCAGCCTTTCGCTGTAACGGTAATGGGCGGTTTGGCTTTCGCTACGGTACTGACATTGCTTTACATCCCTACTATGAGTGCCGGGCTAGAAAGTGTACTCAACTGGTTTAGGAAACTGAACCCTGTACTGAAGGTACTTCAGATTGTGGCTATCGTTGGATTAAGCACTTACATCTACCTGGAAATTGAAGGTCTCATTTGGCAAATGATCTGGATGCTAGCCGCTGTGATCCTTATTCCGGCAGGTACGCACTTCGTTATGACCTCACTTCGTCAGGCCAATGCCAAAATGGTGGCACCGGATGAAGCCATGCACATTGAAATACAAAACCTGACCAAGGTCTATGGCCGTGACAAAAGATGGAAAAGAGAATGGAAGGGCAATAAGCGGCTGTTCAATGAGCGTGGTGAGTTTAAGGTTTCCTGGAAAACCATGCTCCAAGACATGATCTGGCGCGCTGCATTGATCACCTTTTTGGTGTATTTCATTTACTTTTTCCTCGATAAAGCTTTCTGGCAATTGGTCTTCATGATCGGCCTGCATGCCTTGTTCATGTCAATGCTAGGCGAAGTCAACCAATTGATCGGTCACCGCTTCCCAAGGCTAACACGCTGGGCTTATCGCCTGCTATTCTGGGGTTATCCCATCTTCAGCGCCATGTTCTTGTATGGAGACATCCGGGTCAAAGGGCTGGGCATATTCCTGATCATACTTTGGTTTGTCGGTTTGTTCTTAGTGCGTGCTTCGCAAAGGTTAGAACAAAAGCCAGTTGATCCGAAAGAGATCAAAGGACGTTTCAAACGCATCCGAAGGTTATATTATCGACTGCTGTTGGCTATACCTTTTGTGAAGCCGAAGAAGCCACCTTTCAAAGCACTGAAAGGCGTGAGTCTCAATATCGAGCAAGGTATGTTTGGGTTACTAGGGCCTAATGGCGCTGGTAAAACTACCCTCATGCGTATACTCTGCGGTATCATGGATCAGAGCTATGGCAAGATCTGGATCAATGGTTATGACACCGCCAAGCATCGTGAAGAGCTGCAAGGGTTGATCGGTTATCTACCGCAAGCCTTTGGTACTTACGAGAACATGACACCTTATCAGTTCCTCGATTACCAGGCCATTCTTAGAAAAATCACCAACAAAGCCAAAAGAGAGGAAAGGGTGCAATATGTATTGAAGGCCGTGCATATGGACGAGCACCAGCATAAGAAGATCGGTTCTTTCTCCGGGGGTATGAAGCAACGTATCGGTATCGCGCAGATTCTACTGCACTTACCCAAGATACTGGTAGTGGATGAGCCTACCGCTGGTTTAGATCCGCTAGAACGTATCCGCTTCAGAAACCTATTGGTAGAATTGAGCCGAGAGCGTATCGTGGTCTTTTCTACGCACATCATCGAAGACATCGCCAGTAGCTGTAACAACCTGGCCGTATTGATCTCAGGAAACATAGAATACATCGGCAGCCCAACCACCATGGCCGAACTAGCCAAGGATTATGTCTGGGAGTTCCACCTCACACCAGAGCAATTCGAAGCAGAAAAAGAAAACTATGTGATCGTGCATCACATGCGTGAAGGCGATCAGGTGCGAGTGAAATGCCTGTCAGAAGAACAACCAAGACCAGACGCCACACAAGTACGAGCCAACTTGGAAGACGCGTATTTGTGGTTGATGAAGAGCAGGAATGGGGCGAAGAAGGCTGATGCCAGTGAAAATGTTGTCGGTTTAGAAGAGGAAGTAGCCCATAATGAGGAAGTAGGCAATGAGACATAAGAAGAAAGACGTAAGACAAAAGACAGTTGACTTAGTAGTGCAGCCAGGTGTTTCCACCTGGCGATCTCAGCGACATATTGCAAAACGTTCTTCACTGTCATTTCGAGGTACGAGAAATCTTACTCAATTCAAAGAAGTAATTAGAAGTAAATAGAAGTAAACAGACCAAAGGACTTCAGGCATTTGTCCCCCGCTGGCGGGGGTTAGGGGAGGGATTTGTTATTCAAGATAAGAGATGTGAGATATTAGATATGAGACATAAGAGGCAAGACATAAGACAAAAGAATAGCGAGATTCCCCGGATTCGCTCCTTCGTCGCGAACCGTGGAATGACGGAACACGAGAAGGCTAGCTCAAGCCTTTGCGGTTTGTCATTTCGAGGTACGAGAAATCTTACTCGAATCGGAGATTATCTCGTCGAGGGAGATAGATCCCGACAAGTCGGGATGACACCATGTAGCTTAGTTCAGAATATCCTCGTCACGAACCGTGGAATAACGATAACAACTAAAACAAAATGAAAAGTACTCTACTCCTACTATACAAACTGATCAGTTACAACATCAAAGTGATCTTCGCTAACAAGTTCGTGTACTTCGTGCTGGCGTCGTTTCTATTCTTCGCTTTTATCATCACAGTGTCAATATTCGAAGACCCTGACTTCAACGAGGCGGTGATCTTTGGCTTCCTGGTTTTCCCTGGTTTGTTGCTGATCTTCTACCCCATGGCTTATGGCATCCAAAACGACGATGACTCCAAAATGCTGGAAACGATCTTTGGTATTCCTAATTACCGCTACAAGATTTGGCTAGTGCGCTTTCTCCTGTCCATAGCAGTGGCAGCGGTTATTCTTTATGTCTTGGGTCATATCGCCAATCTCACGCTTTACCGTTTTGATATCCTACCTATGTTGGGGCAAGTGCTCTTCCCTATCCTTTTCCTCTCTTCAGTGGGCTTTATGGTCTCTACCATGATCAAAAACGGCAACGGTACGGCCATTGTCATTGTGATCATTGGCTTCATCTTTTTCATATTCTCCGAACCGTTGGAATATAGTCAGTACAACGTCTTCCTCAACCCCTTCTCCGAACCTCGGGACATGAGCGAATTCATCTGGCTAGCCATTATCTTCAAAAACAGGATTTACCTGATGGTCGGATCTGCTCTTTGTTTACTCTATGGCATGTATAATCTGCAGTTTAGGGAGAGGTTTATTTAAAATTGAGCATTGATACATTGGCCTAAAAAGCAAAATCAACTAAAGCTAAAGTGCATTCAACAAACTCCGTCCCATCTGGGCAAACCAGAGAGGTACGACCTCTCACTGCATTAATAGACCTTGTTATCTTCCTTTCTGTGATGTTCTTAATAAGGGAAATCCGGATTGATAGCCTCGGCTTTTGGGGGCAAACACTGTTTAAATCAGGTACAACCGTAGGAGTGGCAACCCTATTACTTCATTACGGGAAGCAATCGTGGAAAGATCTTGGCTTGACTAAACCAAATAGCTATTTGAAATCTCTTGGAGTCGCGGCTATTACCCTAGTAGGCACGGTAGTTTCAATAATGATTTTCGAAATATTCTTACGTGATATTCTTTTTACCAGAGTCGATCCAGTTTCAGAAACTGAAAGGTTCAGCGAATTGAAAGGAAACATCCCCTATTTCTTTTCAATCATATTTTTCGTCTGGATAGAGTCTTTTCTAGAAGAACTTCAAGACCGAGGGTTTTCACTCAACCGATTTGAAGCGCTATTTAAGAAAATTCCACTTTCCACCGTTCTTACGATATTATCGCAGGCGGCAATTTTCGGGTTTAGGCACTCCTACGATTTTTCACCGAGATCAGTGACCACCGGTTTGATAGGGCTTGTCTTTGGGACTATCTATGTGCTGACAGGAAGAAACCTATGGCCTTTGATTTTTGCACATATCTTTTTGAATAGTATGTCAATGATTGAAAGGTTGTAATGAAAAACAAGTGCCAAAAGGTACGGCCATTGTCATCATCGGCTTTATTTTCTTCATATTCTCCGAACTCAGCGACATGAGCAAGTTCATATGACTAATTATTATCTTCAAAAACAGGACTTACCTGATGGTCGGATGTGCACTTTGCTTGCTTTATGGGATGTATAATTTGGAGTTTAGGGAGAGGTTCATCTGAATCAATCGATTACTGAACCTCAACATTCACTGGTTTGGCATACGTTTTTTGGAACAAGGTGATAATAATAATACTTAGTTCATAACTATATAATCTTTCCGCCTATAATCAGTTCTTCCTGTCAGCTGTCAGAAAAAATGAATAGCCCAACTTAAACTGCTCAAAGTTCTGATCACTATTCCCTACCGTATGGAAGAAAATGTATCTAATAAATAGTTTATTCTCTCCATTAGGTGAATAGAAACCTTCTAGTGAGGTAGCTGCATAACGAAAGTTGCGATTTTCTTTTCGTGTTCCAGAAGATTGATATGAATTCAAGTCATCGACCTGAGTTACTCTTGTACTTCTCAACTTATAATAGTGTTGAGCATGTCCGAATTCAATACCATATCGAGAATCTGGATTAAAAGTCAAACTAATTCTATAGGCCAAATCCGTAGTATTTAATGATATTTCCTCAAAATCATCTTGAAATAAGATCTGACCTGAATCAATAGATCTGACCGAGTCACTGGACAAGGTTTGACCAAAGTTTAAACTAGTATCAAAAAAGAATGACAGTTTATATTGTGGGAAATCAAGTAAAAATAGGTTTGCGTCCACACCTATTTCGTAGAATTGGTTGTTCCGCAATCTAAGAGTCTCAGCGACCGACTCGGGGGTAAATGTTGAATCATTGATTAGATTATCATTTGTATTTAACAACAGTCTACGGTTATTTTCTTCGATCTTGCTTAAGTGCAAATGTGGTTCAACGTATTTAAGAAAACCAAAATTGAAAGGCCCTCCAAGAATTC
>JBCBSS010000128.1:0-23942 GCA_039819065.1 Bacteroidota bacterium
GTGGACATGTTTGATTGCGTAATGCCCACCAGAAATGCCAGGAATGGTATGCTATTCACCACTCAGGGTATCATCAATATTAGAAATGAAAAGTGGAAGCATGATTTCACCCCTATTGATGAGCATTTGAGAGGCCATGTGAGCACGTTTTATTCTAAAGCCTACCTGAGACATCTGATTACCAGTAAGGAAATTTTAGGCGCGCAAATTGCTAGTATTCATAATTTGACTTTCTACCTATGGTTAGTTGAAAAAGCTCGGGAAATGATTGTAGCCGGCGATTTTGCTAATTGGAAGAATGAAATGGTGAAGAAAGTGTCTACCAGACTATAATTAGATCAGATGATTTAATCTGCTTTCACGACTGCTTGCGCCATCGCTAAAGCCTTAGGCGGTACGCGATCGGCAGAGTAGAAAGCCATCATTTGATTTCTATGGTTGAAATACCATTTATTTTGTGCTTAACTTCGATTCTTGAATGAATTTACTCGACCGATACATATTAAAAAGATTTCTTGGCGCCTTTGTATTCGTGGTGCTGATGTTGGTGGCTGTCATTACGATCATCGATATGACAGAGAAAATCGAGAAGTTCAATCGAAATAACCTGGGCGCCTCTGATGTTTTTGGCTATTACCTTGACTTCATTCCGTTTATAGGCAACCTGATTACGCCAATCACCACATTTATTGCGGTTGTGTTTGTGACAGCAAAAATGGCGGGTCATACGGAGATCATTGCTATTCTGAGTAGTGGAGTGAGTTTTCGTAGAATGATGCGACCGTACCTGGTTGGTGCAATAATCATCGCTTCTGTGAGCTTCGTCTTAACAGGTTGGATTATTCCCAATTCTAACAAAAAACGCCTGGCGTTTGAAATACGATACTTTGAAAAGAAATACTATTACGACGAGCGCAATATCCACATGCAGGTAGGGCCTGATACTTACCTATACATGCAGAGCTATAATAACCAATCCAATATTGGTTACCGCTTTACCCTGGAGCGTCTGGAAAACAAGGAACTGAGGGAAAAGCTTTCGGCACGCCGTATAGAATGGGATGATGAAAATGAAATCTGGAAGTTGAAGAACTGGCAGCGCAGAGAGCTTGACAGTTTACGTGAGAACATCACCACTGGTGTAGAGATGGATACCTCACTTTTGATTCACCCCAGTGAATTTAGCAGTGATTATCGGGAGTATGACGGCATGACTATAAACGAACTGAATGCCGAAATTGATAAGCTGAAGGCGCGAGGGGCCGATAACCTGGAAGTTTACGAGGTAGAAAAGTATATACGGTTCACCTCACCGTTTACAGTGATTATATTAGTTTTTATGGGTGTGATCGTCTCATCTCGTAAAACAAGGGGAGGGGTAGGGTTTCAGATTGCCTTGGGCTTCTTTCTGGCCTTTTTGTTTATTCTGTTTTTCATCCTGAGCAAATCCATGGCCGAGGCGGGTACAATCGATCCGGCTTTTACTGTTTGGCTGCCGAATATAGTTTTTGGTTCAATTACGATTTTCATGTATAAATTCGTCCCGAGATAAAACTACCATGACCCGGGACTATTTGCAGCTTCATTTCATTGTACTCATCTGGGGATTTACCGCTATCCTCGGTCTGCTCATCACTATACCTGCTGTTGAGGTCGTTTTTTATCGTACGCTGATAGCCTTTATTGCGCTGGGCATCATGCTATACTTCCAGAGGAAAAGCTTCAAACTAGGTGCCATTCCCATTATTAAAATGTTGTTAACCGGAGCGCTTATAGGAATCCATTGGATTCTGTTCTTTCAGTCAGCAAGGGTTTCTAATGCCTCGGTTAGCCTGACAGGCTTTGCGACATGCGCATTCTGGACTAGCTTAATAGAACCCATGATGTACAAGCGCAAGATCAGAATGATAGAAGTGGTGTTGGGTATTACCGTTCTGATCGGGCTTTATGTGGTTTTTCAAGTAGGAGACGAATATTTACTGGGTCTAGTCCTTGCTATTTTGTGTGCGATTTTAGGAGCGGTTTTCACAGTAATCAATGGACAATTTGTATATCGGTATGACGCTTATATGATTTCCTTCTATGAGATGATAGGGGCATTTTTGGTCACAGTATTGTTCTTTCCACTTTACGTAGCATATTACAGCGAATCCGGTCAATTGGAGTTATCCCCAACCACAATGGACTGGCTATATCTAGGCATTCTGGCCATAATCTGTACCGTTTATGCTTATTCTATATCGGTAAAGATCATGGAAAAGCTATCTCCTTTTACCATTAACCTCACAGTAAACCTGGAGCCCATCTATGGTATCGTAATGGCACTTTTGATTTTCAAAGATTCTGAAAAAATGCAGCCAGGCTTTTACCTTGGAGCGGCTTTGATATTACTTTCAGTGTTTGTCTACCCCATTTACAATAAGTTGAAGAAGCGTAAGGCCATGGGCTTGGATAACTTACGTTGAATCACATCTCTAATACTCAAAACACCTTGATAGTATTACTGGAGACTACTAACGGGGGCTGGGTCAATCTCAAAGGTCAATTATGAATTGTGCATGGCAGGATGACTAATTGGTCTTTACAACTCCGTCCTTCTGGAAGAAACTTACGGGAGGGTAAGCATGACATAAGATCAATTGATGATATACGCTAAGTAACGAGATTACTTTGAGTAATCTCGTTACTTTAGTGCCTACCCACAGCTACTAGATCGCTTCACCTTCCTTCGTCAGGTTCGCGATGACAGCGGCTACTTCTGTTCCCTAATTACTTTGCTTATACAGCAACGACTGGTATTGAAGCAGTCTCCTGACATATATATGCAAGCTAGATGTTTCCATCTGGCGTTTTAACTACGAAGTTTAAGATGCCGTTAGAGACACTAACGGCGGCTTAGAGAAGAAGTGTAAGGCTATGGGGTTGGATAACTTACGTTGATCACTCGGTCTCAGAGTTGACCAATCCAGTGCTGAAAAGATGAGAAGCCATTAGGTAATGCTGGCTCTTGATCGTAAATGCCGAATACTGAAGACCCTGAACCGCTCATGCAAGCATAAATTGCCCCATCATCATACAGTGAATCTTTCATCTCGGCTATGGCAGGGTGCAACTTGAAGATACCCTTTTCGAAGTCATTGATTAAGAACCCTTTCCAGCTTTCGATCGGTTCCATCAGCATATCAGCAATATGCTTTTGGGGTTCCCTTGGCGTAATGCCAGCATAAGCTTCGGCGGTAGAAACGTGTATATCCGGCTTGATCAACAAAATGAATTTGCCCGATAAATCAAGGCCAATTGGTGAGAACTCATTGCCAGTGCCCTTAGCCATAACTGGCTTGTTTCTGATGAAAAACGGACAATCACTCCCTAGTTTGGCGGCGTAATCCTCCAGCTTGTCATCACTGATTTTTAGTTCGAAAATATCGTTGAGGGCCTTGAGGGTAAACGAAGCATCGGCTGAACCACCACCGAGTCCTGCACCTATAGGAATGATCTTATGCAGGTGCATTTGTACAGGAGGAATATCGAAATCATCCCTCAAAAGCTGATAAGCTCTTAGGCATAGATTATCCTTTCCGTCGCCGGGAATAGCAATGCCTGAGCTATTGAATTGCAATTGTTCAGATGGCAGAATTTCGAGGATGTCATTCCATTGCACCGGATAGAAGCATGTTTCCAGGTTATGATAACCATCAGACCTTTTGGAGGTAATGTTAAGACCGAGGTTGATCTTGGCGTTTGGAAAGGAAATCATCGATTTAGGTATTAATAGCTGCGTGAGTCAAGTGCCTGTAATTGATAGGTACGCGTTTGTAATGCGCACCTATTATTTCTAGTGACCTTTTTGCTCTTATTGTAGTTTTCTTCAACAAGCAACTGCCGTTGATTTTGTTGGTGAAAACACCAACAAAGGCCTTAAAGGTATTATTGCTGTTGATGATCAAAGCTCAGATCAATTGTCTTTTAGGTGTTAGAGTTTTATGACAAGAGGCTGTAGAACATTGGTTTAGCAGTGCAGGCTGTTTGATGGTACGCGTTACAAACGCGCACTAACGGTTATAAACCTTTTAACTACCAAAGTTGCAGGGTTGGCGCGCGTTTGTAACGCGTGCCTTCCAAGCCCTTTGGAATAAACTTTTTAAGCGTTCTTAGTAAGCTCTTCTATTAGATCATCTGTGATACCAGATGATGAGAAACCACCGTCGTGCATCAAGTTTTGCATGGTAATCATGCGTGTATAATCCGAGAACATCATGGCGATGTAATTAGCACAATCTTCGGCTGAGGCATTACCCAGTGGCGACATTTTGTCTGCGTAATCGAAGAATACATCGAAACCACCAACTCCCGTACCAGCCGTCGTTTTGGTAGGGGACTGTGAAATGGTATTGACGCGCACATTCTTAAGCTTCGCAAACCTGTAGCCGTAGCTTCTGGCAATAGATTCCAACACAGACTTGGCCTGGGCCATATCTGAGTAATCCGGGAATGTACGCTGTGCCGCTATGTAGCTCAGGGCTAGAATAGAGCCCCATTCGTTCATGGCATCGGTTTTTTCTGCGGTTTGCAACACTTTATGAAAAGACAATCCAGATATATCGAGGGTTTTGAGAAACCAGTCGTAGTTGAGGTCTCCGTATGTTTTGTTCTTACGCACATTAGGGCTCATGCCAATGGAGTGCAAGACGAAATCAAGTTTGCCACCGAGTATCTCCATGGATTTTTCAAAAAGACTTTTCAAATCGTCCATTGAAGTAGCATCGGCCGGGATGACCTCAGCTCCACATTCTTCTGCCAACTGGTTGATGGCACCCATTCGCAGTGCGATGGGCGCGTTAGTGAGGGTAAATTCACCACCTTCTTCTTTTATTTTTTGAGCAGTTTTCCAAGCGATTGAATTTTCGTCAAGAGCGCCGAAAATGATTCCTTTTTTCCCTTTAAGTAAGTTGTAAGCCATATTAGAACGGTTTATGGTTCGGGTTGAAATGATGGTGCAATAATAGCAAAATTCTATTCGAATCCCCTAAATGATCATCAAAGGCCTTAGGGCTATTACTTTGGTCTGAGAGTAGGATCAAGCATAACTTAAATTCAATTCTTCTACATTTGCACAAACACTTGATATATGTCTTCAAACCCCATAGGAATTTTTGATAGTGGCATTGGTGGCCTGACCGTTGCGCATGCAGTAAAGGAAACCCTTCCTAACGAAAGCATGATCTACTTTGGGGACATAGCCCATCTACCTTACGGCGACAAATCCGAGGCGGCTATACAGGCCTATTCTATCAAGATAGCCAACGTGCTGCTGAATGAGGGCTGTAAGGTGATCTTAATAGCCTGCAATTCTGCCAGTTCATCAGCTTATGAACTCCTCAAAGAATATGTCGCTTCAAGGGCAAAAGTGATCAACGTTATTGATCCTATGGTCGAATACGTGAGTAAGCAGTATAGCAGCAAAAAGATCGGTTTGATTGGTACCAAACGCACCGTTCAATCTAATGTCTATGCCAAAAAGATTAATGACTTAGGACTGGACATACATTTGGAATCTTTAGCTACACCCTTGCTGGTTCCAATGATTGAAGAAGGTTTTATAGATAACCAGATTAGTGAGCAAATTATCACCGAATATCTTGGTGCCAATGAATTACAGGATATCGAGGCACTGATTCTGGGCTGTACCCATTACCCCTTGATCAAATCCCAGATTAGCACCCATTATGATCAACCTGTCGAGATTATTGATTCTTCTGAAATAGTCGCCGCTTCTTTGAAAGCATACTTAACTCAGAACGATCTTCTCAATAAGGGAAAGGCAGATAAGAGCAAATTCCTTGTATCTGATTATACCTATGCTTTCGAAGCCTCTACCAAGCTCTTCTTTGGGGAGGAGTTGCACTTGGAGAAGTATCCACTTTGGGAGTGATTAAGCAATATCTGACTTACATATCACTAATGTCATCCCAGTCTTTTCTGGTGTCATCTATCTTATTAAGTTCCGATAGCTTAACATCATATTTACCATAGCCCCTATCATATCGCCGATTGAAGGGCTTGGTGTGGGCTTTGTTCAGAACCCCATCGTCATCATAATGGGTATGGAGTACAGCTTGATTTTGGTAACTTTCTTTTTTTTCTTGAGGTGTCTCTACCTTGAATTCAGCGCCATGTCCGTAAGCGGTATCGTAATGGCCATTATGAGCCATTTTAGTTATATTATTTTGGTTTAGGTCGTTCATTAATTTTACCCAAATAGGTAAAGGTATTGCTTGTGCTTCTGCCTGAGCAGTATTTAAATCTACTCCGGTTAAATCCAATAATTCTGCTCCGAAAGTGTCATACATCGTAGCATCCAATAAATTGTTCAACTCAGGTACTAAATCAGATATCTTATTTTTAGTGATTTTAGAATTAAGCCATACTGTGGTACCTTGGACAATGGCATTTGTCAAGCGGTCATCATAGTCACCAGGAGAACTCATTACATCAGTTACTAAATCTTTGGTTCCTTGGCTATTTTTTCCTTCATCGTCGTCTTTATCATCATCAAAATCTTTGTCTTTATCTATATACGATGGTAGTAACTGGTCCTCATCACTGGCTTTGAGTTTTTTGAATACTTCTTCTAACCAATCATCACTCCATTGCGCTGCTGGAAAATTGTAAGCGGCAGATTCAGCCAAGTTTCCCGTTAAAGTAGCCTTATCCAGAGTAGCTGCTTTTATTCTTTTAGCCAATTCTTTTAAACCTGTGTTTTGAGAATTTGGAACACCAATCGAATATGGAGAACTTTCTAAGTACTCAGCGTAAGACTTCCCTACTTTGTTAGAAAATAAACCATCTTCCCCAGCCAACGCTTCAGGCGTTGTACGTTTATCTGCCTCAATTTCACCACTCCTTTGTTTGTTATTGTACATCAGCATTCGTTGGATTGGCGTTTGGCTACTGCTGTTTATCATTGCCTGAAGTGTAGCTCCGCTTGCTACTCTTGGGCTGCTATCTGCCATATGCTGCAATTCCAGAAATTTTTTCTGACTGTCTCTATCATCTTTGAATTGTAAGGAAGAAGCATGTTGGGAAGGAGTAGGTGACTTTGCCTGCTTTTTATCTGCGGTGACGTAATTCATGAGCTAATAGAGAGAAGATTGATCTTTAAATACAGTGAGATAACTGTATGATTAACATATAGTTACAAAATAAATATAATAAATATTATTTTATTTAAAACTATAAGGTTGTAAAGATCAGGTGATATGCGTGTGGCGGTCTGACGATAGCAATTGAGCCGATAAGACCGACTACTTTCTACCATACCAATCGATCATCACTTGTTCTGCTTTTTTCTCTTGAGGTGTGAAATCGATATTGAAATAGTTTCTTCGATCTTGATCGTTATTTCTACGCGCAACCGCTTCTTTGTAGAATGGGTACCATTTCCAGATGTAAACTCCGGCTAACCAAGGCTCATCCCAGACACTTTTGAATAAAGCCTCGTAGCATAAAGCCTGGGTTTCTTCTGAATAAAGTAATTCCCTTTGCTCACGGTTGATACTTTGCGGCCATGTCCAAGGTTCTATGGCGGCGTTTTTGGTGCTTTTGTAACCAACTTCGGTAAATAGAACTGGTTTACCTACTTGAGCTGAAAAACGTTCTAAATCCTGAATGGGCTTTTCCCAACCTTTTTGAAGTTCTTCTAGTGTTGGGCTCTCGCTTTCGGCGAGGGGAAAATAGGCCTGCACGCCAATGTAGTCCAGCTTATCCCAGAATGCCACATCCTGGTATTCTTGATTGAAATTAGCGGCATAGGTCAATTTGCCTTTATAGACCTCCCTGATTCGCTCAATTAATGGTACCCAATCTTCTCCTCGATCCTGGCAAGTTTTGTGCAATTCAGTGCCGATACATAGAATCTCGATATTTTCTTCTTCCGCTAGTTGGGCATAGTGTAGAATGAAATCTTCGTAGGCTTTGAACCATTGCTGCCATTCTTCTTCGCTATTCATGGCAATGTCAGCACGCCATTTGTCTCCCGAATTGCGTAGCCAGATATGAGGTTTTAGAATGGTTTTAATGCCGTATTGCTTGGCTAATCGAGTAGTAGTAATGAGCCCTTGGTCTCGCTCTCCCCAATAGGTTTGCGCATTGGTTGAGGAGGATCGCCGGCTTACTCGAATTTCAGGACTGTCATGGCCGGATTGCCATCCGAAAGGCGTTTGTGAAATCCATTCTACGTGCTTATCGGCTAATGCTTTTACCTGTTCTTCCGTCACAACACGTCTGCCACCGACCCAGCATACTCCCTTGTGCTTTTCCTCCTTTATCTTGAAACCCTCTGTTGGTTCAGTAGTGTAGCGCAAATAACCAAGACAAACTACACTGAGCAGTAGTACAAATAGAATACTCTTTTTCCGACTCATCGACTCACTTTTATCTTTCTTGACGTTTATAACAACTTAGGGGTAGCAGATTCTCATGTAAAATTAGATTAATTGAAATAAATGTTACGAATGGTAAAATATCTCCAGTCTAGGATATCCTTTTGGTGAGCAGTTTTCTATCGTTACCAACATAACCTTGATTTTCATAGAGCCGATTGCCTCTTGCATTATGACGTTCTACCTCCAAGTGGATCGCATTGACGCCCAAACGCCGGGCTTCAATTTCCAATTGTTCCATTGTTTTAGCACCAAAGCCCATTCCTCTGAATCCTTCCTTAATGAACAATTCATCGATAAAAGCATCTCTCCCGGCATATTCAAAGCTAAAGCCGAATGTCAGTGCTATATAACCAATTATTTCATGACCGTTTGAAATGAGCCAAAGGCGTCCCAAGTATTCGTTCTCTGTTAATTCTACAATGAGATGTTCAGCTAACTCTTGATCAAAAGGGTAATCATCGATGGCGTAGAAAGTTTCCATCATTTTCAGTATTTCCTGCGTGTCTTGCGTTGTAGCGCTCTTAAGGACTATTGCTGATGTTGCCATGTTTCATGTACTGTGAGCCATTCTAGTTGGTTGGGTAGAGATTTGTTGATTTTGAATACTGCGGTACTGAGCCTGGCTGTATGGCGATTACCGGTGGTCTGTCTTTCTACGTAACGCGCTACCACTAATTCCTGATTTTGGGTAAGCACCTTCACCTCTTCTATCATAATGGATATTTCGCGATTAGACCCCCAGGCACCTTTAATTTGAGATAGAATGATATCACCCGCTAATTCTTGTCCGCTAGGCGGAACAAAAGAAAATGACTTAGAGAAAACCGAAGCCAATCTATTGAACGATTCATCCGAGTTGGGTAACACTCCTTTGAACCATTGCTCAAAGAAGACATGAACCTCTTCTATCTCTTTTGTTACAAGCTCTTCCATATGCTATGTTGTTGAGAAATAACTGATTTGACGCATGATCTCAAAAATGCTTGAGCCGGTCACGTTACAAGTGAGGTATATGCTTAGGATTGCCCAAAGCAAGCCACAAATGTGCATGATGATCAATAATGTGCGTATTTTGCTGACATTCATTCTCAAGGCCAGGAACACCCCAAGCATTGAAAAAAGACCTATGGCAAGCAGTGGAGGAATGGCATCACCTACGAATATATTTATGCGATTGATTTGATACACCTGAAATAATTTCCAGCCGCCAATATTGACCAAAACCAAAGTCATGGTGCTTATCTTATACAAGCTATGGTTGCTGACCTTGTCTATTTCAACAACTTCCTCTTCGGCGTCTATGATTTCCTTTTCATCCATATTGCCACTACAGTCTAACTCCCCTGAATATCTATTAATTTCAGTATTCTCACAAATCAATTCTAGACTTTGCTATTAAAGTCTTATGGCTAACTTTGTGAAGCGCTGTTTATAATGTTTGTTAAGTGAGTACATTGCTGTTTTTTCTGCCATTTATGGTGGTCTTTTCTGTAGTAGCGGTATACGCCGAAAGAAAGATATCGGCTTTCATACAAGACCGTTACGGGCCTATGGAAGTGGGGAAGTGGGGCTTGTTGCAGACCATTGCAGACTTACTTAAGCTCATACAGAAAGAAGATATAGTCCCCAAAGCTGCTGATAAGAAGCTCTTTCTTTCTAGCCCGATCATCATTTTTGTTGCTGTATTTGCAGGATTTGCGGTATTGCCACTGACTTCTACCTGGAGCGGTTCAGGCACCGAAGTTGGCGTGTTTTACCTGCTGGCCATTGTTTCTTTGGATGTAATCGGGATCATCATGGCCGGTTGGGGGTCTAACAACAAGTACGCGCTATTTGGCGCTATGCGTTCGGTTTCACAGATCATTTCTTATGAAATTCCCTTAGGGCTGACAGTACTTTGCGTAGTTATGATCAGCCAGACGCTTGATTTGCAGGAAATGTCCTACCAACAAGGTATATGGTGGAGTACAGTAGCAGCGGAAGGAGAGGGACAGAACTACCTTTTTGGCATCAAAGCATTGGGAATAGAAACCTCGTCTATCGGGGGGATTCTTACCTGGAATATATTCAGAATGCCATTACATATTTTCGCATTTCTGATTTTCTTTATTGCATCGCTGGCAGAAAGCAACAGAACGCCATTTGACCTGCCCGAATCTGAATCAGAGTTGGTGGCCGGGTTCCATACCGAATATTCTGGCTTTCGATGGGCGGTAGTGATGCTGGCAGAGTACACTATGATGCTCTTAGTGAGTTATCTTGGGGCAATATTATTTTTAGGAAGTTGGAACACACCATTGCCAAATATGGGTGCGGTAGAATTGGCTACCTGGACGAGTGGAAAACCAGGAACTTTGGCAGGAAACTTATGGGGCGGCTTTTGGTTAACTTCAAAAGCACTTCTTCTGGTAGGTATACAAATGTGGGTGCGTTGGGCCTATCCAAGGCTTAGAGTCGATCAGTTGATGTCATTGGGTTGGAAATACCTTACTCCGGCAGCTTTGATTCTGATCATCCTAAGTGGTATATGGAGGTTATTAATGATTTAATGGAAAGAATTTGAAAGGAGCGAATAGCACATATTGGGGAAATATCGGAGAGGCATTTAGTACGCTATGGACGGGGCTAAAAGTGTCTTTCAAGCACATGGTCAAGGCTACTAAACAAGCCAAGCCCCTGTCGGTGGCGAGTGAAGATTATTTCAAAGAAAATAAAGAAGGACTGATGACACTACAATATCCGCATCAGTCACTACCGGTTCCAGATAATGCGCGCTATCGGTTACACAATGAAATCGATGACTGCATTGTATGCGATAAATGTGCTAAGATTTGCCCGGTCGATTGTATAGATATAGAACCGATTAGGTCGGCAGAGGAAATTGGCAAAACTTCAGACGGTACGAGTAAGCGTATTTATGCTGCTAAGTTTGATATAGATATGGGCAAATGCTGCTTCTGCGGGTTATGCACCACGGTGTGCCCTACAGAATGTTTGACCATGACCAAGACTTATGATTTCAGCGAATATGATATAAACGATCATAATTATGCTTTCGCTGAAATGACTCCTATTGAAATTCTAACCAAACAGAAAGAATGGGATCAGCATGCCGCAGCGAAAGAAGCAGCCAAAGCGCAAAAAGCAGCTGCTGCACCAGCACAGCAGGAGACATCAAAGCCAGCCGGTAAGCCTAGCTTTAAGCCGAGAGTAAAACCCGCTACAGCATCTAAAGAGGGTGATGATCCAAAGGCAATGGCACTCAAGCTGATGCAAGACAAGAAAAAGGCTCAGGAAACCAGTGATGCCTCATCACAACTAGCCAATAAACCTAAACCTGTTTTCAGGCCGAAGGTTAAAGTAACGCCTAAGTCTTCAGAGGCAGCACCTGATCAAAATGAAGCCTTAGCAAAACCGAAGATAAAACCGGTCATGAAGCCCAAGGTGCAGTCTAAGGCAAAAACCGATGAACCGACTGTTAATAAACCTAAGGCGGTAGCCAAGCCAGTAATTAAGCCTAAAATTAAACCAAAGTCAGCGGCGCCTGACCAGTCAGAAGAGCAACCGAAACGGCCAAAACCTGTGATCAAGCCGAAGATTAAGCCTGTGATCAAAGCCACTGACGAAGAAACTCCTCCTGCTGATCAGCCAAAACAAGAGGCTCCGAAGAAGATAAAGCCAGTTATTCCTAAAAAGAAAAAAGAAGACTGACCGAAATGAGCTTGATTGAAATCCTGTTCTATGTATTCGCCGGGCTGGCCGTGATATCTGCCTCATTGATTCTTATCACCAAGAACGTGCTCTATGCTGCTTTTGCGTTGATTGTCACTTTCCTATGTGTGGCGGCGATATATGTTTTTGCAGGCGCGGAGTTTATAGCCGTTACTCAGATCATGGTTTATGTAGGAGGTATATTGGTTTTGATGATCTTCGGTGTGATGCTCACTCATAAACTCACCGGGAAAGATGTAGTTACTTTATCGCATAACCGATTTGTAGGGTATCTACTTGGCATCGTACTTTTTGGTATTCTGTTTTTCAACATCATCAATATCAACGCAGGTACGATTAAATGGATCAGTGAATCTCAAGCCACCTCGACTCAATCATCAGATGTCAACAACTTGGGTATTTCCCTGATGAGCGACTATATCCTGCCGTTCGAGATAGCAGGTATATTACTGTTGGTGGCTTTGATTGGGGCTGCCTTAATAGCTGGAACAGGAAAAAAGATTTGAAATGATACCAATTGAGCACTATTTGATCCTAAGCGCCTTGCTGTTTTGTATTGGTGTGGTAGCTATTATCACCAAGAAGAATGTTATTGTCGTGCTCATGGGTATTGAATTGATATTGAATGCGGCCAACATCAACTTGGTTGCCTTTAGCCAATATGATCATGTTCAGATACAAGGCCAGGTACTCACACTTTTTGTCATCGTGGTGGCGGCGGCAGAAGCAGCTGTGGCCTTGGCTATTATCCTCCGTGTTTATGCGCACTATCAAAGTGTCAATATAGATGAGATCAAAGACCTAAAGGGCTAACATGAGTGGACAAGAAATCATATCGTCCCAGTCACTTGAAGGTTTGCCCATGCTGGCATTACTAGTGCTCATGCTACCTCTGATTTCCTTTTTGACCTGCAGCATTATTCATAAGAAGTACGCGAACCAAGCCGCGCGGTTAAGCACGTTAATACTAGCTTCGGCATTCATCATTTCTGCTTACACCTTCTCTCAAGTTTGGGGAGCCAATGCCCACCATTTCAAGGTAGAATGGTTTAGCATCTTTGGCGAACAGGCAAATCGATCATTTTCCTTTGGCCTTTTGATAGACAATGTGACTGCTTTAATGCTGTTGATCGTGACCTTTATTGCCACATTGGTTCATCTCTATTCCATCGAGTATATGAAGGGAGATGATGGATTCAAACGCTACTTCTCTTTTCTTGGGCTGTTCACCTTTTCTATGTTAGGCATAGTGCTGGTAGATAACCTGTTGCTGATTTTCGTTTTTTGGGAATTGGTGGGATTGTCGTCCTATCTACTGATCGGCTTCTGGTATCAGAAAGACAGCGCAGTGGCCGCTAGTAAGAAAGCTTTCCTGGTCAATCGAGTTGGGGACTTGGGCTTTCTGGTTGGTCTAATGATCCTCTGGTGGCAGTTTGGAACATTTGACTTAATTGAGATTGTATCGAACCTGAATGATCCGGAATATCTCAATAGCAAATTTGGTGCGCTCGGAGTAGAGGGGAGTGGTATTGATAAAATGACATGGCTGACTTTAGCCGGACTTGGTTTGTTTTGTGGTGTGATCGGCAAGTCGGCTCAATTCCCGTTGCAAATCTGGTTGCCCGATGCGATGGAAGGCCCTACACCGGTGTCAGCTTTAATTCACGCAGCAACTATGGTTGCTGCTGGTGTTTTCTTGCTGGCACGCGTTTTCGTCATCTTATCACCTGGAGCAATGACAGTAATCGCGTTAGTGGGCAGTATTACGGCCTTTATGGGAGCGATTGCTGCACTCACGCAACACGATATCAAAAAGGTACTCGCTTATTCTACCATATCCCAGTTAGGATATATGGTAATGGGCATGGGGGTTGGGGCTTATGACGCAGCTCTTTTTCATTTGCTAACCCATGCCGCTTTTAAAGCTTGCCTTTTCCTGGGAGCGGGCGCTATCATTCATGCACTACACCGCGCCGAGCATGCACAAAACATTCATTTTGACGCGCAGGATATGCGCAATATGGGTGGCCTACTTAAGAAACTGCCACTCACGTCTATCACCTATTTCATTGCCACTGCCTCATTGATCGGTTTGCCGTTTTTCTCAGGCTTTCTATCCAAAGATGCCATATTGACTTCTGCTTACGCTAATGCGAACTCCCTTGGCGGAGTGAGCGTGATCATTCCGATTCTAGGTCTGATTACAGTGTTTCTGACGGCACTTTATATGGGACGTCAGATATTCCTGGTATTCTTCGGGGAGTTCAGGTTAGAACGACATAAAGAGGAAACGTCCGGTATTGGAAAACACATTAAGGAAAATTCGTGGCAGGTTCAGTTGCCATTGATCATTCTGGCCATGCTATCGATCAGTTTTGTATATGCTTGGTCACCACTGGATGGAGCCGAAGGTTGGGCGATGAGTACACTCAAGAACCCCGAGAGGGCGACTTTTTGGGCTGGGTTTGTTTCTCCTGTTCTAACCAAGGAAATACTGCACGAATACCACTTCTTGATTTCAGGTGTCTCTGTGGCCTTAGGCTTGATAGGCTTGATCGCCGCATATACTGTATATAAACCAGGAAAAACATTTGAGCAAACCTACTTTCAAGCTCAGGATTATAGAAAAGGCCTTTTGTCCATTTCTTTTAACAATTGGTTCCTTGATGGCATTTATCATTTCGCTTTCGTAACGCCCATATTAAAAATAAGTGCCATACTGAACTTTGTAGAGAGAAAGGTCATAGACAAGGCAATTGATCTGTTTGCTGTAGGAAACGTGGTGCTGGCTAATATAACCGGTTGGATAGATAGGGCTATTGTCGATGGTTTGGTTAATTTCGCTGCTTATTCGGCTGGCATGGTGGGAAGGTTTACTAAGTCCATTCAAGGAGGTAAAATACAGACTTACTTCATTTGGGCCATTTTAGGTATGCTTTCCTTGATCATTTGGTTAACGCTTTAAAAATCGATGAATCAATATTTACTCTCTTTACTGATCTTCATCCCGTTGCTAGCCGCGGCTATAGTTGTGTTGCTACCGAAGAGACTGGAGACGCTTTATAAGTATGTCGCCTTGGTCGCATCTCTCTTGCAGGTGGTACTTGGCATAACGCTCTATGGCGGGTTTCAGGCAGGTAAGGGAAGTCCTGTTGGTATCAACGATGAGTCTGCCTTCCAATTTGTAGAGAAATTGGATTGGATCACTTTGGACTTGGGGCGTTTAGGGAAACTTTCGGTTGATTATTTTCTTGGTGTAGACGGTGTAAGCATCACCATGGTGCTCCTTTCGGTAATTGTCTTGCTTGTCGGTGTGATTTCATCCTGGAACATGACCGAAAAGCTGAAAGGCTACTTTGGGCTATACTTGCTACTCAATGCCTCGATTATCGGCTGTTTTGTAGCGCTCGATTTTCTGCTCTTTTATCTATTTTTCGAGTTCATGCTATTGCCGATGTATTTCCTTATCGGTATTTGGGGAGGCCCGCGCAAGGACTACGCTTCGATCAAGTTTTTCCTGTACACATTACTAGGTTCTATTTTCATCCTGATCGTAATGATCGGATTATATAATTCTACCATTGATCCTGCCGCAACAGCAGTGGAGCTATCATTCGTATCTGATGTATCTCAGGTGACGCCTGAGATAGTATCCAATATTCAGGGGATGCTGAAGCAAGGAAGGATTGCTGAGCAGAACCTGGTGCATACATTCAATATGGTGCACATGACAGATATGAATAACTTCATTCCTGATACATTCTTCGCAGTCATAGGTAAATCTGTAGTGGGAGGTTTAGATGCTCGATTGATTGGATTCCTTTTGCTATTTGTGGGCTTTGCCATCAAGGTACCGGTTGTACCGGTACATACCTGGCTTCCTGACGCTCACGTAGAAGCTCCTACGCCCATTTCAGTCATTCTGGCTGGCATTCTATTGAAAATAGGGGGGTATGGGCTCATAAGAACCGCCTACCTCATTTTTCCGGAAGGTGGCGTTCATTATGCCTGGTTAGTTGGTCTACTGGGCCTCATATCGATCATATATGGGGCGATGAATGCATTGTCTAGTAAAGATCTCAAAAAGCTGATTGCCTATTCTTCTGTCTCTCACATGGGGTTCGTATTGCTTGGATTGGCATCATTGACATCGGAAGGGGTAGGAGGGGCCATCTACCAGATGTTCAGTCACGGGGTCATTTCTTCTATGTTGTTTTTGATTGCCGGTGTGCTTTATGATAGAACGCACGACCGAATGATAGAAAACTATTCCGGGCTGGCGAGTAAAATGCCTCGTTTCACCGCCGTGGTGGTGATTGCCTTCTTTGCGTCGCTCGGTCTACCCGGCTTCTCGGGCTTCATAGCCGAAGTACTAGTCTTTCTAGGCGCTTTCAGTTCTGGTATGATACCGAAGTGGATGGCGATAACGGCAACGCTTGGTCTTTTGTTGAGCGCAGCCTATTACTTGTGGACAATACAACGCATGTTTTTCGGGAAATTCTCGGTGAGATTTGAGAATTGGTCAGCCTCCCTGACTGATTTAGGTAGCAGAGAGTATATCATGTTAGTACCGCTGATAGTGCTTACCCTTTTACTGGGCATATTTCCACATTTCATTCTTGATATGATCAATGCATCGGTGAGTCACCTTGTGACTTTTGTAACGAACACCGGCGCAACAATAAACCAATTCAATTAGCGATGGGTAGTAGCTTGAAATTGGAGCTATCGATCATTCAGGAAAGCTTATCGCAATTCTACCCTGAACTAATACTTTCCGGAGCCATTATTTTGCTGGTATTGGTTGATCTTATTCTTAAAAGGAAAGGGCAGACGGTATATGTAGCCATGGCTTTGGCTTCGCTGTCGCTTGTGTTCGTATCTCTTGTGACACAGTGGAATCAAGATCCACAAGTGAGTTTATTCCTGGGTATGATCAGTCTTGATCGGTTTGCGATAATATTTAAGGTGTTATTTGCAGCCGGGACATTGCTTACTGTTTTTGCTTCCTGGAGTTATTGGAATAAAGGACAGATTCGTGAAAAACACGCTGAATACTACACGCTCATACTGGCACTGGCACTCGGTTCTTTTCTTTTAGCGATGGCCTCCAACTTGCTGATGATCTATCTATCGGTAGAGGTGCTATCGATCAGCGCTTATGTATTGACCAATTTCTCTTTCAACAGGAAGACCAGTGAGTCCGCCATGAAGTACGTCCTCTTCGGTGGTTTATCGTCAGGTATAATGATTTACGGTATCTCATTGCTGTATGGATTTACAGGTACCTTGGATATAACATCAGGACAAATGGTAGCCGGTCTGCTTGATCAATCAAGTACTGGCGAACCTAATGTACTACTCATAATAGCCATTATCATGGTGCTTGGGGGTTTTCTATTTAAAATCTCATCTGCCCCATTCCACATTTGGACGCCGGATGTTTATGAAACAGCCCCGACCCCAGTGGTAGCCTTTTTTTCTATTGTACCCAAGCTGGCCGGTTTTGCTGTCCTCTTGAAGTTCGTTCTGGTGATACATCTTTATGGACAATCGCCTTTGGACTGGCAGGTGATGTTGACCGTCATCTCGATCGCTACACTTACGATTGGTAACTTTTCGGCGCTTTTTCAGAAGAATGCTAAGCGTATGCTGGCCTATTCGTCCATTGCACATTCTGGATTCATTTTGGTAGGCGTGGTAGCTTTCTCGAAATTTGGTATGCAAACTATTTTGTTCTACGGTGGTATCTACCTACTTATGAATTTTGCCGCCTTTTTGATCGTACAGATGATCGAACGTCGGACGGGTGCAGTGATGATAGAAGAATATAAGGGATTAGGGCGTCAGCTTCCATTTTTGGGAGCGCTTATGCTGATCGTGATGATAGCCTTAACCGGACTCCCGCCTACTGCTGGGTTCACAGCCAAGTTGCTCATTTTCTCTGCCTTGTGGGATACCTATGACCAGATAGGTGATAATTATTTATTCGCATTTCTGATCATAGGTTTATTGAATACGGTGGTGTCCCTATTCTATTATCTCAAGATTCCGTATTTCATGTTTTTCAAGCCTCAAAAGGCTGAAAATGACGTTTCCGAATTAAAATCAGCCAAGGAGAATTATTTGATAGCCATCTTAGTTATTATGATATTGTTATTTTTCTTCAAGCCCGATTGGTTGATGGGTTATTTACAAAATGTTAATTTCGGAGTTTAATTCGGTGCACCAAGATGAGTGACTTCATAAAACACGAATGTGGGATCGCAATGATCCGACTTCGCAAACCACTTTCGTACTACATTGAAAAGTACGGAACACCTACTTACGCCATGAGCAAAATGTACATTCTCATGGAAAAGCAACACAACCGGGGTCAAGATGGTGCAGGGGTTGCTAACATCAAAATCGATCAAAAACCAGGCACCAAATACATTAGCCGGTACCGGTCTATTGACAACCAGCCAATCATCGACATCTTTTCTAAGATTGGTAAGAAATTCAAAAAAGCACAGAAGGAAGGTAAGGAGCTATACTACGACGAGAAGTGGCTTAAAAAGAATATTGCTTTTACAGGTGAAACCTGGCTAGGACATTTAAGGTATGGTACGCATGGCAAGAACAGCCTGGAGTACTGTCATCCTATGCTGAGGCAGAACAACTGGAGAAGCCGTAATCTGGTGGTAGCTGGCAACTTCAACATGACTAATGTGGATGAGCTTTTCGACATTTTGGTAGGCCTCGGCCAGCACCCAAAGGAAAAGGTTGACACTGTAACGGTCATGGAGAAAATCGGCCACTTCCTGGATGAAGAAAACGAAAGGCTCTACAAGCAATACAAAGACAAATACGACAAACAGGAGATCACTGACATCATCGAGAATGAAATAGACCTCGGAAAGGTACTTAAGCGTTCTTGCAAAGATTTTGACGGTGGATACGCGATGGTTGGACTGACAGGTTATGGCGCTTCGTTTGTGGCAAGGGATCCCGTCGGAATTAGGCCTGCCTATTATTATGCAGATGACGAGATTGTCGTTGCTGCTTCCGAAAAGCCTGCCATTAAGACCGCTTTTAATGTAGAATATGATCAGATCAAGGAAGTGACTCCGGGTCACGCTTTGATTGTAGATAAGAAAGGTAATTACTCTGAATACCAATTCAGAAAGCCGGAACAGAAGAAATCTTGTAGCTTCGAGAGGATATATTTTTCCAGGGGTTCTGATCCAGATATTTATCACGAACGCAAGCAATTGGGACGCTTCCTCGTCCCTCACGTGCTCAAATCGATTAATGGCGATCTGCGCAATACTGTTTTCTCATATATTCCCAATACCGCTGAAACGGCTTTCTTAGGCCTAATGGAGGGTATTGACGATTATTTGATTAAAAGGCGTAAAGAGGTTATTCTTGACGGGAAACCGCATATTGACGACGTAGAGGAAATCATATCCTTCAAGCCAAGAGTAGAAAAATTGGTAATGAAAGATGTGAAAATGAGAACTTTCATCACTGATGATGAGCACCGTGGAGAAATGGTAGCGCACGTCTATGATACCACTTATGAAGTCATCAAGAAAGGCCAAGATACGTTGGTGGTGTTGGATGACTCAATTGTTCGCGGTACTACACTTGAGAAGAGTATTTTGACCATGCTCGATAGGCTGAATCCTAAAAAGATCGTCATTGTATCTTCAGCTCCTCAAATTAGATTCCCGGATTGCTATGGTATAGACATGTCCAAGATTGGAGAGTTCGTCGCTTTCAGAGCGATGATGGCTTTGCTGAAGGAATCAGGGCAAGAATACAAGTTGGATGAGGTGTATGAGAAATGTAAGTCAGGCTTCGAGGTGGGTAAAAAGAACTACGTGAATGAATTGTATGACTTATTCACTTACGAAGAAATATCTAACAAAATAGCGGAGATTGTTCGCCCTAAGAATATGAAAGCTGAATTAGAGGTGGTTTATCAAGATGTTCATTGCCTGCATAAAGCCATTCCTAACCATATTGGAGATTGGTATTTCACTGGCAACTTCCCTACACCAGGGGGCAACAGGGTGGTAAATAAGGCATTTGTCAACTTTGTGGAAGGTAAGCTGGTCAGAGCGTACTAATCTTTTACGTCAATTCGAGATATAAAAAAAGGCTGATCTTATCCAGATCAGCCTTTTTTATGCTGTATATCTTTATATGACCTACAGAATCAAGCTGGTAAATTGCTTGCCCAAATTCTTGGCGATGATCTGCTTGTACTTTTCACTACGCTTGAACTCCGGGGTCAGAAACTCGTTCCACAAGGCTCCCCAGTCGCTGTCCTTAGGCATGATGAAACCCAACCTTTCTTTGTTTTTACTAACCGATACCGCCTGTCTTTTAAGTGGTAGGTTTTTCTTGTAAGCATAGTAGTACTCTGTTAAATCGACTATTGTAAAAAGCTTATTGTTCTTTGAAGTCTGATCCATTACTATTTCGGGAGAAGCACTGAAAGTGATCTTCAAGTCAGGATTGTGAAACTTCTTCATAGCCTCTAGGTATTTGACGTGTGTGGTGCCTTTAACGGCTACGGCAGAAAAATCTTTCATCGTCGTTTTGAGCTCACTAAGGCTTTTGATATCCGGGGCCGATTTGTGCGTCAGCATAACCATAGGATTAACCATGAAATCCGGTGTGAAAGACAGGGTGCGTTTGCGCTCTTCTGTGATGGTAACATTAGAGAGGCCAATTACACCACCACGAGATTTACCAACATCAGCCAAGAACTTTGTCCAGTTGGTTTCGTTTTTCACATACTTAACTCTCACCGTCTTGCCGTATTTGCCTTTGACATAAGTGGTAAATTCATTTAACAGATCCACACATAGTCCCTTCATTTTGCCGTCAGTTCCTTTGTATACCATGCCGGTACCTTCGAAGTAAACCACTGATAAGGTACCTGATCCACTGGCTTTTACTTGTAGCCAGGTCGGGCCTGCATATTGGGCTTTTGCTGCATGGAAGCCTGTAACTAGTGTTAAGGCGATAAATAAATACATAGACCGTGCAAGGGCGATTCTACTTGATTTCATAAGATTGCGTTTGTAGTAATTTTCTCGTTTACAGAATGTTATGAATATTCGAATGAAATATTCAATAGATAATTTTCCAAATTCCGTACCGTGAAGGATAAAGCAGTCTTAAGTGCTGAAAAACAGCCAATTTCACATTGATGACTAAAAAATGCAGTGCTCCTGTTATCCCAGAATGGGAAATAAATGTCAAAATAGTGACATTTCGATGTTGAACTCGCTTAATCCAATAATTTTTGAAGCGCAGGCCCAAATGAGTGCCCTGTAATATTTTTGCTCACTTTTTGCATTTTTTGCGCAACATTTTCATTCATCAAGTTACCGATACTACCCTCATGCGTGTGGTTTACCTCTCCGCTGGGTTGGTATGTTCCCTCAGCTATCTCCTTGCCAATCAGTTGGTAAGCTTCTCTGAAAGGTATCCCACTGAGTACTTTTTCATTAACTACTTCTACACTGAATAGGTGTTCGTATTTCGGGTCTTTCAGAATGTCAGTATTCACCTGTACCTGGCTAATGGCATACTCGCAAATTTCCAGGCAGTCCCTAAGGTTAGAAAAAGCAGGGAAAAAGTTTTCTTTAATCACCTGTAAGTCTCTATGGTATCCGGAGATCAAATTGCCGGTGATAAGACTGATTTCGTAAGGTAGCGCTTGTATCTTGTTAGTCTTGGCTCTAATTAACTCGAATACATCAGGGTTCTTTTTGTGTGGCATGATACTCGACCCTGTGGTGAACTGGTCAGGGAAAGTAACAAAGCCGAAGTTCTGACTATTATACAAACAAATATCTGCCGCGAATTTGGATAGGGTAGAAGCAATAGAAGCCAATGCGAAAGAGACAGATTTTTCAGTCTTACCTCTCCCCATTTGTGCATATACTACGTTATAGTTCATGCTTTCGAAACCCAATAGATCCGTGGTCATTTGACGATTGAGTGGGAATGAACTGCCATAACCCGCAGCCGAGCCTAGAGGGTTTTGATTGGTGATTTTGAAGGCAGCTTCCATTAAATGCATGTCATCAACCAAACTCTCAGCGTAGGCACCGAACCATAACCCAAAAGAGGAGGGCATAGCAATTTGCGTGTGCGTGTAGCCTGGTAGCAGCACATCTTTGTGTGTATTACTGAGGCTTTGTAGTGTTTCAAAGAGCTTTACACATAGATCAGTGATTTCTTTGAGTTCGTTGCGTATATACAATTTCAAGTCTACCATTACCTGATCGTTTCTGGAACGGCCGCTATGTATTTTTTTACCGACATCGCCTAGCTTTCTGGTGAGCATCAGTTCTATTTGAGAGTGTACATCCTCAATACCCGGTTCGATGATAAATTCACCTTTTTCAATGACATCTCTGTAGATAGACTTTAATTCTTTTTGTAAAGCCTCAAGTTCTTCCGCTGTCAGTAGATCGATGCTCTCAAGCATTTGAATATGTGCCAAAGATCCTAATACATCATAAGGAGCAAGCAACAGGTCGATCTCCTTGTCCATACCGATGGTGAATTTTTCTATTTGCTCGTTGAGGGCAGCCCCTTTGTCCCAAAGTTTCATGACTCGATAGTTTTGATGTTGTGACGGTGTTAATGGCACTCGTCTTTAATAATTGCATAGACTGGTTAATTCATATTTCCAGTCCTGACAGCATTTCAATATAAGTTTTAATACCTTTTTCAATTTCCTCAATCAGAATATACTCGTTGGCCGTGTGCGATCTGGCAGAATCACCTGGCCCAATCTTTAGCGTAGGAAAGGACATTAGTGCTTGATCGGAAAGCGTCGGCGATCCATAATAACCCAAACCCATTGATATCCCTTTTTGTACAACCGGGTTGGTAAAAGCAATGCCTGATGAATTAAGCCTGAAAGACCTCGGTTTCACCTCTGATGATACATGGGATTGAACGAGCTCATATACCTCTTGATTAGAATAAAGCTCATTGGTACGGACATCTACCACAAAGTGACAGCTGTCAGGTACGACGTTGTGCTGTGTACCAGCACCGACTTGTGTGACGGACATTTTTACCGCACCAAGCAGATCGGAGGATTTATCGAATTGATAGCTTTGAAACCAGGCGATGTCCTGCATGGCCTTATAAATGGCATTTTCTCCTTCTTCTCGAGCAGCATGCCCGCTGATACCTTTTGCATAGCAATCGAGCACCATCAATCCTTTTTCTGCCACCGCCATTTCAAGCAAAGTTGGCTCGCCCACAATGCCTAACGCGATATTGCCTAATGAGGGTAGAATGGAGGCAATACCGTTTTTCCCCGAAATCTCTTCTTCGGCCGAAGCCGCCATGATGAGGTTATAACTACGGTTTGAATCCTGATTAAGAAACAAGAAGGTATGGATTAGCGACACAAGCGAAGCACCTGCATCATTGCTTCCGAGGCCAAACAAGCACTTAGGGTCACTACCAACTGAATAGGGGTCACGAGTCCAGCCCTGGACTGGTTTTACCGTATCATGATGCGAATTTAAGAGTATGGTAGGTTTGCTCTCATCGAATTGATCCGAAAGTACCCAGACATTGTTACCTTCTCTGATGGGTTCTAATCCACATTTTTCTAGATATTGATAGATTAAATCAGCGGTCTCACTTTCTTCCCGACTGAACGACGGTATTCGTATCAGTTCTTCTAGTAAAAAGACAGCACGCTGAGTCAGTTGCTTAAGATTGTCAGCTAAT
>JBCBSS010000129.1:0-23771 GCA_039819065.1 Bacteroidota bacterium
CTCAATGATCATGCGCATGATCTTCTTTCGCACAAATAGACCAAACGTATTAGAATGAAAAAAACTATCTAAAAAGAAGTTGAAGGGAAGCAAAAGATATTCAATATCCGTAATGGCTACTAAAATGTCTGAGGCTAAACTTTTAGATTCAGCGCTAACGATGTTCGTATTGAAATTCCCTTTCTGAAAAAACCTGGTGACCACTTCTTTATCATCATACAAATAAATTGTTGCTGTGATACCACTCATTAGGTAGATCACATGATGACAGAGCTCTGTCTGACTGAATATGACTTCCCTTTTATTCGCCGTTTTAACTTCGATGAGACCTGAAAGATGATGCCACTCCTCCTCAGAGATCACAATTCCGAAGCTAGCTATCTCACTCTTAAAGTCGTTGAGTTGTTTATGCGAATTGACTGTGCGGTCCTTAGATTCGACTGCTTTCATAACCATATAAAACTTCTGATAAGAAAATGTTTGCAGGCTTATTTCTAAACAAACAAATTGTCGCTTATATGTCAGTTTCTTTAATGATAGATTATGCTTTCAACAGATTAATAATCATAAAGGTATATCATTTCATTTCTTGCGTTGAATTGCATTAAATTAAAGTGATAAAAAACATGCAAATCCCTCACGGTCTCAAAAAGGTAGCGGTCATCTGTATTCTCAAAAGCGGTGACCAATTCTTACTCTTAAAAAGAGCCAAAGAGCCCAATCAAGGGCTATACACACCGGTAGGTGGTAAACTGGACCCACATGAAGAGCCCAACGCAGCGGCCGTGAGAGAAACCTTTGAAGAAACCGGCATCAAGGTGCCTGCTATGCAATACTGTGGGACACTGATCGAAACTTCTCCGGTCAAATACAATTGGGGCAGCTTTATCTACCTTAGCGAAATTGCATTTGTCGAGGCACCCTACTGCAATGAAGGTACGCTAGAATGGATTGACCGGGCACAGCTTCTCGACGTGCCTACCCCTCCCACAGATTGGCACATCTATCAGTATGTTTTAGAGCAGAAAAACTTTACTTTTAACGCCGTTTATAACGAAAATTTAGAGCTGCTGACCATGACTGACTTACAAACAGGTGAGGTAGTACATCCAGCAGGAAACTGATAATCCAATTGCCAATGGATAGGATCAAAGTGATTGCATTTGATGCAGATGATACCTTGTGGATGAACGAGCCGCTTTTCAATAAGGTACACGAACAGTATGCCGAACTGCTAAGCCATTATATGCCGCCAGAAGAACTGGCTGATAAGCTTTACGGGGCTGAATTGAGAAACCTTAAAATATTCGGCTACGGCGCCAAGGGTTTCATGCTTTCCCTGATTGAAACAGCGATAGAGGTCACGGAGGAAAAGATATCCGCTATCGAAATTCAAAGGATCATCGACTGGGGAAAGGAACTGGTAGAGCATCCTATACATTTGCTTGAGGGGGTAGAAGAAGTGCTAGAATCGGTGCATCATGATTATCAATTGATGGTATTGACCAAAGGAGAGTTGTTTCACCAGGAAACTAAAATTGCACGTTCCGGCCTTTCGCGTTACTTCCAGCACGTTGAAATTGTGAGCGAGAAGAATGAAGCTACTTATGAGGAAATCCTCAACCGGTACCGCATACAGAAAGAAGAATTTCTCATGATTGGCAATTCGCTCAAGTCCGATGTGCTGCCGGTCGTTAATATTGGTGCCAAAGCAATCCATGTCCCCTATCATACTACCTGGCATCACGAAATGGTGGATGATAAACACATAGAAAACAAGGATTATCTTGAACTCGGCAATATCCGCGACCTACTTAACTTGCTCAGAGGGGCATAACAGAGCGTTAAACCTGATATACAACCGTTCCCTAGTCATTTTCATGATCAATAAGATAAAATGATCATCTTAGTATTTGGCTTGTAACAGCTTTTATGAATTACATTATTTTCTTCCTGGTGCTGGCGGTTATATTGACCGTCACCGTCTTAACCCAACTTTCTAGAAAGCGCAAGAAAACAAAGTGGGTCGCTAAGGCTAAAGCACAATGGGGACAACCCATTGACGATTACCGGAACTTCGAAAGGGTCAGCATTTATCATAACCTGATCGATAAAGAGGATTGTTTTCAGGTTATTGATCAAAAGGTGGCTGATGACCTCGACCTGGATGAGGTTTTCACATACCTGGATAGAACCAACAGCCGGGTAGGCCAGCAGTATCTCTATCATATGCTGAGAACGCCCACTAACGATCTGGCAAGACTAAACGCCTTTGACAATCTGATCATCTCACTTCAGGATAACGAAGACAAACGGCTAGAGGCGCAATACACCCTATCAGCACTCAATGGCAATGAAGCCTATCATCTGCCCGATCTCTTCTTAGGCGATCTACCAGCTAAACCAGGCTGGCTTTGGATCACCAAAACATTGCCGATAATCAACGTCGGGTTAATCGTAGCCGCTTTTTTCCAGCCTACCCTGCTTATCATGCTGGTTCCCACATTCCTGGTCAATCTGATTCTACACTACGTCAACAAACGCCGAATCGGCAAATACACGGGCTCATTTCTCAGATTGAATTCCCTTGTTTCGGTGGGTAAGCGACTCTTCGATCTCGGTATGCTTGGGGTTGATCTGCCAGAATGGAAAGGCAACTTCAAGGTGGTCAGCAGTATGAAAAAGCGGATAGGATGGATATCCACAGAATCCTGGCAAGACAATGAAGCCGCTTCATTGGCCTGGATTGCACTGGAGTATTTTAAAATCCTCTTTCTCTTAGAATTCAATACCTTCTACACGGTACTCGATCAGCTCAAACAGAAAAAGAAAGAGATCCAGTATCTCTATGAAGCAATAGGCCGGTTGGATGCTGCCATTTCCATAGCCTCGTTTCGCAAAGGCCTAAGTAGCTATACTAAACCAGCCTTCACCGATCAGAAAATGCTGAGTCTATCCAACATGAAGCACCCTTTGATTGTCGATTGTGTACCTTCTACAATAGAGGTGGAAGACAAAGGTGTATTGATCACTGGTTCTAATATGGCGGGTAAAACTACTTTCATCAGAACCGTAGCGGTTAATTGTATCCTGGCCCAGACTATCTATACCGCGTTGGCCGACCAGTTCAGTCTGCCTTTTCTGAGGGTATTTTCTTCTATTAGAATAGCTGATGATCTTGAAGATCAGAAAAGCTACTACATGGAAGAAGTGTTTCGTGTAGGTGAGTTGTTGGAAAGATCACAGGATGATCAGTCTTTCAACCTGTTTGTAATCGATGAGGTATTCAAAGGCACTAACACCATTGAGCGTGTAGCCGCAGCCAAGGGCATTCTATCTCAACTCAACAATGCCAACTGTTTCGTTTTCGTATCTTCCCATGACCTGGAACTCACCCAACTGTTGGCAGACCAATATGACTTATACCATTTCCGTGAGATGGTGAACAGTGACGGGCTTGCCTTCGACTATCAACTTCGGGACGGCATTCCAACCAGCAAAAATGCTATCAAAATTCTAGAAATATCAGGCTACCCCAGTGAGGTCATTGAAGAGGCCAAGCGCATGGCAGAAATGCTAGAACAGGACAAGAACAAGAAAAACTAACCTGGTTCTAGCCGTCGTTTTTGCCTGCCTACCGGTAAAGGCAGGTCACCTCAAACGACTAAACCTGAAAAATCCGTGCGTGAGATACCCGCGATAGAGCTAGCCTGACAGGAATACTGCTTAAAGAAAGCGCAGGATAGCATCTGAAATTCCAAAAAGCTTTCTTTTGAAAATCTAACCATTGGGATTATAAGAAGTGAAATGACCTCACCCATCTTCTTGAGTAGGTTAACAGCTGACTGTAGCGCCCTCTCCTTGAGGAGAGGGTGGCGCAAATCTATGCCCATTCCACGACCGTAATTGGGTGAGGTAAAACCCTTAAACTGAGTGAATCCGTGCGTATCTCACGCACTGCGGCGATAAAGTACACACAAGGTGTTAAGCGTTCGAAGCACTGTTAGTAACTTTTGTGCTTACCCACCCCAACCCCTCCCTAAAATTAGGGAGGGGAAAAGTCTGACAAGTCAGACTTGGGGAGGGTAAAAATCACATAATTGGAATTGCTTCATATGTCATAGATTTCAGCCGACCGACTGATCAAAAAGACATTTTTCCGGGTTTCGTCTGTCATACCCACATTAACCTAGTTATTAAACACCTCTACAAACCGTGGTGTAAAACCACCCTGAATACATCCTGGTACCGGCAGTAACTGGTCTCCGGTCTGATCAACACCTAGTGAGATGATATCATTGTAGAAGGTCTTCTTGTATTTGGGAGCAACGTCAGCCACTCTGACCAGAATGTGATAGCCGCCCCTGGTTTCTACAATATCCAGACAAGCCGGATTGATAATATGCTCCAAGCGTTTAAAATCAAAGTCCTTGGTATCCACATCGAAATCGAGGAACACTTTTTTACTGTGGCTGCGTTGTATACAGCTCATCACCTCCGCATGAGGATTGAAATGTCCGTCATTGCTACGTAACATTTGCGTCAAACCAATGATACTCTCATAGGTAGCCTTCTCCAAATCCCTGGGGTTCGGGTTGATGTAAAAGGCAAGTGATTCTTGTGGGACAGCCTTCTTCTTAATCTTATAGCTACCCTCCGGTGTTTCTAACTGTTGGATTTTTTCTAACAGACGTTCTTTGGTAGATAAGAACCTGTTCATTTGGCTTACATCATACCTTAGCTCTCCTCTCTTACTATATTTCTTTCTGGCGAATAAACAGCAATAGTATTTTTCGTTGTCCTTGAGTTCTGGAAGCCATGCAATGAACTCGGTCAGTTTGTCTAAGTCCGATATTATCTCGTAATGCATAGCGCAAATATATAAACTAGGCTGCTTCTCTTGTGAAAGATCAATGGTCGCTTAACTATTTTTAGCGAATTCTTTGGTACACACAAAATCATCGAATTGGCCGACTAACAGGGGTCGGATAAGTCAAAAGCAACCACAATGCATTTTGAAGTCATCAAATAAAATCTTAAATTATTGATGCTTAGTCAGTTACCGTCTCATCGGTTTAGCTTTAGTAATTAATACCGGATACTTCGTAACATCCAAATTGAGATTTCTATTATGCCAGCAAGCACCGCAGGCATTCCAAGTTTCGGCAAGGGCAAACTTCCCCTGGTTGCCATATTGATCATTCTTTTATCGTGCACTTCTCAAAAGATTAAACGGGAAACTTATGCTGTTCGAGATGCGAAGAAGATCAATGCTCAAAACAAGTACCTAAAAGTCCATATGAAAGATGGATATGTTTATGTACTTGATGAATGGTCATTCAACGATCAGGACAGTACTATATCAGGATTCGGTAAGTACCTGGACATCAACCGCTCTCTCCTCAGCAGTAAAAAACGATCTGGAGATGGTGCCTTGTCTTTTAAAATAGCCTATGTTGATGTAGCGCTGCTAGAAACCAATGACCCCGGAAAGAGCAATTCCGGCGGGTTGGTGATTGCAACCATTGTTACGGTAGGCTTGACTATCAATTGCATTATCAATCCAAAATCATGCTTCGGTTCATGTCCCACATTCTATGCAGATACCGGGGAGGGGATGGAGCTCATGGCGGAGGGGTTTTCTAGTAGTGTGGCACCCTCGCTAGAAGCTAAGGATATAGACATGCTATACAATGCCAAGCAACCCCCGAATCGCACCTTTAACATTGAAGTGACCAATGAGGCTTACGAGACACATGTCATACGTCACGCTAACCTGATTGCTGTTCCTAAAGATGAAGGTAAAAAGGTATTTGTTACACCGGACGAAGCCTACTGGGAAGTAGAAAAACCGATCGTACCTCAATCAGCGAATGCCCCTGAGGGTGACATCTCTCCTCTCATTGAACGAGCAGATGGTAAGGAGCGCTTTAGCCTAGCAGACTCAACCGACCTGGCCGCTAAAGAAGAGGTAGTACTGACCTTTGATAACTTAGAAAAAGGCCGCTCCTATGGCCTGATCCTTGGCAAGCGTCAAACGCTGCTCACCACCTATATTATCTATCAAGGACTGGCTTATATGGGGCATGGCGCTACTTATTTTTTCTCTGAAATGGAACGCAAGCAGGGATGGGATAAACTCAGCAAAGACCACATTATTGATATGCTGGGCGGGGTGGAAATATTCACCCAAGATGAAAAAGGCGCATGGCAAAAGGTAGAAGAAGTAAGAGAAACAGGGCCTATTGCTACAGATTTTTCTATCACACCTGTAGGTAAGGGAAATGGCCAGACAAAAGTAAAGCTCAGGATGACCAAAGGACTTTGGAGGCTTGATTACGTGGCGCTCGCTCCCTTGGTAAGAACAGTCGACCCAATAGTCATCGAACCGGTCAAAGTGTTGAATGCGTGGCTTGAAGAAGATTCGACTGCCCGACAACACTTGATCAACCCGGCATTTTCGCTGGTTACATTACCGGGAGACAAATACACTTTGGTCTATCAACTCCCTGAATCAGGTGCTTTCGAGTTTTTCCTAGATAGCCAGGGGTATTATCTAGAATGGATGAGAAACGAGTGGTTGAAAGAGCAGAATCTCAAAAAGGTTAAAACAATGTTTTTAAATCCTTCAAAATTTTTGCGGAAAGAAGCGCCCAAATACAAGCGCATAGAACACCAAATGGAAGAAGTATTCTGGAACAGCAGATATGTTAAGAATTAGTTTGTTCATACTGATCTTGATTACGCTCGGTGGATGCAAGGTGGCATCGATCCAAGCACCAAAAAACAAGGTGCCTGTAAGAAAAGATATTGGTACAGATGCCTTTGGAGGTTGGATTACACTCAACCGAGTGCACATGGGCGAGCTTATCGCAGTAAGTGAGGATACCGTCTATTTATTCCAATTCAATCAATTAAATTCATTTCCAAAAGCCGACGTGAAATACGCAGAGCTGGTCATACACCGAAACAGTGCTGACGACTACGGCACCTGGGCTTCATTGGGATCATTCCTAACCATTTCCAACGGTTATTTTGCCCTCTTTACCTTACCAACATGGATCATTTCAGGGCTCACAGTCACCAAAGCAGAACGCAAGCGGGAAAACTTTTTGATATACCCCGCACAGAACTGGGAGGAGATATCAAAATTCTCAAGATTTCCTCAGGGCTTACCGGCTTCGCTGGATAGAAAGCTACTTAAAGGGCGGGCGGTTAAATAGAATAAAATAAGGAAGCTTTACCCCCTTGTATGAGGCTGTCTCAAAAGCCCGTTCTAATGTCATTTCGAATGCAATGAGAAATCTTACTCCCTTGAAAATCAACACTTTGAGTCGAGTAAGGTTTCTCTCCCGACCAGTCGGGGTCGAAAAGACAGCTTTTGAGACAACCTCAACTCCCTACGAACAAAAGGACTGTTAAACATTTTCGTGCACGTCAGAATATCCATTTGTGTGTTGGTTGTAAGCAAAATCATCTCTCACAGAGAATGTTAAAGGTTGAAAAAACATTCTTATGGTTTCATCGGTGATAGCACCAATAGGGGTATCTGAAGCTTCGGCAAAAGCATCAGCCAAACTATGCCAGCGGTTCGCTTCTGTTGATGTTTCCGAAATTAAGTAGGTTATTCAAACGGGGTAATAGACCCATCACAGCGGCAAAGACGCCTAGCAGCGCATTGAAATCGCTGAAAAGGTCAGGGTTGCCAAAGAATATAAACACAACGGCGCTGATTACGATGATAAATAGAATCATACTCACTTGGCTCCAGGTACCTTTTTCCCTTACCTCCTTCTCCATCAGCAATGCCTCTTGCTTATCGACCACTGTTAGAACGAAGTTGGTAAAACTCTCATTCATAATCTTTAATCCGTTATCATAGATAAGCAGGCCTTTTTCCAATAATGATTTGATCCCGTGACCGTTGTTGATGTTAGCAAAGCGATCTTTGGCCAGATCATAAATGATATATCTCTCTGACTTTGACAAAGTACTCCATAAACCAAAGTAGTAAGTTTCAGCAGCCTCTTGTATTTTCAATACCACATCCTCTTTGTTAGCCTCAGTGAATTTTAGCTTTAGGCTGGAGATGTAGTTCTCTAATAAATGCACTAAATCAGGTAGGTAAGTGCCGAAACCAATTTCCTTGCACAAGAACTTTTGCCATTTGTCAATGTCTTTTAGCTTGGTCCCCAGTTTGATTTCTTCGGCAGGTTTCATTGGGTTATAGACAATGGTAAACCCATTGAAAATATGACGCCATATGTTACGTGCACTCTTGTATTTAAAGTGGTGCTCGGCCTCATTTTCATCTCTTAGTTTTTCCTCGTAAAACCCACCTATCATTTGAGGGTGTATTTCGGAATTTACAATAATCTGTCCACCGCCATTCGCCAACAGGCTCTCCAGCAACTGCAGTCTTTTCTCGTTGGCCTCATGATCATTGAACTGATACTCAAAGTTTTCAACAATCACCTTGTCATAAGTATCCTCACTTGCTTTTTTGATGGCCTTATTCCATTGTTCCTCACTGTTGATCTCCAGTACGTTAATCTCGCATATCTTTATTTTCTTCCTAGTGTAGAGTGCTTTCCATTTGGCCTTTAATTCCTCTATTAATCCACTCTTTCCCGATTTCGGCAAACCTAGAACAAAGACATTTTTGCTCATTGAGGCAATGGTGACAACATTAGACTGATACAAAGCGCCTTTTGAGCCTTTCAACATACTGAATTCAACTGCAAAGATTTTACGGGTCGTGAATTCTATCGCCTTTGATGAAAGATAACCAGCAAAAACGATGAATATGATAAACAATACTGTGGTGAATACAATACTGGGCCTTGTACTGAACGGACTGGATTTATTGACTTTACTTGATAGTAGAATATGATCGGAGTGATTGAATTTTAAGCCTTTGCCTAACTTATAATCGAATAAAAGCTGATTGTGATTTTGGGCGTATTGCCATTTTCTTGTCGCGTCAACGGCCGAGTCATATACCAGACCTTTGCTTTGAATGATGAGATTATCGTAGTTGGGCCTGAGGTAAAAAAGTAATGAATCGAATGACTCAAAGTGCAACGAATCGATTTCAATACGATCAACATTATAGAATGAAGCCTTCAGCAGGTAATTGCCACTATTCACCTTTTTACTGACCAATTCAGGGGTCGTCACCTCAAATTGATCGCTAAGCTCATCGATTTTACTTTCCAGGCTGCGCGCTATACTTAGCTGATCATATTTAGTCCATATCTCATTCTCTTTGTCCAGCATAGCGTGGAAGATATAGAACATGGGTACCACACTACTGATAATGAGCCATATGAATATGAAGTTCTTGAACACCGGAACTTTAAAGACAACCGTTTCAGTTGGAACGGATGATTTCTGCTCGTTCTGGGCCGAAGCCTCACTGCCTAATTCTTCATCGGGATTTTTGTTGGCTGCGCTAACTGTATCAATGTTGGTTTGACCTGCTTTAGAATCTTCAGAAGACTTATTCCTAAAAGATGCAAACGCTTCTAATAGCTTTTTCTTTCTGTTCTGGTACTCGCCAAAAAGCCAATCCGATATATACAGTAAATACAAGGAGATGAGTTGGTACAACAGCACTTTGCCCAATTCAATTATACCTAAAAAAACACCGTGCAGGATATTGACCAATACGACGCATACCATGAATATGACGTAAAACCTATCTTTCCCTATCTTAGCCCAGATCTTCGATTCCTCAGTTTTTTCGTCCTTTTTTTCACGATTAGAATTCAGTTGATAATGGCTGATCACCATTAAAAAAGCATTGGTCACTACAAATACAAAAAGCTTGTCCGAAATGGAAAACAGCGTCAAGCAAAAGAAATTAAGCACTATAAAGATCAACACAAACTTGAAGGCCAGCTTGTCATAATCACCTTTACTACGAAATGGGTTGACCCAGTTAAAAAGGAATTCTTTGACTTTGAGTTTGCTTTGTCTATACTTTAGAAAATACAGCACCAATATCATCAAACCTACAGCGGTAAAGCAGCCAAGCAGTAGCAATAGAGAAAGAGTCATTATCTCTGATATTCGAGAATTGCGATATCCCTTGTTGTAAAAGGTAATAAGGAAAATGGGCAGCTCGTTCACCGGCCTGACATATCCACGATGATTCGCATTGAGGTATTTAAAACTCGTATAGGCTGCTGTACGGGAATACGTTGAGGAACGGATAATAGGGTCACGGTCTGTTTCGTCTATAAAGTTCTCTCTGAGGTTCTTCTTAGCATTAGAATGAAACATCACCTCGCCATCGCTGCGAATGATGGCAAAGCCATAACCGGCGGGCAAGACCGGAGCCATGATAGAATTGAGCCTGGTGGCCATAGCAATAACCGGGTATTTTGGATTGTTACTCGGAATTGAAATAGCTGCTTCTTCAGTTAGATCTGACCAAGAAATAATGGATTCCAGAAAAACCGGTTTTGTATTACCATTGATATTAATCTGCCAGTAGTCACCTTCATTGATCCTTTTGAAGTATTGGCGCTCCCCTAATGGGATATTAGGCTTCTGCCCAGGTATCGTGGATTTAAAGCCCACGATGTTGCCAACCGTATCCAGCAACATCAATTGATTGTAATAAGCATACTTTCGCTTAGGAACACTTTCAAAGGCAGCGGCGCTATTCGTAGCGTCTAAATGCGCCTCCATTTCCAATATGATATCTCTAAACTCACAATCGAGGGAGTCACTTACTTGATTAGATAAGTTTTCCAGCCTGTTGTCTATCTGGTCATTCTCTACAATCAGAAAGTGATAAATGCAAAAAATAATCAGCAACAAGATAGGCGTACCTATCACGATTGATCCGGCAATCATCACCACATTTCGGATATACAGCCGTTCTATAGAACTCATTAATAGCAATTTGAGCGTGGGCATGATGATTATGAGCAGTAAGAGCGCCAAAATGGTGATGATGATAAAAACCGATTCGACCTGTCTTACTTGCCGGTTGAACTTATCCGCTTCCATAAAGCCACCGACATAAAAATCATCCAGCTTATCATGCTCCACCTTGTGCAGTATCAATTTGTAGGCTTTATGATGAAGTGCTATATCAATAGCACCGCCGGAAGAGATTCCTTTTGACTCCACTATTAGACTATCTGCATTTTCTAAAGTGATATGGTTTTTAAATGTCTGAAAGGCGATTTGCTCATTTTTGATCATGATGAACTCATCAAAAAAGTCATCATCAGAGAATATAGAAGAGAGGAAATCGGCAAGCTCTTCTTTCATGAGTACATGGTAAATCTTATCCTTTGCAGTAACTGTGTCTTTTAAGACAACAGTATCCTGTACAATAAATGTATTTTGAAAGAACAGGTACTCAGGTTCCGCATCAATGTATTGCTGAAAATTACCAAGGCGGTTACTGATAGCGACGATATGCGGCTTGAAAGGAATATTCTGGCTTTTTTGTTCCAGTGCCTCCTTGAGTTTGGCATCTGACTTTTGCGTGCGCAATTGTTTTAACCTGCTGATTTTTCTATTTAAGCTCCTCTCCTCACTTGATAACCTTCGGGACGCGTACCTATTGGTATTCTGATCTATCTCCTTTTTTACAGCGTCCAACTTGGATGTTAATACAGCCAATTCTGCACTATCTCCCGACAAGACCTCTTCCTTGATTGATTTCAGGGTAGAATCACCAATTGATTCCAAAAAGTAGTTGAGATATTGTGCGTAGCCGGCCTCTTTATTGGATATATTGAGCGCCAAACGATTGATCACCCTGAAACCACGGTCAATCATTTTTTGCTCATTGATCCTAACATACCCAAAGAAATAGATCGCAAAAATCAACAGCACGACCAATAGGGTCATGATCAACAACACTGACCTTTTCTTAAACTTGGGGAATATGTTCAGTTTAGTGCCCATTGCACCAATTGGTTGTGAATTAGGTTGTTTCTTCAGGCAGGAAGAAAGAGTAGGTAATTATACAATACATAATAGCATTTTTTTTAGTCTATGTCAATACCCAGCCTTAGGCATTTTGCATTGCACCCTGCAATCGCATTGATTTCTTACTTAATGATCAAAAAACCAAAAGGTAAAAGGCATTGACCTAAACAACCCTGTAAAAAGGGATTATCCAGTTCCTCGAACATTTTCACCGCTCAAACAATTTGTATTCCCGCAGAATCGGTTTAGCCGTATTTTAGATATAAGCCTATTAATTAACCTTATGAAAAGACTCTTTTTAGCAACAGTAATGGTTGCACTATGCAGCTTCTCTTTGGCTCAGGTTATGCCAAAGGATGATCCCAATTTAAGCGATGCCGAAAAAGCGGTTATGAAACCTATTGAGGACTTGTTTAACGGCATGAGAGCCGGTGATAGCAGCATGGTACATAGCGCATTCTATACGAAAGTCACTATGCATACCTCGTTTACTGGCAGAGATGGTAAGCCAGCGCTCAGAGAGGGGTCTCTCGACCGGTTCCTGATTGCTGTGGGGACACCCCATGATGTAGTTTGGGACGAGCCCATTTGGGATTATGAAGTGAGAATAGATGGCAATCTCGCACAAGTTTGGACTAAATACGCGTTCTATGCAGGAGAAAACTTCAGCCACTGTGGCGTGGATGCCTTTCACCTGACCAGAACAGACGGAGGCTGGAAGATCTTTCACTTGACCGATACGAGGCAAAAGGAAGGATGTGATATCCCTGAGGAAGTTAAGAAAAACAGATAATAGACCTTAGTCACGATAAAAATGATTTTATGAAAAAGCAATTGATTGTAGTGTTACTGGCATTGGCGTTTTGTACGAAGGCAATGGCTGCCGGTGGCGGAGATAAGTACCAGTATGTGGTAGATCTTACCGAGGTGGTGGATGATAAACTAATGGTCCAATTAATCACGCCCAAGATCAGTTCTGCAGAAATTACTTTCTACTTGCCCAAAATCATCCCTGGCACTTACAGCATTGCCGATTATGGTCGGTTCGTATCAGAATTTAAAGCCTATGACAAAAAAGGCAGGGAATTGGAAGTAGAACGATTAGACGATAACAGTTGGAAAATAAGCAAGGCCAATAAACTCAATCGCATCAGTTACTGGATAGAAGACAGCTTTGATACGATCTTAGATGGACCTAGCATATTTCAACCTGCCGGTACGAACTTCGAAGAGGGTGAAAACTTTGTCATCAACACTAGTGGCTTCTTTGGCTATTTCGAAGGCATGAAGCAAAAGCAGTTCGATTTTAGCATCATCCGGTCTGAAAATTTCTATGGAGGCACCGGGCTTATCCCTACTAATGATGCTAACAACCTCAACACGGTATTGAAATTAGAAGGTGTCAAGCAAGCCCCAGCTGGCAAGAAGATCGACACCTATTCTGTAGAAAACTACGACAGACTGGTAGACTCACCCCTTATGTATGCAGAGGCGGATACAGCGGTGATCAATGTAGCCAATACTGAGGTGCTCGTCTCCTCTTATTCTCCCAATGATATGATCACTGCCAAAGAAATCGCTGCTAATATCGAGGAGATATTGAATGCACAAAGCGAGTACTTAGGCGGTCAGTTACCCGTGAATAAATATGCCTTCATCTTTTACTTCACCGATCAGCCCGTTACTTCTTACGGTGCATTAGAGCATTCTTATTCTTCTCTTTACTACATGCCGGAAGCTACCATTGAGCAAATGGAGCAACAGTTAAGGGATTTTGCCGCGCATGAATTCTTCCATATTGTAACGCCTTTGAACATTCATTCTGAGGAAATTCATGAATTCGATTTCAACGATCCGCAAATGTCAGAGCACCTTTGGCTGTACGAAGGGGTAACAGAATACTTTGCCGGTAACGTGCAAGTAAAGTATGATATCATTACCCCGGAGGAATATCTGCAGATTATTCGACAAAAGATGGTCACCGCCACTGCGGTATTCAACGACACACTCCCATTTACCGAGTTAAGCAAATACACGCTAGATAAGTACCCAGACCAGTATGGCAACGTATATGAGAAAGGAGCGCTTATTGGTATGTGTATAGATATCAAGCTAAGATCGCTCTCGGATAGAAAATACGGCTTACAAAACCTTATGGCCGACCTTTCCACGAAGTATGGAAAGGATCAAGCGTTCAAAGATGACGAGCTTTTCGGTGAAATAATCAACCTTACTTATCCAGAGATCGGTGAATTCTTAAATACTTATGTCGCTGGCAGTAGCCAATTGCCTTTTCAGGAAATCTTCAAATTGGTAGGTGTTGATTATGTAGAAAGAGAAACCTATCAGGATTATTCTTTGGGTATAGAGCAATACAATGTCGGGTTCGATGAGGAAAAAGGCCAGCTTTTTATTAGAAATGCTGAGCGGCTCAATAAATTCGGACAAGCGTTAGGATTCCAGAATGGTGATATCCTGGCTGGTATCAATGATGAAGACTTCCCACCAGTAGGCCCTCAGTTAGGACAGTTTATCGGGCAAAAACAACAGGCCATGAAAGAAGGGGATGAATTCGTCTTTAACGTACTCAGAGACAATGAAAACGGTGAACTAGAGAAAGTAAGACTGGTCACGACAATATTTAGAATTGACCGCTACGTACTACATCAATTGGGCTTCAGTGATGATGCATCGGAAGAGCAATTAGCCCTAAGAAAATCCTGGCTTCAAGCTAATTGATATGAAAAAAATCAGCTTGCTACTCCTGTGCCTTATACTGGGCGCAGGAGCTTATGCCCAAGACCAATCCATGACCACCTTCATCTTGGTGAGGCATGCAGAAAAGGCAGATGATGGCACAAAAGATCCCAGTTTGACAGAAAAAGGTCTGCAAAGGGCACAAGACCTGAAATACACACTATCCGACATGGATATTGATCTCATCTATTCATCTGATTACAAAAGGACCATGTTGACAGCAAAGCCCATTGCAGACTCCAGAAACCTGACCATTTCTAACTATAAGCCATTCCAATGGGCATTTATTGATGAGCTACTCGAGCAACAAAAAGGCAAGACCATTCTCATATCAGGGCATTCTAATTCTACACCGCACCTTGTGAATTATCTGATTGGCAAGGAGGCGTATAGCAATTTAGATTATCAGGAATACAACAGCCTATTTATCGTATCGGTGATCGAGAAGGGCAATGCGTCGGTCAGCAAGCTTAAGTTTGGCGCCACTAATCTCGAATAAGTTCACTTGGCTGTCTGTTGGGCTTGGCATATGCCAGTCTGGCTACTCGCTCAGGTCTGAAATAGGCATCCAAACCACCAATCGCCACCGTAGAGATTTTATCCAAACTGAGGAAGCCGTCATTGTCGACAATCTGCCTGGGAAAGAACAGCTCCATAATTTTTCCAACGATGAGGATAGTATCGTTGGCTTGGATTCTATGCTCTTCGATGTATTCCAGACCAATTTTAACTGAGCTTTCTTTCACATATGGAGCAGGTATCAAGTCTGAGAATTCCGTAGAAAGATTACAGGCATCAAACTCTGATACATTCTCAGGATAACGCGCTGAAGTCTGGTGTGCCTGTACAAAGAAATTCTCTAACACATGGTTGATGGTAAAGAAGCCCACTGATCTGATATTCTCATACGTATGGCGTCTCACAGAAACGGGGCGCATGATAAAACCCATGAGTGCTGGAGAAGCCCCGAGGTGGATTACCGAATTAAAAATAGCTACATTCGTCTTGGCTTCCTCGTCTATGGTACCAATCAAGTTGGCACTTTTGAAGCCGGAGATGGAGTTGATCAGGTTCTTTCTGTAAGAATCGTCCAACTGTTTGATCTGTTCCAAAGAAAGCTTCATAACCTCTTTTGATTTAGATTTAAGTTAAACTCATGATTTTCTCATGTGTTTATCAAAATAACGAAAAAGTTAAACAAAAAGCACCCTTTGAAGCATGTCTCTACTTGAATTTTCTGAAAACGGTATTTACTGCTCCAAAGCGGGCGTACATATTGACCCCTGGAAGCCCGTAGACAAAGCGTTAATCACACATGGGCACGCCGATCACTCGAGATGGGGACATAGATACTACCTCAGTACTGAAAGCGCTATGCCTGTCATCAAGCATAGACTTGGTCAAGATATAAACATCGAAACAATTTCCTTTGGTAAAATATGTACCATCAATGGTGTTAACTTTTCATTTCACCCGGCAGGCCATATCATTGGTTCTGCACAAATCAGGGTAGAATACAAGGGTGAAGTCTGGGTTGCGTCAGGAGATTACAAAACAGAATCGGATGGCATTTCAGAGCACTTCGAAACGGTTAAATGCCATCATTTCATCACTGAATCTACTTTTGGCTTGCCTGTTTACAAATGGAAGAAACAGGAAGCCATTTTCAACGACATTAACCAATGGTGGAGAGCCAATCAAGAGGCTGGTAAAGTATCGGTGATTACGGGATATTCATTGGGCAAGGCACAAAGAATCATCCAAAACCTGGATGCCACTATCGGCAAGATATTCACACACGGTGCTGTTGAAAACGTCAATGAAGTGATTCGCGAGCAGGGCATTGATTTACAGCCTACTATCCGCGTATCCCAGGATATTGACAAAAAAGAATATAAAGGAGCGATCATCGTCGTCCCTCCTTCTGCTGTTGATTCTCCCTGGATGAAGAAGTTCCAGCCCTACTCTGTAGGCATAGCTTCAGGATGGATGGGGCTGCGTGGTGCACGGCGTAGAAGATCCGTAGACCGGGGCTTTGTACTCTCTGATCACGCTGACTGGATTGGTTTGAATGATGCCATCAAAGCTACTGGAGCAGAAAACATTTACGTGACCCACGGCTACACCTCCATCTTTGCCAAATGGCTGCGCGAGCAAGGTTACAATGCTAAAACAGTTGAAACGCTCTATGAAGGAGAATTGGGTGAGATCAGTGAGGGCAGCACGCAACAAGAAGCATCCAATGAAGCAGCTTAAACACCTATCAATACAGCCAAGCGTACTATGAAAAGATTTGCTAATCTCTTCTTACAACTAGATCAAACCACCAAGACCAATGTGAAAATCGAAGCACTGGTCAACTACTTCGACGAAGTGGATGATGAGGATAAAATCTGGGCTATGGCCATCTTTTCGCACCGTCGGCCGCGCCGAACGGTCAATGCTAACCTGATAAGAATGTGGGCAGCCGAAGCAGGGTTAGTGCCGACCTGGCTTTTCGAAGAGTCTTATCATATTGTAGGTGATCTGGCAGAAACCATCGCCCTCATTCTACCGCAGAACACAGCAACATCTGACCGTTCACTGAGCGAATGGATTACTTACCTGAAAGAACTCAAAGACCTGGAGGAAGAAGACAAGAAAGCCAGAATCATTGCGGCATGGCGCACCCTCGATCATAACGAACGGTTTATTTTCAATAAACTCATCACCGGAGGTTGGCGTGTCGGGGTATCCCAAAAGCTGATGGTGAAAGCATTGGCCAAACACACTGACCTGGAAGAAAGTGCTTTGGCGCACAGATTGATGGGTAACTGGACTCCAGATAATACAACTTTTGAAGCACTGATTTATGCAGAAAACCCAGCAGATGACATTTCTAAACCCTACCCATTCTACTTGGCTTACGCATTGGAAGAAGAACCAGAAACACTTGGCGAACCATCAGATTGGCAGGCGGAAAGAAAGTGGGATGGCATCAGAGGGCAGATCATTGTCAGAGACCAATCTATTTTCGTATGGTCAAGAGGGGAAGAGTTGGTCACCGACAAATTCCCAGAGTATGATCATCTCAAAGAGGTGCTACCCAACGGTACAGTATTGGATGGCGAAGTGCTACCCTTCAAAGATGGCAAGCCATTGCCTTTCAATGTATTACAAACGCGTATCGGTAGAAAAAACGTAACCAAGAAAATCCTGGAAACCGCTCCCTTGGTTTTTATGGTCTATGATGTGCTAGAATGGCAGGGGCAAGATATCAGGCATCGGCCGATGCGAGAAAGAAGGGCTACACTCGAAAAGTTGGTAAGGGATCACGACAGCAATGGCACCCTCATTCTTTCTGAGGTCGTCCCCTTTGATTCATGGGATGAACTAAAGACTGAAAGGGAAAAGTCCAGACAATACCTGAGTGAAGGACTGATGCTCAAGCGCAAGGACTCCGCCTACAGGGATGGTCGAAAGCGAGGAGATTGGTGGAAATGGAAGGTTGACCCTCTTTCTATCGACGCGGTGATGATATATGCCATGCGTGGTCATGGCAGAAGAGCCAACTTATACACAGACTACACCTTTGCGGTCTGGAAAGGCGAAGAACTAGTGCCATTCACCAAAGCCTATTCTGGCCTCACCGATGCAGAGATCAAGAAGGTAGATACATTCGTTAAGAAAAACACCATCGAGCGTTTCGGACCTGTGAGAAGCGTAAACCCTGAATTGGTTTTTGAAATCGCCTTCGAAGGGATTAATAAGTCTACCAGGCACAAGTCAGGGGTAGCACTGCGATTTCCAAGGATACATCGCTGGCGAAAAGATAAGCCCAAAGAAGAAGCCAATACCATCGAAGACCTTTTACAGTTGTTGGAGGCGTATGGTTAAGGCAAGGTTCATGAAGTAACGAGGTCACTCAAAGTGACCTCGTTACTCGATACAGTCACCGGATACCTCCACAACACTGCAAAATTAAAACCACCACTGTCATTCAGAAGGAATCTTATTAGCTATAGAACTCATCAGATTATAGCATAAAATGGTAAATCAAGGTACGCATTGCCTCTGATACCGTTCCTAGCGCGAAAGTTACTTTCGTGCGTTTAGCCAATTTCGATATCATCAATTGATCAAATACTCAGCATCAATTTCGTGCTCGACGCTAATAAGTTCCTTTCAGGAGGACGGAGATAGTGTGAGCAATGGATAATTCATGGCTGGGGTTGCTTCGTCGTACCTCCTCCCTGTCCGTCTACTGACGGATCGCAATGACAGTCATGATTTAAGGTCTTTCATCTTATGTCTTATTTCTTTTGTCTATCACCTTAGTCAAACTTTATAGCCACTTTTTGTTTTAATTTATCATATCACAATTTCAACTACCCAAACCATTTAAACCAAATAACATGGAATACCAAAGACTTGGAAAATCAGGCTTGCAGGTGAGCCGGCTTTCGTTCGGCTCATGGCTAACCTTCGGCAAGCAAATCGGCGATACCACCGCAGAAGACTTGATGTCCGTTGCCTACGATAATGGCATCAACTTTTTCGACAACGCTGAAATATACGCAAGAGGCCAATCAGAGATTGTGATGGGAGAAATCCTTAAGAAGAAGGGCTGGAGTCGTGACTCCTATGTTGTATCCAGTAAAGCTTTCTTTGGCCTGGGCGGAGACTTAGGACCAACGCAGAAAGGATTGCACAGAAAACACCTGGTCGAAGCTTGCCATCAGGCACTGGAAAGACTGCAACTAGACTATCTTGATCTCTACTTTTGCCACCGACCTGATAAGCAAACGCCTATTGAAGAAACGGTCTGGACCATGCATAACCTGATCCAACAAGGGAAAATTCTCTACTGGGGCACATCTGAATGGAGTGCGCAGGAAATTATGGAAGCGCATATGGTAGCAAGGCAATACAACCTGATCGGGCCTATTGTAGAACAGCCACAGTATAACATGTTGGTGAGGGATATGGTAGAAGTTGAATACAGCCAGATTTACAAAACAGTAGGTTTGGGTACAACGATTTGGTCACCTTTGGCTTCAGGTGTATTGACCGGTAAGTACAATGACGGCTTTCCTGAAGATACAAGATTGAGTATGGATGGACTAGATTGGTTGAAGGACAGAACACTGGCCGAGCAGAATCTTGAAAGAACAAGGCGGGTGACGGCATTTGCCCAGAAATTGGGTATCAGTACTCCGTTATTGGCTATAGCATGGTGCTTGAAAAACGACGATGTGAGTACGGTCATTCTAGGTGCGTCCAAGACCCATCAATTGGAAGAAAATCTAAAAGCATTTGACGTTCTTCCTTTACTAACTGATGAAGTGATGGAAGAGATCGAAGTACTGTTGGACAACACCCCAAAACGCCCGGACTTTTAGCAACAGCATTCAGATTTTAATTTGAACATATTTGCCGGAGACAACTCCGGCAAAAGCATAAAACATTATCAAGACTTTTAAGATCCTGTCTGGCATTTCAGACAGGTCAATATTCTAAAACTAACACCTACATCTGAATGAAAAATGCTGATCTGATTGAAATAGGCCAGAACTGGTTCAAAAGCAAAGGTTGGACAGCATTTCAATTTCAGACAGACACCTGGAGAGCCTATCTCAACGGATATCACGGACTGGTCAATGCCCCCACCGGAAGTGGTAAGACGTATTCGCTATGGATCGCTGTACTGCTCAACTTCATTAAGCAGAACAAGGGCAACCATGTGATCAGGCCAAAGTATGGTTTTGGTTTAAGGGCCATCTGGATTACGCCCATACGCGCACTGACTAAGGAAATCGAAGGCGCGGCACAAAAAGCGACTATTGGACTGAATATACCCTGGGAGATAGGGGTGCGAACCGGAGATACCACCACCAAGGAACGAGCACGGCAAAAGAGACACACGCCAGAATTATTGATCACTACACCCGAAAGCCTTCACCTGCTCTTTACACATAAGGACTACGAGGATTTTTTCAAGCACCTGGATGCCGTCATTGTAGACGAATGGCACGAGCTGATCGGTTCGAAACGTGGCGTTTTGATGGAATTGGCATTATCAAGATTGAAGACCATTCGTCCCAAACTCAGGATTTGGGGTATATCGGCGACCATTGGCAATATGGATGAGGCGCTCCAAGCGCTACTGGCCAACAGCATGGAAAAGGGCAAATACAAGGTGATCAAGGCAAAAATTCAGAAGAAAATTGAAGTCGAATCACTACTGCCCGATGAAGACGAGACTTTACCATGGGCGGGTCACCTGGGCATCAATATGCTGGAAAAAGTGGTACCCATCATCCAAAGGAGTAAAAGTACGCTCATCTTTACCAACACACGGGCCCAGGCAGAAATATGGTACCAAAGGATACTGGACGCCGCACCTGAGTTAGCTGGAGTGATCGCTATGCACCACGGTTCTATTAGTAAAGAACTACGGGACTGGGTAGAACAAGCACTTCATGGTGAGCAACTCAAGGCTGTAGTCTGTACTTCGAGCCTTGACCTTGGCGTAGATTTCAGGCCGGTAGAAACTATCGTACAAATCGGAGGACCGAAAGGCGTAGCGCGTTTCATGCAAAGAGCGGGTAGAAGCGGTCACCAACCTGGTGCTTTGAGCAAAATACACTTTGTACCTACACATTCGCTAGAATTGATAGAAGCGGCAGCATTGCGTGAGGCTATTAAGTCTGGGCTAATGGAAAACCGCGTGCCTTATGTACGTTCATTTGATGTACTCATTCAATATCTCATCACCTTGGCGGTAGCTGATGGTTTCGTTCCCTCAGAGGTATTTCCGGAGATCAAACGCACTTTCTGCTACAACAGCATATCTGAAGAAGAATGGTATTGGATGCTCAATTTCATCACTACCGGAGGTTCCGCTCTTTCTGCCTATGACGAATATCAAAAGGTGGTGGTTGAAGATGGCCGCTATAAGGTGACGAATAAAAGAATAGCCATGCGCCACCGCCTGTCTATCGGTACCATTGTGGGCGAGGCTTCGATGAACGTCCAATACCTAAGTGGCAAAAGGATCGGCACCATAGAAGAATGGTTCATTTCCAAACTCAGTCCCGGTGATGTATTCTGGTTCGCCGGACGTAACCTGGAGATGGTTAGGATCAAAGATCTGACTGTACAGGTGCGAAAAACCAACAAAAAAGCCGGTAAGGTACCTTCCTGGCAAGGAGGTAGAATGCCCCTCTCCTCTCAAATGAGCGAAATGCTGCGGAAAAAACTCCATGAGGTCTATAAAAAGGGTAAGAAGGATGTAGAACTGGAAGCCTTGAAGCCTTTGATGGACTTGCAAAACAAACGTTCTAAAGTACCAACTCAGGATGAATTCCTGATTGAATACCTCAAAAGCAGAGAGGGCTATCATGTGCTAATGTATCCATTTGAAGGGCGCTTTGTGCATGAAGGCATTGCTTCAGTCGTTGCTTATCGCATCGGCCAAATGCTACCGATCACATTTTCCATTGCCATGAATGACTATGGTTTTGAGTTGCTATCGGATACAGAAATCCCAATCTATGAAGCACTTGAAACCGACTTGTTATCGGTAGAAAATCTTTCTGAAGATATTCAGGCCAGCATCAACTCCATCGAACTGGCTCGGCACAAGTTTCGCGATATTGCGGCCATCTCAGGGTTGGTTTTCAAAGGCTTCCCCGGACATCCTATCAAGGACAAGCATATTCAATCTTCTTCACAGCTCTTCTTCAATGTCTTCCATGACTATGAATCACACAACCTGCTGCTGAAACAAGCTTTTGAAGAAGCAATGGATCATCAGTTACAAGAGGCCAGAATGAGGAAAGCGCTGGAAAGAATCAATCAGCAAAAGATCATCGTAACAGAGCCTGATAAGCCAACGCCTTTCGCTTTTCCTATTATGGTCGATCGGCTTAGAGGAAAGCTTACCACAGAGAAATTAGAGGATAGGGTAAAGAAAATGAAGCTACAGTTTGAAGGCAATTAGCCCCTTACCTGAAGCTATTTCACACCCGTAATCTGTACAGGGTCAGACCCATCCGAATTCATGATGAATATTTCCATGGGGCGCGTATTGCGATTTGAGCTGAAAACGATCTTTTCGCCATTTGGAGACCAAGAGACATTCCGATCGACTGCCGCATGTGTGGTGATATTAGTCAGTTCCGTACCGTCGGCACCTACTACATAGATATCCAAATTGCGCTTAGTATTATCAACCCTTACAAAGGCCAATCTTTCTCCATCCGGAGACCAGCAAGGTTCCCAATCCCAATGTTTGGAGAAAGTGATTTGTGTCAAATTGGAACCATCTGAATCGGCTATGTAGATATTGTCATCTGCCGTAAACACCAGGTACATGCCATTCGGGGACCAGTTTGGAAAATTGGTCACCATATCAGAATCCAGAAACGGACGGGCATCCGAACCATCGGCATTCATAATATAGATTTGTTTTTTTCCCGATCGATTGGATACAAAAGCAATCTTATCCCCATTCGGTGACCAGGCCGGGTGTTGGTCATCACCTGGCGAGAAGGTGAGACGCTTGAGCTCCATGGTTTGGATATTCAAAGTATACAGCTCACGGTCTTTATCTCTCTCCGACTCAAATACGATCATTCGGCTATCAGGAGACCATGACGCGTGGCCATCGTGGGCCACATGCCCGGTCAGGCGCTCCCTTTCGGTACCATCGCTGTTCATCATGTAGATGTCATTGTTACCAGCCCGCTTGTTATCATACACCAGCTTATTGCCATCAGGAGACCACTTCGCATGGAAGTTTTGGGCACGCAATGAAGTAACTGAAAACGTGACAGTTAGTGCTAATAAAATAAGATTCAGGTTAGTGGTGGTCATGCCGCAAATCTAAAAAACACGAATAACTTATGCATGCATATTTAACCGATCATTTACTAATAATTGATATTAATAATACAATTCTAAATGTCATTCTGTAACCCATATTGATCATCAGTAGTCTATAATCATATGATGTATACCTATCTACTACTTTCATTGCTATTTTCCCCATATGTAACGGTAATAGAAAGTGA
>JBCBSS010000130.1:0-22997 GCA_039819065.1 Bacteroidota bacterium
TAGGTAATTATTAGCGCCGTAGTAATTATATATATGAATGGCCTTACTTAAATAAAGGGTATTTGGAAATGGGTTCAATCAATCTCGAACTCGGTGATTTTGAGAAGGCTGAAGAGATTTATGAAACACTTATAGGCACATTAAGCAAGTCTAAAACCTCTAATGAATTACTAGCTAGAGCACTTAATGACCTTGGTAAGATTAAGCTATTAACAAATAGGCGCTCAGAGTCATTAAAGTTGTTTTTAGAGGCAGAGAAGTTGAAAAAGGAAATCGGAGATCCCAATCTAATGCTTACCACTATTAATAATCTAGGAGATTTTTACGCTGGTGAGAGAGACTACGAAAAAGCCTTGGATTATCTATTGGAGCCATTGATTGATCAAGATGAAAAAGTAAATGTAGATGAACTACATGTTACTTTCACTCACGTAATTGAAATATACAAAAACCAGGGAAAGCCTGAAATAGCACTTGACTACAGTGATGAACTTATAAAACTACTTGAAGTAAAGTCTGGCAAAATTGAGTGGTTAAATGAACAGTATGATAAAAAGGAGGTGGAGGTTGCTAAATTGAAATATGAGAATAGTAAGCTTGAGAGAGAAAATGCAGAAGAAAAATATCAGAACCTAAGGTTGTGGTTTATTGTGGCTATTGCTGGATTTAGCTTAATCATTGTTGGGGTAATCATGTGGTTCATAAGAAAAGACCGCAACGAATACAAAGAGCTATCGGAAGAACTTAAACAACAAGTGCTGCCCAAATGGCAAATGGGCAATTGGTACAGGAAATAGGTGGACAATAATTCGCTTTGTTCAATTATTATTGGCTGTTTCTTATTTTTTCTGACTGCCTTCCCTTAACTCATCTGACAGCTTGATCACTTTCCAACTCAGGAACTGGTTTTCAGCTTTCAACTCTTTATTCATTCTCCACTCTTGCCTGAAGATATGCTTTAGTTCCTCTATATTTTCAATGTCATCAAGGAACCGTAACTCCTGATCTTCGCTTAAGCCCGGTATCCCTTGCCTGTTTTTAGCATTACTCAAACTGTCCTCTTCTTGCATATCGTTGTTTTTAAACACATTATGGACCCGCATATCCAGCGTGGCAAACTTCTCAGGATCAATCTTGAAGTGGTTCAGGATCTCCAGGTACTTTTCAATTTTGGGTTGAGAAGATTTCTCATAAGAGTCTACCTGCCCTTTGGTCAGTTCAAAGACTTTGCCGAACGCCGACATGGAAAGCCCGGCAACATTTTCCCTTAAAAACTTAAAGTTTTGGTTAAAAGTACTCAATACGGATGACAGTTTAAGTAATATTCGTAATATATTATTTGAATCGTATTAATTTTTATGATATTATTGTGTGCAAGTAGTTTGAAAACTATAACCCTAAAATATAAAAATTGACAATATGAAGGATGAACAGCGGAAAGTAAAGCACAGTACACAGTGGGGGGACGAGGGTTTCATTGCCAGCATGCTGGCATCCGCCGATGAGCATGAGCAGGATGCGAGGAGGATCGAAAAGTTGGTGCATTCTATAACACTTCTTGGCAGTACCCTAAACGAAATGGAAATGCAAATCAGCCAATTACATAGCTTTTACACTGTAAATGCCATGCTATGTTCCAACAACCCAATGATGCATGGGCAATTTGTTGAGCGCTTACAATGGGTTGAAGAAGTAGCTGGCCTGGCCAAAAAATTGAAACAACACTTTCATAAGCCTGAATGAATCTTTTGGCATTACTGCCCCGGACTTTAAATACTCGTTTTTGTGTCTTTTATGGTTTGGGTTGGTTCAAGTCCGGGTGCAGTTTTTTTAGCTATGAGCGAAGATGAACCAAAAAATATGATCGCATCTGTCAAGACGATCAGAGAACATCTGGAATTGATTGCACGCTCTTACAAAGCCCTGCCTTTTAGAATTTTGATAATGGAAGATTTAAGGTTGATTAAAATAGTTGAGGAAGAACTGCAACGCCAGTCTGATTTAACAGACAATAAAAAGAATAGCAGATGAAATGTAACAACATCACAACAATTTTAGCTCAAAAAAACTTCGAAAATAACTGCCTAAAAATGCTCACCATTCAGTCAAAAGAAGTACTAAACAATAGTGAACCGCCTGAAATGTAGCAATGTCAGGTCGAAAGACCTGACAACAAGGCAAATTAACAGCATAACACGCAGTAACAAACCAGCATAATCACTAAACCAAATCATAACCCATGAACAATTTAATCCAGGCAATCTTTAAACCTATCTCTCACCTACCAAGATGTAGGCCCCCTTCATAACAATTATGAGTGTGAGTTGCGAGTGTGAGGAGGAGTTAGATAACGCTCAATACCCAAACTCATCCCTCACACTTTAATACATCTTAGTTAAAACTTAAACCAAACTTAAATATGCACCCAAACAATCTGGGCATGCAGTTACGCATGCTACACAGGATCATATTGCCTTTATTTTCGGCGATATGCCTACTACTATTATGTGCTGTGCAAAACGTAATGGCACAAGACGACCCCATAACCAATGGCTTTGAATTGCCGCCAGCACCAACGGCTGCTTCGTTGGGCCGCTATGGAGACATCCCGGTCAGCCTTTACACCGGTACGCCTAATATCAGTGTGCCTATTTATGAATACAAAAGCCGTGATATCAGTGTGCCTATCTCCCTGAGCTATCATGCCGGGGGTGTGCGCGTACAAGATCAAGCATCGTGGGTAGGCTCCGGTTGGTCACTCAATGCGGGTGGCGTGATTACCCGTACTCTGCGTGGTAAAGCCGATGAAATGATAAACGGCTTTATTAGCCTGACCAGTCAAGAAAAATCACAACTGGCCGCTATAATGGATGGTACCAGTACCATGAATGGTGAGCAAAGGCGTAATTTCTTTGATGGTATCGTGAACGGTGATATGGACAGCCAACCGGATATTTTCAACTTCAATTTCATGGGCTATACCGGTAAATTCCTTTTCGATATGGATGGTAATATCCACCTTACCACAGCCCAAAAGCTGAAGATAGAACCCATCTATGGCAGTAGCCAAAGCGGTGGTTATCAGGTATTCAACGGCTTCATCATCACTACACCGAATGGTATGATCTATGAGTTTAATGAGGAAGAATCAACCAGCATGGGGCTTAGCCGATGTAGCGGCAGTAATGGGTTGGCCGTTCCTTCTCCTAATTTCTACCATTCGGCCTGGCATTTGACCAGGATCGTCTCACCCAGGGGCCAAAATGAGGTCAATTTTACCTACACCTCTGACCTGATTACTTACGATGTCAACATCTCAGAAACCAAACAATACTATCGCAATGGTAACTTAAAAGGAAGCTCTAGATGTGCGGTATACGTTTCGGCCGGCGTGAAACGGTTGACCCGCATTGATGGTGCCTTGGGATATGTATCTTTTGTTCCCGATAGCCAGCCTCGCCAGGATCTCAAAGGTGGCAAAAGACTCAAGTACGTAGAAGTATTTGACGGCACTAACCTTGATCCAGTCAAAAGATATACTTTAGAATATTTCTACACCGAAAACCGCAGGTTGGATGGGTTTAGTGGCTGGAATGATGAGCTATTGCCCTATTACCAAAAAAGACTGTTCCTAATGCAGGTCAAAGAAGGCATGGACCCCTGCACGGATAATGTAGGCTATGCCTTTAACTATGATAACCCTAGTGAACTGCCACCGCGCTACAGTTGTGCCATTGACTACTGGGGGTATTACAATGGTAGGGATGACAACACTTCATTGGTGCCCAAAATGCACGTTCAAATCTCATGGTTTGATGTTCAATTAAATGAAGAAACACGTACCCTTGGCTATGCGGAACGTAAGCCCAATGGCTACTATGCCAGAAAAGGAGTGTTGAACAAGATCACTTATCCTACCGGCGGCCATACCCTTTTCGAGTTCGAACCTAATGATGCTTACTCCAGGGATTTACCACCCACCACCCAGGGTGAAGATTTTGACATTGACTTTTACTACGCTTTAAGGCAGGCCGGTGGTAGTGGTAGTGGTGGTCAACAAACTGACCCGGTTTCGTTCGTACACAGCGCTACCGGATCAACTGGTGCCCCTATGCTTGGGGATGTTACTACTATCGTCAGCTTTGAAGAACCTACGATCGTGACCATGCAACCCATCTTTGAGATTGCTGAACCAGGTAAGATGCTCGATAAAGGGGATGTCCCCAGGCATTTTTTACAATTCAAGGATCTGGCGACCGGGGAAAATTTGATAGCGTACACCGCTACACCAAGCTACAGTGCGGGCCGTACCGACTTGCCACCGGTGACCCGTACCCTGCATGGGGACTATGAGTTTAAAGGCATGGTCAACCCCTATTTCCACGGAGACAAGGTAAGGATAATTTTCACTTATGATCCACCCTCCGGTGCAGGGCTAAACGGTATCAAACGCAAGATAGTAGGAGGTATCCGGTTAAAGCGTATGGAACATGTGGACCTGGTTGACCCTACCAAAAGTATCATCAGGGAATATGATTACACGATCCATGAGGCAGGTGAGCATCGTAGCAGCGGCGAATTCGGCCAGTTGCCCATCTTCCACCACCTGATGCTGCCGGCCCAGAGTGGTACAGATTTTATTGTGATGGGGGCCAACATGAGTACTATCCTGCATAGCGACGGTGGCTACCGGCGGGTAACAGTCACCGAACCAGGCAATGGTAGATCCGTACATCATTTCCTCAATATCCTGGACGCTCCTTTTGCAGAAGCCTATTTTGAACGTTATGGTGGTGCTGAGTATCCTTTCCCACCTTTGCAAACTATCGACTGGGGCATCGGCAAGGAAAAACAGGTGGAGCATTTCAGGGAAGGCGATAACCTGCCTTTCAGGACGGTAAAGTACAACTATGAATTTACCGAATTTGATCCCGACTTTTACGGGTTGAAGATCGGGGCTTATGGCAGTCGTGAGGGCAGTGCCAGTGGTTATAAAATTGAGCCTTATAAGGTTCTGACCCGTTGGGCCAGGCTCGATAACGTGGTAGAACGGAATTTTGACAACGGCCTTGATCCTGAAGAGTATCTGGAGCAGGTAACCTATTACATGTACAACAATGACAACCTGCAGGTACAACGCTCAGAGACTACCGGCAGTGACGGTGCCATCCTCAGGACAAGTTACCGCTACCCGGTTGACCTGGCTGGCACAGATGCTATTGCAGCAGGCATGGCCTCTGCCCATATCCACAGCCCGGTGCTGGAACAAAAGCAAACCATTATTGAAAATGGCACTGAGAAACTGCTCGCTAAAGTGCATAACCAGTATGCCCAATACCAGCTGGGTAAATACGCTATAAAACGTATGGATGCCCTGGAAACCGATGCACCACTCACCGACTTAAACGCTAATAACCTGGTTACTAAGATGACGGTCTTTGACTATGATGATTACGGCAACCCCTTGTCTCTTGAAAAGGAAGATGGGCTACGCGTAGCCATGGAATGGGGTGCTGCTTACAATCACACCGTACCTACCCGGCAGATCGTCAACAGCAATGGCCCGGTAGCAGACCAGCGCAGTACTACTTTTACCCACCAACCGCTGATTGGTGTGGCGAGCCAGACCGATGCAAACGGGCTGACCACCAGCTATGCCTATGATGCTTTCGGTCGTTTGGATGAGGTAAGGGACCATGAAAACAATATTCTACAGGCTTATGAATATGTTACACCAGACCTGCCTTGCTACTTACAATTGTCCTTATCAGGCCCTTCACAGGTGATGGAAGGGGCACCGGTGACCATTACAGCCGACGCCTCTGATGGTTACGGAGGATATACTTACAGGTGGTGGGAAGATGGTATATTCCTTTTAGGTACCAATAGCCAAAGTATTAGCCGTTTTCCAACAGCCGGTACCCATACCTATCGCTGTGAGGTGACCGATGCCAGTGGCTATGCTATCACAGCGGATCTTATTGTAACGGTCAACACGCCCAATTTTATCCAGGTGATGACACCATCAACTGCGTCGGTATGGCAGATGGGTACTACCAAACAAATCCTATGGGACTGGCAGGAGTCAGGTGCATCTGCTGTTGCCATTAAACTATTCAAAGGTGGGGTCCAGGAAAGTATTATCACCAACTCCACTGCTATTGGTAACCAAAGCTATAGCTGGACTATCCCAACTTCGCTTACACCCGGCGATGATTACCAGATACAGCTGACCAGCAATGGCAGCCAAACTGATATGAGTGAAGTATTCCAGATCATTGCTGCTGCCCCACCACCACCACCGACCCTGAGCGTCAACATCACGGTGAATGCTGGCCAACTGGTAGCCAATGTGAGTGGCACTTGCTCCAGTTATACTATAAACTGGACCGGTATAAGGCAGGATGGCACTACTACTAACCTGGGTACTGCCGGCAGCATTGCTATGCCATTTTGCGAACCAGGCCATACTAACTGTATCACCCAGGTCAGATGTAGGGCAACCGGCTGCTCCCAGGTATCAGAAAGGACCTTCACCATCCCCAACTAGAAGCATAATAACATGAAAAGACAAAATAAAAACAGGCAGTACCATATCTATAAAGCATGGCTATGGGCTACTTCATTATCGCTACTGTTTCCGTTCTTGGCATTAGCACAGGATCCACAACCTGAACCACCGCAAAGCCATGTACGGACATACAGTGCTTTTGAGGCCATACAGGATAAAACAGTCTTGACCAATCCGGCCACGGCAGTAGACCAGGTACAAACCACCACTACTTACATCGATGGCCTTGGACGCCAGGTACAAATAGTGGTCAAACAAGGTTCACCTGGTTTACAGGATGTAGTCAGTCATTTCGAGTATGATCGTTATGGCCGTGCCACCCGGCAATACATGCCCTTTGTATCAGGAAATGACGGGGCTTACAAGACCAGTGCCGGTACTTTGCAAAGTGACTTTTATACCGCCAATGGCCCTGCGGATGTAGCCACCAGCTTATATCCCTATGCGGTTACCATTTTCGAGCCTAGCCCTTTAAACAGACCCGTGAAGCAAGGAGCACCGGGACAGGATTGGCAGCCTAACCCTTCTCTTTCAGTGACCAACGACAGAGTCGTCCGTTATGATTACCGGTTTAATACGATCGATGATCAAGTGTGGTGGGCTGACTATGACCATGTTAGTAAACAAGTAGCGATCAATGGTAAATATGCGCCTGGTATGCTGACCAAAACGCTGACCTACGACGAGCATAGCAGGGCAGTGATCGAATACACAGACAAGCAAGGGCAGGTAGTTTTAAAGCGTGTTCAGGCGGTAGATAACCCTTCTACCAATTACCTATCTGACCATTGGGCCAACACTTATTATTGCTATGACGATTTCGGTAACCTGGTATTGGTACTGCCACCGGAAGCCGTGATGGCCATCGGACCTGTTACGTCTTTTCCCGCAAGTATTAGTAATACTACCCTTGATCGGTGGGCTTTTCAATACCTGTACGACAAGCGGCAAAGGCTGGTGGAAAAGAAAGTTCCCGGCGCCGAACCAGCGTTTATGGTTTATGACCAGCGCAACCGGTTGGTACTGACCCAGGACGGGAACCAACGCCAAAACAATGGTTGGACGTTCACCAAGTATGATGTCTATAACCGGCCTATTGCCACTGGGGAGTATACCGATAACAACAACACTAGCAGGCAGGCCATGCATAACCTGGTACATACCTATTATGCTAATGTGCATCTCAATGGCAGGGCCTGGTATGAAAACAGGGACAACGCCGGTAAGCACGGTTACTCCGACAATAGCTTTCCGAAAGCAGTATTGGAAGAGGCTTACCTGAGTGTCACTTATTACGATCATTACGATCTACCGTTGGAATTCAGTTCGGCCTACAATTTTCAATCCGTTTTTGGCAACACGCGTCTGACCACAATCAATGGTCAGGTGACCGCAACCAAGACCAAGGTGTTGGATAGCCATACTTTCTTAAAGACCGTCTCTTATTATGATGACCGCTACCGGCTCATTCAGTCAGTAATGGATAATGCCGATGGCAAGGTAGACCGTCTAGATAACCGCTATGATTTTGCCGGACGTTTGCTGGAGTCAAGGCTTACCCACCGCTATGGCACCGCTACTCATGAAGTGGTACGTACCTATCAATATGACCATACGGGAAGACCAGTGAAAGGCTGGCATGAGATCATTGCTAATGGTGTTAGTCAGGGACAAGTCTTGCTGGCAGAAAACCGCTACAATGCCCTGGGCGAGATGGTCGAAAAGAACCTGCATGTAGAGAACGGTACGCCACACCAGTCGGTGGATTACCGCTATAATATCAGGGGATGGCTCAAAACCATTAACTCTATGCAGGTATCTGCCGATCAGCAGGCCAACCCTGAAAATGACCTATTCGGCATGGAACTATTCTATAACAGCCCACTGAACGGCATTCAAAACCCTTAAACAACCATGACACAAATAAGTAAGATATACGTTGCTCTAAGCAGCCTGACACTGGTCACACTCCTTGTGGTAGCAACAACGGCCAACGCACAGGATAACCAGGCATTACTAACGGCCCATACTTGGGTGATTGACTACCCCACTACACTGGCTAACCTCCATAACAGAGGCCAGCAGCAATACGATTCACTCAATGACGAGGTCAAGACACGCATAGATGCGGGGATGGACGGACGTACCATCGTTTTTGCCAGTGATGGTAGGTACCAAATGGCAATGGCCAATGGTCAGTCTATTGATGGCATCTGGGAGCTGTTGCCCAATGGCAAAGACCTGGAGATCACCTTCACGGGGGGGCATAAAGTAAAGCAGCGCATCAAAACCCTGGAAAATGGATTACTGGTGTTGCAGCTCAAGGCCGATGACGATGACAAGGCCCTGTTCCATTATTGGTACCTCATCCCTTCCAACCCTTAACCTATATGATCATGAACACATATCGAAGCATATATTACTGGCTAAGGTCTTGTTACCTTGAAATGGTGCCCCTGTTGGGTGTTATCACCAACAGGCCATGCACGCAAGAACATAGGTCGGCCACTGTGGCGCACAGCGGTAAACAGGGCTATGCTCAACTGGTTTGGACGGCCTTGCTGGTCACGGGAATCCTGGCCGGCTCAGCGACCAGTAGCCATGCGCAATTCGAATTACCGGACCTGGGAGGCAATGTAAGCATTACCGGGCCGACAGTGGCTACTCAGAATAGTACACAAACTTATAACCTCAGTTCAGATGAGATCATCACCTCCACTACATGGTCTGCTTTTGGAGGTCAGATCATCAGTTCCACCAATTTTTCGGTCACAGTTAGATGGACGAGTGTCGGCACCGGTAGTGTATCGGCCTCAGTGAATACCTGGCTAAATACCTACTTCACTTCGTTGTCGGTACTGGTCAATAGTTCAACTCCAGCCCAACCCAGTACACCGACAGTCTTATCCAGTAGTTGCGGGCATACCACACTCAGGCGAGGTACTCCTCCGAGTGGGGTAACCTGGTACTGGCAGAGCTCTTCTTCCGGCACGGCTACCAGTAATAGCGGTACCGACTATACGGTCAACAATTCCGGGTGGGTCTACTTAAGAGCACGAAACAGTGCGGGAGAATGGAGCACCGGTTCGGCAAGCCTCAATGTTTCTGTCATTCAAAACCCAGCTATGCCACCCACGCCGTCTCAAAATGCCTCCTGTGGTAATACTACTTTGACCAGGGGTGCGCCGCCAATCGGGGAAACCTGGTACTGGCAAACCTCATCTGGTGGTACGTCCACTGGCAATAACAGCAGCACCTATACCATGGGTAATTCGGGGACAGTTTATTTGCGGTCCAGACATGACCTGAGTGGTTGCTGGAGTAGTGCCAGGACCGTCAACGTCACCGTAACCCAGGCCGTAGTACCCAATACACCCAGCCAAACACAAAGTTGTGGACAAACCGTATTGACATGGGCAGGCACGCCTCCTGCCGGTGCCAGTTGGTACTGGCAGACTTCTTCTACCGGTACTTCTACCGCCCATTCAGGCAGTACCTACACAGCCACTTCATCGGGGACCGTCTACCTGAGGTCCAGAACCTATGGGCCAGTTTGTTGGAGTACTGCGGTAGCCATACCGGTCTCAGTCAACCCTGGTGCAGCTACACCACAGATAATAGATATAGATTATACCTTGGATGGTCCCGTTTTGACCAGGAACAACCCACCGTCAGGGCAGGTCTTTTACTGGCAGGGAACTAACCCCAATGGTACCGATACCGGTGGTAGTGAGCTGACTTATAGTATCGTTAACCCAGGCACTTATTACATTCGGGGAAGAAACAACAATGGCTGCTGGGGTAACAGTACTTCATTCAATTATGCGGGTATCGCCCAAACCCCTTCTGCCGTTACAGCTGATGCTCACCAGCCAGGGCAGGTCACCTTAGGCTGGCATGGCGCAGGGAATGAAACCAGATTTATTGTTTATAGGGCAACCAGTGCCGCCGGGCCTTTCCAACCCATAGCCAATTTAAGTAGTGCTACTATAGCTTATGTGGATAATAATGTAGATTATTCTATCACCTACTACTACCGCATCCAGGCTGAGGTGGGCGCAGAAAGGTCGATTGGCAGTGCCCCCGTATTGGTAACGCCACCGGCCCCTGCCGGTCTGAGTACCGAACTGGTGCATGAGCCGCAGTATAACGGTAACATCTCGGCCATCAAGTGGAAGAACTATGCTGGTAAAGAAGAGAAGCTCTACACCTATCGCTATGATGCCATGAACCGCATCACTGATGCCAATTATGCGCAAGGCACCACTACCAACGGTTTATGGACTACTACCGCTGCCCGTGGTGGGTTTAATGTAGAAAGCATCAGCTATGACCTCAATGGCAATATCAAGACCATGAACAGGCAGGCTTTAGCAGAAGACCTGAAAAAGATCGATGAGATGCAGTACAGCTACCTGGGTAACCAGTTAACCAAGGTAAATGACAATGCTACGGAAGGTGGTTTTAAAGATGGTGACAATACAAATGATGACTATGATTACGATGACAATGGCAACATTACCTTTGACCGTAATAAAGGTATTGATATGGTTGAATACAACATCCTGAACCTACCCAAAAGAGTGGTCAAGGATGATGGACAATACCTCACTTATACTTACGATGCTATCGGTAGCAAACTATCACAGCAGGTGTATGATGCCAACGACCAATTACAGAAGCAGACCGAATACATGGGTGAGTTCATCTATGAGGACGGACAGTTACAGATTATTCAACATGAAGAAGGCCGCATTGTACCGGATGATGGTCATTATGAATACCAATACCATCTCAGGGACCACTTGGGGAACGTGCGGACCACTTTTACTACCGAGCCTGAGACTATTACTTATCTGGCCACTATGGAATATGGCAATGCTCAGGAAGAGGAAACCCTATTTTCCGGTGTAGCAGAAACCAGGGGAACCCAGCCGCTGGCCAGCCAATCTCCTGATAAGGTGGCCATACTCAATGCCAACCAACCGGTAGGACCTTCCATAAGTTTGCAGGTAGGGGCGGGTGATGTTCTTAATATTGAGACTTATGCCTACTTTGAAAGTGGCTCAGGCTTTAGTAATCCTATTGATCAGATTGCATTCATATCAAGTGTGGCTGGCGTATTTGGTGGTGTTAACGGAGGTACAGAAGGACAACAGCAGCTATTCGATGCCTTCAATGAGCTGCTGACAGGAACTATTACCGGTTCTGATGATGACAATGTTCCGGCTGCTGGTATAACTTACCTATTATTCGATCAAAACATGGTTTGGCAGGATGCTGGCTACATTCCTGTTACAGATCAAGCCGAAGAGGCTAAGGAGTTATTGAAATTTGATCCTGTAATTGTGCAAGAAGCTGGCTATTTGTATTTTTATGTCAGCAATGAGAGTCAGACACTGTTGCGCACGTTCTTTGATGATATAAAAGTGGTGCATGAGCATTCGCCAGTAGTGCAGGTCGATGATTATTATCCCTTTGGACTGACTTATAATGGCTATCAAAGGGCGGACAATACGTTGAATAATTTCCTTTTTAATGGAAAAGAAGTACAAAGTGATTTGGGTTTGGGATGGACAGATTTTCATGCACGTCAATATGATGCATCTATAGGAAGGATGCTAAGTATCGACCCTCTATCTGAACTTGTATTGGATTGGACCCCTTACCGATTTGGGTTCAATAATCCAATTAGATACAGTGATCCGACGGGTTTGATGGAAGTCGACGAGAATGGAAATGTAACATACAATACTGCAGAAGAAATTAGTGACTTTTTCACAGGTTTTAATGAAAGATATGGAAATAGCGGAGGTGGCGACTGCGAAGATGATGATTGTGAAGAGGCTAAGAGAAAAAGAAGGTATGAAGCTCATGATGCAGGGTTCTTTTCAAAAGAATGGTGGCAATGGCTGTTAAGTGATGAAGGAATTGAATACGCTGTAAACTTTTTGCATCAATCTGAGGGCTCAGGTACATTAAGTGAGGATGCCTCTACACTAGAGAAAGTAGATGATATGGTCAAAGTCTACTTGGGAGGCAAAATAATCAAATTTATAAGAATCCCTGGGTTTAAGGGCAAAGTAAAAGCGATAAAAAAGGGGCAGGATGTCTCGGTAAAGAGTTATAAAGAAGCTCAGGAAGTACTGTTCGAGGCTTTTCCAAATGCGGTGAAAACAAAAGGATCAGGTCCTAGAAGCCAAGAAGCTACTTCAAGGTTAAAGAAATCCTTCAAAAAACAACCAACGGGAAGTTATCATATGGACTACAAATTTAATGACAAAGATGTACTTTACGGTCATGAAGAATTACCCGATTTTCATCCTCATAAAACAACACCACATATTAACTATATGACACCTGGAGGTAAGAAAGGGACTATATTTATTATTTTACCTAAAAACTGATGAGTTCAAAAAAAGAAAAAAAACTTTTAAGCTTCTTAGATCAGAAAAAAAATATTTATTGCGAAATCGAGAAGACCAGAACAGATGGAGAGGCGTATACTATAAAGCTGACTTTATGGGTAAATGACAAGAATGAGGTAAGCATGATGGTTGAACAATTTTTGGACAAACATGCTTTTGCAGAAGATTTATATGAACGAGATGAGATATTGAAATTCCCAACAGTGGAAGAAGCAATATCCTATTTGAAAATCGAATTTGATATTGGTTTAGATAAGTTCCATCGGTAATATTATATATAGTTTAGAGAGAAAAGCCCTTTCAGCGATGTAAGGGCTTTTTCATTTCTTAAAATAATGCAAAAGTAACAGGTCAATCATTTGACCTTTGGCTATCTACGATTTTTACACTCTTTGAGGTATAGGAAAACCGTTGGTGGGGGAATTGATACCAACAGGATACCATTGGTCCTGGGGGGGTGTTTAGGCTTAATACGAATCAGAATTTAGGAATAGGGGGAAAGGTTGGATTTACACTAAGAAACTAGTTAAATGAGGTTTGTTATTTTTTTCATATTAACGTTTTTTTGTCTGGTATCATTGGCCCAAGAACAGAGTATTGACACTGTATTTTGGAACTCTGATATTAGGTTAAGACAAAGTGATTTTCTGGCGAGTCCAGACACTTCTAGTGTTGAGTTGAAAGACAAAAAGGCTGTTTCATCTGTTGAAATAGTTGCATCTGGGTTTTGGGAACAAGGCCTTCCTAATTTTACAGTACGAGCACTCTTTTTGAGATATGAATCTTGGTTTATCGAGACTCTGTACATTGATCGTATATTAGATCACGAGCAGCTTCACTTTGATATAACAGAGCTCTATGCACGAAAGATCAGATGTAAGATTAGAGAACTTCGTCGAATGAAATGTAAAGAGGTGAAGATTTATATTTCAGCTATTCAAGAACTACTAGAAGAAAGACTTGTTTTTGATAAGAATTATGATCGTCTAACTAATCATGGACGTAATTTTGATGTTCAAATGTCCTGGAACGAAAATGTCAAGAAAGAACTCGAAAGCTTAGAAAAGTATATTCTTCACTAGAAAACCCAATTGACCGGTAATCTATGAACTTGTCTGATTCTTAGTGTAGTACTAAATGAAAAGCTCTTGTAATCATACAGGAGCTTTTTCTTTTACTGTCCTGACAGGTCATAATGACTTGCTTTTGAGACAGTTTTTTGGTTTATGGTAGACTATTTGAGCATGTTTGGCATTAGGTTATATATGCATTTACCCAAACCAAGCTTTGCGAGTTGATGAGTCGCTTTCTCTTTCTGATTATTCTTTGCTCCTCCATTCTAATTCATAAAGAGTCGCAAGCCCAGAAATTTCTGGCTTTGCGTAAGGCCGGAAGCGCTTCTATTGTCAAATTTTATACAGGTGAAAGAATCAGGTTTCGACTGACCGGAGAGAGGGATTTTAACACCGCCCTGATTAAGGGGTTTGGTTATAACACGGTCAAATTCCATTACTATGAGATTCATGTTTCAGAAATAGTGGAAATAGACACGAGAGGAAAGAGCTTTTCGCAGTTTAATTTCCGTGGTGGTGCCGGTAAGTTGATAGTAGCCGGAATAGCCTTTCCATTAGTTGATGCTTTTAACCGTTCTGTAGTACAGGGGCAAGACTTTAGTATCAGTAGAAAGGCATTGCCCGTAACCGGAGGCCTGATAGGAGCAGCCGTCCTCTTGAAGCTCATAGAGAAGAAGAAATTCAAATTGGGTAGAAAATATATCATCGAGGTGATTGAGGAGTGACACCTGGTTCATAGTGGTGATAAAAACTGTTATTTGAAGATATATCGGCCGATTGCCATTGACCCTACTTTTCTTACCTTTGCCATTCACCTAATAAACTCAAACAAAATTTTTTTATATCATGACGACAGATCAATTGAAAGATCTGAAGGCCAGAGTAGAGGCCTTGAGGAGGTATCTTTGACTATGACAAGAAGATCAAAGAAGTAGAAGAGGAAGAACTAGTTACCGCACAACCGGGCTTCTGGGATGACCCCAAAGAAGCCGAGAAAGTACTACAAGGCATTCGTTCTAAAAAAGTCTGGACTGACAGTTTTCAGGGGGTTAATGGCTCCTTTGAAGATCTGGAAACATTGTATGAATTTCATGAAGCCGGAGATGTTGATGAAGAGGAAATCACGGCAGAATACCAAAAAGTAGAAAAGGCCATTGGTGAGCTGGAATTCAAGAAAATGCTCAGCAATCAAGAAGATCAGCTCAGCGCCATGATCGAGATCAACCCCGGCGCCGGTGGTACCGAGAGCCAGGATTGGGCAGATATGCTCAACCGCATGTATATCATGTGGGGGGAGAAACAAGGCTTCGGCGTAAAGCAGGTCAACTATCAGCCTGGAGATACAGCAGGAATCAAATCAGCCACCTTGGAGGTAGATGGAGATTTCGCCTACGGGCATTTGAAATCGGAGATCGGCGTACACCGTTTGGTTCGTATATCTCCATTTGATTCCGGAGGAAGAAGGCATACATCTTTTGCATCCGTTTTTGTCTACCCCGTGGTGGATGACAGCATTGAGATTGAGGTGAATCCATCGGATATTACATGGGAGACATTCAGGTCGGGAGGCGCAGGTGGCCAGAATGTGAACAAGGTAGAAACCGCAGTGAGGCTTCGGCATACCTCAGGGATTATCATTGAGTGCCAGCAAGAGCGATCTCAATTGCAGAATAAAGAAAAAGCACTGAAGATGCTGAAATCGAGGCTTTACCAACAGGAGATCGAAAGGCGCAATGTGGAGCGGGATAAAATCGAAAGCAGTAAGATGAAAATCGACTTTGGCTCGCAAATCAGAAATTATGTACTACACCCATACAAACTGATCAAAGACAACCGAACGGGTGTTGAGCGGTCAGATGTACAAAATGTACTTGACGGTGATCTGGACGATTACATCAAAGCATTTTTGTTGGGTGATCAGAACGAAAACTAGGAAATCATAACTTAGTGTGAGTGCGATGAAAAAGGGGACAAAACATAAAAATACAGTCATATCGCAGTGTAACGGAGATATCTTTCTCAATTAAGAGCTAATTACCATTGTTCTGCCACAGATTTTGCCAAGAAAGATTTCTCTCAAGTTCGAAAAGACTGTTTTTTTATGTTTTCCTCGAAACTTCGTAAGTCTGATGTCGAAACTCAGGTTAATTTAAAGAGGTTGAAACCCTGGGAGTTATGGAACTTCCAGGGTTTTTATTTTTTAACCTGCCTTCGCTAAAGCTTCGGCAAACGAGGTATGTCTTCGCTAAAGCTACGACACACGAAGGGGTTGATGGTTTAATTCCCTGGGGCTTAATACAATTTATTAACATAGAATCGCCGGCTATTGATAAAAAGAAAGCCATCTTTGTCCCTTCTTCATTCAATGCAGGAATATTCTTAATCGAGGAAACTTATGTCTGTTGATGTCATTGACATGCCTGTAGAAAAGCAGAAAGTGTACACTACCCAGTTTTGGTTGTTGTGTCTAAGCTCATATCTTTTCTTTTCCAGCTTTAATATGATCATTCCTGAGCTACCAAAATACCTCACCAGTTTAGGAGGTGAGGATTATAAAGGATTGATCATTTCGCTTTTTACTTTGACGGCACTGCTGTCACGCCCTTTCAGTGGCAAACTCACTGATACCATAGGCAGAATACCGGTCATGGTGGTTGGTGCCGCAGTTTGCTTTGCGATAGGCTTTTTGTATCCTATTCTCAATACAGTATCAGGCTTTTTATTGGTCCGGTTTCTACATGGTTTTTCTACCGGCTTTAAGCCGACCGGTACAGCTGCTTATATCGCTGATATTGTTCCCGCCGACCGTAGGGGAGAAGCAATGGGTGTTCTAGGTGTATTCGGTAGTATGGGTATGGCCACAGGGCTTTTTGTGGGCAGTCCCATTGCTAACGCCTACTCATGGGAAGTGATGTTCTATGCGTCGTCATGCGTTTCAATCTTGTCCATCGCTGTATTGTTGGGGATGAAAGAAACATTGCAAGAGAGACGAAAGCCAAGTTTGAGATTACTGAAAGTATCGCGTCACGAGATCATAGAACCCAAAGTGTTCAAGCCTTCTATCGTTATGGTTATGACCTCATTTTCGTTTGGTATCATGCTTACCATCATGCCGGATTTCAGTGAGCACTTGGGCATAGAAAACAAAGGACTGTTTTTCGCGTCCTTCATAGGCGCGTCGATTTTGGTCAGGGTGCTGGCAGGCAAGGTCTCTGACCGCTTTGGAAGAGTGATCGTGATGCGCGTATCCGCCTTTTGCCTGGCTTTAAGTATGATCTATGTCGGAATGATAGAAAACCTGACCATGCTATTACTAGGGTCGGTCTTTTTTGGTCTTTCTTATGGCATGAATTCACCCACGCTCTTCGCCTGGACAGCAGATTTGGGCAATCCCAAATTCATTGGGCGAGCTATGTCTACCGTCTTCATAGCGTTGGAAATAGGCATAGGTACTGGAGCCTTATTATCGGCCTTCGTTTATGATAATAAGGTGGAGAACTTTCCCTGGGCTTTTTGGTCGGGAGCCATTTTGAGCTTCCTGGCTTTTGTTACGCTAATGTTTATGAAGAGGGATAGCCCTCCGAGGCAACCTTAATCAACTCATGAAAATATTTCTAGCTGATTGAGTTAATTGCTAACTCCGGAACGGAAATAAACGCTCTAAGCGTTATATTAGTGATATGTCTAAAAAGACAAAATACCTAACATACATTGAAGAGACTAAGAAGCATCATTCACATCTTGCCAAAGTAGCTAAAAACTCTGTTAAAAAGGCTATTCGAAAATCAAAAGAGAATGATGTGACTGTAACGTACCTTGAAGGGAATGCTATAGTTTCAGAAAAGCCAAATGGAGAAACTAGTATCATTGAGCATATCCAAGTAGCCCCTAGAAAAGTAAAGGTTGGAGATACAACCACCATTTAGAAAAGGAAGAAGATTACGTGTTTTTGCAGGCCCTAACGGGTCGGGTGAAATAACCATTCTACATCAAATTGATAAAATAAAAAGCCCCGAATTATGCTTGTCATAACCCGGGGCTGTAAGTCTTTTTAGTTAGTTACCGCTAGATTTTTTTCACTTTACCACTTCCTGATGAGCTGGCGTTAACATGACTAGGGTTGCCTTTATAATAGATACTTCCGCTTCCGGAAATACGTGCGTCAATCCTATCGGAAACATTAACACGGCAAGAACCAGATCCGGAAATAGAAGCGTCTATGGCTTTGCAAGAGAACTCCTCACCATCTATTTTACCAGATCCGGAAATAGAAATGTCATTATTGTCTGCGTTTCCTGAGATTGTAATTCTGCCTGAGCCTGATATAGAAAAATCAACGTCTGCAGCATCTACCTCGAGCTCCATTTTGCCTGCTCCGCTAACGGATAGCCTTAGGTCATCAGTTTTGAACTTGTTTTGCCCCATCACCCGGCCTGAACCACCGACACTTATTCCCTCAATGTTTTTAACCGTGATATAAATGTCCAACTTTCCACTGGAAGACCAATTTTTCCAACCGTTGCCTTCTCTTCTGATGATCAATTTATCGCCTTTTACAACGGTCTCTATTTTTCTCAGTTTATCATCTGACCCCACTAATTCTACCTTTTGTGTATTCCCTTGGGTTAAGTATAGCGTACCGGATGTTTGGAAAGAAATACGGGTGAATGAATCAACATTTCTTTTCTCTCTCTCCTGGGCATTAGTAAATGTAAATGCGGTGATAAGAACGGCAAAGGTTCCGATCAATGCGTAAAGGGAGTTTCTTTTCATGATATAGCGGTTTTTTTAATACTGTAGTATATAGAGTAAAGACTTTGTCCGTTTCATAAGGTTGCTTATTCGACGAATTTAATTTACTGCTTTGACGTCGTATAGCTGGCAAAGGTTACTGGCCCAGTTGAGATTATGCCGAAATAAATACTTCCAGCACCATGTTTTGACCTGACGTGGATTATTCTCACGCTGATATAAGTGAACTGTAGATTGAAATCAGGTAGGCTTTCACTAATTTTGAGGCATCAGGCATTTTTTAGGATCAAGGCATACTGGAAGATTTTTATAACCCTAACTATCCTTTGAGAATTTGATTAACCTCCTTTTAAGCATACTCACCAATGTGGCCATATTTGCTGCATTCAGGACGTATGCCGTCTTTAAGATAGATACATTCAGGGCTATCGTCATCAATTATGTTGTGTGCGTGCTTACGGGACTAGCCTTCATTGGTGATACGAGTAAGCTGGCATCAATTAGTTTGAACGATAAATGGCTGCCTTATGCCATTGTATTAGGAGCCATTTTTATCGGTACCTTCTATTTGATGGCACTGACCACACAGAAGTTCAGTATTACTGTTTCTTCTATCGCCTCCAAAATGTCTTTGATAATACCCGTACTATTTAGCTTACTGGTACTCAAGCTACAAACCAAAGCCTATGACTATGTCAATTACATCGGCCTGGTATTAGGTTTTATTGCTATTCTACTGAGTTCTTATAGAAAGAGTAGGGACCGGAGTGAACGGGTATTAAAACCAATAGACTTTATTTTGCCTATCGTTATATTCTTGTTTGGAGGTGTCATTGATACAGTCATCAACTATGTGAATGTGAAACATTTGATGGACGATGATCAAGCTATCTTTCCAGTAGTACTATTTGCATCGGCGGCGGTTTGGGGCATTATCGCGTTATTTTTTAGAAAGGGTAGGTTGGATATGAAAAGCCTGCTGGGCGGAGTACTGCTCGGTATGGTCAATTACTTTTCCGTGTACTTCGTGCTCAAGGCGCTATCATCTTTCGGTAATGATGGTGCCATGGTATTTCCCATTCTGAACATTGGTATCATACTGGTATCTTCCCTTCTTTCTATTCTATTGTTTAAAGAGAAGCTACTTAAAGTAAATTGGTTGGGTTTGATACTAGCGTTGATCGCTATCATATTCATTTCATACCAGGATATTATATGGCACTAAAAATGAAAAAGCCACCCTACGTCTCCGCAGGATGGCAAATTTGACACTGGGTATTAAGGGTTGTTTTTATTCGAATGTAAAGTTTTTGTTTGCCGCCTGTTTTCTGATGGCGGTTAACATCGCCTTATCCAACATCTCAACACCTGAAGCTTTTTGCTTTTCGCGAACGTAGGCCTGCCTTTTTTTACTTAACTCCTGAATCTTCGCGTTTATTTCATCGCGTTCCTTCTTTTTCTTTTCAACATACCTCTTTTTCTCAGTAGTACTCATCCCCTTCATTTCTTGAGGTAGTTCTTCTTCACGGATTTCGTCTATCTCAAAGTCTTTATCCTCTGAGGCATCGACCAAATCCCATGATTCATTCTTGTAAAGTCGAGAGCTTTTAGAAATAGCCCTCTTGGCTGCGTTAGCAGAGCCGTAGCTCTGGGCATTGGAATCTTGCGTCCTTTGCTTTTCCTTCTTCTCTTTTCCCAATGCCCCATAAGCTACATAGGTTTTGTTTAATTTATTATTGAGTCTGGCGATGTCATCGTCATAAGGGGAATCGATATAAACTGTTTTCTTATTCTGCTCTATGCTCATGTAGCTACCTCTGGCCAAGTCAGCACCAGCTTTCCAGCTTGTGGCTATACCTTCTTCATGGCGCCCGCAGAAAATGGTATTCACCACAATGTTCTTATCCCTTGCTTTCAAACAAGCATCGGTGTAATTGATACTTCTACCCTGGGTAAAAGGCTCATTGCCCGCTATGAATATCATTTTAAGATCTTCAGAAGAACCACCCCAGTTCAGTTGATTGATGGAAGTGTTGATCACCTGTCCACAGTATTCATTACCGCCATGGGTTTTCAAAGCAAAGAGCTTTTCAGAAATGTCATCCAAATCACTGGTGAGTGGTAGTACCATTCTGATATAACCTTCTTGAGAAGGGAGATTGTCGTTGCCATACTCATAAAGAGCGATCTCAAGGTCAGGGCGATCACCCTCGCATTTCGCTTTGGCCAACTCATTGACAATCTCCCACAATTGCGCTTTAGCTTGATCGATCAATCCGTCCATGCTATTACTCGTATCAAGCAGCAAGGCAATTCTGATCTTTTTATCCGTTTCCGGAAGCGCTCCAAAAGAGGTGGCACCCACTTTAGCAGCGATTGTATCACTTGATAAACCAACACATAGTAAAGCCACTACCATGATCAATTTGTAATTAGTTTTTAATGCCAACATATTTTTCATAACCGTATTTTTTTGTGTCAATACCTTTATTAACGGGCAATTTAGAGGTGCATTTGCCTTTTGAAAGGCGCACTTAGTGAAGTGCCATGGACACATGGTGAAGTGGTCATTTGATTAAGGGAAATCTTTTCCGAAAATGAATGCATATGTCAGACAATGCTGGATAAAGCCATCATCAAATGCGCTCTAACTTCTTTTGATTGGATACAAGAATATCCCTCACCCTCAGCATGTCCTTGTCCTTCAATCGAGGGAACACCGCGTCCACATCATCTAATACTTCATTAAGAATTACTTTAGCCGCATCAGGATTCCGGTTGTTGAGCTCCGTGGCCATATCCTTCAGTGACTGGGCCATTTTAGCGATGTAAAGGTTTTTGAGTACCTCAGAATTCGTGATCTTCCGCCCTTGAGCGATCGAGGTTTTATTTGAGATCGTGCGTTGCTGGCCTGATTTGCTATCGCTATATACCAACCTGGCTTTAACCAGAGGTCTTTTGTTTGTATTCTCCAGTTTTAACTTGTAGAGTACCACCTGCGTCATGCCCAGGTTTAAATTGTTAAGTGGAATACTTATCGTGTTTTCCCCATATTGAGGTGTATAACCATAGATGTCCTCTACAGATATTGATTTCGGATATTCTAAGACCAATGAGGCCTGTTTGGCGACGATGGAAATGAGGCTTTCTAGCTCTGTATCGAAGACCTTGACAATATCTTCCTGATGGTCGCCAACGAAATGATTGGATCCTCTGCCTTGCCTGGCAATTTGCTGTAATAATGAATAGTTGATATTCCGCCCCACACCAATGGTGGATACGTCTATACCTTCCTGGTTATACGCACCGGAATTGCTCACTATCTTTTCAGGGTCGACCACGCCTCTGTTGGCGATGCCATCAGTGAGTAGCACTACCTTATTAGTGCCATTGGGCAGCAGGTTCTTTTGGACTTCCTTGTACCCAAACATCAAACCTTCATGCAAGTTGGTAGAACCACCCGGCACCAAGCTTTCTATTATGCTATCGATGTTACTTATTTCACCTGCCTTTACCGCAGGTTGAATGACCGTCGCCTGTGATGAGTAAGCCACGATAGAAATGTAATCTTCAGATCTAAGCCCGGTAATGAATTTGTGCAGGGCCTTTTTTACTTTCCCTAGTTTATTGTCCGATTGCATAGATCCACTGCAATCAATGACCAGGCTTACGTTCGCCGGAGGCATGTTGGAGAAGTCTAACAATTGCCTCGTGGCAATGCCTGCCTGTAGAATGACTTCATCATCACCAGAAGTGGTGTAATCAAGGCTTAAAGCGATTTCTTTACCATTGGTCGGTATACCAATTCTATGAAGGTGATAATTCAAATACTCTTCAACAATCACCTGGTTTGGGGAAATAACACCGTTAGCCCTGTTCATCGTTACGGATGCGGATGAGTAGCCGCGTTGGGCCATTACATGATAATGATTGATTACCATAAATAATGCGAATAAAATGATGCTTCTTTTCATAGTCTTATCGTTTGAGATTTCACTACGATTTTAAGTAAAATTTGAAGCGGCTCTAAGTGCCATAATGCTGGACTTAGCCAAGCCTGACTGCCAGCAGGTGAGTGTGTCGTTTAACTAAGGGAAATGGACATCATAAATGAGTATAAAACCCTTAATTCGACTAGAATGAAAAGCCTTAAGTTTCCTTTTAGCGTATAAG
>JBCBSS010000131.1:0-22894 GCA_039819065.1 Bacteroidota bacterium
ACCCAACTCTCCAACGTTGGCGTACTCCCACATTAATGAGAACATGGCGGGAATCGAACCCGCAACCAAGGTTTTGTCCGCCTTCCGAAGTCTCGTACGGAGGACAGACAGACCTTTATCTTATCCCGATAGCTATCGGGAACCCATGTTCTATTGCGGAGGCAGAGGGAATCTCCACCTTCCAAAGCATTTGCGGCGGACAGGGAACCCCCGAAGCTTTACGCCCGACTGTTTTCCCTTGCTCTGCCGTAGTCGGCTACGCGAAGGCGCTGAAGACAGCTTCCTCGACCAACCGGACTACCTCCAAATGCGGAGAGCTCATTCCATCAGTTGACGGCACCTCGCTTAGCAAGCGATTGCAGCAAACAAATATCTGCCTACTCTCCATTGTGCTATTTTATACTCATAATTTCTGTGGGAGTAGTAGGATTCGAACCCCGATATGTCGGGACGAGCTCTACTCAGCCAAAGCACTAGATTTATCCCGATAACTATCGGGACCCAACTCTCCAGCGTTGGCGTACTCCCTTGCTTAAGCCATTTACCCTAGTATCAGGACATAAAAAAAGCATCCTATTTCGGTAGGATGCTTCGCTTTAAATTTATCTACTGATGATATTTCTACATCAAAAAGCATTCATCATCCTGCCTAATTCGACCGTAACTGTATCCTGTACAACAGGACATTTCGCAGGTGCTATATCTATATGAATGATTAAGTTTCATTGCTTTGTCTTTCAATTATGATTATGATGCAAATGTGTGAATATGTTTAGATATAAACAAGTAAAAATAAATATAAATTACTGAAAATCAGACACTTATGAAAAATAAAGGCAATATAATCCCACCTTGCCAACTTTTGGCAGTTTTCGAAAACACATTTGTCTGTCCTCCAATTGTTTCCTTCAATCTTATGCGGTATTGTCAGCTTATTTTTTTGACATCATTAAAATTTGGTCATAAAAAAAGCGCCCAACCTTAGGATTGGACGCTCTTGCTATTTTGAGTATTTACTTTTTTAGATCACTAGCATTTTGGCAATAGAGTTCCTCTCCTGAGTCGCTGATGCGAACAGAATGAATAGGAACTGAAATATTGCTTGTCGATGAACATACTTCAAAGATACGTATTCAATTTAAATATGGTTGTACCAAAGACATTCTAATGACATCTTTCCGTACGATATCGGTTGTCCCACCAGCGGAACATCTAACCAAATGCCTGTGAACGGTTCCGTCTAAAACCTAATTATAGTCCACTTTACTTTCGGGGTACTAAACTTTAAGTAATGGGAAATACAAGCAAAAAATACCTCGTATTCAAAGTAGTACTCGTAGTACAGGTTTTGGTGGTCGTCATTTATACCTATTTTAACACGAATATCGCTTAAGAAAGGCGCAGGATAGTACCTGAAACTCAAAAAACCTGTCATATCGATCCCGACTGGTCGGGAGAGATATCTCTCTTTTTCGAAGCATCGAAAGTGTCCAAATACAGCATTTTGAGTGAGAAAGATTTCTCGTTACACTCGAAAAGACAGGTTTTTTTTGATTTTCTTATCTGATATTCACGTTATTTTACCTTACGCCAGGATGGATGGAATTTCCTCGAAGCGGCTAGAGTATATATATCATCAATGCAATGGGCAGTTTAGTATTGATTTTTTCTGTTATCTGATCCTTTCGGCATTATGGGTAATGTGGCGAGGAAGATATACCAGCAAATCAATACTACTGGGGTTGGTGGCATCCATAGCCGGGATACTGTTTTTCGCGCCTTTTCTATTCTACCTAATTACTAAAGAAAAGGGAAACATGCATAAAGTCCTTCTAGGGGAAAGGGCATAACCGCTTTAGCATTAAGGAGCATCTTCCCGTTTCAGCCGTTGGTAGTCAATGCCTTCTTTCCACGACTTTTTGCCTAGGGGATTTTGCGTAGCTGAGCGAACATGGGATTCATCGACATAACGGAGCATAAGATCCGGGGCTCTATGCTCGGGAAGGCCAAGCCTGCGGCATCGGATGATGGATGCAGGCCGGTAACCTGTATCTTCAATGAAAAAGCGGCCTGGATCGAACTGCTCTCCATTCCATGCTGATACCTTTAAGTCTAGCGCTTTGGCAAACAAAGACTGACCGGCAAGTAGCTTGTAATCCTTACGGTTGCCTTTAGAACCGGGGTTGAATTTGTGCATCGCTTCCAGCGCTTCAACCCCCGAAAACCTGTCTATCCAAGGGCGTCCTCCCTTGATCAATACTACATGCCCTTGCCCTCGAACGCTGATATTCAAAGAATCTCCTCCCAAGCTAAGATACATGTAAATGGTGCCTGACGGTGCCCACATGGCTTCTCTAGCAGGAGTGCGCCCAAGCCATGCGTGATTGCCTTTATCCGAGCCGTAAGCTTCTGTTTCTACAATGCAGGCCGATAACCATATATTGCCATGCTTTCTGCGCACAACCTTGCCCACTAGTTCTTTCGCGACCAATGGCGCTTCACGATCATAGAAAGTTGTTGGAAGCATAAGCGATTAGTCCTGCCGTATAATCTCTGTTGGATTGCTGGTGGCGGCATTATAGGTTTTCAAACCAATGGTGAGCATAGCGAAAATTGCCGTAATACTACCTCCGGCGAGAAATATTACCCAATGGTCGATCAATGTAATCCGATACGCGAAGTCTTCCAGCCAGCCTTGCATAAAATACCATGAGAGCGGAATAGCAATCACAACAGATAGTATGACCAGTGTAAAGAATTCCTTAGATATTAGCACCATCACTTGGCTCATAGAGGCACCTAGTACCTTACGAATGCTCAGCTCTTTCTGTCGCTGTTGTGCTGCAAAAGCCGCCAAACCGAAAATTCCCATACAGGCTAGTCCGATTGAAATACCGGAGAAAACGGTAAACACCTTGGCTTGTTGACTCTCAGGCTTATATTGTTGATCCAGATCTTCTTGTAAGAACCAACTCTTCATGGGGTAACTGGGAGCCACTTCAGCATAAATATCCTCAATCGACTTCATTGTGGCAGTTATATCGCTATTATCCATTTTAATGGCAATCCTGCGCATATCCTCACCCATTATAATGGCCAGTGGTTCTACCTGATCTCTTAACGTCTTAAAATGATAATCTTTGAAGATGCCAATAATCGTTCTATTCCAATCCTTGAAAGGGATACGCACTTGCTTGCCGATGATCTCATCCTCTGTTAAACCCGTTGCTTTCCACGCGCTTTCACTGATCATCATCGCTTCGTCCGCATCCGTTATGTGTTTTTCGTCAAAGCCTCTGCCTGCAATGACCGAGATATCGAGGGCATTCAGATAGTTAGGATCCGCAAAAACGGTGTGCACCCTTACAGACTCTTCTTCTTCAGAAAAGTGTATGCCATAGTTATCGTGAAAACCACCCGGCATACCGGAGCCTACAGCCACTTCCTGTACTTCCGGAAGCTGCAGCGTCCTTTCCCTGAACGTTTGGTACCCTTCCCGGATTTCATGATCTGTATCGATGACCAACACAGAAGTAGCATCATATCCCAGATCCTTGTCTGTCATGTACTGCAATTGTATATAAATAAGCATAGTGACGATCAACAAGAAGATCGATACGGTAAACTGTGTTATGATCAGCCCCTTTCGAACGAAAATGTTCTTTCCAAGAGATAGTTTATCTCCTTTCAGTACCTTCAGCGGGGCAAATGAAGAAAGTAAAAGTGCGGGATACAGTCCTGAAGCCATCACTACTACTGCGATCATAGCGCTCAGAAAATACCTGATATTCATGTCGTCCCACCTGTATTGGACATCTAGCCCGAAGTAGGCATTCAGGGTTTCCTTTAACAGCACACTTAATCCACAAGCAATACCTATAGCCACGGCTAATAATACTACTGACTCGCCCATGAATTGAAGTACTAGTCGTGACTTTTCCACACCCAACACTTTACGTATCCCTACTTCCTTCGCTCTCTTATTAGACTGCGCTATAGACAAATTGATGTAATTAAAACAAGCAATGAACAGAATGGCTAGTGCTACGCTTCCCAGCACAACTATAGAAGCTCTGTTACCACTTTTGATAGAATCATATCGTGCGTTGTGAAAGTGAACCTCATCAAGCGGGATAATCTTTAATCCATTCTTGTTATTGTTGGCTCTCATGCGCTCCCCGATATGTCTTTCCATGAAATCGGGAAGTTGATTGGATAAATAGCTTTCGTTAGCAGGGTCTATTTTGATATAAGTGTAAGCAAAGTTATTCCACCAGTCCCGGAACCATTCGGCTGGCTCGTACATTTCCATTGATAACACCATATCAAATTCCAGATGGGTCTTGTTCTTAGGCTGGTCATAAACACCGGCCACGATAAACTCTCCTTCACCGTTTAATGTAATGTTTTGCCCGACAGGATTTTCATCGCCAAAGTACTTAACGGCCAATTCCTCACTGAGCACTACATTATGTATATCATCAAGTACAGTTTCGGGGTCTCCATAGATGAGAGGATAAGAAAAGAACTCAAAGAAATTGGTATCCGCTACCATTACATAGTCCTCGTAGAACCGCTTGTCACCATTTTCCACTACCAGATCGCGCGTACTCGTGCGTACAGTAGATTCAATAACACCAGAAAAGTCTTCTACCAAGGCGCGAGCATATGGAGCAGAACAAACCCCTATGTCAAATTTTTCCCCGACCTGGTCCTCCGAGGTACGATACACGCGGTAAATATGGTCCTTATCTGCATGGAATGCATCGTAATTGAGCTCATTTTCTATATAAAAATAGAGAAAGATCACAGAAGTAATACCTATGATGAAGCCGAGGAGGCTGATTGTGGTGCTTACTCTGTGCCTCATCAGGTTACGGATAGATACCTTAGGGTTGAAATGAAACATGATGCTATTTGTTTTGAGTTTGAATAACCTTAGAAATGATGGTCTGAAATAATTCAATACTTCATACCAATATCTGATTGCGAGGAATGATTTTTCCTCCTCTTTGGCGATGGCATAGAATTCAATGAGGTTGCCCTCGATCTCCTCTACCAATTCACTTTTACAAAGCTTTCGGATTAGCCTAAGCGAAAATGACGGTGGATTTGTTTCCTCGTTAGACATGGGCAATTTTCAAGGCAAATTTGGGAACCTTATTCCAGAGTGCATTTCTGGTTTCGTATATCTGTGTGATCATCGATTTACCAGATGCAGTCAGTTCATAAACTCGTTTCCTTCTACCACCGCGCTCTTTGGTAGCGCCGGCCAATTCAGAAGTCAGGAACCCTTTTTTTTCTAAGCGTCCCAGTGTGACATGCAGTGCGCCCATGGCTGATTTGCGATTGGCCTGGTTCAGTAACTCTTGCTGAATCTTTAGAATATAAGCCTCCTGTTGCAGGATTAAGACGGTCAATAAGACCAATTCTTCAAATTCACCTATGTTCTTTTCGTTCATATTTGTTTCTACTTTGTAAACTTCTTACGGATGAAGAAATTATTAGTTTCTATAAAGTAGAAAGAAATTTAAAATTCTTTGCTCGAAACATTGGTCAAATTAGGCGCTCGGAACTGGTGGACAACTAACACGTGGCTTAATATATCTGCTGTAACCAGAGCAGGATAGGTTGGTTGGCTTGCCATGAACTTAATGGTTTAACAGATAGCATTGGACATCTCGAGTATAGCTCATCTGCTTGTCAACACATAGTCCGAGTGGGACATGGACACCGACAATGGTAGTGTTGAAAGTAAGTAAAAAACACCTAAACCCTTACATGTGTAAGTAAAGCATGGTTAAGGTATGATTTACAGATTTCTGTAGTAGTTAAACCACATATTGCACCATAATTATTTTTTTGATAAGGTATTATTGTCTTTTAGTACAATTTTATTATTTATTTATTACATTTTTTGAAATAAGGTTCTTATGTAATCGTAACTATTGAAAGCCATATTTGATTAGCCTAGAAACAGCTCGATATCATGGATGGAGAAAACGGAAAAGTTCTGAGAGGCATTAATAAAATCTTCGATTTTCACAGAATCAGGGTTAAACTGATGGCTATAATCGTAATTGTTGTTATAGCGCTATTGGTTGTGGCCGTTACCACACTTTATCAAAATAACAATACTAGAAGTATACTAAGTAATGTAAGGAATTTGAGGATTCCGGTGCCCATAACAACTTCCGATATTATGAGTGGAGCGAATAGAGTCTCTGCCTCTCAAAGGGCTTATCTGATGACCGGCGATGACAAATACAAAGAAGAGAGGCTCCGAGTATGGCAAGATCAGATCTTTCCTGCGGCAGATCAATTAGTCGCTTTAAAAGTTTACATGAAAGATGAGAGCCATCAACAGATAGTGGATCAAACTATAGAACAACTAAACTATTATGCTAAGCTTCAAAATGATATAGATCTCTTTTTTGAAAAGGAGTTGAAGTCTTCCAAGCTGGAGACCAACAATTATGATAGTACGAGTCTTATTCAGTTTGTACAACAAGTTCAAAGAAGAGAAGAGCTTGACATAGAACTAGATAGCCTGGTGGCCGGTGATGCTTCCAGAGCTCGTAAGAGGTTGAGAAATATTCTAACACCACTCAATCAAGCACAAGAAGAACTGCTCATCAATGATAATAATACGGTACTTGGAAACATTCAATCATCAATCATTCTGATGATTATTCTATTCGTATCTGCTGTTGTTATTATCGTTTCGCTGGCTATAGTTCTACTAAGAAGCTTGAATGCATCAATTGAGAAGCCAACACAGCTTCTTACCAACATGGCTAATGGTGTGCTGTCAGAAGTAGAGAGCAATTCTAAAGATGAGCTCAACCAAATCTTTCAAGCTACCAATGTACTTAGCTCAAACATGAAGAGCGCGAGTCAGTTTGCTCTGGAAATTGGTGAAGGTAATTTTGACTATCAATTCCAACCAGTAGGTGAAAATGATACGCTTGGGAATTCTTTGATCCAAATGAGAGATCGGTTATTGGAAGTGGCTGAGAAAGATAAAAAAACCAGTTGGTCTTCGGCTGGCCTTACTGAAATAGGTAATATCTTGAGGAAAGAGACTGAAAGTGAGTCGGATATGTTTAATGAATTACTGTCATTTTCAGTGCGGTATATTGATGCAAATCAGGGAGCTCTGTTCATCGTGAATAACGACGACAACGAGACGGTTGTATTAGACCTTGTCGCTAGCTATGCTTATGGGCGCCGAAAGTATATCTCAAAACAGTTTGTTCCTGGCGAAGGAATTGTAGGTCAGGTTTACTTGGAGAAGCGAGCTGTATTTATGAAGGAAGTACCCGACAATTTTGTCAATATCAAGTCAGGATTAGGAGATGCTCCTCCAAAATCGGTTATAGTCTGCCCTCTGATCATCAATGAAGAATGTAGTGGTGTAATTGAAATGGCCAGTTTCAAAGTATTCGAACAACATGAGATAGATTTTATTGAAGAACTATGCGAAATGTTGGCAAGCAACCTGTCGAAGCTAAGGACTAACACGAAGACGCAGATGTTGCTTGAAGAGACGCAACAGCAAGCTGAAAAGATGAGAGCCCAAGAGGAAGAGTTAAGACAGAACATGGAGGAGATGTCGGCAACCCAGGAAGAAATGCGGCGCATTCAATCGCGCGTTGAACAAACTTTAGAACAAGCTCTGGATGCAGTCATATCTATTGATGAGAATAAAAAAGTCACCCTCTTTAATCGTGCTGCCGAGCAGATGTTCGGATATTCAAGACAAGAGGTTATGGGGGAAAATGTAAAGTTGGTGCTACCTATTGAGCATAGTGCTCAGCATGATGACTATGTTCAATACAATGCCAAAACTGCCGAGAATGAAGTAGTAGGTAAAGGGAGAGACCTTGAAATGACCAGAAAAGATGGAGGTCATTTTCTAGCTAACGTGTCTTTAAGCAAAGTAAAATTGGAGGGTACTACTCAATTTACTGCATTTATCCGAGAGCTAAGTATAGCGGAAAGTCAATCGAACAGTAAACATTCCTGAAATAAAACTGATTTAGAGAACGCTTAAAGTGTGCACTTCAAACGATACGAATGTGACTTGCTTATGCACATCTCTTTACGGATATTGATTTACACCTACCTGGAATGGTCAATTATTCGGTCATCATTGACTTAATCTGATCATAATATATCGATAGAAATACGTATAATAAAATGGATTCGTACTCGTTTTGAGTACAATAGTCAGAGGTGAGCCTGTGGGTTCAAATCAGACTGACTTTAGATTCCACATTAATTTTTAAAACATTCTAATCATGGAAAGAATTAAACAACACCAATTCGAAAAATTTCAAAAATTACAATTGCCTAAACACCAACTTTCTTCGATCAAAGGAGGTCTACAGAAAGTAGTCGACGTGAGGGGTATGGGTAAGAAATAGCATTGTTCCCTAGTCTTAGGGATCCATTATTATTTATTCAAAGTCAAAAAGGAACCGGCATTTTATGACAGGTTCCTTTTTTCTTATCGTTAATTCGTAATGATTATGTGAGGTCTCCCGTTCAGCACCTTATCTGCTTTGGAGTAGACCCTCAATAGTATTTTTGAATACCGCCGGGTTTTTCATTTTCAATTCAACTTCCGAGGTTTTATTAAATTCCTCATTAATCTGCACCAATACTGTCTGACGATTAACCTGAATACTTTGAATTTGCGTGAGTTTTGATTTTTTCAGTAGCTTAAAGCGTTTAGTAATGCCGGCAAAAAGTCTGGGTGTTCTTATCCAAAGCTCGTCTTGAGTCACTACAATATCAAGTATGTTTTGAGCTCCACCCATTCTGGTTCTAAATGAATTATTAGAACGACCTGATGCCCATTTTTCTCTAAACCTTATATCAACTGTATCTAAACTCGGATAAATTTTAAGCACCTTCCCTCCTTGGATCCAGAAAATAGCAAACGTTACTGCCATTATGCAGAGGTTAATAACTAAGACGGCTATATGAGTTACTTCTGTAAGTTTCATCTTCGTATAATTGAGTGCAATATAGCCAAATACCTTTATGTACTTATGACCATTGACATCTGATTTTGAAGGAGTTTCTAGCTGTTTCAGCCAAGTAATACATTCATTTTTGTTTATTGCAGTTTGAAATCAAATGAAACGATGAGCGAATTTTCAGGATATGAGAAAATGCCGACCAGCTTGAAGAAGCTTGGCCTCGGCACGGACGATTTTTCTGAAATGGAAAAGCTCAAGTGGGTAGTGACTGAAAAAGTACACGGTGCGAATTTTAGCTTTGTCTATGAAGACGGCACTTTGAAATATGCCAAAAGAAAGGACTACCTCTCATGGAATGATGATTTCTTTGGTTTTCAATTGGCGGTAAGTGTATTGGAAGACCGTATCATTCGTTTGTTCGAAGCATTGAGTGCTGAGGTGAATGGTGCGAAGTATATTATATACGGAGAGCTTTTCGGGGGCAAGTACCCGCACGAAGAGGTCGAACCAGTCAAAGACGTTCATGCCATTCAAACAGGCGTGTATTATGCGCCCGGAATTAATTTCTGTGCTTTTGATATTGCCATCGAGAGAGAAAGTACCAACGCTAAATATTACCTGGACTATGAGACGGCTATGTCCTATTTTGATGAGTATGATGTCTTCTATGCTAAGCCGCTATTAATTGCCAAGTTCTCAGAAGCCATGAACTTCAATACCAGAATCAACTCTTCTGTTCCGCAACAACTAGGACTGCCGTCATTATCAGATAACCTAATCGAAGGAGTGGTAGTAAAACCTTTCAATCAAAAAAGTGATTCGACCATATCAGCAAGGCCGATTGTCAAGTTCAAGAACCCGGAGTTCGATGAACAAAAGAAGTTTCATCAGGCCCAGAAATGGACTTTTATCCCAGACGTGACCTCCAAGTCTGAAGACTTAGGTTTTATCCTGGAAGAATTAAGGAACTACATTACAGAAAACCGGTTGCAAAGTGCTATTTCCAAAATCGGTGCTTTGGATTTTGGCAACCCTCAGCGAGTGAGTGAAATTGAAGCCGAATTTCTCAAGGACGCCCTGACCGACTTCGAAGAAAATAACAATGACCTGTTAGAAGAGCTTTCCAAGGAACAACAAGATTGGATAACGGAGAGAATAGAGGCTGAAATTCGAAAGGTAATGGCGTCAGTCGCTAATCGATGACCTAATTTTATCAAGTTCTATGCCCTTCAGTATGCTTTTCCACGAATAGACAATGCACTTGGACAATTTCCCTCATGAGTAAGATATACGCGGTTCAAGACTGGCTATAAAACATGTGGAAAATCATGTTCTCGTTTGCGCGAAGTACTTTATCTGAACCAATAAGAGTGGTAAATTCTATGCGTATAAATAAGGCAACCTAAATCGAAAATCATGGGATTTTATATTGATCTAGGGGCAACGCATATTGAAGCATTCAGGATAAGACTAGCTGGAATGAGTTTGATTCCAAGCTGGAAGATTTTGAAAGAGAATATTGATGACAGGTTTGATCGGATACAAGAACAAGGCATCAGTAACCTTGAAGAATTGTGCTTGGCTTTAAAGTCCAAGGGTAAAATTGACCAATTCTCAAAAGCCACCGGAATTCCTAATAAGTACCTGACCGTATTAAACCGGGTAATAAAAGGTTATAAACAGCAGCCCATCAAGCTCAATGAATTCTATACCATGCAGGGTGATACGACTCAAAGACTTGAAAAGGTTGGAATAAAGAATGCAAGGCATCTCTATGACAATGCTTTGTCCGCCAGTGATAGACAAAAACTTAGCTTGGAAACAGGTGTAGAACAATCAGAATTGTTAGCCTTGACCAAACTAGCTGACCTTACCAGAATTCGCTGGGTAAACCACACTTTTGCCTATGTACTAACATTGGCCGGATATGATACGGCGCAAAGGGTGGCCGAAGCCGACGACATGGAGATGTATGAGCATGTCAAAAGAGCCAATGAAGAGCATAAAATATACAATGCTCACATTGGCCAGAATGATATGAAGATGTGCATTGAATCGGCGAGACTACTGGATTTTGAAATAGAATGTTAATAATCTTCACCCTGAGCCGAAGGTGACTTTCCTTCCACAAGTTGCTGTAACCCTCTCAATAACTCATCTCATCCATCTTGACTTTACCGCGGAACGTCCAGAAGACGAATGCTGTATAGGATGCCACCAATGGTGTGCCTACCGCTGCGATGATCAACAGAATGCGCAGGCTATTCTCTGAGGAGCTGGAGTTAAAGACCGTCAACGAGTATTCGGGGTCGGTGGTGGAGAGGATGATAGCCGGGTATAGCTCGAAAGCCACTACAATCAACATAAAAGCCACCGAAAGACCAGAGAAAACGAAGCTATAGAGGTACTTCTTTTTGCTGATCAACCTAGGAATGTTAGCGATACTCAGAAAAGCCAACAAAGGCAGTACAAAGAAGCCCGGATTGTCTTTAAACCGATCCGAGAGGTGAGGGAAATAGATCAACGAAAATACGGTAACAATGGCAAAGCTCACCACGAAGAAGATGATCGCCTGCTTCACGTGAATGGTCATTTTAGCAAATTGCCTTCCTTCCGTCTTCATGATCAGGTAAATAGCACCATGCATCATGAACAGTGCCAGTGTAGTAATGCCGGTGAGAATAGCATAAGGATTCAGAAAGTTGAGCCAACTACCCTGGTACTCTTTATCAGGACCAATGGCCATGCCCTGCAGTACATTGCCCAAAACAACACCTAAAAGTATCGCTAGCATAATACTGGAAAAACTGTACATGAAATCCCATGTATTGCGCCACCATTTCATCGGCTCTTTGCTACGGAATTCTATACTTACCGCTCTGAAGATGAGGAAAGTAAGGAACAACATAAAGGGTATGTACATGGCCGAAAAAAGAGAAGCATAGACATCAGGGAAGCCAGCGAATAGCGCTCCACCACCGATGACTAGCCAAACCTCATTACCATCCCATACTGGCCCTACTGCGTTCAGGGCGACACGCCTGTCCTTATCAGATTTGAAAGTCAAATGCCATGCCCCAGCACCAAGGTCGAAGCCATCCAGAATGGCATACCCAGTAAACACACCACCTACTACCAAATACCAAAGTGTCGCGTAATCAATGCCTAGGAAAGTTGCCATTATGTATTAGAATTTAAAGCACCAACCATTGCCTCTTGTCTAGGCCTCTGTTCTTTCAACTTACTCTCGTCAGGCCCATTCTGAATCTTTTTATTCATCATATAAATGAATAGCGCAAACAACAACATGTACACAATAGAAAACAGGATAATTGAGAAAAGCACCTGATTGGCCGTAACCACTTTAGAAAGCGCGTCAGAAGTTCTTAACAAACCATAAACCACCCAGGGCTGTCTGCCAATTTCTGCGGCAAACCAACCCACTTGATTGGCAATTTGCGGTAGAAAAACGGCCAGTACAAAAGCCCTCAGCAGCCACTTTTGATCAAATAGTTTCCCTCGCCACAATTGCAACGAACCATAAAGTGTCAGTCCGATCAGCGCCATTCCAATGGCTACCATAATATGATAGAACTGGAATATGGCATTAAGTGCGGTTGGCCGTTCATCTTCGGGAAAAGCATTGAGACCTTTCACAGGCGCTTTGAAATCCTGATGGAGTAAAAAAGACAAACCACCTGGTACTTTAATGCCTGTGACTTCTTGTTTCTCTTTATCGACCCAGCCTAAGACGTACATGTCTGCTTTGGCCAAGCTATCGAAGTGACCTTCCAAAGCAGCCAGTTTGGCCGGTTGATTCTTCGCGACTCCATCCGCTGATCTATGCCCAGTAAAAAGCTGTGAAAGCGAAGCTACTGTGGCCACTACCAAAGCTATTTTGAAGGCTTTTTTGGAAATTTCTACATGGCGCCCTTTCAATATGTAATAGGCATGAACGCTCATCACTAAAAAGGCACCGGCGAGAAAGGCCCCAATCCACACGTGAGTTAAGCGGTCCACCGAAGAGGGGTTAAAAACCATCGCCCAGAAGTCGGTGATCTCAGCCCTTGCCTCTAACCCTTCTCCGACGACCTTGTATCCTGCCGGCGTCTGCTGCCATGAGTTGGCCACCACAATCCAGATAGCTGAAAACATAGACCCTAACCAGACCCCAAGGGTAGCAATAAAATGCACCCGTGGGCTTACCCTGTTCCACCCAAAAAGAAGTATGCCCAGAAAACCACTTTCCAGCGCAAATGCAAAAATGCCCTCAGCAGCCAAAGCACTGCCGAAGATGTCACCCACATACCTTGAGTAGGTCGCCCAATTGGTGCCAAACTCAAACTCCATCACAATTCCCGTCGCGACACCTATACCGAAAGTAATGGCAAAGATCTTAGTCCAGAACCTGGTTAGCGTGTGGTACTGCTGATCTTTGGTGATCAAGTACCGGCCTTCCATGAATACCATGATCAGCCCAAGCCCAATGCTTAAAGGAGGATAGATATAATGAAAAGAAATGGTCAGTGCGAACTGAATCCTTGATAAAATCTCTACATCCATATCGGTAATAGGGTGAGTTATTGTATTACTAAGTTACTCCAAAGCCTTTTTATCAAGGAGTTTCTCCAACTTAAAATGTATTCGTTCAAGAGAGTAGAACGTGGCCATCGATGTCAACTTAATTCACATGATTTATCTGTAGATCGACAAAGCTAATATTGACTTGATGATCAACCAGAACCCCAAAAAAAGACTGACGTAACCAGCTAGTATTCAATGGATTGATTTGGCAATCATAAGACCGTATACTCGGCTTTTGCGATGAAGATCATCATGATTTTGATAAGGAATTTAGAAATTAATAGACTATATTAACCCTACTTTGTCGTGTTTTCCATTGGCCCCTGTTGCGTGTTGTCACCAACAGGTTTCACGCCATAAAATTGCTGGTGACAACACACAGCATTGGCGGCAGGTTTTAACTTGGCAAATTAGGATTAACAAAGTTGTCTATAGCTCATAAAGATCGGTTTTAATCGTTGCTATAACCTTTTACTAGAACTACTTACTGAACCAAAGAAATCGAAATGAAACTAAAGGTTCTGGCCATAGCCATTTGCCTTTTTGGTCTTTCCTATGCGCATGCCCAAACGATCACCTGGACAGGGGCCGGCGATGGCATTAACTGGGGAGACGCCTCCAACTGGAATCTTGATCAGGTTCCGGGCAGTGCCAACGACGTAATCATACCTTCCGGCTTTAACACTGTGATCAACGTGGGTATTAACGTTAATTCTATAGCACTAAATGCTAACTCCCAGATCACGCTTACCAGTACATTAGTCATAACAGGACAGTTTGATTTGCTAAGCAACAGTACGTTAGAATGGACCACTGGTGCTTTACAGTCTGGTACAATCAATAACAATGGACGCATATCAATATCTTCAAGTGGCTCCAAAACCATATCCTCAGGCCTTATACTGAATAACAACAATACACTGACCATTAGTGACACCGGTACTTTATTCATCAACGATGGTACAATCAACAACACCGGCACCTTTGCTTTAGAATCAGACGCCACCATACAAACTTCAGGCTCTGGGGGTGTTATTAATAATCTACCAGGCGGTACTCTTGTGAGATCGAATAGTACAGGTGTCTTTACGATAGCCTTTCCCTTCAACAATGAAAACGGCACTGTACAAGTGCAGAGTGGTACACTTAGTTTTACCCAGCCACTAACCATGGATAGGGGCGCTTATGAAATTGAGACTGGGGCCTTTTTAAGGTCAAATAACAGAACCATTCTTTCTGGTCAAATCAATAGTAATCCGGAAGGTGAATTGATCCTGACGGCACCCGTAGAAGTAGTGGATACCGCTACTGTCAACTTCGGTGATGCTGGCATCAGCATCACAGATAATGCGACCATTACCGGGGGAGGAGTGTTGATCAATACCAATAATTTTAATGTCATTGGAACCGGCTCCAAGACCTTGACCGGGAATTCCAAACTGATCAATAGAGGTGTAATGAACTGGCTGGGAACAGGTACGCTTTTTATCAACGAAGCTGATATTGATAATGAAGGCCTGATCGATTTGCAAGTTGATGCCACCATCCAGACATCTGGTGCAGGAGGCCTGCTTACCAACAAAGCAGGGGGCATACTGAGGAGATCATCTAGTACGGGGATATTTACCATGGCTTTTCCTGTCGATAATGAAAACGGTACGGTAGAAGTACAGAGTGGCGCTTTGACGTTTACACAGCCTCTTACCATAGATCGAGGTAGTTATGACATATCAGTAGGCGCATTTCTCAGATCTACCAACAGAACACAGTTAACTGGTGATATTAACAGTGACCTTAATGGAAGCTTGATTCTGACCAATACTGTTGAGGTTTTGGATACAGCAACTGTCAACTTTGGTCAGTCAGGCCTTAATCTATCAGATAACACTTCTATTACCGGAGGTGGTTTATTGATTAATACAGGCGTCGCTAACATAATCGATAATGGTTCTAAAACGCTATCAGGAGGGGTAAGACTACTGAACAGAGGCACGTTGAATTGGCTTGGTACAGGTACGACCTTTGTCAATAACGCTATCATTGATAATGAAAGCCTCATCGACTTACAAGTAGACGCTCGCCTCCAAACTTCCGGGTCAGGTGGTGTAGTTAACAATCTGGAGACCGGTACACTCAGAAAATCTATTGAAGCCGGTACGTTTATCATGGCTTTTCCATTTAATAACGAAAATGGTACCATAGATATACTAAGCGGTACAGTGACTTTTACTCAACCCCTAACCATGGATAGAGGAACCTACGATATAGCAGAAGGTGCCTTTATGCTTTCTAACAGCAGAACAAACTTGGTTGGTGAGATCAACAGTGATCCTGTAGGAGATTTGGTTTTGGTCAACACGGTAGAAGTCTTGGGCACTGCCAATGTCAATTTTGGCAATGCTGGTTTGAACATATCCGATAATGCGACTATAAACGGAGGAGGCGTTTTAATCAATGATAATATCATCAACATTATTAATGGCGGTTCGAAAACGCTTTCCGGCAATACCAGGATTTTGAACAGAGACGTTATGAATTGGCTGGGCACCGGTACGCTTTTCATCAACAACGGGTTTATAGATAACGAAGGCCTGATTGACTTACAAATTGACGCGACCATTCAAACTTCAGGATCTGGTGGCGTGATCAATAACAAGGAAAATGGTATTGTTAGGAGATCTAGCAGTGCCGGTAATTTCTCCATGAACTTTCCTTTTAACAACGAAAACGGCACTATTCAAGTTGAGAGTGGTACACTTACCTTTTCTCAACCATTGACTATGGATCGGGGCACTTACGAGATAGCACAAGATGCTACGCTGCGCTCCAATAATAGAACCACCTTAATAGATGATATCAACAGCAACCCGATCGGCGATTTGATTCTAACCAGTATAGTGGAAGTGACCGATACGGCTACCGTAAACTTGGGTAACGGTGGTCTTAAGATCAGTGATAACACTACCATTAACGGCGGAGGTGTCATTTTCAATGCTAATGAATTTAACATCATCGGTATTGGCTCTAAAACAATTACCGGTGGTATTACTTTGGTTAACCAGGGGAATCTAAACTGGTCAGGTCGCGGTACCGTTTTTGTCAATCAGGCCACCATCAATAATGAAGGCTTGATAGACCTACAAGTCGATGCGACATTACAGACTTCTGGTGCTGGTGGGATATTGAATAACAATGCTGGTGCCATCTTGAGAAAGTCAGCAGGAACAGGTCAATTTGCCATCGCCTTTGCCTACAGTAACAAAGATCAAGGTGTAGTAGAAGTACAAAGCGGCACGCTCAGGTTTACCACCAGTTTCGACTCTGAAGGTGGTAACTATGCGGTTGATGAAGAAGCTACGTTATGGTCGAGTAGCACCACTACACTGGCTGGAGAGGCGATCGGTGATTTGGACGGCAACTTTGTGTTGTCTGGCACTGTGACTATCGCAGATACAGCCATCATGAGCCTGACTGGTTCCGGATTAGATTTAACGGATAATACCACCATAACCGGCGGCGGCGTATTGATCAATGACCAAGTATTGAACATTGTAGACAACGGTTCAAAGACCTTAAATTTAGGCACCAAGGTATTGAATCGAGAGACCATGAATTGGACAGGAACCGGTGCTTTCTTCGTCAATAACGGGATCATTGAGAACGAAGGGCTGCTCGATTGGCAAAACAATTCTATCATGCAGGTCTCAGGTGCTGGTGGTGATGTGTTGAACTCCGGGGTGTTTCGTAAATCTACCATAGAAGGCACTTCTACCGTAACACTCCGCTTTGAAAACCAAGCCGATGGTATCATAGACGTTCAAACCGGCACCTTAAACTTTACCAACAACTTTCAGAACCTAGATCAGGCTGGCGTACAAGGTACCGGTACCATAGACTTGCCTTTCACGAACCAATACACCAACAGCGGCTTTTTCGCCCCCGGTACATCTCCTGGTACACTGACCGTGCTTGGCGATTTCGTCATGGAGGATGACGCATTCCTCAAACTAGAATTGGATGGGCTGGTTCCTGATACAGAGCATGATGTGCTGGCGATTGATGGAGATGCCGTACTCACCGGAGATATTGTGGTATCTGTAGGCTACCAGGCACAAGTAGGTGATGAATATACAGTGCTCACTACCACCGGAACCATCACCACTTGTAACCTTCCTGCAACGGTCACCTCATCTAATGTATTCAACAACTTCCGGTTTATGTTGGAGGTAGAATGCAATACTTCGACTGTCGTGCTCAGGATTATAGAAGTAATAGAATTGTTCCCGCCAACGGCTGATAACGACGAAGCTACAGTTGATCAGGCGGGCAATATAGTGATCAATTTGATTGATGGAGATACGGATAGCGACGGTACCATAGACCCGATGTCTATTGCCATTGTTCAAACCCCACTGAATGGTACGATAACCAATAACAATGATGGTACGGTTACCTACATGCATGACGGAAGTGACGTAGATAGTGATAGCTTCAGCTATACCGTAAGAGATAATGACAGTTTGTTATCCAATGAAGCCATTGTGAGTATTGATATCTTCATAGAACCAGAGCCTCAACCGGAACCTGTCATAGAAATATTCAATGCTGTATCCCCTAATGGAGATGAACGCAATGACTTCTTCGAAATCAGGAACATTGAGCTCTTCCAGAATAACTCACTGATGATTTTCAATCGGTGGGGTGATAGGGTATATGAAGCCACCGGCTACAATAATGATACGGTGAGGTTTGAGGGCATATCGAATGTTGGCAATGGTAATGAGTTACCTGATGGCACTTATTTCTACCAACTCAACTTAGGAGATGGATCTGATGTAAGGGAAGGGTTTTTGGTGCTCAGGAGATAGGCAATTCAACCATATTGTTTGGCTTGTTCAGGCCGCAGGTCTTCCCATTCTTCAAAAGGCAAGCTGACGATAAATTCGCTTCCCTTGCCCAACTTGCTCTTTACCTTGATGTAACCCCCAAGCTTAGTCACCAAGGTTTTAGTAATGGATAACCCAAGGCCGGTAGCACTTTCATCCCCTGTAGGTTTAGCACTCAGCGTGCGGTAATTCTGGAATAATAACATCTGATCACTCTCGCTGATGCCTTGTCCCTGGTCTTTTACTCCGATATCAATGCGATTGTTTTTTCTGACAATACTAACCGTGATTATGGAATCAGCGAATGAGTACTTCAGGGCATTGGAAAGCAGATTGTCGAATACGCGCTTTAAATGGCTTTGGTCAGTGCATATATTAATAGAAGATTCGTTGTATTCGGTCACTATTTTGATACCCTTCCTTGATGACTGCGCATTGAACCGTCGCACCAGGTAATCGATGTATTCACAAACATCGAATTTGGTCTTGAATATCTCAGCAGCACCCTCTTCATCCCCGTGAGACCTCAGCAGGTCATCGATCAGCTTGTTGCCATTTTCGGTGATATCTTTCACCATCGTCAACTGCTCCTTTTGATCATCATCCAGTTTTTTAGAAAGGAAGAGAATGTCCATCAAGCCCCTAATTTGGTTTAGTGGTGTTTTGAGATCATGAGCAACCACACTCAATATCTTTTGCTTCTGATCAAACAGGTTTTCGAGTTCCTTATTGGATTTGGTCAACTGTTGGTTGAAGGTATTGATATCTTCATTTTGCTTTCTGATCGTTTCATATTGATCAGTCAAGCGTTTATTGGCTTTCACCTTGTTCCAATACACAAAAATGCCTGCGACAAGTATCAAGGCAATGGCTACAATACTGATAATGAAAATGAAATTGAGCAAATTCTTGTTGCGTATCTCTGCTGCACTAATCTCATTCTCCTTCCTCAAAAGATCGATTTCTTTGATACGGGCCTGAGACTCATACTTTTGTTGGATCTCAATTAAGGTCTTATTCTTTTCATCGTCATTGAGCTTTTTGTAAAGTTCAAGGAATTTGCCCTGATAATTATAAGCGCGTTGAAAATTCCCTAGAGAGGCATAATAATCACTAAGATGCATGTAGGAAGTGAGTGCATCCGCCTGAGCGCCTACTTCCAGTGCTATGTCCAGGCTTCTTTTGCCCAATCGTATGGCTTCACCTAAGTTCTTTTTGCTTGCATACACCATAGAAAGCGTGTTATAGCATGCAATTACTCCTCTCTTATTACCAAATTCAGAGAAGATATCCAGCGATCGCGTCAGGTAATCAATAGCTCTTTTGAAATCGCCCTGGCTGTAGTAAGTCTCACCTAAAGTCACATACGTGACCGCCAGACTAGAAGGATGGTCTAGATTCTCTTTGAGCTTGGCCGATTCATCCAAATAAACCAAAGCCTTCTCGTACTCACCCCGCTCCATATAGATGTGTCCGATGTTATTGAGCGTAGCCGCTTCGCTAAGTTTGTTGGCCATTTGCCTGGAAATCTCAAGCGACTTTAAGTTATACTCAAGGTCTTTTTCTGAATTGCCGAGCTGATAGTAGATATTGGAAATGTTGGTGTATTCGGTGGCTATCCCCTCTTTGTTATCTATTTCTTCATGAAGGTTCAGTGCCTTTAAATAGTAGCTCAGTGCTTCGTCGAATCTTCCCTGTGCGTAGTAAGAACGGCCCATAATATTGTGTGAGCGAGCTGTCCATAACTTATCACCTATTCTTTCGAATATATTAAGCGCCTTGTCAATCGAGTCGCGTGTAGCTTTATACAGCCCTTTCATTTTATAGCTTAACGCTATACTATTCAGCGCCTGGCCTTGAAGATGAAGATACCTATTCTCCTTGCCTATTTTAAGTGCTTCAGTAGCATAAAGCAGGGCGGAATCATAATATGTTTTTTGATATTCATCAGCCAACCTGAGCAAATGAACGGCCTTGGTAGAATCGTCTAATGTAGTGGAAAGTATGCTCTTGATAGAATCAGCACCGTCGGACGATAAAGAAGGAAATGATAGCCAAAGCGAGCTCAACACGAAGAGATAAGCAACTATCTTTTTCATACCCAGTGCAAAATCTGGATGAAAATAGATAAATTATTTCGCATTAAAAATTCTAGGTTTCTTTTTGACCGATGGCTGACAATAATCGACCATACAGGAAGTATAGGTTAGCAGTTCTCATCTGTTGGTAGGGACGGTTCCTATCGTCATTGCTCGATAAGCGGAGATTTTTATTTCATTCTACCGTTGACTAAATTACTTCTGATCAAATTTCGCTAACCATGAAACCAAAATTTTTTAAACTGGCCTTTTCTGCCATTCTGTTTTCCTTTTTAATACTTAATCAAACCTGGGCACAGGTAGAAAAAGCCCCCGATAGAAAAAGGGGAGAAGGCCCCTGGACTCAATTAATTATAAGAGGTGCGATTATGATTGATGGCACGGGCGCACCACCTATTGGCCCTGTCGATATAGTGGTGGAACAAAACCGCATCAAAGCCATCAAAGTGGTGGGCTACCCCGGTGTTGAAATAGACCCTGACAATAGGCCTCAATTAAAACCGAATGGAAAAGAAATAGATGCTGCCGGCATGTATGTCTTACCGGGACTAATAGACATGCATGGTCATATTGGCGGTTCCAGTCAGGGTGCAAATGGCGAATATGTTTTTAAACTATGGATGGGGCATGGTATAACGACCATAAGGGATCCTTCCTGTGGCAATGGACTGGATTGGGTACTTGACCAGAAACGTAAGAGCCTAAACAATAAAATCACTGCCCCGAGACTTTTTGCCTATACTGCTTTTGGCCAGGGCGCCAAAAATGGTGTTAATACTCCAGAGGAGGCCAGGGAGTGGGTACGTAATAACCAAAAAAATGGAGCTGATGGTATCAAGTTTTTTGGTGCGCCACCGGAAATCATGGCAGCCGCTTTAGGTGAAAACAAAAAATTAGGCTTAAGATCGGCATGTCACCATGCCCAACTTGATGTAGCCAGATGGAACGCATTGAATTCTGCCAAAGCTGGCCTTACCACAATGGAGCATTGGTATGGACTGCCTGAAGCACTATTCGTCGATCGCACGGTACAGCATTATCCATTGGATTACAACTATCAGAATGAACAAGACCGTTTTGGTGAAGCGGGCAGGCTTTGGCAACAGGCCGCCCCGCCTTATTCTGAAAAGTGGAACGAGGTAATGAATGAATTACTGGAACTTGATTTTACCATAGACCCAACCTTCAATATCTATGAAGCCAGCCGTGATTTACATCGGGCCAGAAGGGCTGAGTGGCACGAGACTTACACCATGCCATCGCTCTGGAGATTTTATCGGCCTAGCAAAATTTCGCATGGCTCCTACTGGCATGGTTGGGGTACTGAGCAAGAGATAGCCTGGAAAAAGAACTATGAGCTTTGGATGACTTTCATCAACGAATATAAAAATCGTGGGGGAAGGGTTACAGCCGGCTCAGATTCCGGATTCATCTTTCAACTGTACGGCTTCGGTTACATTAGAGAACTTGAGCTATTAAGAGAAGCAGGATTTCATCCGCTGGAAGTAATTCGCTCTGCTACCTTATATGGTGCACAAGCTTTAGGCGCTGAGAAAGACCTGGGATCCATCGAGGTGGGCAAACTGGCTGATTTGATCATCATCGAAGAAAACCCATTGAAAAATCTCAAAGTGCTTTATGGTACAGGGGCGATCAAATTGACTGATGACAATCAGGTAGTGAGAGTTGGAGGTGTCAAATACACCATCAAAGACGGTATCGTTTACGATGCGAAAAAGCTGCTTGAGGATGTACGTAATATGGTTGCAGCGGAAAAACGTAAAAGAGGATTCGAGATAAAGCAACCTGGAATGGAGTGATTACGTTTTGTGGAAAATTGACTGCTAAGACAGAGGTTTTTTTTAATCATGAATGGTGTAAGAAATCGAATGTTTTTAATAAAGAATTGCAAAAGTTTGTCATTAATTTGCCAAGATTAACAACCAGCCTTAACTAATACCCTATATGGATTTTCAACGGTTATCAGAGATAGCTAAAGGAAACGAAGAATTCAAACAGGAAATGTTCTCTGAGATGATCAAGCTCTTTTCTTTTATGAAAGAAGAGATGGTTGACGCTCTGGAAAACCATGATATGGTCAGGTTTAATCTCTTAAGCCACAAAGTAAAAACAAGCATTGAATTACTCAGTCTGGTTGATTTTAAGCACATCATAGAAGAAGGCAAACTTCGCATCCACAACGACAGAATCGACAGTAGCTATATCTCAAGAGTAGAAAAATGCTGCCAGAAAGTAGTTGACACCCTTACTCAAAAGCTGACAAATTCAGAGGTAGACAAATAGTCTTAATCGAATTTTGATAATTGTCCCGTAC
>JBCBSS010000132.1:0-22803 GCA_039819065.1 Bacteroidota bacterium
AGATGGTACCAATAAATCCTACTAATTGTTGCAAAGCCAATAAGGCAAAGTAGAGACCGAGCAGCTTGGCACCATCTTTTATTTCAGTCGTGATGGATCGCTTTATATTACCCTTATTCAATCAGGATCCGTTTTATTGATCTATGTAGTGCCAGCATTAGTATTGATTACTAAGTCAGACTGGACTGCCCATAATCTCTACGATGAGGAAGAGGGGAATGCAGAATTGAAAATCAATATTGGTAAACAAGCTATCATCGAAGTAGTGTTTATCGTGATCAGCGGTATGGTCATTTTAGATGCAGTGCCAAGCCTGGTTCAGACTTACTTTGATTACGCATATGAAGAAAGGCATGGCCCTTTTAGGGAGACTAACTCCTACAGTAATTATTTGATCAGGGATATAGTTCAAATAGGACTGGGCTTGATTACCATTTATAATGCCAAGAATCTAGCCCAATTGATCGATAAATGGGGCGCTAAGAAAGTAGAAAATGATAGTGGGATATTAGACCAGTAGAGACTAACTACTACCACTACTTTACCAACCTTAAAGTATCGCTGTTGCTGATTACCATGCCATTAAGCAATGTTTCACTGGTAATGGTGACGTCCTCACAGCAGAATTGTGCTTGTCTTTTGATTAGCCCAAAATCAATAGTATCGGTGGTCTGATCATCTAACGAGAGAATGAGCCTGTCGTGGCTGTCCAGTAATCCAAAACCAATTGCATCAATTGATGTATTACGTATCAGATTAACTTCTACCCCTTCGTCAGTAGTAAGCCTGATGCTATCAAATGGGAAAATCACGCTATCACCAAAGACAAGGTTGTCACCATCGGCGTTTTCGACAAGAATGAGCTTGCCAGTCACCTCGACACAACTGTCGCATTCATCATTATTTAAACAGCCAGACATCAGTACGACTAATCCGGCCATGAAACAGCAGACGGCTAGCGATAATAAATATTTTGGATTTAAATGCATATCAGATGGTTGATGACGAGTGAATAACGCTCATGGTTTGAAATTAATGCGCAATTCTAAAAAACATCTCATTCTAAAATACTTTTTACACGGTTATGAAAACAAAAAAGGGGCTGAAAAGCCCCTTTTTACTATCAATGATTAAAAAAGAATCTATTTCTTCACAATTCTAAATGTAGCGAAACGGCCATCATCCGTATCCAATCGCATGATGTACATACCCTTGGCTTCCTTAGTGATGTCAAACTGGAAGTTGATCAAATCGCTTGTTCTCTCGAATGAGCGAGACAAGATCAGCTTGCCGTCCAAATCAGAAACTTGCAACGTGATGTGCTGAATATTAGTGTCATCTATACTCACCTGGTAAATACCATTCGATGGGTTAGGAGACAGGGAAGTACCTGATTTAAGTATATCGTCCTCCAATCCTACGATGACGAAGGTGGCCTCGTTAGAATAATCAGAGTTACCGGTCGCATTGAAAGCTGCCACTCGATAAGTATAATCTACCCCAACAGTAGCGTTATCATCAGTGAAAGTTAATACGTCTGCGGCCACTTGGCCGATTTCGGCAAAGCTTCCACCTTCTTCACTGCGTTCTATGGTAAACCCAGTTTCATTAGAAGCATTATCAGACCAAGTGAGAACAATATCATCTCCTTGTTGTGATACAACTAATTGCGTCGGAGCGTTAGGCTCTAACTCAAGTGTGCTACCCTCACCGGTGGTGTTATCCGTTTCATAGCTTCCTGCTACCGATCTAACCCTAAATTGATAGGTGGTGAGCGGGCTTAGGCCAGTGACTTCCAGTGTAGAACCTGTCACTTCGAAAGCTTCATATCCTGATACGAAAGTGGAGAAATTATCCTCCGAAACATCCACGATGTAAGTATCAACACCAGGGACAGCATCCCAGGTCAGGTTAAGTGTGGAAGTCGTAGCACTGGCAACCGATATGCTGGCCGGAGCGATCAAGTCGAATATGTTGACATTGTCAAAGCCAAAACCTTCATCGGTTGTACCACCATCAGCGCCGAATGCGATTCTCAACAATACACTACTTTCACCTGCCAGCCCTTCAAGAGGATGTATGGCAGTCACCCAGCCTGAACCATCGGTTGTATCCCAACCTTGTACACTGCCAAAGAAAACAAGTCCATCCAGACTCTCTGAAGTGTACCAGTTGTCAGGGTCCTGGAAACTACCCAGTGTAGACCAGCTAAGCTCCAAGTTGGTAGAATATTGGATATTTGCACCGTCAAAGTCAATTTCAGAATTGCCTATCACATCCAGTTTCAAGAATGGATTGGTCAATCCGGAAAGGTCGAAAGCCGGGCTTTTTACAAATGACTCTTCATCGTTCTGATAGGCGCCATCCAGATTAGTGACCCATGCTTCGGTACCATCGGCCGCGCTACTTATTACAGAATTGGCAGGTTGGCCTAGCTCCCATGAGTTAATCGCACCCTCACTACCCCAGTTGCCGCTACCAGACTCGAAGCTTTCCGAATAAGGGAAATCGGAAACAATAGAGATGCTTTTGAAAGTCTTCGAAAGCTCATCATTTGCAGCGTCTGCATCTCCCACTAAATCAGTGGAAGCTGTAATTACGGCCTCATCAAGTAGGCTAAGGTCAGCGGCAGCATTGAAAGTATAAGTAGCCACGCTGTTGCCGTTGATCGTTTGAGTGAACACCTCGGTAACAGGCGTTTCACTATCCACTCTGTAGGTCACATTGAAATTGGTCTGCGGTTCAGTACCAAAGTTTTCTATGACGATTTCTATCGGTTTATTGTTGGTGAACTCACCCACAAGGTTGATTTCTACCACTCCAATATCATCAGCAGGTCTTTCCAGAATACGTATATCGTCGATGGCTATATCGCCAAGGAAAGATGCTCCTGCCGTCGCTACGAATTTGAGCTGTATCGGATCGGTGAATTCAATCAGTTCGATGAAACCGGCACGTTTGTAAGCCGCGCCTTGCTCATTTTGCTGTTGTCCTGAAATACTGAAGATAGGCGTCTCATCGCCAGTAAGTGCATCTACCACAATGACATCCAATGTGCCTATGTTCGCTCCAAACATGTGGTACCAAAACTCCATCACAGGCTCAGTAAGGCCACTCAGGTCAAATGGGTCAGTAACGAAAAATGCTTGGTCACCTTGGGTAGAACCGGAAACCTCAGAGTAGATATAGAAACCTGTTCCGCTGGTATGGTCTGCAACAGGACCCGTATTCGGAGATGGCGTTCCTAACGCGTCCACGGTCCAAGTCACTACTTCACCATCAAACTGCCAGTTATCAATACTGTTGGTGCCATCGAAATCCTGGATATATGGGAAGGTATTGATAGCAGGGAAGTGTTGATACGATATACTGCTGGCATCATTGGCAGGTGTTTCGTCGCCTGCAAGGTTTGTGAAAGCGGTAACGACATAATCTCCCGGAATCGATAAATCGGCACCGGTTGAGAAAGTGTAGACCAATGTATCTAATGATGGTATGGTAGAGCTGATGGTTTCGGTCACCGTACCTGCTCCGTTGACCTCAAAGCTCACTTCAAAATTACTTTGATCATCAAGACCAAAATTTACTATGGTTACTTCCAACTCCTCGTTGTCATTAAAAACATTACCGTTACGCTGGGCAATAGCCACCACACCAACATCAGTAGCTGGCCTTTCACCAACCTTGATATCATCTATTGCTATATCACCATCGAAGCCATCAGCCCGAATCGCTGTGAACTTCAACTGAATAATCGAATTCCTAAAATCAGCGAGATCTATGAAGCCCGTGTTGATATAAGGGTCGCCCTGCTCGTCTTGCTGAGCCCCCGAAATCTCAAATATGGTGGTCTCAGTTTGATTGGTAATATCAATGACATCCACCATAAGCGTACCTACATTTCCTCCGGCCATATGGTACCAGAAGTCAAGTACCGGGGCAGTCAAGCTGCTAATATTGAATCCACCTGTGGTGAAAATACCCTCGTCACCCAATGCTGGGCCAGACATTTCCGAATAAATATAGCTTCCTGCTGCACTGCCAAGCGTATTGTCTACAAGTGGCCCTGTACCTGTGGAAGTCGTACCACCTGAATTAACGATCCATTGTACTATACCTTCAGAAGTCCATCCGTCTGGAAAAACACCAGATTCAAAATCTTCTATGTAAGGATAAGCGCTAATCACAGGAGCCACTGTTATTTCCAATTGTGATGTGTCATTCGCCAGGTTCACATCTCCTGATAAGTTAGTAGCGGCCTGGAATACACGTCCTCCTGATGTAGAGAGGTCAGCGGTTGTAGTAAAGCTATAAGTGGTATTGCTTTTACCCGCCAAAGACCCTGTAAAAGTTTCGGTAACCGGAGTACCACCATCCAGTATGTAAGAAACCTCGAAACCCGTTTGTGTGGCTGTACCGAAGTTCTCGATGACAACATTGACGGTTTGTGTCGGTGAGTAGAATGGTGCACCATCCAGTTCTATTGCTGAAACACCTATATCATCAGCAGGTCTCTGGAAGACACTAATGTCATCTATTGCGATATCTCCAGTGAAAGATGATCCCCTGGTACCTCTGAATATTAACCTGATTACCGATTCAGTGAATGGATCCAGATCAATATTAAATTCACCCAAATAAGGGTCATCTTGCTCCAATTGCTGCTGCCCCGTAAGGGTAAAAACAGTGGTAGTATCGCCATTGGTTACATCTACAATATCTAATTCTAATGTACCAATGGTCGGACCAAACATGTGGTACCAGAACTCCATAGCCGGATCGCTTACTGTGGATAAGTCAATAGCCCTCGAAATCAATATAGCCTCATCCCCTGGGTTAGGACCGGAAACTTCGGTGTAGATGTATGAACCGGTAGCATCTCCGATAGTATGGTCAACCAGTGGACCTGTGCCTCCCGAAGCCGTACCGCCAGAATTAATGACCCAAGGCACAACGCCAGTAGCTTCCCATCCTATAGGTAGATCACCCGTTTCAAAGTCAATTACATAAGGGAAAGTATCTATAGGACCTGGGGTCACAGTCACGCTGAATGAGAAAAAGGCCGTGTTTCCATCTGTATCCTCACCTTGCAAGGTAATAGTCGCTTGGCCAAATACGTCTGGTAGGTAATCAAGTACAAGCGTATTGCCATTGACATTTGCATTTAACAAACTGGTATTACTGTTTTCGGATACCGTAACCGTTATCGCTAATGGAGGGTCCTCGTTGGATTGAAATACATCGCCAACATTGATGTTGGTGGCAGGACTATTCTCTTCTACTACTACAGGATCAATGGCATTCACTACCGTGATTAAAGGCTGTGAAGTTTCGTAAGCAGCGGAGAATAAGCCATTACCGTGCGTACCAATCACCACCAAACCATCTTCATCCCTTATTCGAACCTGCTCCACTACCATATTTCTGAAACCAGCAACGCTCTCCTGAGTCCATACTGTTGTAGCACCGGTAACTGCTGTTGTACTGTATAAACCGGTACTTGTTCCCGCAAAGTAGCGGTCATTATTTCCTACTCTGGCTACCCATCTCACTGAAGGGCCACTTCCGGTACCATCAGGGTTTTCTTCTAGGTTTCCACTGATGTCGGTCCATGTGTTTCCGCCATCTGTAGTTCTCCAAATACTTGGAATGCTGTAGTTTGAGAAAGTGATCACTACATCATTGGCATCAAATGCATTGATGTCAATACTAGCCACGTTTCCGCCCGGCAGACCTTTGCCAGTGAAGATGTCTACAGCTGAAGGATTACCTACATTAGCATTGTTGATTTTGAATACTTCCCCAGCTGTTGTACCAAAGTAAACAATGTTAGAAGGAAGCTCTGATACGGCCAAGGCTGAAACATTGGCACTGGCTGCGGCATTGGTTAGTTGAGTCCAACCGTTTATCGTTGTTGCGCTCAAAAGGTTATCATTGCGCCATAGGGTGTTGGCCGCAGCATAGTACATTCTTTCGTCATTGTTGGGGTCGAGCTCAAATGGAGCTACGAACAACCCTTGTGCCGGAGAGATACCCTGAGACGTGAGTGGCGTTGCGCTATTGGCACTGGCATAAGTTCTTCTAAATACGTTGCCTCTTTGAGATGATAAGTATCTTACGTCTCCCTCATCGTTGAAAGCATTGTAAGAACCATCACCACTGAATACGTCGACCCAAGGATCGTCTGGTGTATCGTTGTTAGTGAACCAAGTACTGTTATCCTGAAACCCAGACATGAGTTGATCGCCCGGGCCGATAGAAAGGGCATAAACCTGTGTCGTGAGATACCCATTATTCAAGGAGGTCCATGCTACAGGCTCGATTCCCGCGATAGATGTAGTGATATCCTGGGTGATGGAGACACCACCATCATGTCCTGAAACTACCTTATCCGGATTAGAAGGGAAGAATTCCAGGCTGTGCTGATCAGGGTGATGGTTGGTATACAAACTCACATTATTAAGTGGTGAATAACCGGCGATCCATACGCCTGATGAGGTAGCATAACCATCCGTTGATCGGTAGATATTGGTACCACCAAGGAACACCATATTCTCATCGGTGGGATGAACGCGGACATAAAGGTCATAGCCACCCTGAGAATCAAAGCTTCCCACTGGGCCGCCAAAGGCAGGTAGGTTGGCTGATCTGTCTTCCCATGTACCACCGGCGCCTGATCCATCACCGGAAACGTAAGTATATTTCCACAAGTCGTGCCCTACGGGCGCTGTTGGCGTACCATCGGAGAAAACATATAGCACATCAGGATTAGAAGGAGCAGTGTGTATCACTGTTCTGGCGAAAGTGGTAGGGTATCCTGGGTCAGTTATATTAGTCCAGGTGCCTGCCGCACCATCGGTGGTTCTATAGATACCGCCAACTGCACCACCGGCATCGAGCGCAGCGTAAATCACGCCGGTATTACTAATATGAATATCTGAGAAGTTATCGAACTCTGCGGTCAATACTTCGTCGAAAGAAGTGCCTCCATTAGTGGAACGATAGATTCCTGCAAAAGTCGCTACGTACAAATCCCCAGTAGTAGGGTGTACTTCTATTCCGAATATCAGATCAAATGGATCGGCAACTGAGAATGACTGTGGGGTAGTATTGACCGTAGCTGGTAAAACACTCCACGAAACACCGTTATCTGTTGATTTGTAGATACCGTTACCAGCTAAGAAAGCAGCTCCATTTCTGGCACTTTGGCTGGCACCAATACGTTCTCCAGTGGTATAATACCAAGTGTCCTGAAAGCCTGGTCTCGTGTCCTGCTTTACGTCCGTTACCGTAGGATGCTGGTCTGCGGTGGTTACTCTTGTCCATGTAGTACCCTGATCGGTAGTTCGCCACATTCCACCAGAAACACCGCCAGCCAAGAGGATATCCTCATTGTTAATATCTATGGCTAACGCCCTTGTTCTACCTCCTACGTTGAAAGGGCCTCTATTAACCCATGAGGAGGTTTGGTCTCCGGCACCTCTTTTAATGAAATCACCTTCCTGACCTAACGTGTTGTATTCAGGCAGTAGCCTTGCTCTGGGCGAGCGCACATATCGCAGTTCCCGTTCCCTGATGTTTTCTGGTAATTGCCCCGTCCGTGGGTCTTTTATCCTGTTGAAATTGAATTCGGCTCTTTCTTCTACGTTATCTTCAGGCCAGAACTCACCATTAGGGTTGTAGAATGGGCTGTTCTTGTCCCTGCTCAACCTTTTGTAATTATACCTTGTAGGCTGAGGGTCATTTTTGATCTCCTCCTCTTTTTTCTGCACTTGTTCTTCCTTGGGGATCTTTTCTTTGGTCTGCGCATATGACAAGTTCCCATAGATAAGGAAGCATGCCAGTAAGCACATTGAAAAAAACTTAGTAAAGTCTCTCATATGGTTTATTAGTTATGGAATGGTTAATAGTATATGTTGGTTATGTTGGTACATACGCGTGTAGAATAATACAGCGCACGTAGAATTTACTGCTTTATATATTGGTAGATTTTATACTTACCGTCTCCACCTAGAAGTGGACTGCCTTCTACGTCTGCCATGAAACTATCCCCAATGCCAAGCCCCGGCAGTTCTACAACTGATTTGTTTGGAAAAGCTTCCTTAGAATTACTCAATGTAAAGGCGAAGTTGACTTTGATCTCTTGTTCAGGTGAGAGTGTGCCTGAAAAAGAGGAACCATAGCCAATCACCTCTTTTATCTTGATCGTTGCACCACATGGCAGTTTGCTACAAGGATCTCGATCGGGCAAATTAGACTTGACTGGGTGTATACTGATAACTTGAGCTGTTAATCGACAAAACTCAGGAGGTATCGGTTTGGCTTGTTCGGTTTTCAAATTTTTTTCTTCTTGAATGGTGGTCTGATCAGCCACCTTGGCTTTCCCATTGGTCTCTCCACTCTGGTTGCTGGATTTTGTGGAACTGCATGAGAAAACAATTAGAACGACTATAAAGAATAGACTTGAGAGACGAATATTGTTAATATTCATATCAATAGTGAAAAAGTTAAATAGTAGTAGTTTACTGTAGTTCTCGCAATATAGGCAATCACTTAATTTAACCAATATTCAAACGATTTAATAGGCAAGAGAAACTTTTAAAAATTTGAAGAAAGGTCAAATTTTACTTTGAAATTATTCGTGGAAAAATTTGTACTTATGCCTATTGACTGCATTTATTTGCTGGTATGCGAATGACGTGGTTAAGCCATGATGCAATCAATATTGGTGGTGGGGTGTGAGGCTGAGTATGCTGTGTTAGGAATAAAAATAAAAAAGGTTGCTGTGGAACGAGTCCACGAGCAACCTTCGCGTAGCGGTCAAGCCTTGGTCAAGTCAATCGCAAGGCGCTAAAGATATTTGCTAATTGCCTCGGCTTTGACCATCATTTTTCTGTCTTCGAATAGAGCGGTTCGCGCGGTTCTGCTTACCTTGAATTCTTGCTCTTTCTGCCTTGGTCACTTGTCCGTCCGCTTTGGCTCTTTTTTTAGTTCTATTGATACTGCATTGCTGCGATCTCAACGCTTTTGTTTCTCTTCTAGTTAACTCGCCGCTCTTCACACCCTGAGCGATGCGTGCATTTTGTTTTACCTGTCTTGCACTAGCCTTAGGTGTTCTGGTTGATCCACTATCCTGGGCCATTGCACCCGAAACCAAACCAAAAATCAAAAATGCTCCGATCATCAATATCCTTTTCATAATTCTCTGATTTATTTTTTGTTTTCCTAAAATTTATACCCTTTAGATGGGGCTGATAGGAGAAGGTTTAATGCGGTATAAATTTTTTTTAAAAAATGTGCTCAGCGCAGTACTTGAGGCGTGAAAGTCTATTGGAAAGTAGAAGTGGCTAAACTTTTAGCGAACCGACAAAGTCTATACTAAGCCTGAGTTGATATTTTTCAACGATTCTAAATATTTCTTTGAGTGTTACCCTTTCGATCTTGGTAAGCACATCTGGCTCAATATAGTTGGTAGTCTCTTCTTGCTCTTTGGCCGCACTTTTGGATTGGTAACTGAGCCTGAGCTGCATCATCCAATAATAAGCTTGTAGCAATTCATGATATTCTACCTTAGTGATGATGTCATTTTTGAGCATGGCAAGGAGTCGCTCGCCGGTATTGGTCTCTACGAGGTTATGTTTCAGCGAGTACACACGGGCAAAATCAATAACTGGTCGCATCGCTTTTTTGATATCGAGTACTTTACGGTTATCCTCGACAGCGAACAGTTTGAAATTTCTGAACATAGTGAGGGGCGGTTTCAGTTCAAGCGCATTCTTAGCCAATTGGGCAAAGAATAATTGAGACCGGTTCTCTAACAACTCCATAAAATAAGCCTTGATCTCATCCACGAAATAGCTTTCGCCATAAACGGCCCTGCAATCGAAGAATATGATTGAGTTCATGGCTGCCTCAAGCGAGGGGGCATTGATCCAGTTTTTATACTTGGCTTTCCATTCTGATAAAGAAAGGCACCATTCAGGGTTTTTAGCCATGTAACCACCTTCACAATAAGTAAAACCGACAAGATGCAGGCGGTCACTCACGATTTCTCCCAACTGTCTGAAGTATAAGCGTATCACTTCCTCATCCTCTGCGGCAACGTCTTCATACACAATGGCATTGTCCTGATCCGTTTTTAGTGTTTGTTCTTTTCTGCCCTCGCTACCTAAGGCCATGAAGGTAAACTTTACCGGAGGATCGCCGAGATCCTTTATGGCATGATAGACGATATTGAAAAGTATGGCATCCGATACCGCCGTGATGATCTGATTGACAATCTCAGCCCTTACCCCTCTTTCAAGAAGTTCGTGTACCATGGCAGGAACCTCCTCCCATTTAGCAGCCAATTCTTTGACAGTAGTCGCCAGACGCACAGACTGAATGAAAATAAAGGGGGTTTCAGATTGAGAGGAGAGTAGTTTATTCCTGGTAATGATACCGGTAAACTCCCCATCTTTAGTCGCTACCAGATAACCCAAGCGCTGATTGAACATCAATAGAAGGGCTTCGTAAATGTAAGCATCCTCAGGAATGGTGACGATCGGTTCGGATATGATTTCACTTACCGCAGCGTCTACATCATGCCCGGTGGCTACCACTTTGTTTCTAAGATCGAGGTCAGTTACGAAGCCGATGTATTGCCCATCCCGCTCTTTGATCAGTATACAACCGTTTCTTGATAAGGTCATTAGAAGTGCCACCTCCTTGATCGGAGTATCAGCATAGGCGGAAGTGATGCGACTTGCAAATACCGATTTGATCTTCTGAGAAAAGAAATTGTCAGAAGTGCTATAATGCCTCAAATCGCTATGTGTATCCAGCTGGCGTAAGTATACCGAGTAGGATCGGTTCAGCATCAGTTTACCGAAATAGGAGGTAAAGTGATCTGTGAACTTCTCATACTTGTTGCACAGCTCTAGGAAGTGATTATCGGCTAGTTCATAGACAATACAAGGAGTAGAAGTCTCGATGTTCCAGACCGCATAGGTTTTGTTCAGTAGAATGGAAACACCACCATATATGTCACCCGGACTGAGCTTTTCTTTGAGCTCTTTTTTGCCGTGATCATTGAGAAAGTACTTTTTCAGCTTTCCCTCCGAAACAACAGAGAGGTATTTCACTTTCGTTTTACCCCGTTTCATGATCATCGTATCCGCTTCGTAGACCCTACGCTCGAATAATTGGCCATAATGATCCAGTACACTTTCGGGCAGTTGGTCGAAGGGTTTTACTGTGCGAAGGAAAAGGTTGAAGTCTTTATCCATGTCAAAAAGTGAAAGCCACTAGGGTGACTATGCTTATTACACTTAATAAAAATACAAAAGGGCTATTGGTTCTCAATTGTTTCGGCCAACTTATTCTATCAAGGTTAATGTGTCGTTCCCAGATGATGACAATACTTACCGGAGTTATCACATACCTCTTTAGCCTACTTAGCTTTGATTTCGGGCCAAAGTGTCTAACACTAACGTAGCCGTTAGGGCCGCAACGGGAAGCGTGGTGTACGGCGAGTTGGGTCATTTTTCTCAGGTAAAAAGATAATACCCTATTTATCTTCTCATACCAGATCTTATGATGCACCCAATACTGATGGTAATTCTCTTAACTTAGGTGCTAATTATTTTATTCACTGGCATCATTTAAAAGTGACCGCTGAATATCATCATATTACTATCAACGATGAAACCAATCATGATCAGATCAGGCTACAGTTTCTTCTTTTCATGTAATAGTGTTTTTTTTACTACAAATTAATAGAGATATAAGTCATTGGAATTACTGGTTAAATATCTGGATAAAGTAAACCACAATGTTGGAAAAGTAGCCTCATGGAGTAGCTCGTTAATGGTATGGGTCATTTGTATCGATGTCTTTATGAGGTATGTACTTGATTACTCTTTCATCTGGATTGTGGAATTGGAAATCTATTTTTTCGCGATCTCCTTCATCTTGTGTGCAGGTTATGCTTTCCAGAATGACAGCCATGTGAGAGTTGACGCTTTCTATTCTAACTGGTCTGAAAAGAGAAAGGCCTGGGTAAACCTCATCGGTGGCATAGTTTTCCTCTTGCCATGGTGCTACATCTCCATATCGGCATCATGGAAGTATGCATATAATTCTTGGTTAATGAAAGAAAATTCACCTCAGCCGGGTGGCCTGCCTGCGCTTTACATTATGAAATTTATTCTGGTAGCTGGTTTTGTACTACTAATGATACAAGGCATTGTATCCATCTTGAAGTCAATCGTGACACTCAGACAAAGTAAGTCTGACATGTCTCAAAACGAAAACTTGAATTAGATGGGTGGTTTACTGGCATTAATACTCTTTTTATTAGTCTTTATCTTAATCCTGAAAGGATACCCCGTCGCCTTTACGTTAGCCGGTGTTTCTGTTCTTTTTGCCATTGTTGTTAGCCTAATCAACCCTGAGCTTTTTGACCTTAGAAATTTCGATTTGCTACCCTCAAGGTTTATGGGAACCATCAACAATGTGCTGTTAATGGCTGTACCTCTTTTTATCTACATGGGGGTAATGTTCCAAAAATCAGGACTGGCAGAAAAGCTGCTGGAAACAATGGCTTACCTATTTGGCAGCCTTAAAGGTGGGTTGGCCGTGTCAGTAGTGATCGTAGGAGGTTTACTAGCAGCCTCAACTGGAATAGTCGGAGCGACTGTGGTGACCATGGGTGTGATCAGTTTACCTGTTCTTTTGAAGCGAGGGTACAAACCTGAATTAGCCACCGGAGTGATTGCATCGTCTGGTACGCTAGGTCAAATAATACCCCCTTCAGTAATATTGATACTACTGGCAGATCAGATTGGAGCCAATACTCGAGGAGTATCCCAGGTAGACGTCGGAACCATGTTCAAAGCCGCTATCATACCGGGCCTGATCTTAGTTGCTTCATACGTTGCCTATATCATCGTGATCGGTTACCTCAAACCATCATGGGCTCCAAGTATACCAAAGCAAGAGATAGCAGCAATGAGGGGGACAGGTTTTCTGAAACGCATTTTCAAGGCTTTCCTACTGCCATTGTCGCTAATCGTTATCGTGCTGGGATCTATCTTCTACGGTATTGCATCGCCAACGGAAGCAGCGGCCGTCGGGGCGCTTGGAGCCACTATTCTCACCGCTGTAGAGGGAAAGCTTAGCCTTTCTAACCTCAAGGAAGTGATGAAACAGACAGTCAATGTGAGCTCTATGGTATTCGTGATCCTTTTAGGAGCGACTACTTTCAGCATGGTCTTTCGCACGTTAGGAGGAGATGAATATATCGTGAGCTTGATTACCCAATCGAATATTTCTCCTATGTTCTTCTTAGCCATGGTAATGGTCATTGTATTCATATCCGGCTTTTTTATCGACTTCATAGAAATCATATTCATTTTTGTGCCGGTGATCACCCCAATTTTCGATTTGTATGAGGTCAATATGCTGTGGGTAGGGATATTGCTTGCATTGAATTTACAGACCTCTTTCCTCACACCTCCTTTTGGATTCTCTCTATTTTACCTGAAGGGTGTAAGTCCACCTGAGATCAGTACAGGGGTGCTTTACAGGGGTATTATACCTTTTATTGTCATACAGTTAGTGACCATTATCTTATTAATTGTATTTCCTGAAATACTCAACTTAACTACCTAAAAATATTCACTATGAAACGAAATGATTTTCTGAAAAAGAGCCTTATCGCATCGGCAGCAGGAGTTTCTGTGTTGGCTAGCTGCGGCCAGGGTGAAACAGATACAAACGAAAACGGAGCACCTGCTGTCATATCAAATAAAAAATACAATTGGAGAATGACCACTGTATGGGGTAAGAACTTCCCTGTTTTCGGTGAAGCAGCCAATTTGCTATCAGAGTGGGTGGCAAAAATGTCCAATGGCAGGCTCAATATTAAAGTGTATGGAAGTGGAGAATTGGTGCCTGGATTAGAAGCATTTGATACTACTTCATCCGGCACTACGGAAATGGGCGCCGGAGCGGCTTATTACTGGCAGGGTAAAGCCCCGGCAGCGGCCTTTTTTGCTGCGGTACCTTTTGGTATGAACGCTCAGCAGTCGCAGTCCTGGATGATCGGTGGGGATGCCGAAGGGTATAATCTGTGGAAAGAAGTTTACAAGCCTTTCAATCTGGTACCTTTTCTGGCCGGTAATACTGGTGTTCAGATGGGGGGCTGGTTCAACCGTGAGATCAATTCTATTAGCGATCTGCAAGGTCTAAAAATGCGTATTCCCGGTCTTGCCGGTAAGGCATTACAAAGAGCAGGTGGATCGGCAATCAACGTGGCTCCCGGAGAGTTGTACACCAACTTGGAGAGAGGGGTTATCGATGCTACAGAGTGGGTAGGGCCTTATCACGATTACAAACTCGGGCTGAATAAAGTAGCCAAGTACTACTACACCCCAGGTTGGCATGAACCAGGAACACAATTAGAGTTTTTTGCTAATAAAGCAGCTTACGATGGGTTGCCGAAAGATTTACAGGAAATCCTTTATACTGCTTCACTGCGTGTTCAGGCATGGGTATTGGCTGAGTTTGATGATAAGAATGGAGCACACCTCGAAAAGATCATTCAGGAAGGTACCATTGTAAAGGAGTTTCCAATAGAGGTACTTCAAACGCTCAAGGGACATACCAAAGCAGTTGTCGAAGAACTAGTAGGAGATGACCCCATGGCTAAAAAAGTCTATGAAAGCTATAATGCATTTAAGAATAAGATCACGAAATGGTCAGACTTAACGGAAAAGGTCTACTATAATCATATACAGCAGGTTTAGCTGGATGTTAAATATCCCTGTAAGGCTTCTTGAAAGGTTCTGATTGTGATCTTTTGCGCTCAACGTTAAGTGTTGAAGAAAGCACCAAGTTAAACTCCTTAACATTTTAAGAAGCCTTTTCTGGTTTTTCTAAAGCAGATAGCCATAATTGAATTAGTGCTCAATTTAGATAACCTGACAATCATCTGAAAAAAAAGTGCGCCTGAGACTATTCCAGCATCAGATAACAAAGCACTTCATACCAAACCGTAACCTTTCTCTTTTTCAATAATGAGCATCCCCGGAGCACTTGAATCTTGCTGGTAAAAAATATTATACCAGGCCTTTTCTTGCCAGACCAATACAGATATGGCAGCTTTTAAACGGGCCTGGTAATTCTATTTGAGGTTTATACGTTTTTTCAATCTACCTTGAGGCAAGGATATCACCTTCCTCAAGACGGTTGGCAAAGCTCACAATCATAGCTTGATGCTGAGGCTCTGAATAGGTAATTCCCTTGTGCCGCACATATTGTTTGATCATCTCTTTATGATGCTCGTTGCACATACTTAGGAATTGCTTTTTGAAGTTCCCAACGCGTTCCGGACGACCCTCATTCCATAAGTAGTAATGGGAACGAGAAATCTTTCTGTCCAGACTTGATACAAAGCCGGTTTCTTTCTGGTCGTAGATGCTTTTCATCGACTTTTCCAGGAAGTGGTATTTGCCGGTAACCAGTTGTTCATACACCTCGTGCCGCCCTGAATAGCGGGTCAAGTTATAAGTGCTAAATGAACGGATCATGTGAAGGTCACCGTCATAATAAGCGAAAGATTTGACGGCGTGGAAAGAATAAGCTCTGAATTTAGATCGAGAGGCCAAAAGTATTAGCTTTTTTTGTCGATCGTAGAACACATGACCCGTAATAGAATCACCCAATAGGGTGACTACTGCACCCTCATGCCAATCGAGTGATGCTATCGTTTGAGCGTTGAGTGAATCATAGGTGGAAACAATAAGAATAAAAAATAACAGCGCAGACCTTTTCATAGCAGCATGGATTTATAGTTTAAAAAATTGCTATTGACAATACTAAATTAACACCCTGATTATAAAAGCGTTATAGGCTTATAATAGCAAAACTTACATCGGTAGGTTAGTGGGGCAAATCAGAAAAAATGGTGCTTTTGACCAATGAATGTAAGCACCATTTCCTTAGTGTGTCACCCTGATTTCATTCCGCTAGAATAGGGCAACGAATTCCAGCATATTTACATCATCAACTGAGATCTTTGGGGAAAGGGAAGAACATAGAAGCTGTATGGCTTAACATTTTATGAAAGTTTCTGTCTTTTCTGTCATCAAGACCCTTAAACCTTCTCTCCTCAACCATAAACACTATCTCGAATAAGCCTATCGGGAAGCCAGCCATTTGCTTTCCTCCAGCCGATTAACCATGGCCACGATACGAGCTTGATCCGAAGGGTCGGTATAGGCCAGATTCTGTAACCTTACAAAGTCGTCAATAGCGACTTCATAATCCGGTCGCATGGACAGGAATTGCTGCTTGAAATTCTTGATTCGTTCAACTTTGCCACGATGCCACAGGTAATAGTACTTACCCCATTTGAAATGATTGATCCTGATGTTAAAATTATCGGCTTCGCTAGGCTTATGGGCAGTGAGTTTACCCTCGGCTTTTTTGCGTATTGAGATCTGTTCGTGAACCCTCGTCTTGCGGTCGGGATGATCTTCCGACTCCTTATAAGTGTAAAAAGATCTTTTAAAACCTTCGCCGTCTTTTCTATAGTAAAAGAATGAATGCACCGCGTAGGGTGTAAAGCATCGAAAAGTACTGGGGTTTGAAATCAGGATTAGGCTTTTGACTTTATCAAAATGAATCTTGCCAAAAATAGAATCTCCTTTTTGTGTGACTAACACACCCTTTTGCCAATCGCTCGCAGCCGGTAGTTGGGCTTTACTAAGGCTTGCTGAAAAAATGAGAATCGCTGAAAAAATGATCGACTTGCCGCACATAGCTATCTGTGTTAATATTTGACTTATTTAACATTTGCATAATATTAAGTTAACAATAACTTAAACAATATACTATACAAAGAGCAACTAAATTCTATTTTGCTGGAAATCGCTTAATGGATAGGGGAATGTGTTAAGAGGGATATCTAAGGTACTAAACGTACAATTAACACTGCGTCAAGGCAGAGACAGTGCTAGAGAAATAAAATGTAATAAAAAAAGTTACAAATATGTTGATCTGGTCTGATGCACGACAAATTTTGATCAGGGCATGCTCTAACATTGCATCATCATTCATCAAAAAAGAGGAAAACAATGAAAAAAGTATCATTTCTTATCGCAGTATTAGTAGCAGCAGTTTTCACAGTTGGAAACGTTCAAGCTCAAGACGCTAAAAAAGCTAAAACTATCAAGTTGGATCAGGTACCTGGTGAATTCACCAAGACTTCTTTAAAGCTCAAAGCTGGTCAGCCTTACATCTTCCAGGTGACTAACAAAGGTGTTGACAAAGAAGTAGGTTTCGTAATTGCCCAAGGAGATCCTTCAGATCAAAAGAATCACGTTGCAGAAGCTTACCTTTCTAAAACAATCAAAGATGGTGAAACTGCAAGCTCGAAAGTGGTAACATTGGAGCCAGGTACTTATCAGTACTTCTGCCCATTGAACCCAACTCCTCACTATGAGATCGTAGTGAAGTAATTGATACTTAGCAAAACATATAAAGCCAGACGCTTAGTAGTGTCTGGCTTTTTTGTTTTATACAAATTGTCTTCCGATGACCTGTGCATCACTTGATCTACCCCAAGTGATTAGTATAATGCTCTCGCTTTCGTCGAAAGTCTTCTAAAATCATCAGACATTGTTATCTTCACCGCTTTTAAACCTTATAACCTATAATCAATGCACCCTATTCTAAACAACAACCTATTCTTCGTGAAAGAACATGTCGGCATGTTCAAGGCAGCTAATAATTTTGATATTCACGACCCTCATACCAGCCAAATAATATTGCATTGCAGGGAAGACAACTTGGGTTTCTTCACTAAAATGTTCCGTTTCACTGATTATAAACGTGCTACCCCTTTCAATGTGGAGATAAGGACACCGGACGGACAGCCAGTACTAACAGTCAAAAGAGGTGTTTCTCTTTTCCTTTCTAAGGTGGAGGTATTAGATGACAAAGGACGATTGGTTGGGAAATTCAAGCAGCAACTCTTTTCTATCGGGGGGAAATTTAATGTATTGGATGCAAACGATAACGTGATGTGCCAACTCAAAGGAAAATGGACGAGTTGGGATTTCAAATTTGTTAAAGACAATGTGGAGTTTGCCCATGTGAGTAAGAAGTGGGCTGGTCTAGGTAAAGAGCTTTTTACCTCAGCCGACAACTACATGTTGCAGATATACGACAACGTACCAGAGGATAACAAACTGCGCATTATGATCATGGCCGCGGTGATGTGTATCGATATGGTGCTCAAAGAATAGCATCCGCGCTCTTAGAGTGACCTACTAGGTCACTCTGAGCAGGGTTATTTTGAAAGCCCTGCGATTGAGCGCGTTTGCAAAGCGTTCGCAAGAGTATGCGTTAAAAAACGCACTCGAACCAAATTAGCTTCCAGAAGATTTAACAGGAACGATTGGTTTTATCACCTCTTACCCATCGCAATCAAACCCACCCCCTTCAATTGGGGGACTAACAATTGATACCGCATTATTGCCACCTGTAAAATTCAGGCTCCCGCCTTCTTTATTTTTTCTTTAAATTGTCCACATCTCAATCGACCTCGGCTATTCAGCATAGCCGACCGAAAACCTAAACCAAATAATTATGAATAAAACATTGCGTATAGCGCTGTGTGCTTTTTTGGTATTGACTCTGACAGTCGACATTAATGCCCAGCGTAGAAAATCGAAGTCATCCGCTGCCCCTAAGGTGACTTACGATGAAAAACTATATAACGGGCTGGAATGGCGTTCTATTGGGCCTTTTAGAGGCGGAAGGTCAGCAGCCGTTACCGGTGTTCCCGGAAAGCCAAACCTCTATTACTTCGGTGCTACCGGTGGTGGTATTTGGCGTACTAAAGATGCCGGTAATACCTGGGAAAATATCAGTGACGGTTTTTTTGGCGGTTCCATAGGCGCTGTCGCTGTCAGTGATTTTGATAACAATGTCATTTACGTAGGAGGGGGAGAAGTAACGGTAAGGGGAAATGTTTCTCACGGCTATGGCATGTGGAAATCCGTAGATGCCGGGACTACATGGCAGCAAATAGGTTTAGAGAACTCCCGTCACATTCCGCGTGTGCTCATCCATCCCAAAAACCCTGACTTAGTCTATGCCGCAGTATTAGGTGATCTATACAAGTCTTCTACCGAAAGAGGTGTTTATAGGAGCAAGGATGGTGGTAAAAGCTGGGAGCGTGTTCTATTTGCCAATGCCGATGCTGGGGCTGTAGAGCTTACTTTCGACCCTAACAACCCAAGAATCTTATATGCCAGTACATGGAGAGTGCGAAGAACACCTTACAGCCTGGAAAGTGGCGGAGAGGGTTCTGCCCTTTGGAAAAGCACTGATGGTGGCGATACATGGACTGACATATCTGGCAACACCGGTTTACCCAAGGGTATCTGGGGTATTTCAGGTGTGACCGTTTCGCCTGTCAATTCTAACCGCGTATGGGCACTGATTGAAAATAAAGACGGTGGTGTCTATCGCTCGGACGATGCCGGTAAAACCTGGAGAAAACTTAATCAGAGCAGAAGCTTAAGGCAGCGTGCCTGGTATTATACCAAAATCTACGCTGACACTGAAGATGAAGATAAAGTGTATGTGATGAATGTAAGGTACCATCGTTCTAAAGATGGCGGTAAGACCTTCCAAGCTTTCAATGCTCCTCACGGAGATCATCACGACCTGTGGATTGATCCCAATGATTCACAGCGTATGATCATTGCTGATGATGGCGGTGCTCAGGTGACTTTTGATGGCGGTGAGAACTGGTCAACCTACAGGAACCAGCCGACTGCCCAATTCTATCGAGTAACGACGGATAATAATTTTCCATACAGGATCTATGGTGCACAGCAAGATAATTCTACGGTGAGAATTTTACACCGTACTACTGGCGGTTCGATCACAGAACAGCATTGGGAGTCGACAGCCGGTGGTGAGAGTGCCCACATCGCAGTAGATCCTTCTAACAACGATATTGTTTATGGTGGTAGCTACGATGGCTTTCTAACCAGGGTCAATCATGAAACAGGCGAAATACGCGCTGTCAATGTGTGGCCTGACAACCCTATGGGACATGGTGCTGAAGGTTTCAAATACCGTTTCCAGTGGAATTTCCCTATTTTCTTTTCTCCTCATGATCCGAAGAAGCTGTATACGGCTTCCAATCACTTGCATGTAACCACCAATGAAGGACAGTCATGGCAGATCATCAGCCCTGACCTGACGAGAAATGATAGCACAAAATTGGGTTCTTCTGGAGGACCAATCACCAAGGACAACACCAGTGTCGAATACTACTGCACCATTTTCGCTGCTTGTGAATCACCTTATGAGAAAGACCTGTTATGGACTGGTTCCGACGATGGCCTGATACATGTAAGCCGTGATGGTGGTAAGAACTGGAGTAATGTGACGCCTGCAGGTATGCCCGAGTGGGTAATGATCAATAGTGTAGAGCCAGATCCTTTTGTCAAAGGAGGGCTTTATGTGGCAGGTACGCGCTATAAGCTGGGAGATTACAGGCCTTATCTCTATAGAACCAAAGATTACGGTAAAACCTGGACTAAGATCACTACAGGTATAGATGATGAGCATTTCACTCGTGTGCTGAGGGCTGATCCAAAACGCCAGGGGCTATTGTATGCCGGTACTGAGAGCGGAATGTATGTTTCCTTTGACGATGGTGTGAGCTGGAAACCTTTCCAATTGAACCTGCCTGTTGTACCGATCACTGATTTGGCTATCAAGAACGATAACTTGATTGCTGCTACTCAAGGGCGTAGCTTCTGGTTGATCGACGATCTGACGCCGCTGCACCAACTCAATGCAGATATAGCGCGCCAGGATTTTCATTTGTACCAGCCTATGCCAAGCTACCGCATTGGCGGTGGAAGCTTTGGAACGCCTAAAAGAGCGGGTAAGAATCACCCCGGTGGTGTGATGGTACATTTCTACCTCAAGGATACTGCTAAGGCCGATACGATCAATCTTGCTTTCTACGAAACCAACGGCAAGTTGATCAGGTCATTCTCGACTCACCCAGACAAAAAGGAAAAGCAAGGAAAACTGAAAGTGAAACCGGGTATGAACCGCTTCTCATGGAATATGCGATATCAAGACGCAGACGGTTTCAAAGGTATGATCTTATGGTGGGCTTCATTGAATGGCCCAAGAGCCTTGCCGGGTACGTATCAGGCTAAACTGACTGTGAATGGTCAGGAAAAAGAAACCAATTTTGATATTTTGAAAGATCCACGGTCTAGCTCGACCGATGCTGACCTCAAAGCGCAGTTTGATTTCCTCATGTCAGTGGGTGAGAAACTTTCTGAAACCAATCAGGCGATAGAAAATATCAGGGAGGCCAGAAAGCAAATCAAACTCGTAACGGCTCGTATGAAGGATCAAGAGGGGACAGAGGACGTTCAGGAAAAAGCGAAATCTATTCTGAAGGAGATGAAAGCCATAGAGGAAGCGCTTTACCAGACCCAAAACCAAAGTGGACAGGATCCGCTTAATTTCCCTATCAGGCTTAATAATAAGCTCGGACACCTCAATTCATTGATGGCTATGGGTGATTTTAAACCCACCGATCAGGCAATTGCCTTTAAGAAAGAGGTAACGGCTTTGATCGATGCCGAACTCAATAAATTGAAAAAGATATTTGATGATGAAGTACCTGCTTTCAATCAATTAGTGAAGCAAAAGCAAATTGATGCGGTAGTAATTGGTACTGAATAGTACAAACTGATTTAGAATGGCTTCCGGGGCAATTAACCTCTCCGGAAGCCATTTTTATTTGCGTTTTTTCTTCTTCTTCTTTTGCTTTCTGGTAGGCGCTTTCATAATCCACTTCTTCGCCTTCTTCAAATCATCGCGATCGTAGTATCCGAAAGTATAAACCATCGGAGGTAGCTTAAATTCTGTTTTCTTTTGATCGCTATCACTGAAGGAAATAATCTTGAGATTAGGGATAGCCAGGTGATTGTGTCGGGCAAATTCCAACTTGTTGTAAAAGTCGATGTGCAGCTTATCTTCAATATGGACAAAAACCGGCTCAGTGCTTTCGATATCGACACTCTCAATACCTGAATAGCTCAATATATTTTGGATGTACTTGCGATCGTTATTGGTAAACTGACTGGTATCTGCCCTTTGTTGCTTCTCGAACATTACATCCAACCTATCCATATCGTTGCTGAATTTGAGCAATCGGGATCGGCTACAATTGTGTACACTGTAGCCCTCTGAAAATATGATATACTCAGTATCCATTGAGAATTCCACCAGGTAGCAAACCGTTTCTCCCTGTGCAATGACCACTTCATTTTCCATTTCCCCTTTCCACGCCTTATTTACGTTGAAAGTATAAAGCCTTTCGTCACCATCTTCAGATATGTCTTTGACCTTCCCCTGGAAGATCATGGTAGCATTTTCGGCTGCGTCATGCAAATCACGGAGGATACAATCACAGGGTTTAGCGGCGTTGTATACCAGCAGGAGCAGTAGAATTAGTATCCATTTTTTCATGAGAAGATAGATTTATTCAATACCTATCCAGCCCCCTAAGAAAAATTCGATTGTAAGTATTGCCTATTCCGTAAGCAGAACAACTAAGCTCTGTTATGGTTTAGCTTAGTTGCCCGATATTTTAAATCGAGCTAAAACTTCATACCTAAGCCTGATTTTTTGTATGTCCAAGTCAACTTTGGATTCGACCACCCTCGCCTGATAGAAGTCTAAGGAATTGGAGGCTAAGTCGTA
>JBCBSS010000133.1:0-22764 GCA_039819065.1 Bacteroidota bacterium
TTCTTCTTCAGCTTCGCATCATTGATGTTTTCATTACCTTCAAAGCTTACTTTGTTGATCTTAACTTTGCTATTCTTGTCAACGACAATCTTAAGCTTGATACCGTCGCGGTTCACATCATCTTTCGACTGAATAACCTTAACATCTACATTAAGAAACCCTTTAGCTACGAAGTATTTTTTAACCGTAATTTCGGTATTTCGTACAATGGCATCGGATAATACGCGACCACGAATCAGATTTAACTCCTCTCGTAAATCTCCTTCCTGAGCCTTACTAATACCTTCGAAAGCAAACCCTGTAAGTCTTGGGCGTTCCGAAAGTTCTATTTTAAGATATACTTTAGATCCTTCGATCTTATCGATCAAAATTGACACATCCCCTACAAGACCGTGCTTCCATAGCTTTCTGATAGCAAGGCTTATATCATCACCAGGAATTTTGACCTTGTCACCTACCTTAAGTCCGGTTAGTGAAACAAGGGCATTTTTATCAAGCACGTTGAGACCTACTACTTCGATTGAGGCTATTTCATATTCCTGAGGGTTGGAATAATTAACCTCATTTGAATTTTGTGTGCTACTATTACTATTCTTGTTACGATTTCCCTTGCGGAATTGAGCCGTAGCACCGTCAGCTACGATGAGCAAAATCAATATTACCAGTAATTTCTTCATCGATTACGAATTCACTTGTTCACTTATTTTTCCGAACCTTCTTTCCCTTTTCTGATATGACTTCAATGCCTCGTAGAGATGAGGTTTCCTAAAGTCAGGCCATAGTGTGTCAGTAATGTACAATTCTGTATAAGCTATTTGCCAAAGAAGGAAATTGCTTACACGCATCTCTCCACTAGTCCTAATGAGTAATTCAGGGTCAGGGATGCCTGCTGTCTCTAAATAACTTTCAATAAAACTTTCATTGATTTGCTCTGGTGTGATGCCGTTGTTTTGGGCATCGACTAATATTGCCTTAACCGCTTTGGTTATTTCCCATCTGCCACTGTAGCTTAATGCTATGATCAGTTTTAGTCCAGTGTTTTGCTTTGTTTCTTCTATTGCAAACTGAAGTTCTCGCTGACAGTTCCGAGGCAGATCTAGGGTATCGCCTATGGTCAATAACCGCACATTGTTTTCGTGTAAAGTGTTGATCTCTTTTTTCAAAGTAGATACGAGTAGTTCCATAAGGCCATTTATCTCGGCCTTGGGCCTTCCCCAATTTTCCGTAGAAAATGCATAAAGCGTAAGATACTTTATACCGAGTTCAGCACACCCTTCGGTTGCCTCCCTCACGGATTGTATGGCGTTTTGATGGCCAAAAATCCTCATAGCTCCCTTTTTCTTTGCCCACCTACCGTTGCCGTCCATTATAACGGCGACATGTTGAGGTAAATTATGCCGGTCTATATTTTCTTTCACACTTTCCACAGAATAACAAAACTAACCCGATTTTCGCAAAAATGCTTATTATAAATTTGAAATACTAAGAATTAGCAATTAATCACTAACGGTATGGGCTAGTAGGGCATGGAATATTATAGAAAGAATAAGTGAGGGATAACCCTAGGAAGTAATAAGTATCATTGTCGAATTCGTTTCCATACTGGAAATTTTTTACATCCAAATCGCCCTCTGATACATTATCAATGTAGTCAAAAAAGGTTTTGCGAGCACCGAATTCTAACCCAAGATACCATCTAGGATTCAAAGTGTATTTAAAACCTACTCCAATTGGAATGGCTGGTTGAACATTGCTATACTCTGATGTCTTCTCTCCCTCACCAGATATGCCGAAAACTCCAAAACCAACGAAGAAGTATGGAGTCCATCTTACCACGGCATTATCAGAGCGCCAATCCAAGAAGTGATATTCAAATGTTGTGGAAGCCTCAAAGACAAAAATGCTAAATTCAGCTCCACGCATTTCTGCAAATGGATCTATGGGATTATCATCACTGGCGCTAATGTTACCAGCGGTTATGGCCGCTTTGAAGCTTATGATATCGCTCAAGTTTGACCTGAAATATGCAGTACCCGCAGGTCTGTTAGAAGTAATTGAATAGCCTCTGGTTAAATCGCCAGAGTAAGAAAATCCTCCTAGCCCAAAACCTATTTCAGATATCTGCCCAAAAGATAATCCACTGATGCACACCAGTGGAATGATAAGAAAACGTAAGACTGTAGAAAACGACTTTGAAAATTGCCTATCGGAATTTAGCTCGTGTGAAACCACCTTTCAGTATATATGTAAGTTTAAAAGAGGTAACGATCCATGTGTCATTATCATTGCGATTACCTCTGAAATTCTCTGGGTTTTCTACACCAAAACCACCATTTACAGAGCCAGCGAATGCAGTCAAGACAGCTTGATCGCGAGTTTCACCTGAAGCAGAAAGAGGGTCTTTAGAACGATCAGCCAACACTTCAACTAAAGTTCCTTCACCCAGAACATCAGAATCTACATAATTGGCGCTCACATCATCTAAATAATCTGTCCATGTGAATCTGTACCCCACCTCAAATGAAAAGTCAAAGTTTTGATTAATCTTATATCTAACGCCTAAACCAACCGGTATAGCAATGCCTATTCTGCTATATGGTTCAATACCGAAGTTAGCATCGGTCGGTTGTAAATCACTGAATTGGCCTTCTGTACCTAAGGGTTGTAAATCAACCCACGTCCCAGCCTCTGGTAAGCCGCTATCTTCCGGGACTAAAGCTTGAGGATTATGCCTAAATACAGAGGCACCAACGAAAACATAAGGTGTAAATATGACCCTGTTAAGGTATGAACCGCTATTTGGAAATAGATCGAACATGGCCGTTCCACTTAGCTCAGCTACCCGGTTGCGAAATGAAAGATTTCTCAGGTATCGGAATACACCGCTCTCTAGATCAGTAGGATCTGCTGATTCAAAATCATCACCTCTGAGTGTTCCATATCTAAAGTGTCCACGGAAAGAGTATCTTGGTCCGAAGCGGTGCCCAATAAGTAAGCCGAAAGCAGGTCTTGTGAAACCTATATCTGTACTAATTCTACTCGGTAATGGCGATAAATCGCCAAAGTAATTGAATGCGTTAAGAGATACTCCTACATAAGTGTAGGCCCTTCCACCTCCAAAGCCGCTTTTACGCCCTCTAAAGTTGGCTATCTGTTTATTGTTTCTTTTGATTGCACTCCTTTTCAATCCTCCACCCCTTCTGATATTGCCTGGACGCCTTCTTTGCGCATCAGCTTCATCAACAGAAAAAATCAATATAAGCAAGGGTATGAATACCGCTATTAAATTCCTTTTCATGTTTATATGGAATTAAGCACTTTTAAAAAATGTCTTCAAAAACAAAGTACAGTCAAAAATAATAATATTATAAGCAAATAAAAATCAATTCCTTACATCAAGACCCCAATTCAATTTCTGTCTTAACGTATCAAAAATACTAGAATTATTAAGCTTTACAAGTCGTGCTCTGAAGCTTGCCTTGTTAACGGTCAAATTAACGGAAGCATCTACTATCTCAAACCGTGAATCCAGTGAAATCAAAAAATTATTACTTCTACCTTCTATCTTAAATGAAATCTCACAGTCGTCTGATACAACAAGCGGTCGTACCGTAAGGTTATGAGGACTTACCGGTGTTAATATAAAGTTGTTCGATTGAGGTAATACCAAGGGGCCACCACAACTTAAGGAATACCCGGTTGATCCAGTCGGTGTGGATACTATCAGGCCATCAGCCCAGTAAGAATTTAGAAACTCACCATTAATATAAGTATGAACTACAATCATTGAGGAAGAGTCCCTTTTCAATATTGTAAAGTCGTTGAGACCGAAATTAACACCATTAAACAGGTTTTGATCCGAAGATAACGACACCAAAGTGCGTTCATCGTAAGTAAATGCTCCTTCAAATACTGCATCGAGAGCGCTTGCGATACTTTCTTTGGAAATGGTAGCCAAAAACCCCAACCTACCAGTATTGATACCTAATATGGGAACATTGCCTCCGGCTATATAAGTAATAGCGTCGAGTAAAGTGCCATCGCCTCCCAAGGTGAACATGATATCTGCGTATCCCAAGTCTTCACCTCGACCAAAAGAATTGTATTCACCAATATTGATGGATGACTGCTTTAAAATGTCAAGAAAGTCATTTGAAATGAACTTGCTCCCTTGCTTAGCGTCAATCATGTCAAAAAAAAGCTGGATGGCGTCGGCATTTTCCGGAGAGAATTCTTTTCCGTGTACAGCTACTTTCATTAAAAAATAATTAGTGGGGCATCTAGTAATTAAATGTCCAAAAATTTTAAGAGCATATCAATTTTTTCTCTCTCTCCTTCTTTTATTTCAGAATCTTGAAATCTCGAAATGACCTTGTAGTTAAACCTTTCTAAGGTTGCCTCTACGTGGCTCAAATTCAAAGTATTCAATTTAAGTGTGAGTTTAATTTTTGATGGGTCAAGTGGGTCCTGATTAACTATGCTGCTTAAAACCTTTATCCGGTTTTCTTCTACCAACCTGCTTATTTCGGATAATGAATAGTCTTTCTCATCTAAAGACAGTACTATAATCCCTCCGGGAATTTGTACAGCGGCGGTTTGAGCAAAATAAGCTAATGTATCCTGAACAGTTATCACACCAATAAAATCATCCGAATCACCTAGCACACCAACCAGATGAACGTCATGATTTGATGCCTGCTTTATTATGTCATAGAAATGTTGACCTTCCCTTACAAAACACCCTTGAGCCAAGAGTTCAAAATCAGCGATCGGTTTTTCTATATTATTAGACTCTAAAATAATCTCTTCAGAAATAAGCCCCAGAAACCTACCATGATCAACCACCGGCAGCTGATTTAGCCGTAGTTCTTCCATCCAGACAATGGCCTTATGCGCATCATCAGTCGGCTTCAGAGGTGGAATCATATGATTTATTAGCTCCTTCGCTATCATAAGTTTAGGATATCAAAAATTGATCAACTATCTCATTAAATTTTTCAGGCTGCTCCATCATCGGAGCATGACAACACTTATCAATAAACCTTAACGATGAATTTGGCATTAGCTTGTTGAACTCGTGCGCAACCATAGGTGGGGTAATCGTATCGTTGAGCCCCCAAACCAACAAGGTATCTGTTTTAATATTAGGAAGTTCATGAGCCATATTATGTCGTTGAGCCGACTTGGCTATGGCTACAATACGCATACACTTCGGTATGCTTTTGGTAGTTTCAAACACCTCATCAACAAGCTCTTTGGTGGCAGTTTTGGGATCGTAAAACGTGTACTCAACACGCTCTTTAACGTAATCGTAGCTACCTCGTTTAGGAAAAGATCCTCCCATAGTATTCTCAAACAATCCAGAGCTACCCGTCAAAATAAGTTTCTTTACTTTATCAGCGTTAGCCAAAGAATAGATAAGGCCAACATGGCCGCCAAGAGAGTTGCCCATGATAATCATGTTGTCCAAGTTCTTCAACGCAACAAACCCCTCTACAAAGGCAACCAGTCCATCAAGGCCAGCCTTCTTAATCGGCATTTCATAAATAGGCAGTAGTGGAATAACCACTCTAAAATTTGATGAATATCGGTTTACCACGCTTTCCCAATTGCTCAACGCGCCAAAAAGCCCATGCAAAAGAAGAAGAACATCCCCTTCACCTTCATCAACAAACTTGTAATCATTTTCTTCGTGAACAGTAAGCGCCATGATTTAAACCTTTATACGCAAAGTAACTAATTTTATCTATAATCAGTTGGTGATCTTATTAAAGGATACCCAATTTTTTAACAGTTGAAAACCATTCTGCGTCAAGGCAGCTTCGGGATGAAACTGTAGTGCCCTAATAGGGAAATCGTTGTGTTTAAAGGCCATAATCTCGCCGACATCTGTGAGTGCTAAAACGCTCAAATCATCAGATAATTTTTCTAGCACCAGAGAATGATACCTGACAACGTTAAATTTCTTTTCCATCCCTTCAAACAGGTAATCTTCAGAACAAATTATTTCCGAAAGCTTGCCGTGCATCGGCTTTATGGCTTTGGTAAGTTGGGCGCCAAAAAACTGACCGATGGCTTGGTGTCCAAGACAAATGCCCAACATGGGTAGCTTGTCTTTATAAAAATCTATAACCTGGTTTTGGCAGCCAGACTGATCGGGTGTCGATGGCCCCGGAGACAATACAACTCCTTCATAGTCAAATTGCGTAACATACTGCATGTCTGCATCATTACGTATGACATTACATTCAACGCTGAGTTGATTAAAATAATCAACTAGGTTGTATGTAAATGAGTCGAAATTATCCAGAAGAAGGATCAAACCTCTATTGGTTCTAGTAGCTTAGCTATTTCATCAAAAAGCCCATCAGTAAAAGGCAAAAGGAATGATACATATTCTGCAGTTTTAGGCGCAACATTCAGTAGGTATGGGAAAATCAAAGCACCATCAGTCCATTTTTCTGGGAGGTGCATATCAAAAGATGCAGATAACCAAAGAATAGTACTTAGGCCTAATGCCCACTTGAGTAAGCCAAGTAAGGCACCTAAAAAATTATCAATACTCCCTATGAGCGTATAATCTATTAGCTTCTTGAACCACTTACCCACCATGCTGACTAGGAAGACGGCGAGTAGGAAAATGATGATAAATGATATATAAGGAAGGAGTTGACCATTCATTTCGAAATGATCATTCAAAAGATCCATCCCAAAGTAAATCAGCTTGAAGCCCAGAACTATCCCCAGTATAAGTGCTGCAATCATGAGCAGCTCTAGTATCAGCCCTTTTTGAAAACCACGATAAGCACCCCACAGCAAAGGGATGAGTATAATAATATCAATGGTGCTCAATTAATTATTTAAAAGTTGCTTTACAAATTCAGAAATTCTTTTGCCCTCGGCTTTACCAGCCAATGCTTTGGATGCTAAGCCCATTACTTTACCCATATCTTTGGGTGAACTAGCTCCGGTGTCAGCAATTATTTTTTCCAGTTCTCCTTTGAGTTCATCATCGGTCAGTTGCTTGGGCAAATATCTATTAATGACCTCTAGTTCCAACATTTCCTTGTCTGCCAAGTCATCACGACCTTTTTCTCGATAAAGATCTGCAGAATCTTTGCGTTGCTTGGCCGCTTTAGTTAAAAGCTTCATTTCTACATCAGCAGTAAGTTGGTCCCCTGCTCCTTTTTCAGTCTCGGCTAATAGGATGGCCGACTTTATTGCTCTAAGCGCTGTAAGCTCATCTTTTTGTTTGCCTAAAATGGCTTTCTTTATATCTGATTCAATTTGCTGCTTCAATGACATACTCTATTCAGTTTGTTAGGGATTATTTAATTTGCATAAAATTAAAAAGATCGTCTAAATAATGACGCGTTTAAGTGTAAACATCAATAAGGTAGCCACGCTGAGGAATGCCCGCGGCGCAAATAATCCTAACGTTGTACAGGTTGCTTTGGATTGTGAGCGATTCGGTGCTGAAGGTATCACAGTACATCCAAGACCCGACGAGCGACATATCCGATATGCCGATGTTTTGCAATTGGCTGAAGTGGTAAATACGGAATTCAACATAGAAGGGTATCCTGATAGGCGTTTTCTCGAGATCATAAACAAAGTGAAACCGGCACAAGCTACGCTTGTTCCTGACCCACCACACGTACTCACTTCCAATGCCGGATGGGATACAGCAAAAGAGAGTGCTCAATTGCAAGAAGTAATTAGTGAGATCAAATCATTAGGGGTACGGACATCCATTTTTGTAGAACCTGATCTTGCTATAATTGAAGGAGCTGCATCGGTTGGGACTGATAGAATAGAATTATATACTGAACCCTATGCTTCTGGCTTTCCAAATGGTCAGGAGGAAGCTGTTAAACCCTATGTAGCTGCCGCTCAATTGGCGAACGAGTTGAATTTAGGCATTAATGCAGGACATGATCTTGATTTGAAAAACCTCAGATTTCTCAAGCAACAAATACCTTTTCTTGATGAGGTATCAATCGGGCATGCCCTAATATGCGATGCTTTATATCTCGGGTTAGAAAATACTATTCAGCTTTATCTGAGAGAGTTGCGTTAACCGACTTTACTTAGATATTGGGATCACCACTTCTTTCTATAGACCCGATACCAGAAACGTCTTTTTGAAGGATTTCAGGGTCTCCTTTGTAGTCTATTCCACCAACGCCGCTTACAGAAGCACTTAGTTTCTCTAATACAGTTATTTCGGCTCCTCCTACCCCACTAATGCCGATATAGCACGTATTGGAGACGAGATCATAAGATTTCAAGCCACCAGCACCGCTCATGCTTACATTTTGCTTGTCACACGAACCTGACAATCGTGCTGACCCGGCACCACTTATACTCAGGTCCAAACTTTCAAGCTCTAATTTCAGGTCGACACTACCGGCACCCGAAAGGCTAAGTCTGAGTTGATCACCTGTAAGTGTGCCTTCATTTTGCACAGAGGAGGCTCCACTCATATAGATACCTGTTAATTTCTTATAAGTGACATAAACTTCAATACCTTTTCTACTGCTTAAGTTTTTTTCAGAATCAATGGCCAGTTTTCCACCTCTGTTTTCAGTGGTTATATATTGGTGCAAGTTGTCATCGGCAGTAATAGTCACTTTCTCAGTTTCTCCTTCTTCCAGGTAAACACTATAGCTCCCGGAGAACTCAATCTCTTCAAAGCCTTCTATCTCACGTACTTCGGTACTGCGATTGCCACTACCTCTTTCAACATCGATGAAACACGATGTGAGCACAAAGCTCGTAGCTAGTAAGATAAAAGCATTGTTTAGAATTTTCATAGCACTCTCTTTTAAGGTCAGCCTCAAGGTTGCAAAACAGTCGCAAAAAAGCAACCTTAATCACACTATTCTTAATCTAAATGGGAATTAGGTTATCTCTATTCCTTGATTTAATTTTGGTTGATTTTAACGTTCAGGACATGCAAAAAGACTCCGTAATATTCGACCTTATCGCTAAGGAAAAGCACCGCCAAGAGACTGGAATAGAACTCATCGCTTCTGAGAATTTCACCTCCCCACAAGTGATGGAAGCCATGGGTACAGTACTCACCAATAAGTATGCTGAAGGTCTTCCCGGAAAAAGATATTATGGTGGTTGTGAAGTAGTCGACGAGATAGAGCAATTGGCTATTGAAAGGGTAAAAGAACTGTTTGGAGCTAGCTGGGCCAATGTACAGCCCCATTCAGGCGCACAGGCTAATGCTGCAGTAATGTTAGCTATCCTAAACGCTGGTGACAAAATTCTAGGTTTCGACCTTTCCCACGGTGGCCACTTAACACACGGTTCAAGCGTCAATTTCAGTGGTAAATTGTATCAGCCTTCCTTTTATGGTGTAGAACCAGATTCTGGTTTGATAGATTGGGATAAGGTGGCTGAAACTGCCAGAAAGGAAAAGCCCAAATTAATAATATGTGGTGCTTCTGCTTATAGCAGAGATTGGGATTACGAATCTTTAAGAAAAACAGCCGACGAAGTAGGAGCTCTGCTGCTAGCTGATATTTCTCACCCTTCGGGACTTATTGCAAGAGGGTTGCTCAACGATCCTTTGGAGTACTGCCATATTGTAACCACTACTACTCATAAAACCCTAAGAGGTCCAAGAGGTGGTATGATCATGGTGGGAGAAAACTTCGATAACCCTTGGGGATTAAAAACACCTAAAGGTGAAGTACGCAAGATATCTGCTCTTTTGGACTCAGGTGTCTTCCCGGGTACGCAAGGGGGGCCACTTGAGCACGTTATAGCAGCCAAAGCAATAGCATTTCAAGAGGCGCTTAGTGAAGAATACTTGGATTATGTCGTTCAGGTGGTTAAAAATGCCAAGGCCATGTCAAAAGCTTTTGTTGACAAGGGGTACAAAGTGATTTCCAATGGCACCGATAACCATATGATGTTGATCGATTTAAGGTCTAAAGATCTGACTGGTAAATTAGCTGAAAACACATTGATCAAGGCGGATATTACCATCAACAAGAATATGGTTCCGTTTGATGATAAATCTCCCTTTGTTACTTCTGGAATGAGAGTTGGCACGGCCGCTGTAACCACTCGAGGCATGAACGAAAATGATATGGCCAAAATCGTTGACCATATCGATAGCGTGCTGATGAATCATGACAACGAAGAAAAAATAGCTGAAATCAAAAGCAACATTAACTCCTGGATGCAGGACTATCCTCTTTATAAATAGTGACGGAAAAGATTGGCAATGGTGAGGAAAAAGAGATGTCATTCGTTGATCATCTCGAGGAGCTAAGATGGCATCTTATACGAGGTCTCATTGCGGTAATGGTGGTAACAATTGCTGCTTTTGCAATGAACGAGTGGTTGTTCAACTACGTAATCCTGGCTCCCGGCCAAGCTGATTTTTGGACATTCAAGAAGCTCTGCGAATTAAGTGCTATCCTCAATTCTGACGCATTGTGTATAGAAGAGATAGAATACATCATTCAAAGCCGGAAGCTAACCGGCCAATTCACAATGAGTATTACTTCTTCTTTCGTGACTGGCCTTATTGTAGCTTTTCCTTATTTCTTCTGGGAAGTATGGAGGTTTATCAGCCCTGGGCTTTATTCTAATGAGAAAAAGGTATCCAGAGGAGCTGTTTTCTTCGTCAGTTTTCTTTTCCTGACTGGGGTGGCATTTGGATACTTTATCATGTCTCCGTTGGCCATCAACTTCTTGGCGAACTATAAAGTAAGCGAAACAGTGGCTAACGAATTCGATATTACATCATATGTCGGGACGTTAATTACACTTGTTTTTGGAAGTGGTATTTTATTTCAATTGCCAATTGTGGTTTACTTCCTTTCTAAAGTAGGTTTGGTCACCCCTCAGTTGATGAGGAAGTATCGAAAACACGCCGTGGTAGTCATTCTAATACTAGGCGCCATGCTTACGCCTCCAGATCCATTTAGCCAGGTGTTGATAGCTTTACCGCTATTCCTTTTGTATCAGATAAGCATTTCCATCTCAGCCTTGGTGATTCGGAAGGCTAGAAAAAGAGAACTAAAACTTGCCAAGCAAACTCAATAAAAACATGTCTAAAAATATTGCGATAGGAGGAGATCACGCTGGATTTGAATATAAAGCGCAAATTATATCTGCCTTGGAAGAAGAAGGGCACCAAGTGAAAGATTTCGGTACCTATAGTATCGAATCAACTGATTATCCAGACTACGCCCACCCCCTGGCCGAGGCCGTAGAAAAAGGAGAGTTCAATCAAGGGATTCTAATTTGCGGTAGTGGAAACGGTGTGGCTATGACGGCTAATAAACACCAAGGTATTCGAGCTGCGCTCTGTTGGGAAGACGAATTGGCTGCTTTAGCCAGGCAACATAATAATGCCAATGTGATATGTATACCGGCAAGATTTGTAAGTATAGCATTGGCTAAACAAATGACTAAGACATTTTTAAGCACTGATTTCGAAGGCGGTAGGCACGAAAGGCGAGTCGGCAAGATTAGTTGTTAGATCTTAACCTAAAGACATTATCGTCCGTTTTTTCATACATGCTTTCTAGCTCCGGTATTCTCTCCAAAATATTCGGAAATCTGCCCTCAAGATCATAAACTACTTCAGGGCTATCGTACTTGAAGCTCTCTAATATCCGCACTTGATTGTCATAGTAATTGAGGTTACTCAGCACTTCCTGAGACATCCTCCAATTAAGATATGGCGTAGCGAGGGTGTTATGCTGATACAAACCAATATTGTCTCCCAAAACCAGTACTTTCTTGTCCTTGACAATCGGTTGCTTATCATCAGTGCTAACCATCAAATCTTCGAAAGAAACGATATTATAAATGAACGTTCCTTTAAAGGAGCTGCCATAGTTAACAAATAGCACCAGTGCTATGAAAAGTACGAATGTGATCTCAGCCAGCAATTGACGCCTGATCAACAGAAAATAGTGACAAGTCAAAAATGAAAGAGGTGGGACAAAGGCAATAAGCACATTGGGCATTCTCTCTTTGGAAAAAAGAAATATAGAAAGCGTTAAAACAAGCCAAACAAACATCACCTGAACTAGTCTGACTTGATAATTGGTAAAACGAGATCTTCGATTCAGCTTGATAATGGTCAGAATGAGAAAGAGGAGCGGCACAAAAGATAGCACAGCAAAAGTCTGCAAGGACGTGTAACTCTCCCCTTTGTATAGAAAGAGTGGGGCAAACAGACTAAAATTCAGATCACCCAGCCCATCAATCAATATGTAGTAACAGATAAGGAGTAGGAAAGGCAAGGCCACTCCATAAAGCATCAAGAAATAGCGCCTTCTTACCGTACCTGTGAATAGGATAAAAACCAAAAAGCACATGACGGTAAAGACGATAAAAGGCAGATAAAACAAGGCTGCCAGGCCAAGGTAGAAGCCAATATTAAAAATCTTTTCATCCTTTTTCATCCGGAATTCCAAATGATTGAATATCCCGTTGAGCGCTAGAATGACAAATGTCATGCTCATCAAAGCTGGTGACAAAGTGCTGAAATCAAAAGCCAGTGAAGCTAAGACGGCATAGATTACGGCCGGTATGTAAGTATTCTCATTGTAAGCTTTATTGACTAGTAAAAGCCTATTGAAAACCAGGCATTGGAAGAATACCAGAAATAGGGAGACGATTTGATAGGCTAAGTGCGATTTGCCAAATAATATGTGTAGTAACCAAAATACAACAGCCGATAAAGGGGCCGTATCATTCCAAACTTCTACATATAATGTCGACCCATGGGCCATCTTCTCCCCGACCAACATATACTCGATCTCAGGTAGCGTAAGTGTTGATGAGTCTAGCAGATAGGGCAACCTGATGGCTAGTAGCAGGATAAAAACCCCTATGAGCCTGTATGGGTCGTTTATTCTAAAAAAGTTAAGCAATAATGTCCCGTTTAGTCCTTCAAGAATCTGGCAGGCCAAATTTCTTTAATATTCCGAAAAAAACTAAAATAAATGGCATATTTGCCTTATGAATGAGAGTAAAAGGCAGCAGAAATTCGCTAAACTGATCCAGAAGGATTTAAGCGAAATATTTCAAAGAGATACCAGGGGGATATTAGACAATGCTTTCATCACAGTTGCTCACGTGACGATGAGCCCTGATTTAAGTATTGCCAAAGTATACCTCAGTATGATGATGGTGAAGGATAAAGATGGGTTGATCGAAAAGATCACTTCCAGAAAGAGCGAATTGAGAAAACTGTTGGGAATGAAAATCGGTAAGCAAGTCAGAATTGTACCGGATTTAATATTCTATGTTGACGAGCTTGAGGAAAATGCGATGAAGCTAGACAAGCTTATTGATAGCTTGGACATTCCTAAGAAGGAAGAAAGTGACGATGAAGAGTGATCAACTTACCTCATACTTAATAGCCTAATATCTCACTTTGAACCTCCCTTTTTTCATAGCGAAGAAGTACTTTCTATCCAAGAGAAAAAAGAACTTCATTAATGTAATCTCAGTACTTTCCATGGTCGTGGTGGCCATTTGCACGATGGCAATGGTTATCGTTCTATCTGTCTTCAATGGCCTTGGGGGAATGCTGCGGTCTATTTACAGCACTTTCGACCCTGAGATCAAAATAGAAATAGTGAAGGGAAAGTCATTCGAAGCGACTGATGAGTTAATGGCAAAGATACGAGCAATTGACGGCGTTGGGATCGTTACAGAGGTGATCGAGGATTACGCTTATGTAAAATACCAAGATGCCAGTGTGGTTGCCACCATTAAGGGTGTGAGTGATAATTTTCTAGATCAGAATAGAATTCAAAGTAGTATTGTAGCTGGTGACCTGAAACTTAAAGATGGCGACTTGCAATACGCTATTATAGGACAAGGTATTCAATACGCCCTGTCGGCTGATCCAAACAATGATTTCTTTCCTCTACAGATTTACTATATCAAAGACACAAGGGCCCGTTCACTAAACACGAGCAACTTATATAGTAAAGAAGTCATACTACCGGGAAGCGTTTTCGCTATCGAGAAAAATTATGACGAGAACTACATATTTGTGCCGCTCCAGTTCGCAGAACGGCTATTAAACTATACCAACAAACGGACATCGATAGAAATCAAGACATCCAAAACCGCCAACATCAATGAGGTTAGGGATGAATTGAGAGCCGCTCTTGGTGACAGTTTCAAAGTGCTCAATAATGAAGAACAGCATGCCGATCTTTACAAGCTTTTGAAACTAGAGAAGTTCTTTATGTTTCTGGTCATTTTTATCATACTTATCGTTGGCTCCCTGAACATATCTTTTTCCCTCGCCATGTTAGTCATGGATAAAAGAAAGGACATATCGGTGCTTTATGCTGTAGGGGCCAAAAACCGGCTAATCAGAACTATCTTCCTTCTGGAAGGACTGATCGTAGCGGTGATCGGTGCGACTATAGGATTAATGCTAGGTGGTCTTATCTGTTGGCTACAACAGGAAGTGGGTATTTTTTCTTTGGGTATGGAGACCGCTGTAATGAACAGCTACCCTGTTGAAATGGAAGTTTCCGATTTTTTGATTATCGGACTGAGCGCCATATTCGTTACGCTAATGATCTCTTACCGACCTTCCTTGAAAGCCACCAGGCATCGCGGCGTCGAGCATCTTTAATAAATAATTGTTATTTTTCTCATCTAGCCTAAATAAACTGGATTAGACAGCGTTCAGATTTTCGGTTGTGAAAATCATAAAATTGTCCGGTTCTCTCACATCAATTCAATTCTGACAAAATATAATACCCTTTTGTTACGATAATTCGTCCATTATTTAGAATAATTGCCAAATAAAAGTTAGTTTTAATGTTTTATATTTTAAAAAAAATTATAATAATACAATTATTATTCGTTTAATGATTTGAATATTCCTTAAAACCGTCAATGTTTAGGGAAATTCTTACATGAAAGCCTTAATCCTTTGATCTCGAGCTATTATCTACTTTCAGAAATTTCGGCTTTATTATGTAATTTGCAATTCTATCTTTTTTAAAAAAGTATGAAAGTATCTTCTGCTCAACCCTTTCAGATTATCTATTCTCTCTATGAGCATGAATTTTTGGGATACATGTTTGAGTCATTTGTAGTGCACTTAGACGACAAAGGCAAATTGACTTTTCAACACCAAAACATATCTTCCAAAAATGCCTGTGAATTCTCGTCCGGCCTGGATGAGACGGACTACGAGCTAATAGGCCTTATGGACACCATGCATCAGGATGTCGTAGTTCGGAAGTTCACAAGGAAAAACATGAAAACCAATGAGTTCTTCCTGAAGACCTATGACGAGGAAAAAGGCAATCCATTATTGCAAAAAGAAATCGAGAACTACTTGGAAACCAGGCGCTCCAAAATTCTGGAAATGCTTAAAGGTAAAATGGTTTTCGAAATGGGCAATGACGGAGAACCGGCTTGGAAGCAGCTTGAAGTAATGGAAGAGCGTGCGACAGTTTTGTTTCATTTTAGAAGAAATGATGACAATACCCACTACTTTCCTACTATAAAGCACCAGGGAGAAAAATTAGACTTTCAGTATAAGGGTGCATATATCATCTGTCAACATCCTGCCTGGATGGTCTTGGGTAATAAAATCTACAGTTTTGAAAAGGAAGTAGACGGGAAAAAATTGATCCCTTTCCTCAACAAAAAGTTTATTGTAATACCCAAGAATGTTGAGGAAACCTATTACAACAAGTTTGTAGCGCCATTGATCGCATCATTCGATGTAAGTGCCAAAGGTTTTGAAATTAATAGTGAGCAATACGACCCGATCCCTATCTTATCTTTCACCGAACTAGCCGGGCAGCCCAGTCAGCCGATCTCCCTGTTTGACAACGGGAAAACTGCTACGTCAAATGATGAAGGAAAGATATTATTCGACCTGACTTTCAAGTATGGTGATTTCAAATTCAAAGGTGAGTTCATCTCTCCCATCAGTGTCAGTGTTGAAAAAAATGGCGACGAGTACATATTTCATAAGGTGAGACGTAAGGTCGCACAGGAAAAGAAATTGATCAATTTCCTTATAGATCGTGGGCTGCAGATAAAAGGCTCAAAGCTGACACTCAGCAAACCTGTTGCGTTCAGTTGGATCAATCAGCATTCTGCTGAATTGAAAGAAATGGGTTTCAGCCTCCACCAAAAAGAAGTAAACGGAAAGCGGTATTTCTTAGGAGACCCTTCTATAAATATTGAGGTGAGGGAGAATATTGACTGGTTTGACATCAACGCTATTATCAAATTCGGAGAATTTGAGATCCCATTCAAAGACCTTCGCAAATACATACTTAAAAAGAAAGCAGAGTTTAAGTTGCCTAATGGAGAGTATGCGGTAATACCTGCAGATTGGTTCGATGAATACTCAGAGCTATTTGCGTTCGCAGATGAAAACAGTGATTCGCTAGAAGGGCACACGCTTAAAAAATATCATATTGCCCTTATTCAAGAGCTTGAAACAAGTAATCTGGCCAAAGTTCAGATCAATAGAAAGCTTAATAAGCTGCGCGGCTTTGGACAAATAGATGACTACCCCACTCCTGAGCGATTTAAGGGGGAGCTAAGGCCATACCAAAAGGCAGGATATAATTGGTTGCAGTTTCTGGCAGAATTCAGGTTCGGTGGTTGTTTAGCTGATGACATGGGTTTGGGTAAAACCGTTCAGACCTTAGCACTTTTACAAAGTCAGAAGGAAAAGGGTAACGAGGGAGCATCGCTTTTGATCATGCCCACTTCCCTGGTTTATAACTGGGAAATGGAAGCTCAGAAGTTCACGCCTGATCTCAAAACTTTCACCTATACCGGCACACAACGAAAGAAAGATATAGAGCAGTTCAATGACTATGATATCATCATCACTAGCTACGGGATTACGAGGCTGGATATTGAATTGCTGTCTAAATATTACTTCAATTATGTGATCCTGGATGAGTCGCAGGCCATCAAGAATCCAGGCTCAAATATCGCGAAGGCGGTTGCCAAGCTAAATTCCAGGTTCAAGTTGATTCTGACCGGTACACCTTTGGAGAACAGCACTATGGATCTCTGGTCACAGATGAACTTTGTCAATCCGGGGCTTTTGGGTACCCAGTCTTTCTTTAAAAATGAGTTCCTCAATCCGATCGAGAAGAAAAGTGATGAAAGCAAAACGAGGAAGCTCTATTCAATGATCAAACCGTTTATCCTAAGAAGGCATAAATCGCAGGTGGCAACAGAATTGCCTGAGAAAGTAGAATACATTCAATACAGTACAATGTCTACCGATCAGGAACAAAAGTACGAGGAGGTTAAATCGTTCTACAGAAATAAAATACTCGAGCAAATTGAATCCAAAGGCCTTAAAAACTCACAATTCTTGTTATTACAAGGTCTGACCAAACTCCGACAAATTGCCAATCACCCTTCCATGACCGATGAGGAATATCAGAGTGATTCCGGGAAGATGGAGGACGTAATAAACATGCTCGAAAACGGCATTGGTGAAGGCCATAAAATTCTGGTATTCAGCCAGTTCGTCAAACACTTGGGGCTGTTTTCTAGATACCTGAAGGAAAATAACATCGACTTCGCCTATTTGGATGGATCTACAAAAGACAGGAAGTCAGAGGTAGAGCGTTTCCAAAATGAAGCGCAGCTCAAAGTTTTCCTCATCTCACTCAAGGCAGGTGGTTTAGGCCTCAACTTGACCAAAGCGGATTATGTATTCTTACTTGATCCTTGGTGGAACCCTGCCATCGAGGCACAGGCAATAGACCGCGCCCATAGAATTGGTCAGGAAAATAAAGTATTTACCTATAAGTTCATTTCGAAAAATACGGTAGAAGAAAAAATCTTAGCCTTACAACAAAAGAAAATGAAGCTCGCTTCAGAGTTAGTAACCACTGAGGAAAGTTTCATGAAAACCCTCTCTAAGGAAGACATAGAAAATTTACTTGCTTAAGGCCATCTTGTTTTGCATTATTTTTTTGTGAGATTGAATTTTTTAGAAATTTTTTCTTAAATTCGATTTCATTTCTCCTTGAAAAATGAAGTTTTGGTTGGACATTTTACAAGTTAAAATTTGCCAACAAGTTTGGAGGGGCTAACAACATACGAACCGAGTGGCGTAATGGGGCCGTTAATCTGGATTTTGAGTATCGGAATCTTACTGGCTCTTCTATTTCTATTTTTCAAAAACTATCGCTTGGGTAGAACCATGCGAAGGCAAAGAGAAGAGATAAGCACACTGAATAGTCGCCTAAGTCATTTCTCCTATGTGCTTTCCCACAATATCAAAAATCCACTTACGCATATTACTGGAGCTTCCTACTTGATCAAAATGCATGGTGAAAATCTCAACACTGAACAGCTTGAGCAACTCAACACCATAGAACATACAGCACGTCGAATAGATAGAATGCTTTCTAATGCGTTGAATACCAAGGGACATAAATATTTGTGCGAAGCAGATCCAGCGAAAGAAATCAGGAGGATCATTGCTTCTTTGAAACTCGCTGCTGCCAAAAAGGATATATCCGTCGAAGCTTCTATTCAAGAAGGAACTGCCATTAAGGTAAATCTCAAAAGCTATATCGACGTATTTCAAAACATCACGCGTGAGTTAGTAAGTTGTTGTCCAGCAGGTTCTAAACTGAGTATAAGCTATTATCCGGAAGATGGTCAGCAAATTCTAAAAGTCCGGGATTATTTACCTGCCTTGTTGGACAATGAACGGGAAAAGGTTTTCACAAATGGCCACTTCGACCCATTCACTTCAAGCACAAGTGACTTCTCCGAAAATCTCTACAAAGCCAAAAAAGAAATCGAAGAGATGGGTGGCAGTATCAGGTACGAAAAGATGGAAGACTATGGTGGCTCTCTTCTCATAGAATTCAATCAATATATCGTTTAAATCCGCGTCTTTTACCTTTTAACTCTTTGGTCGATAATGGCTAATATTGTGTAAATCACAATAAGCATGGCAGATCAACTTCAGGCACAAAAATACCCACCAGGGCCCTCCGAAGAATACGACCTCGAAATCGGTGGTGCCTCTTTAGAAAAAATGCAGCAATACCAGCATGTCTATGGAGACTTATTCAAGATGCACAGCCCATCTCGAAAGACCGATACATACGTGGTGACGGATCCAGAAATTGCCAAGCACGTGATGGTTTCCAACAATAAAAACTATATCAAAGGTGTAGGCATTGAGCGCGTACGGGTATTACTAGGCAATGGTATTATGGTCAGTGAGGGTGATTATTGGAAGCGCCAAAGAAGAATGATTCAACCTGCTTTTCACCGCCAGGTAATCGCCGATATGTCCAGGCTTATGCACGATGCTAATGTCACTTTAAGGGAAAGGTGGTCTTCAAAGGTCGAGGCTGGGGAGAGAATCAACATAACAGAAGAAACCAGCGATATTACCCTTAGCATTGTACTGAAATCTATTTTCGGCAAAGACCTTGACGAGCTAATCGAGGAGAAAGGTGAGAATCCATTTGATGTGGTAAAAGATGAGACATCAAGAGATCTCATGTTCGCCATGCGATTCAGGAATCTATCAAAAGTGATCACCGAAATCGTGGAGAAAAGGAAAGCCGAAAACCGAATTGAAATGGACTTTCTGTCTATGCTCATGGAGACGAGGGATAAGGAAACCGATGAGAACATGACCCACAAAGAATTACTCGATGAAGTAATGACCCTTATTGTGGCTGGTCATGAGACCACTGCAAGTGCTTTGAATTGGGCATGGTATCTAATCTCTCAGCACTCGGAAGTAGAGGAAAAGCTGGTAGAAGAAGTATCTGCTTTAAACGGTAAAATACCTTCTTTTGATGATCTTTCTTCTCTCACCTACACCAAGCAGGTGATCGAAGAAACCATGCGCTTATACCCTCCTGGGTGGTTATTGACCCGCAGGGCTATCAATGACGACCAATTTGGAGAGTATTTCGTGCCGGCCAAAACGGACGTTTTCATCTGCCTTTATTTGATACAAAGAAATCCAACTTACTGGCCTAATGCGGACTCATTCAACCCAGATAGATTTGATCCGGAAAATAAAAAGGACAGACACAGATTCGAATACTTTCCTTTTGCCGGTGGCCCTCGTCAATGTATTGGAGACTATTTCGCCATGGTAGAAATGCAAATCCATCTGGCAGCCATGATACAGGACTTTAGTTTGGAGTACATTCCTGAAAAACCGCTGGAAATTGAACCACAGATCAACTTGAGGACTAAGCATCCTATCATTATGTTGCCGAGAAAAAGGTGATTCTTTAGCTTTGCAGCATGATACATGCTTCTACACTCTCAGAAGCTTTCGAAGCACATATTGATAGCCCGAAAGGGGTGAATTTCATCGAAGGCGAGCAAAACGAAACCTTTTACACTTTCCGCCAGCTGCGGGACAGGGCGCTGGGCATTTTGCATCATATGCAATTGAAAGGTGCCAGTCCAAAATCAGAAATGATCATTCTGGTCAATAAGAATGAGGCATTCATAGATGCTTTCTGGGGAAGTATCTTTGGTGGCATAATCCCGGTACCATTGGCGACCGGTATTAGTGATGAACACCGGTTAAAGGTTTTCAGGGTATTTAAGCAGTTACAGAACGCTTATCTGTTTACCGATCAGAAAAACCTTGAGAGGCTAAAAGCTTATGCCGAAAGCAATGACCTTTTAAGCGAATATGAAAGGCTTGAAAATAGAACAGTCGCCTTAGATCAAATAGATGATATCAGTGTGGCAGGTACTACCCATCAAGCTGCTCCACAAGATACGGCTTTCATTCAATTCTCCTCGGGTTCTACAAGTGAGCCAAAAGGTATAGTGGTTTCTCATGAAAGCTTAGTGTCTAACATGAATGCCATAGCACTAGGCATAAACTCAGATAAAGAAGACATTGTAATCTCCTGGATGCCTTTAACCCACGACATGGGGCTGATCGGTTTCCATATGACATTCTTCTTATGGGACATAGAACATCACATCATGTCTACTGATCTGTTCATTCGGAGGCCTTTACTCTGGCTTGGTAAAGCCGCTGAAAAAAGGGCATCAGTACTTTGCTCTCCTAACTTTGGTTTCAAACACTATTTGAACGCTTATACACCTGACAAGGCAGAAGGCCTTGACCTATCGCGTGTAAGGGCTATCTATAATGGTGCAGAACCTATTTCGGTTTCCCTGTGCCATCAGTTTCTAGATACCTTAGCACAATATGGTATGCCAAGAACTGCCATGTTCCCTGTTTATGGGCTGGCAGAAGCTACACTGGCGGCAGCTTTCCCTGAGTATGGTATCGTCTTCGAAACCATTTCTATCCACAGAGAACATCTAAACTTTGGTGATAAAATCCAGCTCGTAGACAAATCAAGTGTCGATGCAGTAGAAATGCCATTTGTTGGAACCGGAGTGAAGGATTGTGACTTGCGTATCACAGATGAGAATAGAAATCCAGTACCTGATTCTACTATCGGCAAAATAGAAATACACGGTATCAACGTAACGAAAGGCTACTATAATAACGAGGCGGTTAATCGGGAAGTAATCACAGAAGACGGCTGGTTAGATACAGGTGATCTGGGCTTTATTCACGATGGTAAAATGGTGATCACTGGTAGAGCCAAGGATATCATCTTTGTTAATGGCCAGAACTATTACCCTCATGATATTGAAAACGTCCTCACCCAAATCGAGCAGGTAGACCTTGGTAAAGTAGTCGTTTGTGGTGTGCGAACAGAAGATTCGTCCACAGACGATATCATTGTGTTCATTCTACATAAGGGCAAAGCGGATAAATTCGTTGACTTGGCCAATGAAGCAAGAAAACATGTGAATACTCAAACTGGCTTATCAGTGGCTGAGGTAGTACCAGTGAGAAAAATACCAAAAACGACCAGTGGTAAGGTTCAGCGGTATAGAATGGGGGAAAGCTTTCTGAATGGAGAGTTCAACGACATTCTCAATGAGCTACATACACTGGTTGAAGACAATAAAGAGGATGCCGATTCTCAAGGCGCGATTGAAACACTAATATTGGATATCTGCCATCAGATTATTGAAGAGAAAACAATCGGGGCCACTGAGAACATTTTCGAGGTGGGTACAAGCTCTCTAGCACTTGCACAGATTCATGAAAAGCTAGATGAAATCTATCCGGACAAAATTGATGTAACCGACTTCTTTGAATACCCGACTATTCGAGAGCTAGCTGGTTTTCTGGAAGAAAAAATTAAATCCTCTTAATTATCTGGAAATATATTAAGTCAGAAGGTATAAGGCTCTGCCTTTATCTTTTGACTATAAACCAGCGCATTGGGCCGTCAATCAAATAAAGTATCAACAAACTCTAAAAGGGAATTCTTTTTGTACTTGATACAGTCCAGTTTACTAACAGAGGACTTCGCCATGTTCATGTATTCTTGAACAGCTCCTGCATCCGAAGGTGCATGATCGTTCTTGAGAAACAAGGCTATACCCAATGACTCCCCGGATTTTCTGATCAATTCCCTTTGTTCTTGTTCCGCCCCTCCAATCAAACTGCCAATTTCCAAGGCGAAACCAAGCAATGACCCAACTTTGAGCCTCGCCATTTCAATGAGTGCATCTTGAGTGAGTTTACCATCCTTAGTATTAATGCTTAATTGTTGGCCCTCACAAGCTGCCTTATAACATTCATTGAAATGGCGAGGCTCAAAGTTGGGTCATTGCTTGGTTTCGCCTTGGAAATTGGCAGTTTGATTG
>JBCBSS010000134.1:0-22725 GCA_039819065.1 Bacteroidota bacterium
AACTGCTCGTAAAATGGGGCAAAAGTAAGAATATTTTAAATTATATTACAAACAAATCAGCGATTAGATAATATAAAAAAGGGGTGGTTGGCAGCTCTTAAAATACTTTTAAGCCCGATTACCAAATAGGAGGCTGCAAAGTTTATTTGAAATACGGACTTTCTGAGAGTGGTATTAAATTAAAATAAGTCAATAAAATATATAAAAAATAAAGAGTTGTTCTGTACAACTCTTTGAAGATATTTATTTAGTATTGTTTAGTAAAATAGTTCATGAAGTTCCGAAAGTATTATTCAGCATTATTGACTTGAGTTCTTCAGGCGTCTCTGCAATCTCGAGTCTAGACCCACCTTGCACTTCAATTGTTGTATTATTTTCATCATTTTTATAATAAAATAATATATGATCTAGATTAATGCAATATGGTCTTTGGTCTTCGCCTCTTTCTATAATCTTAAGTTCTACAAATGTTGCCATCTTCTTAGTATTTATTCTGGTTATCTATTTCAAATGTGTTAATTTTTAACATTTAGGTAGATGCATTTTTAAGCTGATCAAGTTCTGATCTAAGCTCATTGATAATGTTTTGCTGCTCTTTGATCGACTGATATAGCGGTGCTATCATGTCCTCATAGTGCAATCCCCAGATCTGATTCTTTTTGAGGCCACCAAATTCCTTATCGGTTAGTGCCTGGTTAATTTGCTGAGCTGCAAAACCATATCTCCTTCCATTTTCCTGGCCCGCATGTTTATAGCTAATCGGGTCAACCGATAGCACAAAGTCCAAACCCAAATCGCAAGTTTTTACATCAGTTTTATGATTGATGTCGGATATTTGAGCGGTACCATTGGTAACAAATAGCTCTCTGAACCTATTAGTCTCGGACCCAAGGTTGTATGCACTGTCCGTGGCAGGTATGATACTGGCATTGGCTAGAATATCTCCATCTTGCGGTGGTGTGGGCAGTCCAGTGTTTACTGCTTGCAGCTGTTCCAATGCTTCCTGTACATTATTGGCTGCACCACCAAAGCTTCCTGAACTAGACAACGGTATAGATCGGGCATTGATCTGACCAGAAGATTCATCAGTACCCAGGTCTAACTTTTCAGTTCCTATACTGGCTTCGTTAATCTCAATTTCTTGGGCAGGGTTAAAGTTAAATTGAGTAGTATCCAATTTTATTCCCAGGCCAGTTGCGCTCCAATCCAGCCCATTACCGAATACTCCACCATCGTCATTTGCTGCGTTAAAGAAGTTGCCAAAGTCAATAATGCCAATTCCTTTTCCTGTATCTCCAAAGCCTTGATCTTTATTGGACTCACTATTAGCGAAGGGCTTGAGGTTGTCATCTACCAGATTCATTGAGGACTCATTCAAAGTTGTAAATATGTCTCGCAGGCTTTTTGCGGATATCTTTTGAGTCCCAGTCGCTGACACCTTTGAATTGATCTCATTATTTATTTCCATTCTACTCTTTGGTGTCATTTTATTCGTTTTAAGGTAGCAGTATCAAACAGGGTAATCACCTCAAAGTAGTGATATCAACTATATTGCTTAATAGATCATTCAACCTTTCAGCCACAGTGGCTCCAGAAAAACCAAACATCTCTAAGTCCCAGTCGCTGGGTTGGGTGGCTGATCCTACGGGGAAGTTGGCGGCTGGAGCCAGGTTTTTAATTTCTGGTTCATTGGCACCTTCGACCGCAGTTTGAAATTGCCAATTGGCGATTAAATAGGCTTTAAACCTATCAGCGATATTGAAGTCTGCGACCAGCTCTGCTATATCTTTAGTAAACTTCCCTCTCCCCCCTGTATCAAACTTGGTGATTGCGGTATTGTAGATTTGGTAGTTGATCAGATGGCCGTCAAGTGTTTCATTTCCACTGCCAGCGGTGGGATCACTACCCACCTGGAACTTCGCTGACACGGTAGATATATCATTAGCCCTGGTTTGTCCTATGACACCAGTTGGTATTGCGTTGTTAAGGAAGCCATAGGCAGAATTGCGATCCATGTTTCCGGTATCGCCTATCACGTGTACGAAAATCAAGGTTAGAACGGTATCTAGTCCTTGAGCACCAATTGTAGCTTGAAAGTTTGTCCCTCCACCGCTCAAATTCACCAGCTCCCCATTGCTAAAAAAACCTACATTCTTCGAGGGGTCTATTGAAAACAAGGCATCGGAACCACTTCCTAGCCTGGCAATATATTTCCTTGCCGATACAGATTCTGTATCAAGTCTAAACTTAAAAACCCAAGTATACCCTGCATGTCCAGTAATGTCATTTAATGCAGGAGAAGGATCAAAGTTGACTTTGGTTTGGCCAAACTTACCATTTGTTACTTTCAAAGCCCGTGTAATAGGAGGTGCAAGACTTTGAGCATCGACCCAAGCGCTACCTCCAATGGCGATCTCACTATCCGAAAAGTTAGCATTCAATTCATTAATCGTGTTTCCATTTTGAATGTCTGTTAACTCACGACCAAAGGTCTTATGGAAGTTGCAATCAAAAACAAGAGTATTGTTATTAGACATTCTAATTCTATTAATAACCAAGGTATTTGATGCCCCTCCGACTGCATCTTCACCTACATAACTCGTTGTGTTGAAATCAAAACTATCGGTATCCAAAAGATTATTAGATGATAGTGAGGTACTGCGCATTGGTATCCCATCCGCCAAAATCTCCCAATTGTTAGCATCACCTCCAATTTTGGTGATCGTGAATTCGTCCACCACTTTTTTATGGGACCTCCAATCACCTAATACTGATCGGCCATTGCTCCGAAAATCCAACCTCAGCCCTGTATTCCCACCGGTTCCTATCAATTGATTAGCAGATAAAAGGGTAATGTTGATAACCCTGGTACCTCGATGCGAAAAAAGGATTTCGTTAATTGTACCAGTCGGATAATCAGCGCCAAAGTTGTTTCTGGCTTTTATTTTAAACTGGAAGTCATTGGTTCCAAACAAAAAGTCATCAGTGAATGGAATAGAGAATGAACGCCTCGTGTCACTATTAATAAAATTTAGACCAAAGGCACTTTCTAATTCCTTGGTATAGACGTTCTTAATGATAGTTTGAGAACCTTGGGTAGTACGGGGATCAACCTGATCCCTCGAAAAATTTATCAATTTTCCATGAGTAGCACTTAAAGGTTCTTTCCCAACTTCATACAACTCGAAAAAGCTGATATTGTAGATATCACCTGGAGTCGGTGTAATTCCACCATTACCAACAATTGCAAATGCTTGCGCTCCCGTACCGATAATATCAACTTCAAAAACCCCTGAACTTCCAGGAGAGAAATTTTCAAGTATTGAATAATTGAGAACCTGGATTCTTAAAGAACTAGTATTTGATACGTTTGAAGAGTAGCCAACCCGGAACCTATATAACCTTCCGTTTTCGAGAACAACATTAGCACCTTGTATGCCATGGTTTTGGTTCAAAGTAGAACTGGTTTGTTCCAAAATACAGATACCGTTGTTAAACGATACGTTACCGAAACTACCTCCTCCATTTACGATCAAATTGCCCAGAGAATCATTGAGAAAATCATCTTTTCGGAGAAAACTTTTGGCGTGATTGTAACGCTCAGAAGTATCATTAACAACAAACGGTGGTTCTAGTAACAGTGCATATTGGAGCCTAAATTCAGGAATCTGATTGGTGGTATTTTCAGCTAGAATCCTGTAGAATCTAGCAGGCAGCTTTTGATCATTCAATTGAATTTCTGAGAAGGTATTTACAAGATCAGTTCTGGAAGCTTCTACCTCTTCCTGGGCTAACTCCATATAGCTCACATCATCATCACTTCCGAAAACGGTTACCCTTATCGTGTCACCACCACCTTGATCAACATTTTGCCAAAATCTTATTACGAGTTTGTTTCTGGTAACAGGTTGGCCGAAGTCATACTTCCATTGTACTGAATCACTAGTTACCGGTGTCCTTGCTCCGCCCGAGTTTCGGACTTCCACTAGAGCATTGGTTTCAAAATTGTCTAGTGTAACAGTACCACTCTCAAGGGTACTTACGACACCCTCATAGTCAGCATTATTATCTGAATCATTTAGATCAGACGTACCATAACCATAGGCCTTTTGGGTTAATGGCCAGAAACCAATTACCCTATCATGCAATGAGTTTGGCACCACGCCACCTTTGGCCAGAAGCTCACCAACTTCTTCCTGGGTTATTGCCCTACTGAATAATATCAGGTTATTCAGTAAACCGCTCATGACCTGAGTAGATGCGCCAGCGGCAGCATTGCCTCCAATTCTGGTCTGCTCTGCGCCGTCATTGTCAATCGTTGTTCCCGAGGGTGCTACAATCTCGCTTTCTAATCTTCCATTAACAAAAATCTGCAGTTCACCGGTATCCTGATTCCAGGAGCATACAATATGATATAGCTTGTTGGCCTGAAGGCTTATGTTGGGAGGTTGAACAGGCCCATTATTAGTATGAATAACAAATGATAACTGGTTAATGGCATTACCATAGGCTATGCGAATTGGAACACTCCCAACGGAAAGTGTTTTGCAGAATACAGTACTGCTTGTTCCACCACCATTGGGGTGGTTTTCCGTGAAGCTGGCGATAGAGCTTACCGCAAAGCTTCCTGAGTAATTTAAAGGTGCAAATGTACCAAGATCAATATATTGGTTAGCGCCATTGAATTCCAGTAGTCTTTCATGGTTTACCCGTAACCTACGTTGTCTGGGCGTACTGACTAAAAGACTCATGCCTGGGTATACTTTATATCAACTTGAGTTTGTTGTGAAGCATCTGATATGACTCTCAATATCCATTTAGTGCCGGCTGTAATATTGGTATCAATCCACGATTGAAGAGTGGCCAAGTCTGCATGATTTATGTATGTAGGGCTGGCACCATCTAGCGCTGTAGAATAGCCGAGTGTGGTTACTCCAAAATACAACTCAGGTGTATCAAGCGCAATCGGGCCAGTAAACCTAACATCTCTTACGTTGTCAAAGTCACTTTCAAATATCACTTTGACCGTCTGTTGGGTACTACCTCCACCCCCTGCTGCAGCTTGCAATTCTTCCAAGGCTTCTTGAATATTGCCAGCAGTACCTGAGAAGCTACCCTCACTTGATAAGGGTATAGATTGGGCATTGATTTGGCCAGCTGCTGGGTCATCTCCTAGATCTAATTTATCTGACTTGATACCACCATTACTTATTATAAGCTCTTGGCTGGCATTAAAATCGAACTGATTTGAATCTAAGGCCAGGTCAATATTCGATCCGGTCCATTCAAAGCCATTACCGAAAATGCTATTATTAAAGGCACTCTGGAAGAAATTACCATAATTCGAAATTGTCAACCTACTTCCACTAAAACCTAACCCAGAGTTTTCATCAGCATCAATGGCAAGGTCAGAGCCACCCCAAACCAATCCTTGACCGAAAATATTTCCATTAGCGGCAGCGTCGAAAAAACTCGAAAAATCGGAAATCTGAAGCTGGTCTCCGGAAGCATCAAAACCCTGATTAGAATTGACTTCGAGACTCAGCGTACTTCCGTCCCAAAATATGCCATTACCAAAAGTGCTTTCATCATTTGCCGCATTGAATAGGCTATTAAAACTACTGATCTCCAATTGACCCCCTGATGCATCGAAGCCTTGCTCTTCATTGACTAGTAAGTCCAGTTGAGAGCCTTCCCATTGAAAACCGTTTCCAAAAACACTACCATTGTTGAAGGCTGCATCAAAGAAGCTGGTAAAGTCAGATACTTGCAATTGACCTCCGCTAAGGTCAAAACCTTGATCGCCGTCCACATCCAACGTGAGAAGAGATCCATCCCAAAGCAAACCATTACCGAATACACCGCCATTGTCATTGGCTGAAGAGAAGAAACTACCAAAATCTGAAATCTCAATTTGACCTCCTGATACGTCGAACCCTTGATCCGCATTTACTACCAAACCCAGGCTGGATCCGTCCCATTCCAGGCCATTACCAAACACTGAACCGTTGTCGTTAGCTGAGGAGAAGAAATTGCCAAAGTCAGTAATACCAATTTGACCACCAGAAACATCAAAGCCCTGATCTCCGTCAGCTACTAATTCTAATTGTGAGCCATTCCATGAAAGACCGTCTCCAAAAACACCTCCATTATCGTTGGCGGCGCCAAAGAAGTTACTGAAATCAGAGATACCGATTCCATTTCCAGTTTCTCCAAAACCTTGATCGGCATCACTCAGTATTTCCAGGCTGGAACCATTCCATTCTAAAGCACTTCCGAATATGCCTCCGTTATCATTGATCGCATTGAAAAAAGTACCAAAATCAGAAATCTCAATCTGACCATTAGATGTATCAAAACCTTGATCAATGCTGGCGAGGACATCTATACTAGAACCGTTCCATTCCAGTCCATTGCCAAACACAGCACTATTGTCATTTGCCGAGGAGAAGAAACCTCCGAAATCAGCTATAGTCAATTCCCCGTCGGACACATCGAACCCTTGCCCTTGATCGACAAGCACGTTCAACATGGCCCCACTCCATTCTAAGCCTGGACCAAAAACATTGCCGTTATCATTGGCTGCAGAGAAGAAACTGGGAAAATCTGCAATTTCTATCTGACCACTTGATGCATCAAACCCCTGGTCCTCACTGAGAATCACATCGAGACCGGCACCATTCCATTGTAAACCAGCGCCGGATATGCTATTGCCATCCAAAGATAGCTCTGAGCCAGATTGTGTTAAACCAGTTCCTGCAGTAGGCGCATTAGTCGATATCTGACCATCAACATAAGCTTTATCTACCAGGGCACGGTCAGTGAAGACGCTTGATCGATCAGAACTATATTCTAGTATGCCATTTTCAGTCAATACTATTTCATGAATGGTACCCCCACCATCTTCAGTCCTAAGTGCCAAGCCGGCAGTACCAATTTGAGAAGTAAAATCACCAAGCTGAAGTTGGTAGTTAATGCCATTGGTCGTGCGATTGATATTGATGTTATTAACGCCTGAAATAGACACGTCATCCGCTTGCGTTTCCATAGTACCCACTTGGAACCTTAGCAAGAATGGGCCGGCCAATTGGTTGTCGATCAGCACATCGTCAGTCAAAGTGGTGGTACCGGATTTTGCCCAGCCACTATCTGCTGCACTAAAAAGGCCTTGATCGATAAGCTTAAGCTCGCCTGTCGTTTCATCCCGCACTACTATTCTATCGGTTGAAGCGCCAGCAGTTAGGTCAGCATTACCACCTTGACCAATAAAGACCCTGGGCATAAATACAGCATTGGGTGTCGCTGCAGGTGCCTTAATCGCTTCACCTCCTAAAACCACACTCTGAGGAGAATCAGCTGGTATATGGTGATCGAAACCACCAACAATAGCCGAATAGTTGCCCAAGGCACCTTCACCGGTGGTTTGGGCAAGTGTATTACCACTCATATTGATGGCGTGTCGGCCATCCGCTAGTACTTTTTGGGCAGCGCTTTGAGCAAAATTACCGGTGCCTGCATCTATATCATAGCCAAAAACGATAGATCCGTGTCCTGACGCCACACCTTTGAAACCTGCTACAAAGCCATAATTACTCCTTAATTCACCAGATGTTCCTGTAATAAATCCAGAGGCTATCGCATTACCAGTTACCAAGTTACCTTGTCCGGCTGCCATCATCACATTATATACGCCAAATGAAACGCCTCCGGTATGTTCCAACCTGTTTTGGTAGCCACCGACCAGTGCATTATTGTTGGTGCTTCTTCTATCTCCGTTTACATCGGTTATTACACCTTCTTCACTCAATACGCTGTTCCAACCGCCACTTTCTATGGTGTTATTCTGGCCATGTATGAAGTTGTAAAAGCTATTGGGCTGTTCTGTATCAATGGTATTTCCAGGACCAAATATCGTGCTGAACTCAGAGCCGGTAATAGTGGAACCTTGCCCCACAATAAGCGATTTACCCTGATCATCATAGTTAAACTGGGTTGTAGCGTTTCTAAAGCCGCCATTTCCATCGGAAAATTGCACATCACCAATAACACCTGGGGCATTGGCCCTGGCAGCGCTCCACCCGCCGCCATCATATTGGTAGAATACATCCAAATCCTGGACGAAAAGTAATATTCCCTCCCCAGCGTCAGAAGCATCCAGTACAATCTCAAAGGCACCATTTCTATACTCTACAATATCATTGACCTCAAGGCCAGCAATGGTGCCGAAATTGGCATTGAGGTTCTCGGGATCAGTTATTACGTATCGAACGCCCTCTACAGGTGTTGCTCCAGGATCAAGTGTAATATCATTTTGAATAGACACTACGTCTGGTTGAAAATCACTTGCACCAAAAACGGTCATGATTTGCTTCAGCACATAGGCCTTATCTACCAAAGATCGATCACTAAAATCTTCAGAATAATCGTCTGCGTATTCTACACCCGATCTTGAACCCTCAGCCCTATTATCTGAAATGGTAGCCGCATCACTTAAGTCAATGGCGTGGTTATCACTTTGCAATACCACAGAAGTCGACCTAACCATAAACTGGGTAAGTTTATTCGTCTCGGTACCTATGAAAAGGTTTTCAGCTCCTGTACCAACAAAGCCAAGGTCCTGGCTATTCAAATTGAAAGTAGTAGGCTGATCCAAATTCCCTCCTAGACGTACCGCTCCACTTTCGGATTGAAGGCCATTGCTGAACATCAGATCCGAAAAACTGCTGAATACTTTTCTATAATCCCCGGCTAATTCCCCAATGCCGTTGACCATCTGCCAGATCTCAATATTACCGGCTTCTGTGGTGAATCGAACAGCATCACCTCTTTGGATAGCCCCTTCCGACCACTCATCGTCGAGGTAGCCTTGCAAGCTATTCTGTGTACTATCAAATATGTCTATCAAGGCTTGAGCAGGCAGCTGTGCGGGATCGAGTTTACCGTTAATAAGGTCCGCCTTATTCGTAATCAGCGATGAAAGGTTATCATCTACCGTATTAATTGCCGATTCGTTCAAAGAGGTCAATACCTCCCGTAAATCCCTTGCCGATATCTCCTCCGAACCATTGGTAGGAACTTTGAGGTTGATCTCACTATTTATTTCCGCTCTACTTTTCGAGGCCATTTTATTTTAGTAATTAGATGTTAGACATTAGATATTAGATACTAGATGTTAGATGCTTTGTCGGAGTTATCTCCACTAAGCCTTACATCTATAGGGACAAAAACCTGCCGACCCTTCATTGCTTTTTACAGTTGGTATCCCCTAGTGGAGGATGAAATGTTCAACGCCAAATACAAGCCTAAAGGCATCATTCTATTGAAAAAACATCTCCGATCCAAGCAGACCGGAGCTTATCGACCGGAGTCAGTTATCTTGTATAATCTTAGAAAGCTTGAAAAAGAAGTCTATATCGTAGGTTTCGTTACCTTCAAAATCATCTACCGATAATAACTGGCTTATCTCTATTTCTTCTTTCTCACCAAGCAGTTCGTTGTAAGCTTTGAGGTAGTCTTGCATCTTTTCATTCTTCACCTTAAAACCATTATTCTCTACTTGTTCACCATACTTTTCCTGTATCATTTGCACTCTCACCTGTTCTGCTTGCTCAATGATCGGGTTCAATTGCTTGGCAATACGGGATAATCGAAAGGCTACCTTAGGCTTGAATTGCTTTTTAGCAGCCACTGACTCTTGTATGGCCTGGTTAATGGATATTGCTTCTTTTATGCTTAGGGATAGTTTCATTTAATTGATTTTTGGAGTAATTGTTATTGCACAATAGGTGCAGGAGTATCACGTATCCATTTGGTAGCTATCCATTTTTCACCAGATGTAACTGGGAGATCGCAATAATTGCTGTTGTTGGTAAATTCACCATTGACAATGTTATCAAAGATCAATACCATTCCTTTTTTGGGCTGTATGGTCAAATCAATACTTGGGAAATATATTTCCCCACCTTCGTAATCATCATTTAAAAATATCTTTAAGGTTTTCCTAATATTTCCCCCTTTGATAATTTGGTCATAGTTAGGGTCTCCCGGAGCAAAATAATCATGCCTCTCCGGCTCTTCCTCACTTACCTTAAATTTCGAGACATATAGATTGGACCCCCTGTTCCCTTCAGTATTAGTTAATGCTGCGATTTTTCTATCCAAAGGAAAAACATTCAGCGGAACATTCTTACACTCTTCATAATTCATTGGAGGAGGGCCGGGTTTAGTTCCAGTCACCCCCCTTTCGAGTGCCAGCTGAATTTTGGTTTCTGCCGCAGTGATAATTTCCTGACACTCAGTGTCTGAGCAGAAACTTTCCAGCTGTTGGATATTTTCTGTGAGAGTAATCGGCACACCTGTTGAGGGCGTTTCAGGGTCAAAGCTCATTTGCCCCCATTTATCAACAGGACATTTTGTATAGGGAGAAAAGACTTTAGCCTTGATAGGGCACTGACACTGACTACACTTATAAGCTGGTGCACCAAAAGCCTTAACTACAGCCTGCGTTACCGGGTTGGTTATTGGCACCTTAAATTCGCAAGTATCACAAATAGCCGCCCTTGATTCCGCTTGTTGTTTAACAGCATCATCTGGTACCAGCAGAATATTTTGCCAACCTTGCATGATTTCTGAAATTGTACTCATAGTTATTTAATTTGTGCTTAGGCGCTTAAACATAATTCTAGTTGCTCTAAACCTCCGTCGTTTGTTGATATGGGGACGCATTCTGGTATAAGCCCTCCGATAGAACAACATTGCTCATTTGGGCCACATATGATATCGCTACAATCCTGAGCTATTGGCTGAGCAGGCTGAGAAGTAGAGATTGTTCTATTGCTCACCCCAGAAGCTGATAAGGTTAGGTTATCACTTCGAGAAAATCCTGTATTGTTAATAGAAAAAGTCAAAGTTACGGTACGGCTGCCATTACCACCAGAGGTTGGAGATACACTAATCCAAAAAGGTATACTGGAAATACTCCAGTTCCCAGAAAGATTCGAAGCCGAGACTGTGACCGTCCTACTTCCTCCGCCCGATAGTCCTGAAACGTTATTAGGACTTACGCTAAGGCTTCTTATAACCACTCCAGATTGAGATACAGTGATAGACCTGGTAAGCCCTCCACCAGTGACAGTAACTGTAGCTGATCTAGATAATCCGCTAACGTGTGTTTGAGCGGTTATCGTCAAAGTTCTATCTCCTGAACCGGAAGTTGGTGAGACGGTCAGCCAACCCGCATTGTCTGAAACTGACCAACTCACATTACTATCAATCGTTCGGGTGACACTCCCACCATTCGCACTCAATCCACTAATATTGCCTCCAAGAATATTCAGGAATGGCGCTGTTTGATTTTGAGTAATTCCGAATGAATCAGAAGCACTACCAACCGTAGTGGCAATACTTATGGTACCTGACCTAGTACCTGTTCCAACGGATTGATTGGATGAAACAGTGAAAGTTACACTTCTGGACCCTGTTCCTGATGATGGACTGGCAGTAACCCAACTAGGTGTTGAGATGGTCCAGCTGGTGTTACTAGTAATCGACCTGCTAAAGGTAAAACCAGATGATGCAACCCCATTCTGGCTACCACCTGATATATCAACTGTAGGAGAGGTCTGATTCTGTGTAACACTAAAAGAATCTGAAGCAGAACCAATACTTGTTGAGGCAGTGATCGTCCCTGATCTATTACTCACACCAACAGATGCGTTTGAGGCAATGGTAAATGTAACCTGCCTGGTTCCTGCACTACCTGAGCTTGGTGAGGCAGTGACCCACGAAGGCGTATTTATACTCCAGTTGGTGTTACTAGTTACATTCCTAGCAAATGATATTCCGGCAGACGATATACCCGATACATTACTACCTGATATATCTATTGAAGGTGTCTCTTGTCGCTGGGTTATGTCAAGGGATGCTGATAAACTTCCCGCAGCAACAGTTAATGCCGCCGAACGTGTACTTACTCCCACGGCATTAGCTACGACGTTAATCGTTCGAGTAGCATCTTGTGAGCCGGTAGCTCCCCCGGATATACTTAACCAGCTTACTGATTCGGACAGTGCCCATCCGTTTATATTGCTTTCCACGGAGACGCTAAAGCTCTGAGCACCCGAAGTCAGATTATCTAAATTTATACCTCCTAACACGCCAATTGTAAGTTGGCCTGCCGATTGTCTCAATGTAATATTCTGACGGAAGGAACCGGATGGTGTGCGAACTGTGATGGTGGCTGTTCGTTGTGTAGCGTTCAGGTTTTGTTGGGAAACAGTAATATCAAAGCTTTGATCAAATTCCCCTTCCTGAAATGAAGCTGGAATCGGTGCCCAGCTTTGATTAGACTCAACAATCCAACCTGTATTACTACTGATGCTCAAAGTCACCGTCCCCCCACTCGCAGCCACTGTCGGTGAGGACAATTGGGCGGATAACTCACCTTTTGCACCATATAAACCTATTGGAAATAACATTACTTGAAGTTGGTTTGTCCTACCCCATAGAACACGTTACCATCACATAGAAATGTAAGGACATCTACTGCTCCAGTTTCGTTAGAGAAGGATGGCGCGGTTCCATTGTCAGGAAATTTGAAATTCGGACCAAAGGTTATATCGGCTCCCGCAGATGCTATGGTCACGATCAATAAGTAAGTGCCTGGCTCTTTGTTAGTCAGGTCATTAAGCGTAAAGCTTCCACCGATGGTCAACGTTCCAATACGACCATCTTTGGCATCCCAATTTACCGTTGAGCCTTGTATACCAGGATTTAAGTCAAACAGGGTTCTTTCCCTTCGAAACTCGTCCTGCAGGCGGTTACCAGCCGTAGGATCGTATATACTCAAATCAAGCTTGGCGGTACTTCCGGCAGAAGTAACCCTTACAAAGGCTGATCCATCCGATGGCTCGGTATCTGTCAGTTCAGCCCGATAGTCAATTCTGGTATCTATAGAGTTACCATTGGCAAACTGTCGTTGGTCGAAGCTCAGCGGGGGCGATTGTACAATGTATTTTGGTGAAGAAAAGTCCGCATCCGTCACCTCGTCAAATTGCAAAACCCTTCCATCTATATACACTAGCCCTGAGGATATGCTTGTGGGGCCGGTCACTTCACAACCTGAAAATACAAAAGCGCCTAGGTCCTTGAATTGGTCTTGAACCCCAATGGTAAATAGTTCCATCAAGGTGAGGTCATCATCCCATGCATCTGGGCGACCTCCTGTTTCTAATAATAGTTCTCTCATCGTGTTATAATGTATTTTTTTCCAGCTATTCTATACTTGTCTACTACATTCCTGATCGGGGACTCGTCAAAGTCATCGAGGAAGTCTTTAAATGGTTGCTGCCTTTCAGGAGCATCCGGCGTGATTTCTTCTTGCAGATACTTGATGGGCAGTACGCCGTCCGGTTCGTCTTTGAAATATTTGAAGTTTCTCGATTCGACGAATTGAAACCCTAGTCGGATCATGAAATCGGCATTATCTTCTAATTCCGTCACGTTCTCATTGACAAAGAATTTGTCAAGTGTTTCGAGGCCCGGTGGGGGTTCAATATCCGTTTGGTCCAATACAAAATATTTGTACCGCTCTTCTCTATTGGCTTCGTCAAGGAAGTATTTGGGCTCCAGTAGATTGATCTCATGCAGTATCCTCACCCTTCTTTCTACCGGGTCGAACTCATCATTGAGTATTTCTTGTAGCTTTAACGTCTGCCCATTACGACGTAATTCCTGTTCTGTGAATGCCCTGAAGCTCAGGAATTCACGCTGATACAAATGATCCCTGACAGGAGCTACTAACACGCGCAACCAAGCCAACATCCTGGCCCTTCTCAAAAAGGGTGGTATGAGTGCTACCAGGAATTTGTTGATGTCAAAATTAAAGTCCATTATACTGTTGTTGTCTGAGGTTGAGGTGTAAGTAATACCAGGTTACCCAATCTGAAGTATCCTGCCACACTACGAAATTCACGAGGTTCTACCACCTCCACATCATCGCCTTGAAGACTTTTAAAGGTGATGGTCATATTAGGGATATCAATATCCCTCACGCTAGTGAGGTCCGTTATCTTATCAATCAGTTGATTCTTGAGCAGGATACCATTGAAAGGCAATTCTGCCAGGAACTCGTTAATAGCATCATTGACTTGCTGCTCTACTTCCGATCTGGCAAATCCACGTTCGGCGTAAAGGGTGCCGGTGATATCCAGAATATCCGCTTCCACACTAATGGTACGCAGCCTGGTACCCGCGAATTTGATGGCCTCCATATAGTCTTTGAATAGGGACAACTCGTCCCCACTCAGGTTGGTAGGTTCATTGTCATCGCCAAGTTTCGCTACGCGCATTACTAATTCTTGAGTATCGAAATCCTCATCGACAGAGACCCTGGCTATGATCTGGTTTTCTTCAGAAACATTGTCGTAACCAATGTTTCCGTTGTCTAGAATTACCAGATTGCCTACGGTTTGGAATTCACGGGCTCGTTCAACATACCAGCTTAGTGTGCCTATGCGCTGTTGTTCTATTTTAGCGTCCGTTTCATTTCTGAAAACATCCCATAAGTTCTCAAGTGTCAGAATCACACTTGCTACTACGTTGAGCCAAAGTTTCCAAAGTGCAGTAAGGCTGGGGCTCGTATTAGCGTTTAACTCGCTTCTTAAAGTAGGTTCTGCATCTTTGGCAGCCTCCAACTCATCGCGTATTTGATCAAATGTTCTTGCCATTTTAGTATCGAATAATGTTTGTTCTAGGAGAAATCGTCATTGAAATCATCATTGAAATCGCCGGATACCACCAAGTCTTCTCCGGTAGTCACTATGATCCCATTTTTGCCGAAGAAGTCCACCAACTGGAAGTTGTCAATTTCAGCTTCATTGATGAAAATCTCCTGGCCTGGCACCAAAGTCGAGCTAACGCTTAAGTTGTTGTCTTGTGCTAGTTGCACCAGCGCATCTACACTACCATAAAATTGTAGAGCGATATCAACGATGTTTTGTCCTTCTGTTACTTTAATAGTCGCCATCGATCTCAATTTCTCCTGTTCTTGAAATATTTAATCTGTTTACCTGCATCCCATCGATTTCCAGCTGTTGCTTGATCCGATCAGATACTGCAGCAGGATCTGGTGCGTGAAAACTATCCACAAACCTGGCCCCTAGTAGAGGCGACCTGCGCCAATGCCCCTGGGCTGTGGCCAGAACCAATAAGGCATGTTGTTCTGTTGTCTCTTCGATTACGAAGTCTCCATTCTCGATCTTAAGATCGAAGTTGGTATCTAGTGCTATATCAAATGCTGGCATAATTAGTTTATTTGTACTGTCACAATTGCATTGTTGGCTTGAGCCGTAGGTGATCCTGCAGTAGTAATTCCACCTGGTGGAATAGTTAGTGATTGTGATCTGATATAAGCATCGATGATATTGGCCAAACCATCCGCCAATGTATCAAATGCATCACCTTGACTATCTTCTGGCGCATCTATACTGGCCATATTGCCTAAAAGGCTTTTTATATCACTTTTGAGTCCTTGTTTGTTTAGCATTACTTAAAAAGTTTTGGGATTCTGGCTTCGATTGCTGCAAAATCAGCGATATTGATTGGTGGGCCTGATGGCCCTACCCCCGTAGAAACGGTAAGTGCTTTAATGGCTGTAATCAAATCAGTGATAATACTTTTGAGGTCTTCATCGTCTTTTTTGATCGTTATACCTGCCGATTCAACCGAAACCTCAACCTGTGGGGAACCTTCGTCCCTGGTTATTGTCACACCAGCATCAGTCATCAGTATTTCACTCTTGTTACCTCCTTCTTCTCGTTTCAAGGTTATACCAGAAGCCTCAGTTCTAATTTCAATAAGCGGGTCGTCTTCATTTCTCTGAATGAGTATACCCGTGTTATCCATGATGATTTCGCTTTTAACCGATTCTTCGCCTCTTTTGAGCCCTATACTCGAATCATCAATTACAATCTCGCTTTTGTCAGCTTCCTCTCCCCGCTTCATTCTCACCCCTGTATCATCACTTTTGATCTCCGTTTTGATGACATCATCTGCAAGAGAGACATTTTGATCGCCGCTGACTTGATGGTAATTGCCTGGTTCGGTCAAAATCTCCGTGCGTAAGTTCCGATTGTATATAGTGTGCCGTGAAGCCTCCTGAGTGGAATTAATATTATTCAACTCTTCTGGCTCGTCAGGGCCGCTTCCAAGGCCGAGTGCACTACCCAATGAGATGGGCAGAGTAGGTTGAATGCTGAAGTCCATTTCTTCGATCTCAGAAAACATACCTACGAAACCACCTTTGTCCGTTTCCATGACCACGGCAATCACACTACCTACTCTAGGATATATGATCATGCCAGGGCCTACCCTACTAATGAGCCGCACATTCTTGACGATAGCTTCGTTGTTGAAAGGCCTTACCTCACACAAACTATCTTCACGGTCCACTTTCAGGACAGTGCCATATAGTATATTGTCTGTGGCCTTTTGTGGCCCAACCAGTTCTCTTATTGCTTCTCCTATACTCATATTCTAAGTCAGAAAATCTTGTAATAAATCCAATACCTCAAAACCAATAGCACTTGCATCAAGCTCGGTATATGTGTTTCCCACTTTGTTGACTTTCCGTTCCAGTGAGATGTTTTGTCGGTATCCTGATGATGCTCCAAACCTGATGTTGTTTTCACATACCAGGTAAGTACCTTCACGTTCAGGGTGTCGGTTGTCTCCGAGAGCCACTACATCTCCATGATTGATTAGTCTTTCACCAAAGGTTTCCAGTGTTCCTTTGTATCCTGTAAAGCGATGGACTTTCCTAAACCTTTCGGCAACAGCGGCCAGATCTGAACCTGAAAGCCCTTCGTACCCGTCGAGTCTTTTGACGCGAGCTGATCCGCTGCCAATGTTTGTGAGAAAAGCCCTTCCCTTCATAGTCGGGCTAAGTGGGTTGACAATATTAGCTGCCAGCGGTGTACCGTATGCTTCCACAACCAAAGGGTGATCGTCGAAATGCACATAGTCTAGATTGTGGCTGATAATGTTTTCTTGAAAATGTAGGTCGACTTCTTTTCTACCAATAGATAAACCATCGATCACATCAATGCCATCCCTCCATCCTACATAAAGTGTTTCTTCTCTGAACCAGCTATAGATCGAGTAGTATTGCTTGAACTCTTCCAGCAGTGCATAAGCGGTATTCTGTTTGACGGCTCCTGTAGGGAAACGATAGTTGCCTAATTTTACCCGTCTTCCAAAGTTATCGAGTGTTCGCACCCTAAAATCAAGGCTGAAATCTTGGAATCTACTTTGTCCGGTTACTGCCTGCCCGGCATAGAGTGATATCACCGTAGGAATTACTGGTAATACATAACTGATCAAGTCCCCTCCTATGATAGGAATGTTGGATACGGCCAAAGAATACAAATCGGGATCGATGGCTGCATACTTTAAGAACCAGCTCTTGTCTTCGCATTCGATCTTAACCGGTGCATCCGGGTATATCTTGTTAATGTATCCCACGAAAGCAGTTTCCAGATTGTCATCATAACCCAGTTCAACAGTGACTTTATCTCCTCTGGCCAATACAGGGTTTGTTCTGGAGTCATTGACCAACCGAGTACCTCCCTCCCATCTCAGGTTCCTGGGAAACGTAATCTCACAGGTATCGGTAAGTGACTTCCAACTGGTTTTGATGTTCACATCAGTAACAAAATCAAATTCATACCGCTGTGATCCCCTGCCTCCAATTCTAGGGTTAGTCTCAATAGTGATATGTGAACTAAGTTTAAACATCAGCCTATCTCCTGGGTTATTCTAGCCTCTAATGGCGTATCCGAAATACAACTGAGTGTGAATTCCTGTACATTTTGATAGCCTTCAGTCATTGGAAAACTATATGATTGGATTACCAGCCTCGTGATGCCAAAGACATTGTTTAGAAAAGGGCTGATCACACCAATCTCTGAAGGCAACTTAGCCAATTGTATTAGTCTAGAGGTAAGCTCTTCGGGGTAAAGATTGGGATTCTCATTCACCAGTGAACCGCGCACATTGACTTGAAAATCACCGTCTGCCACGTATTCTTTGATGGTACCATTCCTACCCTGAACGGCAGTAGTGATGATGTTTCTGGTCATAGACACATCAAACAAAGCGGTCTCAACAATGACTGCCTCAGCTATGGTGCCCACCCTGATAGAACTTAGATCAAACCTACCTCTCAGTGCGCTGGGTATTGGGAATAGTTGCAAAGATGAAAATACCGGTGTTCCCAGATAGGATTGAGGCAAGCCCGCATTATCTGGTTGGTCTCTCTGCTGAGGAAAGGCATTGGCCCTTATCTCCAGCGACTCATCTGGCACCTCGTACACAACTGCCCTGTCGGAATCCAGTTTTAGATCGGTTCTAATTTTAAAGTTCATATCTATTTTTCAATCCGCTGTGGTTTACCATTCTTTTTCAATTTCCTCATTAAGGAGTATCAGTAATTTCTCTTTGATTACTTCTTTGATCTTATCTGCTCCCATCTGGACATTCTCACTATGGATATGTATTTCCTCAACCAGGCTATTCATACTTATCTGCAATGCTTTGCTTTTCCGATTGTCGTTCTTCAGATCGTAATCTGTATTACCTGGCGTTTGCCCCAGTTTATAAACCGGTATGGCATCATTGCCTATCGTATGACTGGGATTACCCTCTTTGTCATTCACCGAAGTGGTATTGATCAGTTGATTGCGAACAGCTGTGTGCTCAAACTGTCCAATGGCATTAACCACCGAGTTACTGAGGGTATACCCGGTTTGGTAGTCTGCACTGGCATAGTTTTCAGATGCTTTGACATTATTTATCGCCCAGTTCAATTGTTGGATATCAACACCACCATCGTAGCCCAGCATTTTAATCTCTTCTACCCGATGAAGCATTTTCTGGACATATTGAGTATTCAGCAGGCTTCTTAAAGCACCTTTACTCTCATGAAAAGTATCGAAATGATACTCACGCAGCGCACTTGATTTTTCTTTCTCTGATGTACTCAGATTAAGGCTTTCATATTCATTGCCTGTCGTTATTGGCAGGGCAGATGGTTTTTCAGCTATAAACCCTCCTGGTATTATACTATTGGTAGAAGTACTGTTTGAAGTATCAGTGCCAAGAATAAAATTGAAGTGTTCGATTTGCTTCAAAGCATTTCGGAACTGATTATTAATCAGCGATATCTGCGAATGAAAATGCTGTCCAAACCGATGACTTCTGTTGCTGGTCCGGTTTGTAATGATCGTCAGGTCGTTAACTGTCGAGTTAGCATTACTTGCTGTTTTTATCCTATCACCATGATAATGACTGACCTGATGATCAGCCTTCTGAACTCCTTGTTTAGACTCGATAGGATGATCAGGTTCCTGAAGAGTAGTACCCGAGTTGAAAAAGCCTGGTACTACCATCCCCTCTACTACATCAAGCTGGTCCTGAAAGTCAACAATTTGCTTCACAGACTGCGGCAACAGTTGCTGGGCCTTGTTGAACTTCTCAAGAGAAGCTATCAGGTCGTAAGTAGAGTCATTTATCATAATAATAATCAGTTTTTGAAGTGCTCAAATCAATTGATGATCACTAAGTCAGAGGGGGAGTATTAGTCTAATACTCCTCTTCCGTCCTGTTTTCCTGCTCTATAAGCCATCTCAGGTCTTCACAATACATGGCATATTGTTCATCAGTCAATGCATTGATCTCAGCCTGTGACATCTTATAGTAATACCTAAGCCTTGCATTCCAGAGGCGGAGGAAACTGGTTTCCTTGTTTATTACCGCCCCCTCGAACGCTTTTTTAGCTTGGCTACTTTATCAGTGATGATCTGATCTACCACCTTATGCAGCGCATACCGGATCTTAGGGCTTTCCTCAAGAAATGCTTGTCCGTTGAGTATGGTGTTGTTGATGATGAAATCATTATAGCCCACTATGTTCTTATCGAAAAGAAAACTATTAGAGGCTTCAATGATCATTCTGGCAGGTTGCCTGAACCAGAATTCATTATCGTCGATCTCAAAGCAGATCAACTCACCATATTGCTCCTCCCATCGGTCCAGCAGTTCTTCTGATGGACGACCCATCTCTTCTACTTTCAGTGACTGGCTGGTTTTGTGATTGGATTTAACTTCAGTTTCTACCATTTTCAATTACTTAAACTGGTTTTACTTAAACTTCTTTTGAGGTCCACTCTATGTGGGAAGCACATATTTCGTATTGTACTTCTACCTTGGTATCCCCTTGCTTGATGTCACGCTTATTGCCTTTGAAGCGACAGTTGCGCACCACATGTGAGATAGGTGTGCCAACAGATCCAACGGGCAGGTAGGTCACAACCATGTCAAACTCTGGGATCTCCTGCAATCTGCCTTTAGGTGCCCTTTGCACAAGGCCATCAGCCTCCTCCGCAAGCAGCGTCAAGCTGGCCTTCGTTTCTACTTTGCCAAAACCGCGGCTCACCGGATAATTACCTTTACCATAGTTGTCGACAATCTCCTGCATATCCTCGTAAGAGACGGAAGTAATGCCCACAATTGGGGTATTTAAAACATTGACAGTGAGCTGGGCCCATGACACCGATTCACCGTTGATTAATGGGGTTTCATTAGCCATAACTTTCTTATTTTTTCGTTACTTGATGTTTAATGATTTGAATTGATTTTTATGCTTCGAGTCTGGCAGCAAAGCTTACTTCTACTTTGATGACCCTGGCTACACCTACCGGTACAAGCTGTACATTGACCAAAAGCTCTGAGCTGGAAAGCACGTCCTGATTTTCGTCAATAGCGACATCGTAATCGGATAGCTCACCGTCTTTTCTCATCTCTTCCAATGGCCTGTTGCCCAGACGTTCAAAAGCTTTGACAGTATCGAAGGCAAGTGTACCATCTCCGTTAACTCTAAGTGGAGAGTTCAATTGAGGAATGAGTGCGGAGCGCATACCGCGAATGGCCTTGTCTACCGTTCTATTGTTTTCTATAAAAGCAAAATCGCTGGTAGGATCAGATGCTGTGTAGCTGTCGTTGAAGTAGCTACCGCTAATACCGATATGCTTTCTGAGGAAGATATATCCTTTATTGGAAATATCATCAAGTTGGCTTTGTTCTACACCTTTGTACGCATCTCCCGTCGCGAATGCCAAAGTATCAAGTTCTGGTGATGTGACCACGTTGTACTCTTGTACCCATCCAATATTCTCATGAACCTGGGCACTGGATATTGTTCCGAGGCAGGCGCCAAGGCAAGTCACGGACTGATTGGTAGCAGTAGCAAGTTGGCTCCCTAAGGCACCACCATCCTCTCCCACTACCACACTCACTTTGAAGTTAGAGCTATTGGGCAATGTAAGGTCGGCAAGGCTGGCCAAATCGGTATTCCTGAAGTTGGCACCTAAAAGAACCGACAAAGGTTGGTGTGCGGTTTCTAACAATTCAGCTTGGGCTTGAAGGGAATTCACTTGCGTTTCTGCAAAGTCATCGCTGACAAAGACACCGAGTTGTCTGATTCTACCATCAGCTTCAGTTTGCATGGTAAAAACTTCTGCAAAATCAGTCGGCGCAGTGTCGAATATTCCTACCCAAAGGGCTCCACTTGCATTAGTTCTGAAGAACTCAGCGATATGATAGTGCATTACCCTAGTGGCATCGTTATCTGCTACTATGCCTAGCGCCTCAGCCTCTCTTAGGCTGAAAACCTGCTGCACACTGTCTGCACCGAAATCGGCTGGGGGAGTGCCGTAAAAAAGCAAACCAGAAATGTGGTCTTCGCCGGGGGCGGTCCTTACCAACCCACCATCTCTCTTAATAAATACTACGTCATTCATTTTATATTAGGGTTATGTTTTGTAGTTACTTTATACATGATCAATTGTTTGTGATTTGAATTTTCCCGGTCACGTTTTTGGTGATCGAGATATTGTCAACCTCAAGGTTTTCAGGGTCTGTATTGACGAACTGTGTATCTTGATGGGTTGAGGTATCGGTATGAACGGTCTCATAAGTCAATTCAAATACAAGGAGCCTGTCATAGTCCCTGTCTTGATTACCAGTTTCCCCAATGTCTTCATCTATCCATTGATTTTCTTCTTTGCGTATGAATCGCGTGAAGTTTGATATCTCTATACCTTGAAGGTTTCTGTGGATGGTTTCCTTGAGATCGAGGAACTCCAACGCCCTGTCAGTGTCTGATCGGCCATTGTTGGCGAAGATTTCATCAGCAATGTGAAAGATGATTTGAAAAGTACCTTTCTGAATGCCCCTGCCAAGCTGAATGTATTCTGCAGTCTTGAATTCGACCAATACCACTGGATAGGGCAAGGGCCGGTTGTTTCTCTTTTCTAATTGGTTGTTGTATATATCTACGAACAATTCGTCGTTGCCCGGTAAGTCAATCGCTTCTAATGTAGTCTTTAGTACTTCAAATAATTCACGCATAATTCTCCAGTTACTGTAAATAAGCGGCTCTACAGAGTGCAATTTTTTAATAAGAAAATCTCCTAATGGTGGTTATCGAAAAAAAACGTATCAGATCATAAACAATATGATACTATCCGACATTATCTACTTACCTGATTTCTACAGGCCATAAGATTTTACCGATGATTTATGTACTAAAATTACGAAGATGACGGTTAAAATATAAAATGCTCTTGCAAGGATGCGTGAAAAACTCACGCATCTTGCGTGAGTTTTTCAC
>JBCBSS010000135.1:0-22684 GCA_039819065.1 Bacteroidota bacterium
GAAACTATGGTTGGCACTCGAATTAGATAATAACAGAACCCTTGCTATAATGCGGTGGTTTTTTTCAACCAAACCTGTACAAGAATTAGACTATCTATTTATATGTTGTATCTCTTAGAGTGTTACGATCAACAAACACTAAGACCTAAATATTATGAATTATTTCAGACTATTGGTATCCGAACTACTACCACCAGTTGCTTGAAAGCTGTCTAAGAGGCCTACGATGGCATTCTTGATTAGATGGCCATTGTTCCAAGGTACAAAGTGGTTCATTTCTTCCTTGAAGACCACTTCCACTTCGGCGTTGACAATTTGTTCTTTGGCAAAATCAGCGTTCTCTGGATGCACAAGGTCATCAGCACCCCCTTGTATGACTACGGTCTTAGCGGTGATGTTCTCCCAAAGTGGTAACATCCTTTCTAGCTCGTCTTCCAGGAAATAAATCTCATCGTTGGTAACGCGAAATGCCACCGGTAAGACCCACCTTAAAAATGGAGTATACAAAGGCCCTCTGAACCATTCATTAGGCTCCAATTGTGGTGCAATAGAAGGTGCGACCATGATGAGGCCGTCTACTAAATCTGGATAGTCCATGGCCATGCGAGCCACTACTGGCCCACCGAGTGAATGCCCCACCAGGATAACTGGCCCTTCGTTTTTTTCGATCAGTGGTTTCAGATATCGTGCTTGGTTTTCCACCGATTTTTCCGACCTCCCGAAATTAGAATAACCATACCCGGGCCGATCTACAGAGACCATTCTAGCGCGAGCTGCGAGACTGCTATCAGCCAGAAAGTGAACAAAAGCGCTAAGAGAGCCAGGAGCGCCGTGAACGAAAACGATAAGCGGTTCTAGTTCTTTGCCGACTTCCGCATAATTGATCTTTCTGTCTTCGACTTTGTATTGCCTGACTTTAGCGTCAACGGGTTTGTCTTTGAAGTATTTGGCCACCTCCTTCTTATTCATTCTGAATTGAAAACATCCGGAGTTGACTTGGGCTAAGATGATTAAAAAGAAGGCTACACTAAAGAAACGGAAAGTGAACTTCCTGGAAAATTTCTTCATTCTGATCAATAACTTATCAATTAATAAAAAGGAGGTATTTCAAAGTAGACGTAGTGTACTAAACCCGATTAAGGCTGCACTTTCCGGATACTTTAAAATACCTCGGTTGTATTAAAACACTATCCTAACAGTTCCAGGTATTTTTTACGATCGTTTAATATTTTAATGGCCTCAAGCACTTCCCAATCATGCTCGAATGAAGACTCTATTGCGCCTTTTTCAAAATAGTATCTCGAGGCGATTTCTTCTTCCAGCAGAAACTTAATCTCCTCTTTGAATACTTCCAGATCAGAAGCTTTACTCTTTTTTAATTCTGCTCTAAGTGCTTCGATTTGGCCTTTGATGCTTTCGTAAGATTTTTCGTCCTTGGCCTGGGATTCTAGTATGGTCAATACCTCTTCTACTTTGGTATTATAGGTAACGTCTTTGTCAGCCAACCACTTGACGAAGGCTTGGTACTCAGCATTACTTAGGCTGAAATTCCTGGCCGTAGAAATCTCAGGGTGCTCATAATAGTATTTGGTAGCATAGTCGAAAATGAGCCCATTGGCATAAAGTGCGAGTGTGATTGGAGCGGCCTGCCTTTTGTCAACCTTAATATCGGGGTCAACTCCTCCACCGTCATAAACTGTACGGCCGTTTTTGGTTTGGAAAGCCACCTTCAAAGAATCTGGCACTTTACCAACGCTACCATCAGCATTGCGATGGCTATAATCGAGCGCCTGAATACACCTACCACTTGGGGTGTAGTATTTGGCGGTAGTTACTTTCAATTGAGAATTATAGCTTAACGGGCGCGTTACCTGTACCAGACCTTTTCCAAAAGACTTCTGCCCAATTACGATACCTCTGTCATAATCTTGTACGGTACCGGCTACAATTTCAGATGCTGAAGCACTGCCGCTGTTCACCATTACAACTAATGGTATATCATCATCAACGGGGGTATTGAGCGTTTTGTAAACGGTATTGTTTTCAGAGATTTTACCTTTGGTGGTAACTACCTCCATTCCCCTAGGAACAAATACGTTGACAATATTCACTGCCTCCAATAATAGACCACCAGGATTACCTCTTAAATCAAGCACAATGCTCAACGCTCCTTGTTCCTTCAGTTCTTCAACAGACTTCTTTACTTCCTTACCTGCATTTTGAGTGAATTCTGTCAGTTTGATGTAGCCAACGTTATCTGTTAACATACCATAGTAAGGTACGCTACTGACAGTGATTTTCTCTCTTTTGAGCTTAAAATCCAATAGTTCGTTTTCTCCATAACGTCTGATAGCCAGCTTTACTTCCGTATTGGCCTGACCTTTCATTAGTTTGCTGGTTTCTTGTCTTGATTTCTTGGTGATATCTATATCATTGATCTTGATGATCTCATCGCCTATCTTCAATCCCGATTTATCTGCAGAAAACCCCTTATAGATCATCACAATTTTAGTGATGTTGTCCATGCGGGATGTGATAGCACCAATGCCACCGTACTGTCCAGTGCTCTGTGTACGGAAATCTTCAATGGCGTCTTCCGGGATATAATTGGTGTAAGGATCTAATGACTCCAGCATGGCGTCGATCCCTGTTTTGATTAAGGTATTAGGATTTACTTCGTCGACATAGATGGCATTTACTTCCTTGAAAAGCGTCGCGAATATGTCCAGGTTACGGCTGATTTCAAAATAACGTTCGGTAGGATTGGTGGCGGCTACAAAACCAGTGAGAATGATGATGACAAGCGCGGCCCTTCGTAGTAAAGATTTCTTTCTGCTCATGATGTGCTATTTTCATTAATATACGAAAAAAGGCAAAAAAGGACGTGTTTAATTCTTCGTCATCACCAAAAAAGCCTCTGTTCGGTTTTATACTTATTTGACTTACGATCTAATTCATAACACCATAGAAAGGATTTTGATTTTGCCTCATAGCAGATATGTTAGAAGCCACCGATAAAGCGCTTTGTTTCAATCAACCAAATCGGCCAGAATCTTAGCCGATAGCAGGCACAATGGTATGCCTCCGCCGGGATGAACACTACCGCCACAGAAATACAGCCCTTTTATTTTCTGTGAGAAATTAGGGTGCCGTAAGAAGGCGGCATATCGACTGTTGGAACTGGCACCATACAATGACCCTCCGAAAGATGAGGTCTTTTCTTCAATCATCCGAGGTGTTAATATCTCTTCTGCTTCAACCAGCGGAGCAATATCCGTTTTCAGCGCTTGTGAGACTTTCCGTAGAATGTTCTGCTTGGCCTCAGCAATCACTTTAGGCCAGTCTTGTCCGGTATCCGGAGGCATATTGATCATCACGAACCAATTCTCGCCGCCAGATGGTGCATCATCAGCCTTGTACTTTGAAGTGATGTTGATATATACTGTCGGATCATGATAAAGCGCCTTCTTCTTGAAAATATGCTCGAATTCTTCCTGGTAGTTTTTGGTGAAGAAGATATTGTGAAGGTCTAACTCAGAGAAAGCCTTTTTTATGCCCCAATAGAATATAAGTGCTGAACTTGAGCGTTCTTGCTTCATCGTTTTTTCAGGCGCTTTTTGTCCAGCTAGTAAGTGACGGTAAGTAGGAACAATATCCATGTTGCTTACCACTATTTCCCCCCGCTCAATTTGATCACCGATGCTGATTCCAACCGCTTTGCCATTTTCTACCTCTATTTTATCAACCTTTTGGTTGAACTTAAATACGACTCCGATGTCCTCGGCGAGGCGGAAAAGGGACATAGTGATTTCGTGCATACCGCCTTCCGGAAAGTAAGTGCCTTCATTGAACTCTAAGTGCGGTATGGAGGTCAATATACCAGGAGCCTCATAAGGGTTTGACCCATTATAGGTGGCATATCTGTTGAATAACTGCACCAGCTTCGGATGTTGCAAAAAGCTTTCATTGCTGTCATTCATGCTTCGAAAGAGCCCATATTTATTGATGTGAAGTAAGGCTTTGGCAACGTCTTTCGTCAGCCAGGTACCGAGCTTGTGCAATGACTTCTCTAAAAAAATCTTGCCTGCTTTTTCATAAATGAATCGACTCTTCTCCAGGTACTTATTTACCACATCGCCTTCAACACCTACCTTCTTGCTTACCTCATCAGCAAGCCTTTGTTTATCGGTATAAGCTTGCAACCGGGTGCCATCCTCAAAGAAGTAGTGACAAGACACATCCAGCCTTTGGTATTTGAAGTAATCACGAGGCTCCTTGCCCGCAGTTCTAAAAAGGTCATCTACGAGGTAGGGGAGTGTGAAAAGCGAAGGACCGGCATCAAAGCGATAGTCATCTATCGAGAACGCGGTCAGTTTGCCACCAGGGTAATCATTAGCCTCGTATACTTCTACATCATACCCTTTACATTTTAACCTAATACTTGCGGCTATTCCGGAAATACCAGCGCCTATAATTATTGCCTTCAATACGCTAAGGGTTGTTTAGAATTCAGAAAGTGAAAATTACTATATTTCGGTTTCATCGCCCTTTGATCAATCGATAATATTAACAAACCGCTCCGGTGTATATGAAGTTAGAGGCTGATGAGATTTGATTGACTATATTATATAAATCAATGCTGAATGGAAGAGTCGGTTAATGCTAAGACAACCTGTATTAATTGCGGTACCGTATTCACAGGAGACTTTTGCCATAATTGCGGACAGAAGAGACAAGTAAAGCGCCTTTCGCTGCGTGCTTTTTGGGATGACTACCTCGGTAGAATATTTGGGTTTGATACCAAATTCTTGCGTACTATCAAGTTTCTTACCATTAGGCCGGGAGAAGTTGGGAGGTCATTCATCAGTGGGAATAGAGTCAAATACATAGGGCCCGTTGGGTACTATTTTCTAATTACTACCCTTTTCTTTATTATCACTACACTATTAGGACTCGAAGTGAAGGAAGTACTGTTTGCTTCTGGTCAAAGTTATGTCGCTCCACCAGAAAGTGAACAACAACAAGCTTTTGTAAATGACTATTTTGAGCTTATTTCTAGAAACTTCAAAATATTCAGCGGTGCCATCGTTGTTTTTCAAGCTTTTTGGGGTAGAATATTTTTTCGGAAAGCCAAATTGAACTTCCTTGAACATGCTGCCAACGCATTCTATGTGCAAGGGCACTTGTTTTTCCTGACCATTATGAGCACCATTATTTATAGACTGTCGGGCATAATAATCCAGAGTTACTTGATCATCCCAACGATAGTATACTTCTGCTGGGCTTCATTGCAGTTTTATCAAATTCAAAATAAGGTTAAAGGTACGATCAAGGTCTTTCTGTTCTATCTTGTTTCATTTATCTCATTCATGATCGCTATTGCATTATCAAGTTTCACATGGGTGTTAATCTCCCACGTCGGAAAAAATCCCGCATGATTGGTGGCCTATGTATAAGATTGGTATTGTTGGCTATGGTGTGGTCAATACCTATCTCTGGCGAGTAGATAGATCAGTTGGAAGTAGTGAGGTTGCCAGACAGGAAAACTTGCCAAGGTGCTACTTGTTATTTATGCTCAGCGCCGAATACTTGGGGTTAGCCCCTAAGTATTAGATTTGCGGTGTGATAATCAACTGAAGTAAAATGTCCAAGTCCAAAAAACTCTTTCTGATTTTTGCGTTGGTCTTCTTCGCGATCATGATTTACATAACTTACGATATATCCTCAAGGACTACTTTTCCAGGCTCGAAGCCACAGTTAAAGGAAAGAATCCTTAATAAAAACCCTGAAAGCGATACTTTGAACACAAGAGATTCACTATAGGGTACAATAACTCATCGCCATTTATGTCGATTCATCAGTAAAATAATGTATTCAACGATAGGCTTTTCGCCGTTTAACCGGCATGTACTTACTTTACAAGTACTAAAGCCAACTATAGACGACTAACTATCCCCGCGCAGAACAAGGTTTTGACGCGGGGATTTTTCGTTTTAGCATTCTACAACGCCTACCTGTTCAACAACAAAACTAGATTTAGGCCCTTCCTGCCCGGTAAATCAGATAATAGACTGGTACATATCACCTCTTGATAGAGCACTTATTTTGTAAAAATTATATAAAATATTTATTTATTTACATAATAAATTGTGAGTGGTTTGCAGCCAAGATGACGCTAAAGTAGGACGTTTGAGCTTTGCGAATTGAACAAAACGTAATTCCGGGGACATTTTAAAATTGGCATTTCAAACGTTTGCATAACTAATTGAATGTAGTGGATAAGCTTCTTTTTGACTTTCAACGATTATCTAAATCCCGTATTTCTCGTAACTTTCATGTAAGTTTTAGTATAGAAATTAATTTTTTTTAATATTGTTAATAGAATACAATTTGACTATTTATATGAATAATTAAACTTTCTTGCTACTGTTCGTAAATTACACTTAGGCTATTAGGCCTAGTTTTTCGATAATGATACGTGTATAAATCAACATAGAATCACACTTAGTGGCTAACATGAATCTGACCGGAATTTTCTTTGGATATAGACTAATTTGTTAGTTTTAAATTTTGCATGTAGGCATTTGTCTGAAATTTTTATATGTAATAAATCGTATTTAATGAACTTTTTTAAACTACTCCCATTACCTAATATCGCATGTGTGTCACAGGATTTTGTAACCAGCGGAATTTTATGATGACACAGTTTACCAAAGCCTTATTAAACCATGAAAGACGGTCTCTTATAGAGAGAAACGTGAGATAACGGCCATTCCCTGGCCGTTATTTTTTTGTCCACATACACCGCTCGATCGTCACTTCGTAAGAAGCCACATTAACATTGAGCTCGCCCAATTAAAGAATCAATTTCAAAGCATCAGGAATACCAGGTTATAGTAAAGAAAACACCGAAAAGCTTATATGAAAAAGCTTGCTTTAATGAGACTGGAAATTTTGCGAATATAATTTATAGTTAATAGAGAATATTTTACTGATTATTTATTTTGAAAATAATATTTAATAGTAAAATTATTTTATATTAGAGTAAAACTATTAAAACTATAAACCAAAGAATCATGAAAAAGAAAGCACTTAGTCTGAAAACATTAAAAGTCGACAGCTTTGTAACTTCAATGGAATCTAAAGATGTGAACACGGTAAAAGGGGGGCATCACTACACATGTCCTAGTCCTGATCCTGAATTCCACACTACACCGTGTAACTGTAATACCAGTGTCGGTCAAATCTGTTACGCGATTAGATAAGCAATTGATCCACTAACTATGAAGGGCAGGTCCTCTTGAGGAGTTGCCCTTTATTTTTTGTAGCCAACGTAAACCTAAAATTGGTAGCTCATACCAAGGCCATCGACAGGCTTATACAGAAAGGTTTATTTTAATCAGATAAGGATGCTAGTGATATAATTTATAGATGTTAGAGAATATTTTATCTAGTAATTATTCTTAAAATAATATTTAATAATATAATTATTTTATATTAGAGCTAAACAATGAAAAGCATAAACCAAAGAATCATGAAAAAGAAAGCACTTAGTCTAAAAACATTAAAAGTCGACAGCTTTGTAACTTCAATGGAATCTAAAGATGTTGACACGGTAAAAGGAGGTTTTGTTCATACTTGTCCCATTGATGATCCTGACTTCTACACCACACCGTGTAACTGTAATACAAGCATAGGACAAATCTGTTACGATATAAGGTAAGCTTACGATTCACTAACTACGAAGGGCAAGTCCTCTAGAGGGGTTGCCCTTTATTTTTGCATAATCAGCATGAATCTTGAATTGATAGCTCATACGAAGGCCATAATGGGCCAAATAGAAAAGCTGGAGGTCTTGGACCATATAGCATTGACTTCCGCTAAAGGAGGACTGGCACTTTATTATGCCTATGCATACCAGATATTAAGTGAGGAGGAAGCGATAGACAAATGCCACGAAAATGTAGGTACATGCCTAGAATACATAGGCAACCAGTCCATGGACACGAGCCTTTCCGATGGAATAACCGGTCTAGGCTGGCTGTTGGCGCACCTTATCGAGAACGAGTTGATAGAAATAGAAGGTGCAGAATTCATGAATGTCTTTGATGAACAAATCTTCAAGTCATTTGAAACAGATATTGAAACAGGTAATTATGACCTACTATATGGTTTGATTGGTAAAGGTCAGTACTTTCTACAAAGATCTTCCGCCGGAGATTTTGAAAAGGCATTGTTACAGGTGGTAGAAATGCTTGCTCAAATGAGCGAGAAGACTGATACTGGTATCACATGGCCTGATCGTTTTACACATAAACATTTGGCCAACCCGCAGGTCAAGTATAATCTTGGATTATCTCATGGCGTACCCTCAATTATCACCTTTCTGGCCAAGGTAGCTAAAAAGGGTATAGCCAGAAAACAATGCCTTGAGCTAATCGAATCGTCTCTTCCCTGGTTGCTAGGCCAACAAACCGAAAAGCACTACAGTCGGTTTCCTCACTTCTCCGATGAGAAAGAACCTAGTAGATTAGGCTGGAGCTATGGAGACCTGGGTGTGGCTATCGCCGTGTGGAATGCCGCCCGAGTCACTGAAAGGTTTGATTTAGAAGCGACGGCGCTTGACCTGGTCACCATAGCATGCGACAGGACATTGGACAATTCGCACAGTTATGTATTGAAGGACGGTACTCCCGACATCAGTTTGTGTACAGGAGCCTCAGGTATCGCTCTTATATTCAACAACTTTTATCAAACTACCGGTATATCCATGTTCAAGCAATCAAGAGATTATTGGCATCAGATCACTATGGAACACCTTTGGAGACTCACTGAGATGGATACCCACGCTTACGACGATATGTCATTTACGCCTTGGTATAGTGATCCAGGCCTTTTGAATGGTATGGCCGGTATAGGTCTAAGCATTATGGCGCTCGAATCAGAAATGCCTGCTCCATGGCAAAGCTTATTCCTTACGGATCTCATCAGTTAAACTGTTTCCTGATGCCTACTACAAACATGGCTGGCTCTTTTGTAGATTTCCACTGAATATTGGAGATTTGAAATAGTTAGATTATGCCAAGATGAACGAAATCACTGTCAAGACCATTCTAAATCGTAAGAAAGTACGCGACAGTTGGTTTCTGGATGATTATACCCTCAACCCATTCAGCGGCTGCTCATTCAATTGCCTTTTCTGTTACATACGCGGTAGCAAATACGGTGAGCACATGGAGCGAAAAATGTCAGTGAAGGTCAATGCTCCCGAGCTACTGGACAAACAACTGGCTTTAAGGGCCAGAAAAAGGCAATATGGAGTAATTGTACTCGCTTCGGCTACTGACCCTTATTTACAACTAGAATCCGAAGTCAAGATGACCAGAAAGCTGCTTGAGATCATACTGAAGTATCGTTTTCCTGTCCATCTCTTGACACGTTCTGATCTGGTAACGAGGGACTTTGATCTGCTACAAGCCATAGACGAGCAAGCTATTCTACCAGATGACCTTAAAGGCAGGCTTAGGCGTGGAGTAGTCATTACTTTTTCGTTCTCCGGTATGGATGATCAGATAGCCAGCATATTTGAACCAGGAGCTACCAGGCCTTCAATAAGACTGGAAACCATGAGAATAACTAGAGAAGCTAGCTTCCTCAGTGGCGTCAGCATGATGCCCTTGTTACCTTATATAACGGATACCACTGACCACCTACACCTGATGTATGAGGCATTTCGAAAACATAATGCCCAATATGTTTTTCCCGCTACTCTTACTTTGTTTGGAGAAGAGCCATCTAGTAGTAGAACCTTAGTGTTCCGTGCCATCAAGAAACATTACCCTGATTTGTATGAGAAATATAATAAGTTCTTTTCTGAGCATATCGCTCTTCCTGCTTACTATAGAAACGCGTTCCATCTGAAAATAAAAGAGTTGAGCACGCATTACGGCATACCTGATAATATTTTGAAGGTGAAGAACCAGTGAATAGTGTCTTCTGCCTTACCAGACTAATAATAGTCTTATACACTTTGGGGTTTGAACAGGTATATAACTAACTTGTTCGAAGATTTATGGGCGTGCTTATTTGACCTAAACCATGCAGATGTCCCTGGTTTTGAAGATGTTGGTGATAGTGAGGATGGAAAACTAAAGGATGCATGAAAAAATATTTAAAAAAAATATTTGAGCAGGCAACCAATCCATTCTACCCTCCGTGATGGGGGTGTAATTAAAAATAAGTGGAGCAAAACACAGACGAACGTCTTCATAGCCTTTTAAAGGGCTGCCAAAAAAACGACCGGGAAAGCCAGCAACTGCTTTATCAGCATTTCTATGGATATTCCATGAGTGTGTGCGTGCGTTATTCAAGCACTGAAGACGAGGCCAAAGAAATTCTCAACGACGGTTTCATGAAAGTATTTACCAAGCTTGATCTCTATGATCAAAAGAGGTCTTTCAAAGCTTGGTTGAGGCGCATTTTGATTAACACAGCCCTGGACCATTATAGAAAGAACCTTAAGCATAATAATGAGGTTGATATTTATCTGGGGGAAAATCAATATTCGGAAGTAAACGTGGTAGACGACCTATCTTATAATGAGATCATTGGATTGGTTCAATGTCTGTCACCTGCATATAGAACCGTGTTTAGTATGTATGTCATTGATGGATATACACATGAGGAAATAGGTGAGAAGCTTGGCATTTCGGTTGGCACTTCAAAGTCCAACCTGTCAAAGGCCAAAGCTAATTTGAGGAAAATGTTGGTAAAATCAGACAATGAGGCGTATGCGAAGTATTCCTGACCAAGAATTAGAAAGCGTATTCAAAGAGGCTGCTGCAGGATACAAAGCGGAGTTTGACCCCAAAGCATGGGGTGAACTCGAAAGTAGACTGGATAAGGTGAGCCCTACCACCTCTGGAAAGTACCAGAGGCCGCTGCTATTATTATTACTTTTGCTATCCATGGGCGTTGTGGTTTATTGGGGTACTCATCAATATACCGGATCCACTTTAGCACCTACAGAAGTATCTCGGGTAACCGACGATATCGGCAATATATCAGGTAGTGAGAACCAATCGGAGGCGGGCGCGAGCAATACTACTGAATTGTCTCTGGCGGAATCTTTTGGTTCTGGCTCTGGAGAAGAAGGGTCAGAGGGGAGGCTTCAGAATGAGGTATCCGGTGAAGACAATGGTGATGCTGATCAAGAACCGAATAACAGTGCTCCATCAAAACTCAATGGCCTTGATGGTAGTGCCAATGAGACAATAGCAGCTGATGAAAATAAAGCCTCAAATCAGCAATCGGTATTGATTGCAATCGATGATGAAGATGATCAAAAGGCTAGTGGTGATATCAGTGATGATAATGCTAATACCAGTGAAACAAGGTTTAAGAAGCAAAAGAAGGCTTCAAATGGACAACCGATAGTAGTAGCAACCGATGGTGAAGACGATCAAAAGGCTAATGGTGATATCAATGATGGTAATGCTAATGCCAACGCAAGAAAAGCGGCTGGCAAAAAAGAAACTTTAAATGAGCGACCATCTGCAATAGCAAACGATAATGAAGACAATCAAAATGCTATTGGTGATACCGGTGATAGCGATGATAATTCTGAGGTGACAAAAGTAGCTAGTGACAAAGAGGATTCAAACGAGCAGCCTACAACGGTACTTAACGATAATGAGGACAATCAAAACACTAGTAGAGATGCTAGTGAAGAAAACCAATCTCAAGCTGACCGACTAGACAAGAAGGCCTTTCTGCCTCAAGAACAGTCTGAATCAAAATCGGCGTTGACGGAAAAAGAAGAAAAATGCGATACTGACGAGGACTCTCCCAAAATGGCGGTGCATGGACCTCCATTCTTGCAAAACATTTCACCTGACTTAACCATTGGTCCAGGTGAGCCGGTTAGCCCAGAAGGCGTGACACAAGAAATCGAAGCAGTATCTTCTCCCGATATTGTGAAGGATGACAAGACAGCATATAAACGCGGTTTGAGTTTACTGTTATCATTGGCACCGGACTACAGCAGTGCGGGTTTCTTCCAGCCTGACCGATTGGGTTCTAATTTTGGCCTTTCAGGAGAATACAGGCTCTCAAGGCGCTTTGGAATAGAATCCGGTGCGATTATCTCCCGTAAAATATATTTCTACGACGAAGAGTCTCTAGATGGTGGGCCTTACGGACCTGTGGGTAGTGAGTTGAATGTTGATGGCATCTGTCAGGTGCTCGATATACCAATTAACCTGAATTACTACGCTGTAACGAGAAATAATAATAGTCTCTTTATTAGCGCCGGTGTTTCTACTTATCTTATGCTCGAGGAAGACTATGACTACCAGGTGACAAACAATGGAGACATATGGTCTCGTTCAGAAAGGTTTGTCAATGAGAATAATCATTTTTTCGGAGTGTTCAACTTCTCAATCGGTTACGAGCAGCGCATCAGGCCGAACTTATGGATACAGATTGAGCCATTTGTGAAAGCTCCTTGGACTGGAGTGGGCAACTTCGACGTTAACCTTGTGAGTTCAGGAGCGTTTGTCAACCTCAAATACACTTTGGGTAAATAAAAATCATCAGTGAGTATATGACGCAAGTAAGCAAAGGGCTTACGCTCTTATCGCTAATCGCTTTTTTGGGCGCTATAGGATGTGGCGGGAGTGACCCTGAACCGATTAACTGTGAAATCGTGGGGCCTACTATTGTGGTAGATGAAGTGGTGGCGGCGGATTGCGGAGTAAGCAATGGTGGTTTTACTATTTCCGTCTCAGGTACATCGGAAATAGCCACTTTCAGCTTAGGCGGAGGTACGTTCCTTGAGAGTGGTACTTTCGATGGTTTGGAAGCCGGGGTTTATGACGCGTTTGCTCGCTTTGATAATGGCTGTGAGAATGCCATCAGAGTGACAGTAGGCAATAACTCTGATCTTTCCTTAACTAACCTTACTACTTCAGATGCCGGTTGTGGAGAAGATATGGGCACCATTAGTGTAAATGCTACAGGTGGTGATGGTACCTACAGTTTTAGTATCAACAATGGCGCTTTTCAAGATCAAGGGTCATTTTCTGGCCTTGATGCCGGACTTTCTATTATCACGGTTAGAGATGGCATAGGCTGTGAATTCAGTACGACTGTCAATTTACAATCGGGCATAAGCTATGCTAATGAGGTAAGGGATATTATCATTAGCAGTTGTGCCATTTCAGGCTGCCACAATGGTAGCAACAGCCTACCCAATTACAATAATTTTTCAGAGGTTACAGCAAGAGTTGAAGATATTAAGACCAGGACAGGCAACCGTTCTATGCCCCCAAGTAGTACAGGTATTAGACTGTCCAACGAAGAGATCCAAAGCATTGCTTGCTGGGTGGATGACGGTGGACCTAATAACTAACGTTAAACACTTAAATTGACCATCATGAAGAGATCAACCTTCTGCTTGCTAATCCTGGCAAGTATGGTAAGCCTTAATTTTGCTTACGCCCAAACCTACAAATCAGAATCAGGAAAGATTACCTTTTTTTCGGACGCCGCCATTGAAGACATAGCGGCTGAAAACACCGGCGCTACCAGCATATTCAATGCTGATAACGGCGAGATCGTTTTTTCTGTGCCTATCACATCATTTGACTTTGACAAAAGCCTGATGAAGGAACACTTCAACGAGAAGTACATGGATTCAGAAAAACACCCTAAGTCTACCTTCAGTGGCAAACTGACCGGATATACTAAGGAAGATGGTGTGCATAAGGCGAAGGCTACTGGGAAATTACTAATTCACGGAGTCACCAGAGATGTCACTATGGAGGGTACGGTAGAATTCAAGAACGGTAAGGCTTTTTTAGCCAGCACTTTTATGGTAAAGCTTGAGGACTACAAGGTGAAGATCCCACGATTACTATGGCAGAATATCGCCGAAGAAGTGGAGGTAAAAGTCAACTTTGAATACAAACCTTACGCACAATAAGACCATGACAAAAACATTATTGACCGTGGCATTGGCACTCCTCAGTACGTTGGCCTTTGCCCAGGAAGACTTAATGAAGTTGCTGGATGAAGAAGAAGCCAAAAAGGGAAAGACAGAATACATCTCATCCACTTTCAAAGGAACACGGGTTATCTTGGGGCATTCTACCAAGACCCGAAAAAAGAAAGAACTGGAATTTCTCATATCGCACCGCTTTGGGAGGCTCAACTCTGGCGCCCATGAGTTTTTCGGTTTAGATGATGCCTTTATCCGATTAGGTTTAGAATATGGCGTGACCGACGACCTTAACATCGGGTTGGGAAGAAGCTCTTTTGATAAGACTTTCGACGGTTTCATCAAATACAAGCTGCTTAAGCAATCAAAAGGCGCTCGCAATATGCCAGTGTCGGTAGCGGGCTTTACCAGTCTGGCCGTCCGATCTTCACCGAGACAAGAAGATGATCCCAGCTTTGATTTTGACGATCGGCTCACTTACAGTTACCAATTGATCATTGCCAGGAAGTTCAACCCTAACTTATCACTGCAAGTGGCTCCCATCTTTGTGCGGAGAAACCGTGTGTTGAACCGCTTGGATGAGAGAGGTATCTTTGCCATTGGCTTTGCAGGCAGGCAGAAATTGACCAAGAGTTTGGCATTCAATGTAGAATACTACTACCAAGTAAATGCTGTTGAAGCGGTGGGTACGCATAACTCACTAGCCATTGGGCTGGACATAGAGACAGGGGGGCACGTATTTCAACTACACTTCACGAATTCTACTATGACCGTAGAAAGGGCATTCGTAGCAGAGACTTTCGATGACTTCTTTAATGGTGATATCCATTTCGGTTTCAATATTTCCAGGACTTTTCAGCTAGGGAGTAAAAAGTAGCTCAAGGGTTATTATCCTCATGAAATTTCGCCTCCGTGCGTGTCTTACTCACGGATTTGCCCAGCTTAGTCGTTTGTGGGGACACAAACGATGGCGGAGAATCGTCATTCTGGATTCAACTGGTGAATTTTGATTTGCATGACGGTGGCAATAGAAAGCGCTCTGGTCTTTGCCAGTTCTGCTTTGCTACCAGCAAAATGCTCGTCAACTGTTTCCCTGAATAACTTGAGCCATTTATCAAAATGATGTGGCTCAAGTTGTGACTTTTGATGAAGCGATAAATGCACCTTCATGGGATTACCTTTGTATTTGATGTTGTTGAGCAGCGTTGTTTCCCAAAAATCATACATAGTGGGAATGTGCTTTTGCCAATCTAGTTCAACCACTTCATTGAAGAAATACCCGATAACGGTATCGTTTTGCACCTTACGATAGAATGAATCCACCATGAATTCGATATCACTGCGCGTTTCTATGTCCCGAACATCCATACGTTAAAACTACGATAGAAAAGATTGGTATGCCGTAAAACGAACATTCCTGTTCGTTGCTAATTAAGCTTTAAACTACTCAACAGTCCTTCTGAAAGAAACTTATTGGCTTGAGGCACTAGCAGAACTTATGAGCAGTGTCTTTGATCATTTTGCTTCTAGAACATATCCAAAATATGATATGACTGAGAGCACTAAGGGCACGAAAGTAACTTTCGCGCCAGGTTAATATCTACTACCAACTTCGGTTATCGGCTAGTTTTAATAGCAGCGGTCTGCCACTAAGATTCTTCCAGAATGACTGGATGGTTTTATAAGATGTTAGTGGGCTATTACTGTTTAAGAACCCTAGCCTCCGCGTGTGTCACACACACGGAATAGTGACAGTGTTAGTCTGCTGTCCTTCTGAAAGAAACTTATTGGCTTGAAGTACGATCGAAGTTTAAGTATTATGTCTCTGGTAATTTTACCCTAAGCATATCTGAAACATGGCCTGATTGAGAGTAGTAAAGGCACGAAAGTAACTTTCGCGCCAGAGGAGTATCTACTTTCAACTCTGGTTATCGGTTAGATTTAGTCTCAGCAGTCTGCCAATATAGGATTCTTCCAGAATGACTTTATAAGCTAATGCTCGATCGATTTACGCGAGATAACCACGGTGATCAGCGTAAGTACCAGCAGCAAGGCGAAGCTGCCTTTTAGACTGGAAACTTCTGCTACAAAGCCAAGTATAACCGGCCCTAGTAGAAAACCAACATAACCTGATCCTGCGATCGCTGCGATACCCTGTGATGCTGGTACAGTCTTCAGATTGGATGATATTCTGTACAATACTGGAACGATGCCTGAAAAGCCGAACCCTACCAGAGAGAATCCCACAATGGTCAATACCAGATCACCTGTCAGTACTCCACCCAGGCCGATAACGCCAATGATACCACCGACTCGGATGATGTTCAACGCGCCATACTTAGCGCCAATGATATCCCCTGCAAACCTACCCACAGCCATAGCGAATGAGAAACCGGCGAAGCCAAAGCCCCAAAAAAGCACATCGGCTTTAACGTGTTCTTTCAAATAGACGGTACTCCAATCTGCCACGGCGCCTTCACCGATCATGATGCAAAAGCCGATAATGACCAACCCTAAAATAGCCTTGATGGAGAACTTGAGCTGAGTAGACTGTGTGTCTTGCTTGCTCTTGATCCCAGCATAGATACCTACCACTATGAAATGGATAATCAACAGTACCGCTCCTACAACTACGGTATGCCAAAACGGACTAACCTGATAGACGGCAATCACACTTCCTGAACCAGCACCAATCATAGCACCAAGGCTAAAGAAACCATGACAACCAGACATGATAAACACCTTCTTCTCCTTTTCTACCGTAGAAGCAAGCGCGTTCATAGCTATGTCCATCAGGCCGGCACCAGCACCAATTAGGTATAAGGTCACACAAAGCCAAACAAAATGCTCAGTCAGAAAAGGCAGTGGAACAACCAACGCGTAGAAAATCAAGCTGTAGAAGGTAGTCCTGCCATCTCCTAAAGCATTGATGATCTTGCTACTGATAGGCATGATGGTGAATGCCCCTAAGGCCAGGCAAAAGAGCGCAAGGCCTAAATCACCTTCGGATAGTGTCAGTTTGTCTTTGACGTGAGGTATGTAGATGATCCATTGGCTTATAAGCAAACTGTGGGTCATGAAGATAAACCCAACTAGGAAGTTCAGTTTGTTGCCGAAAAAGGTCTTGAATGGATTCACTTAAGCGTCGGGTTTACAAGCAATTTCAATGCGGTTGTTATCAGGGTCAAGAATGACACTTTCATAATAACCGTCTCCTGTTGTTCTTGGTTTTCCGATGACCGGCCATCCAGCCTGCCCGATCTTTTCGGTCAGGTTATCAACCGCTTGTGGGCTTCCTGCATCGAAGGCAATATGAATGATGCCAGTGAATTGTGCATGGGCGTCATCTTTCGATTGTGGAATATCAGGCATAGTCATTAACTCTAACCTCGAACCACTTTCGAAACTTAAGAAATAGGATTCGAACTGCTTCTCAGGGTTAAAATAGTGTGCATCAACATGTCCGGAGAAGAAGGTGACATAAAAATCCTTCAAGGCTTCTAATTGATACGTCCAAAGTGCGATGTGTTGGATTTTCATGTGTTTATTGTCTAATTAAACCAGATACTGTCAATTTCGACGTTAGGAGAAATCTATCTCTTTAATAATGAGAACTTTAAATAAAGATAGATTTCTCATTGCATTGCTTATGACGTGTTTTGTAATGTACTGAATCTTACCCCCTTGTATTCCTCCCGACGCGTCGGGAGGAAAGTACCCAGAACACCATAATTGCTAAGCCTCTTAATTCAGAGTCATCCAATTTTGTGTATTTGAAACTAAAATATTAAGTCTCGGAATGACCACCAGAGCCATTTTAGAGACTGTCTTAAAAGAGTCGCCCACGCCAAATCAGATGTAAACCCCATCAGATACAAAGACCAACTGTCGCTCATATCGATGGCTAAGTTAACCATCTGCCTTGGCTTGGAAGTGCTAGAAATTATCTATTGTTTGATCTATATTAACTTGTTGAAGAGCTAAATTGGTAATTCTTGTTAATATTGTTGTTATGGAGCCTATTTACGAAAGAATTGATCCCAATCTCGGTAGTTCATTCTACATGATCAAATATGAAGGGGACGAGGTCTGTAATGCCCCGTTTTGGCATGTGCATCCAGAATATGAAATAGTCTACGTGAAAAATGGCTCTGGAACACGACATGTAGGTAATCATCTATCTCGATACGATGACGGGGATTTGGTGTTGATCGGGCCGAACTTGCCTCATTCTAGTTTCGGCAATATGACCCATCCCAACAATATCGAAGTGGTCGTACAGATTAAGCCTGAGTTATTCACAGATCGCCTGGTGGATTTGCAGGAGTTTCGTGCCATCAAGCAACTGCTCAAACGGGCTGAACAAGGCATATCATTCTACGGCAGTACTAAGGATAGTATGGGGGAAAAGCTGCTGGCGTTGTTTAACCTACAGCCATTTGAAAGGCTCCTTCACCTGATGTCTTTATTGGATGTATTGGCCTCCTCTAATGAATATAATCTACTACATGCGCATGGACAAGCTTTGGAGGTGTTGGGGAATGATTATCAGCGTATTAATAAGGTTTACGACTACGTGAACACTCATTTTCAAAGTGAGATTCGAATAGAGCAGATGGCTGCCTTGGTAAGTCTCACGCCACAATCTTTCTGCCGGTTCTTCAAGAAAACCACTGGTAAGACCTTTGTCCACTTTCTCAATGAATTTAGGATTCGAAGGGCTTGTCAGTTGCTTTCTGACGAGAGAATTTCATTATCAGCCGCGTCTTATCAATGTGGCTTTAATAACCTCTCACACTTTTCACGGTCTTTCAAAAGTGTAGTGGGAGTGGCGCCTTCTACTTATCGCAGTATGCACCGAAGCGCCATCGCCATAGGCTAATAATTTCTTCTCTATAAAAAACGGTGTTAAACGTCTTCTAAAGCACTTATTTGACTTTTTGTAGTAGGCTTTAAATCACAAAATCCTCACTTTTGATCTGTTTTTGGGTTTCCTCACTCATGACGACCAGTATTTGACCAAATAAGATTTGGATACCTTGATCATCAGATAGCCTTCATCCCGACTTGTCGGGACGAGCAAAGAAAAATCAAGCCAAAATTAAACCTTCAGCCCACAGGCCCACGCTGGCCCGGAATTTTGGCATCCAACCGCACTCGCACTAGCCAAATCGTCTTTCGCAAGGCAATTATTGAGGTTGACATAGGCTAGCTTCAGAACACTACTTGGTGCTAAATAGCCCGTGTAGCTCTACGTCTATTCTATTAATGATATTAGCGAAGTCTTCTACGTTGTTGACAAAGTCGATATCATTCATATCAATGATCAATAACTTACCAAGATCGTAGGAGCCGATCCAATCTTCATAGTGTTCGTTGAGGTTCTTGAGATAGTCTAAACGGATACCATCTTCATAATCCCTGGCCCTTTTTTGAATTTGCTTCACCAGTTTAGGCATGTCAGCTTTAAGGTATATGAGCAAGTCCGGTGCCCTCATCAGCTTGACCATTGACTCGAAAATACCGAGGTAGTTATTGTAATCTCTCGGATTGATATGACCTGATTTATACAGGTTGGCGGCAAAGATGTGTGCGTCTTCGTAAATGGTTCTATCCTGGATGGTGGTTTTGTTGCTGTTACGGATGGCTTCGACCTGTTTGATCCGGCTATTCAGGAAATAGATCTGCAAATGGAAAGACCACTTGTGCATGTCTTCATAAAAATCAACAAGATAGGGGTTGTCTTCTACGGATTCCAGCTCGGCATTCCAGCCGTAATGTTTAGCCAATTTCACAGCCAGGCTGGTTTTTCCTGAACCAATATTGCCAGCGATGGCGATATGCATGGGATTTAGATCGATCAAAGCGAAGTAATTAGATAACCAATAAAATGTAAGACCCTTTAGGGTAAAGTTTTGCAAAACTAATTGAGTAGAGGCTAAAAAGGAGGCAGATCGTGTAATAAAAAAAAGCCGACACCCCTGCCGGCTTTCAATAACCTTAAATGCTATGCTATGAAGAAAACATTACTATTTTCTGATGCAAAAGTATATCGTGATTATGTCTCGGGCGTAACTTGAAGATTATGATCAGGTTATCAATTGATACTCGCTCTTAATGATAAGATAAAGTTTCGGCCAGGGGCGCTTATTCCTGATGAATAGGGGCGGTAATGTCTATCCAATATATTTTCTATGCCTCCATTTACCTGAATGTAGTCATTTACTTGATAAGAGGCTTTCAGGTTCAGTGTGTACCAGCCGAGTGCACCGTCTTCCGTATATAGATCAGGTTTATCCCTTTCTGAAGGAGATAAGTTTTCGAATGAACGCCCCCCGCTATAGTCGGCAATGAATTCTCCACGGAGCCTGTCTCTGCGATAGATCAATCTTGTCTGTCCAAAAACCGGAGTGGTATGCCGCAACGGTTCGTTGGCTTCTGTGTCTTCTCCATCAGTAAAGGTGACTGAAGAAGTCAAGGCAAATTGGCGATTGAAATCAACATTGAGGTTAAGACTGCCTCCAAATATGAAAGCTTCCCCTGTGTTTACTTGTGACTGTACGCGTTTCATTTCTCCATCGAAGAGAATTGAATCCTGTCCGTTGAAAGTGAAATCCCTTCTCACTATCGCATCTCTGAGCAATGTATAGAACGCCACGGCCCTGACGCGTACTTTTTGATCGAAGGTCTTCGAAACGCCAACCTCGCCATTATAAGTGAATTCAGGTTGTAGGTCAGGGTTGGGTACCGTAACATTGTCATTCACCCCTTCAAAAACCTTCCCTACATCGTCAATGTTAGGAGACCTAAAGCCTGAAGATAGATTAAAGCTCAGTTTCAGGTCTTCAGAGGGGCGGAAAACGTAGCCGAGACTTCCATTAGTGGCGCCATTACTTATGTCCAACTCATCAAAAGGGAAACTCAGCTCACTTTGATCTTCTAGAGATGCATTCAGAGAAACACGACTGTACCTTATGCCAGAAGTGATTACCGACCTCGGGCTGATGATCCACTTATAATTGAAATAAGCAGCAACACTCGTGTACGAGCTCCCACCATCTGGATATCGCGTAGCAGTAGGCGTAATTTCACCAGTAAAAATATTGCGTCGGAATGCCGTTGATTCGATATCATTCTCGACGTATTCTGCACCGTAAAATATTTTATGCTTGTCAGAAATGGACTTGTCGAAATCTACGTTCAGTGTGTACACATTCACTTGTTCGGTTCGGCTACGCAGTCTGTCACTAGTGCTACTTGATAGCCTACGATCGTGGCGGCTTTCCTCTACATCCTGATAAGCCAACACCAATCTGGCCTGATCGAAAAAGGAGTTGGAAGCAGTCAACTGTGTGCTGAAAGTATGCATGGCCCATCTTTGTGGGCCGTAATACCATTCTGCTTGTCGCAAACTACCATCGTCATTCCTTTCTATGAGCCTATCGTAGCGCGGTATATCACTAGTAGTAGAAAAGTAGAATCCGTATTTGAATTCTAGTGCATCAGATACTTTATAGCGGATTTTGCTGAGCGTGTTGTATTGCTTATATCCTGAAAAGCGCTGCAAGTTGATGTCATCATTCTGAGCAATTATATCCTCTCCGTTAACCTGAGTGACATATATAGGACGGGTGCCGAAATCGGGAAACGCATCGGTGCGATTGCTTCCGGTGCGTAGGTCGCCAAAATCACTGATACTAAAACTGGTAAAGGCACTGAGCTTTTCTCCTCCGATACCGATTTGGCCGTGAAATGTCTTCTCGTTATTGGCAGAAGAAATTCTAGTCAGTCCGCTTCCCCAAAGATTACGTCTGCCTTCATTGGCGAGTTTAGGGTCTATGGTATGGAAGTCCATCACACCCCCCAGGGCATCACTACCGTAAATGACCGATCCGGGTCCGAAAATCACTTCCGTACTTTGTAGCACGTTAGGGTCGACGCTGATCACATTCTGTAAGTTGCCGCTTCGGAAGATGGCATTGTTCATTCTAACGCCATCTACTACAACCAGCACGCGGTTGGCCGCGAAGCCGCGCATAATGGGACTACCTCCACCCAACTGGCTTTTTTGTACGAAAACCTGACCAGTTTGCGCTAATACATCTGCAGCAGTTTGGGAGTTGTTGAAAGCAATTTCCTTGGGCAGAATTGATACGATCTCATTGGGTATTTCTTCTGCATCTTGTTCCCACTTATTGGCCGAAACCACCAATTCACTCATTTTGATGATGCTTTCGTCCATTCTAATGACAAAAGAAGCAGCTTTGATGTCGCTGATCTTGATGGTCAATTCCCGGTAGGAAGGATGTTGAATGGTAACCAATTCATCCTCTCCAAATTCTGACAAGTCGATAAAGCCTTTTCTATCTGTCTGTACACCCTTGCTATTATCGAGACTAAAGATAAAAACACCCTCAATGGGTGTCAGGCTTACTTTATCGATCACCTTTACACGGCTGATATCATTTTCCTGACCGTAGGAAAGTGTGGAGCCGAGCAGGGCTACAGTAAAGAAGAATATGTATAATTTCTGTTTCAAAGTACCTCGTTCTATCGCGCTTGAAATTATAAAAAGAGCCTTCAATGGCAAAGTGAAAGATTCTAAATATGCCATAGACTCTTGCGATCTTTATAAACGGTTGCGGAGTGTGTTTTTCGGTGCGATAATTTGTGTGCACCTGCTAA
>JBCBSS010000136.1:0-22615 GCA_039819065.1 Bacteroidota bacterium
AAGAAGTAAGGTAGAAAGATGAGATGCTGGCAATTGTGGTGGGGGTAAAAGTTGATGTTGATACAAACCACTGGACTAAAACTTATCTATTCTCTAGAAACAAAAAAGGCAGCCTTTGCATAAAGACTGCCTTTTACTAAAGCCCGGAATAGCTTACTTGCCTCCGGATTTAAACTTATCAAAACGTGATTCTTGCTCTACTCTAGGGAAAACATTGTCTTCCATATTGACATCAGCAGTCATCTGGTTAGGGTCCAAAATGATTTTCGTAACCTCTTTGTCCTTTATGAATATTTTTACCGCCTGCTTTTCATTGTATCTCCAAATTTCAGCAGGAATTTTCTCGATCTCTTTAGTGCCATCTTTATAGTGGAACTCAACCAAGAGTGGCATTACCAGGCCTCCTGCATTAGAAAACCTGACTTGATAGAGATTCTTACCGGCAAACTTTTTTCTGATCGCTTTGTCGTCTACTCTCGCCAAGTGCTCACGATAGAATTGTTCGTCAGTATCTCTAAGGTATATTTCTTCATAGCCACCACTAAAATCCTGGTACTTTTTATCCTTATCATTTTTCTTAAGGTCACCAGACTTCGTACGAACTGTCTTTTCAGGTTCGCTGTCGTCTTGCTTGATTCTCAACCACTTCACTTCGTCAACTGTAATATCCACATGGTCAGTGGTATAGAACCATCCTTTCCAGAACCAGTCTAAGTCAACCGCAGAAGCATCTTCCATAGTCCTGAATAAATCGGCCGGACTTGGGTGCTTGAACGCCCATCTTCTGGCATACTCTTTAAAAGCATAATCAAATAGCTCAGGCCCCATTACTACCTCTCTCAGAATATTTAATGCCGCAGCTGGTTTGCCATAGGCATTGTTACCAAACTGAAGAATTTGCTCCGAATTCGTCATGATAGGACGTATGAATCGCTTGTCACCTTTCATGTATTGTACCATCGATCTGGCTGGACCTCTTCTAGAAGGAAAGTTTTCATAGCGCTCTTGCTCTACCCTGTATTGCACGAAAGAATTCAGCCCTTCATCCATCCATGTCCATTGTCTTTCATCAGAGTTGATAATCATTGGAAAGAAGTTATGGCCCACTTCATGAATGATTACCCCGATCATTCTGTACTTCACTCTATCTGAGTAATTACCGTCTTTGTCCGGTCTTCCGAAGTTGAAGCAGATCATTGGGTATTCCATACCAATGGACGCCGTATGCACAGATATAGCCACCGGATATGGATAGTCGATGGTATATTTAGAATATACTTCTAGGGTGTTCTTCACCGCTTTAGTCGACTCTTGCTCCCATAATGGATTGCCTTCTTTAGGGTAGAATGACATCGCCAATGGTGTTTTGTCACCTACCTTTACAGCCTGAGCGTCCCACATAAATTTTCTTGAGCTGGCGAAAGCAAAATCGCGTACTTCATCCGCGTGAAATTCCCAGGTTTTAGTCTTTTTCGACTTTGACTTTTCTGCCTTGATAGCCTCTTCCTCAGTAACGATGATGACAGGCTTGTCGAAAGTGGTTTTCGATTTTTCGAATCTTTCTAGCTGGGTTTTTGAAAGTACTTGCTTCGCGTTTTGTAACACTCCAGTGGAGGCTACAATATGATCAGCAGGTACTGTTATTTTCACTTTGTAGTCACCGAAAGGCAAAGCAAACTCACCATTACCTAAAAACTGCTTGTTCTGCCATCCATTTACATCGTCATAAACGGCCATTCTAGGGAAGAATTGAGCAATTGTATATAAGTAGTTATCATCCTCAGGGAAGTATTCATATCCACTTCTACCGTTATCACGCATGCGGGCATTGACGTTGTATGACCAGCTTACACCGAAAGTAAAGGTATCTCCTTTTTTAAGTGGTTGAGGTACCTCCACTCTCATCATTGTCTTGTTGATCGTGTAAGGTAGCGCCTTGCCCGAGGCATCGGTTACATACTTGATTTTATAACCGCCGTCAAAATCTACTGCCCCTAGTTGCTCTTCAACTATTTTGGCAGGCAATGAGTCCCTCAGTTGTGTGTTTTGGGTAAGCTGAGTAGCAGATGTACTGGCGCGCATATTCTGATCTAATTGCACCCACAAATACCGTAACTCATCCGGTGAGTTATTGGTGTATGTAATCATCTCACTACCAGTAATACTCTGGTTCTTATCGTTTAGCTCCACCTCTATTTGATAATCGGCGCGCTGTTGCCAGTATGACGGCCCTGGAGCTCCCGAGGCGCTTCTATACTCGTTAGGTGTAGGTAGGGTCGTGCCTAGTTGTTCAAACTTCGCCCCCCAATCTCCTTGTCCAAATCCCATTTGGGCAACACACAAGGTGATCATCAGTATTATGATTCTTCTCATATATTTATTGTATTAGTATTACCAAAATTTAGTTTCCATCATCAACATAAGCGCTATCCCTGCCACAGCAGAAGAGATAACGATCCGCCAATCTCGTCTATCTGCATTAAGTATGCCTACTAGCAGGAATGCCGCGGCCAGAAAGACGGCCACAATAGCCAGTTGGCCAAGGATTAAGCCGATGTCAAAGCCTACTAGCGCAACAGTTAAATCTGCCTGACTGGATACCATCATTTGAAAAAAAGATGAGAATCCCAATCCATGAATAAGGCCGAAAAAGAGTGCAAAGAAATAGTTGGTCTGCATTTTGTTACCACCTGCCATACGATCCTTTCTGGCAATATTGCTCAAGCAGGTGATCAAAATGGTAGTAGGTATTAGAAATTCGACATACTCCGATTTTACATGCAGGATATCCAAGACCGCTAAGGCCAGGGTAATGCTGTGCCCTAAAGTGAAGAATATCACGATCAGTAGTACTTTCTTCCAGTCCTTGGCTAGAAAGACGGCACTGAGTGCAATAACGAATAAAACATGGTCGTAGCCTCCCGGGTCAAGAATATGATGGTAGCCTTCGCTTATGTAAAAAACAAAAGGGTTCATGGAAATATGTTCTCTTCTAACGCCTAATTATAACGTATATTTGGGACTTTTAACAGGTACTTTATATAATGAAAATACTGGCTTACATAATCGGTTTAACGTTATTCGGAAGCAGTATGCATCCTATGCATATTAGCGTGTGTGAGATAGTACATGATGAGGATTCAAAGGCATTACAGATTACACAGCGCATATTCCTCGATGATCTGGAAGATGCACTTAAACTAAGGGGCAATCTCACTGGGTTCGACATCATGAATCCTGATGATCCGAAGCTGATAGATAAGATGCTCAAGGATTATTATGCCGAAAGCTTTGAAATAATGCTTGGAAAGAAGCCAGCGGAAATCAAATACCTGGGTAGTGAAATAGACAAAGATGTGATGTGGTGCTACCTGGAGGTTCAAAAGGTCAAGAAAGTCGAGAACATCCAAGTCTCTAATACCATCCTCATGGATCTCTTTGATGATCAGACTAACATCATTCATGTCAGTTACGATGGTAAAATCAAAACCATGAAACTGCAGGACAAAAATAGAGTAGATCAGGTCATATTCTAGCGTATATAGGCTTGGTCAGCGTACAAGCCCCAGTTGATTGGCCGCTCAACGAAGTATCCTGAACGTCATCACATTGTCTCTTCTTATTTTGCTCAATTCCATCTAATATTGCTCCAACTTCAACCCGTTGCTAGCTCGCAGTCATATGATGAAAAGAATTGCCTTACTGTTTTTGTTGTTGTTCAATGGTTTCTTAGCCCAAGCGCAAACATTTAAAACAAAATTCGAGCTGTCGGGCGGAAAGGAGACTCCTACTTATTTTGAAGGTATAGCCTACTATGAATCTCTAGCGGAACAGTTTCCTGAAATCGACATCCGATCTTTCGGGGAAACCGATAGCGGTTATCCTCTACATCTGGTTATTTTTTCTTATGATCAAAACTTTGATTTTCAACAGGCGCATGAGGCTGGCAAAGCGGTAATGATGATTAACAATGCGATTCATCCCGGTGAACCAGATGGCGTAGATGCCTGCATGATGTTCTTAAGGGATTATGTGACGGATGCCAGGAAAAAGGAGCAGCTCAAAGATGTGGTAATAGCCATCATACCATTCTATAATATCGGCGGAACATTGAATCGCAATAGTACTACCAGGGTAAATCAAGATGGCCCTGCATCTTATGGTTTCCGAGGCAATGCCAGGAATCTCGATTTGAACAGGGATTTTATCAAGGCCGATTCTAAGAATGCCAAAGCCTTTGCTGAAATATACCACACGGTGAAGCCGGATGTATTTATTGATACACATGTGAGTAATGGCGCAGACTACCAATATGCGATTACGCACCTAGCCACTCAACACAACAAACTAGGTGGCTTTTTGGGTAAGTATCTGCTGGAAGAAATGGTACCTCGGCTAGAAAAGCGGATGAAAGAAAAGGACGCTGAGATCATCCCATTCGTCAACGTCTACAACTCTCCTCCTGATAAAAATGGTTACACCCAGTTCATGGACTGGCCCAGATATTCTACAGGATATACCACTCTTTTTCATACCATCGGCTTCATGATCGAAACGCATATGCTCAAGCCTTTCGATCAACGGGTTAAGGCGACCTATGCTTTTCTGGAGTCCCTTACCGAAATCACTGTCAAAGACAAAGCCCAAATTAAGACCATGAGGAAGCGGCGTATGGAAAGGTCGATTGTGGGCAGCACACACCCTTTAAGCTGGAAAATGGATAAGTCTTCGTATCGACAGCTAGAGTTCAAAGGGTATGAAGCCGTGAATTGGAAGAGCAATGTGACCGGCTTAAAAAGGTTGTATTATGATCGAAACTCGCCATATACCAAAGTGATCCCCTACTATAACCACTTTTCTCAGGATAATGTGGTGAAGGTTCCCAAGGCCTATGTGATTCCGAAGTCGCAATCAGCGGTGATAGAAAGGCTAAAGATGAACAATGTAGACATGCAACTGATCGATAGTGATCAAACAGCAGAAGTTGAAGTTTATACCATTGACAAATTTCAAACGGTCACCAGTCCTTATGAAGGTCACTATTTGCACTATGATGTAGAAGTGTCTGCCGAAAAAGAGGAAATAGTGCTAAAAAAGGGAGAGTACTATATTGTCAATGTGGAGCAAGATGCTTCAAGATACATCATAGAAACACTAGAGCCGCAGGCAGCCGATTCATTCTTCAATTGGAATTTCTTTGATGCCATCTTGCAGCAAAAGGAGCACTTTTCTCCTTACGTGTTTGAGGATTTGGCCGAGGAATTACTGAAAGCTGATAAAGCGCTCAAAAAAGAGTTTGAAGAAAAGCGTAAAAAGGACGTAGAATTCGCCGAAAACTGGTATGCTCAACTTGACTTTATTTACAAAAGATCGGCACACCACGAAAAAGCTTACAGACGATATCCTATATATCGCTTGATGAATTGATCAAGACTAACCTTAATCAACTTGGGTTCGATATAAGACTGTTGAAGTTTCGAGCAAAACATTAAAAAAACAGTCATATCGCGGTGAAACGGAGATATCTTTCTCAATTAAGAATGAATGTCCGTTGTTCTATCACAGATTTTGCCAAGAAAGATTTCTCCCCCGACCCGTCGGGGAAAGACTGTTTTTTTAATGTTTTGCTCCCTACTTGTACCGAACTCACGTCAATCAATAATAATTTTCTCAGTAGCCGAGCCTAAGTCTGTAGATATTTTGACTAGGTAAATGCCAGCTGATAAGTCAGAAACTTTGATTTGCTGACTCAAAATGCCCGACCTTGAGCTTTCTGTCAGATATATAGCTTTTAGGTTCCCTACCAAATCTATGATCTGAATTTCAACAATTTCTCTACCCGCCAAACCATTTACGTTTACTGTAATGTCGTTCCCTCGGTTAGGGCTTGGATATACACTTAGGCTTAACACTTCATCACTTTCCACCGTGACCTTTTCAACATGGGAATAAGAGAATTTACCATCAAAGTCAGTCTGCTTGATTCTATAGAATGAAACACCTCCATAAGGATCATTATCTACAGCCTCATAACTTAGTACCTCATTTGAGTCTCCGGCACCATCGATGTTTCTGATAGGTTCGAATAGCGCGCCATCAGCTGAGCGTTCAATGGTAAAGAAATCATTATTGATCTCGGAAGCAGTTTCCCAAGTCAGTATTACTTTGCCATTCTCTTCTTCAGCAATAAAAGACAGCAGTTCTATCGGTAAAGGAGAAGCTCCTGACCCGGCACTGAATGGTGAAAAATCACTAACACCAGCCGCTGTTGCAGTGTAAGGATCACTACCAACTGCCGAAGTGGTTGCCAGCGTCTCCCATTGTACTCCGTTGTGATGTCCTAAGTTTACCGAACTGCGATCGAAGCCAGAAAGCTCGTTGCTTCCATTCCACTGGAATGTAATCGACACATCAGAACCTCCCACTACGCTTTCATCGATAAACCAAGTTTTGTCTACCACCTCAGAGGAAACCAAAGTCCCGGTACCACAGGTACCTTCTTGGAAGAATCCCTGGCACACTCTTATACAGAAATCATCCGCGACTCCTGTAGTATTGTCTATAGTAACCGGTGTGTAACTTGTGCTGGATGTACCTATTGGGAATAAAATCCCTCCGGTTCTACCTCCTGCACCGATGTTGTTTTGCGTAACACACCCATTTCCAGTGGTAGCAACAAAACTGCTACTGGTACCGCCAGAGATGCTACCTGAATTGCCTATGACCAAGTTCCCGTCTTGTAGGCCAACCACCCCACTAGTTAGGGTCATCGTACCATCTACCTGCATGCCGGCTGCGAAGTTAGCTCCAGCCGCATTGTTCATGACCAGGTCATTGATGGTAAGACTATTACTGCCCGAAATTCTTTGTTGAGTAGACCCTGCAATGGTAAGTGTACCATCGGTTTGATTGAAGGCTCCTTCGTTGCGCAGATCTCCGGTAAGTGTCAGATCATTATTGTTCAAATCAACACTAGCTCCAGATTCGATGATCAGTGCACCTATTGTACGTGCTCCATCCAGAATCGGATCATTAGGTTGACTTGGGATACGCACATCCATACTGGCAGCTGGTACCTGACAGGCTCCCCAGTTGTTGGCATTGGCCCAATCTCCGCTGATACCACCAGACCAATAATACTCTACTTCTTCAGCTGCTACCGTGTAGAAGGAAGATGGGTCATTCTGGTTGTTGAATTCTGTCAATACCCAATCATTTGATCTGGCTACGTTAGAAATTCTGGCGTTATCAATAATACCATCGAAGAAACGATCGTCTCCTAGTGCCCTTCTTCCCAGTAGAACCGGGTCACCCGAAGAATCAAGGATGTTGCCGGTAGTTGCCTCGATGTTTTGCTGTATACCATTAGTGAAAACGCGAAGTTGTGCCCCATCGTAAACGGCAGTGATATAATACCAGGTTCCCGGGGTTAGGGTTGTGGTTCCATTGATTCTGGATTGACCTGTTCCACCCGTTCTTACTCTACCATTAGCTACATCTGCACCTTCTATGCCAAGGTGCTGCTGATATTGATTACCTCCGTTAGAACTCTTGATCAATATTCCGATATCATCATTTTGATCAACGTCGCGATTCACCCATGCACTGAGCGTAAGGGCCGTACCAGTATTGTTCAAGTCCGTAGAATTGGCGACCTGCAACCATTGGTTAGTACCACTGAAAGACCTGGCATCGCCTATCTTTCCAGCTATGTTGGCCGTACCCCCATTGTCGAAACTGTCATGGTTAAACGAAGTAGCATCGTCAAGCGTGTTGTTCAACAACCAAACACCTACATAATTTGAATCCCAGGTATTGGTATTAGTAGGGTCGGTTACCGTAGCTGCACAATTACCATAGTACATGAATATCTCAGTATCTTCTCCCGGCACCAAGTCGACGTTCACCCAAGCGATAAAAGTACCTGTAGCCGCGTCGTATTCCTCATTATATTGTGTAAGTCGCGTAGTCCCATCACCGGTCGTGAAAACGATATCAAAGCCGTTAGCATTCTGTACTTTATTAGCTGCCGTGGCCAAATCAGGATCAACTACGCTGATCAATAATGGGAATCCGTTTAATGCGCTCGATCCGCTGACTTGACTACCATCGATGGTTATCATCTTTCTAAATGAGTATTCATCCAGGAATCGAATTTTAATACCTACACTGGCCGTAGATGAAACTGTTTGACAGCTTCCGTTAGAGACAATAGCCCTGAAATAAGTAGTCTGTGCTAAAGCACCTGTACTCAATGTGGTGGCATTGGCACCAACTACATCGGCAAAGTTCACATTATCGGTGGATGATTGCCATTGTATAGTTGAGCCTGTATTTCCTGCCAAACTGATAGTGGTGCTTTCCCCACTGAAGATATTAAGGTCGCTGGCCGTGGCTGTACCACCCGATACAGGTGGTTCACAAGGTTGAGCAGATTCTACTGTGTAGAAAGTGTTGGGACTGCTTTGGTTATTGAATTCAGTACATATCCAATCGGCTGAACGTGCTGTAGTAGACACCCTAAGCTCATCTAGTGTTCCTTCAAAGAAACGGTCATCGCCGATGGCTCTTCTTCCGATAAGCAGGTCGGCAGGTGTAGTCAGAATGGAGCCCGTGGCATCGTACTGATCGAAAAGAGCTCCGTTCACATAGACAAATTTTCTATCAAGACCAGCCGCCCCGGGTATAGTGCCATCATAAACGAAAACGACGTGCGTCCAGTCATCAACATTTACAGGAGAGCTATCGTCACGGAAGTGGCCTGCATCTGTAGTAACACGGCTGTTGACCAAGTTGGTACCTCCATCAATACCTAACATATATCTTTCTTGATTGACAGCAGCAGATTTAATAATGAAAGGGGAGTCTCTTGTATTGGCAGGTGCTTTTACCCAAGCCTCTAGTGTCACCTGATTACCTGTGATATCAATACTTGAACCATTCACGTGAGTGACCGTGATGTGGTCATCAACACCATCGAAGAACCTACCTCTACCGATAAAACCTTCGGCATCTGTACTACCGTTATTGGCACCATCCTGATCGTTGACCGTCCCATCTTCCAAGCTGTTATCAAGGTGCCAAATGGCAGCAAAATCGGTATCCCAGGTACTGCTCACAGATTGATCTGCTGTCACACTTGGGTCTCCATAATAAATGAATATCTCTGTATCAGTAGTGTTTGACAAAGATGGAATTCTCACCCATGCGACCACTTCACCGGTAGATGGGTCATAGTTCTCAAGCTGGTGGTCTAGCTGTGTTGCACCGTCTGCTGCCGTGAAAGCAATGTCATAGCCATTGACATTTTGCATACTTCCTCCGTTAGCCACTGTTCTGAAATCGCCACTAGTGAAAGAGAAAAGCATAGGGAAATCGGTTAGTGCCGAACCGCCACAAACCTGATCGGCATCAATGGTGATCCGCTTCCTGTTTGCGTAGTTGCCAATGCCATAGGCGGGAACAATATTGACGGTAGCAGTAGAAGATACAACATTAGAAGTACCACATCCACCAGAGTTGGAAATCAATGCACGATAGAATGTAGTTTGTGTGAGCGTAGGTGTTGTATACGTATTTGTACCATCGCCAGCGCCTCCGACTACATTGCTAAATGTCACATTATCCGTTGATTGCTGCCAGTTAATAGTTCCCGATGTATTGCCCGCCAAAGTGATGCTGGTAAGGCCTCCTGACAATAAAAACTCGTCCATGGCTGTAGTCGTTCCTCCTACTGGCGTAGGTGTACTACAGTTTTCTCTAGCATTTAGATTGACAAAAGAAGCTGGTGCGCTTTGGTTATTGTATTCCGTTTCGATCCAGTCGGCCGAGCGAGGTGCATCCGATATTCTTAGTTCATCCATTCTACCCTCATAGAATCTGGCATCGGCTCTACGCCCCAGATAAATGGGGTCTAAAGGGTCATGTTCTATATTATCAGTAAATGCTACGCTAGTAACAGCTACGGCACCATCTACATATCCGATACGATTACTTCCATCATATACACCTACTACATAATGCCACGTATCGGTCAATGGTATGGTTCCGCCATCGGTATTATTTCCACTATCATTTATTCTAACCCGCATGTCAGCAGTACCGCCATTGTCATTGACACCAAGCATAAAGCTCTCGTCATTGTTGCCGCCTTTAAGGATGATTCCCTCATCATTATTGAGGCCCGGGCTCACATTTACCCAAGCACTCATTGTAACGGAATTATCTGTGATTTGAAGTGAAGAAGAGTTCACAACATCGATAAAGTCATCGGCACCATCGAGGTCGAGGCCATTGCCTATCTGACCGGCCACCAAATCAGCCGTGGTCATAGTACCGCTTGGTGTACCATGATTAGCAAAACCAGAGTCGTCGAGGATGACGTTGGCTACATCACCGTTAGGGTCATCTTCCAAGTGCCATACTGCCCTAAATCCATTGGACCAAACATCCGATGTAGATTGATCTGTGGTAATGGCCGCATTGCCATAATAGGCGAATATGGTTTGATCGGCTCCGGTCAAATTGACCTTCACCCAACAGGTCAAGATATCGTTGGTTTCATCATATTGCTGCAGTTCATGATCTAATCTTGTGAAACCATCACTATCTGTAAAAACAATATCGAAACCATCGCTTCTGGCCCTGCCTTCAAAGTTGTTAGAGAAATCTGTTCCAGTTATTTGCACTAATACAGGGAAATCAGTGTGTGCCCCGGTAACCTGCGCACCTTGAATGGTTATGCTATTTCTAAATTCGTAGTCTGAAAGCCAGTTCTGAGCTTGGGTAGCTGTAATGGCCATGAAGAGTAAAAAGGACGTAGCTATCCCCTTAATATTCCTTGCGCCTAACATTTAAATGTTTCGTTTCCGTTTAGTTTAATTCAAAAGTCTGCATTGCGAGACCTCGCAATATAGTGAGTAATTCTTTTAAGAACACTTATTAATTACATATAATATTGAATTTGTAACCTCTGTTACAAATTCAACCTATACTTCTAAGTAGTTGATATTGAATTACAAAGCAAAAAACCTTGAATACTAAGAGTTACATGTATAGGTAAGAATAGTACAAAACACATGGTATTTGTAGAAAAATGCCCTTGTCGGCTTAGGGTAATAACACAGCACCTATCCTATACTCATTATTGGAATCTTTCAGGATGTTTTTCGTCGATGTCGGTAGCGTTTTGATAGGCTTCAGCTGCGGCCAGAATGGAAGCTTCATCGAATAGATTGCCAATAAATGATATACTAGTAGGGCTTCCTTCTTCATTAAACCCATTAGGGACTACCACACACGGATGTCCGCTGAGGTTGGTCATCAGCAATTGGTTGCCACCAAAACTTGGCGTAACGATCACGTCATAGTCTTTCATTATCTGATGCAGGTCTTGAATGAGCTTGTATCTTAAACGGCTCGCTTGAATGTATTCTACCGCAGGAATGAACCGGGCTGTGCGGAAGAAGTTGGGCCACGCATTCTTCTTCTGGTTGACCAAAAGGTCATCTTTATTGGTTCTGGTAAGTTCGTCAAAAGCGGCTGCCGCTTCAGCAGATAGAATAATGCTCAGTGGCCTCACGGGTATTTCTTCAGGTAATTTGACCTCCTGCAGATTAGCGCCAAGCTTACGCAATACGTCTAAAGTGGCTTTGTCATTGTCTTTATTGCCATAGTCACTGTCAAATAAACCTTTCACATAGCCGATCTTCAAAGTAGAGAGGTCGACATTAGGCTTGTAATTGAAAGGAGCATCAACTAAGGTTTGATCCAGGCCGTCTTGACCGTAAATGGTATTAAAAACTAAAGCACAGTCCTTCGCCGAACGGCATATTGGCCCAATTTTATCCATTGACCAGCTCAATGCCATTGCGCCAGTCCTACTCACTCTACCATAAGTAGGCCTCAGTCCCGTAACTCCACAACGAGTAGAAGGAGATACGATAGAGCCCCAAGTTTCAGTTCCGATGGAAAAGCCTACCAATCCGGCTGATGTTGCCGAGGCCGAACCGGCCGAGGAACCACTCGATCCTTGTTCCAGGTTCCATGGATTCTTAGTGACTCCACCATACCATATATCTCCCATGGCCAAGGCTCCTAAAGTGAGTTTAGCTACGAGCACCGCACCCGCTTCATCCAGTTTCTTAACTACCGTAGCTGTTTCGTTGATCTGCTGATCTTTATATGGCCCTGCGCCCCAGGTAGTTTTGTATCCATCCAGCGCTAGCAGGTCTTTAATACCGTATGGAATGCCATGCAAAGGTCCTCTGTACTGGCCTGCAGCTATCTCTTCATCCGCTTTACGGGCTTGTTCCATGGCATCTTCTTCCAGCAGCGTGATCACACATTGAAGTGTATCTCCATACTTTTTAATTCTATCCAGATAGAGTTTCGTCAATTCCATAGAAGTTAGCTGCCTGCTTTTAATGAGAGAAGCTAATTCTTCCACAGTGTAAAAGGCCAGCTCCTCGTTATTCTCGGGTAAACTGACGGTTTCAGGCAAAGCCCATGCAATCTCTTCTTGTTGAACAGGCATTTCAAAGCCGACAGGTATAGGGTTGAAAGCAAAAGCCGGTGGTATTTCATTCCCGATTTGCTGCTCATGCATTGTCTGGTAAGCCTGTATGTTGCCGTCCAAACCTTCTGCCATGGAGTCGCGCTCAGCAGTTGTAAAAGCCAGGTCGTAATAAGATTCTATTGTCTCGGTGGGTGATTGCTTCGGCTCTGAACAGCCAATCATCAAGATTATAACTACATATGACAGGTAGAAAGTAGCTTTTCTCATAGCGCAGGTTCTTTGGAATTGAGGTGGAATATACAGTGCTTTTTTAATTATTAAAACCTGATTATGATGGAGGCTCTAAACGTGTATATTTTATTATCTTTAGGCCATTATGAGAAAGCACTTCCGCAAACTATTCAAGTATAACAATTGGGCCAATCAAAAATACCTGATCTGTCTTGAGCAGGAGGACCTGAAGAGTGAAAGAGCAATAGAATTGTATGGACACATCATTTCGGCTCAAATCATTTGGTTATTGCGCATCAAGGGACTACCCACTTCTCCATTTCCTATTTGGGAGAAATACAAGATACGCGAGTTGAAAACCATGACGGAGGAAAGTATGGAGAACTGGTTAGACTATATGGAAGAACACCGCTTCGAAACCTTTGAGGAAATGGTATTCTACACCAACAGCAAGGGCAAGAAATACGAGAATACTATCGGGGAGATCATTACGCACGTCATTACGCACGGTACATATCATAGGGCACAGCTAGCGCAGCTATTCCGGCAAGCAGGATTAGAGCCACCTCGTACTGACTTTATTGCTTTCGCCCGGGAGCCCCAATTGTAAACAAGCAAATCTAAGCTGATGAAGGGTTAGGGTTTTAAGTTGTTGCACCTTAGTTTCCTTTGTAGTTGAAACAAAAGAAAAAAGGCCAAAAAATAAACCCAATAGTGGATTAAGCCCGTCTATAGTAGCCCATAATGGTTACCATGAAAAAAATTAATGTGATTAGTAGCCAGTTGACCAGTACAATGTTACTGGCTAAAAGCTGGCCTTGATATCGTAACACTAATGCCTCTAGCAGCCACATGACCAATATGAATGCTAGGAACTTTCTTTTAATGGTTCTAAACGCATACTTCCAAAATCCGCTACTGTATCCAGCCATAGTATAAATTGACGACATTTAACATGTGTGCTTTCACACCTACTATGCTTTAGACTTTCTAAAGTGGTAAAAGCTTAATGATATCTCGAAAATAAGTGATAATACTGACGAGGAAGATGTTCATTTCTTGGTGATAAAGGTAACTTTATATCCTAATTGCGATTAGGTAATTTCTATCAATATTCAATCATGAAAATCCTTAGTTATTCTATAATTATCAGCTTAATATTATCAAGTTGTAACACGGCTAAGACAGAATTATCTGCCGAAGAGGTAGAGGCTTTACAGCAGCAATATGCCGATGTTTTCAAGCCTTTGGATGGTGTTTGGAGAGGGCAGTTTTACGTTTATTCTGATCCGAATGGACAAACTTCTGCGGAGTCCGCCCAACCCAAGAATATTGATCTGTCCACCTTGGTAAGCCTTAACCTGAAAAACCAATTTGTGATTGATGTAGAGCAACGTTATACATCAGATAACCCGTGGTATCAGCGTGTTGAGATTAAGGATACCTACCTGAAAGATGGGCAGGAACAAGTGGTGAAAAGTAGCGGTGTTAATAAAGTAGAAGAAGGCAAATTGCTTTGTATCGTCAATAAACCGGACGACCAAATCATTCATTCCGGCGCATGGGATGGGAAGAATACCATTACTTGGGAAAGAGATATTAGAGAACCTCTCAAGATAGAATTCTTCTCTGAAACAGTAACAGACAGTGCTTACACCATAGTCGGTTGGGGCTACTATGGCACTGACAATCCTGAACTAAACCCTAAAACATGGTTTTTTGGGGACTATAAGCGCGTGTTTGAAGATTAAGCCTTTTTTAAGCTTCCTTTTTTCCAGATTCTTCTAGCCCATGCCAGCAATACAATGGCAATAAGGGTTAATGGCCAGGCAGTTACCAGACCTAAGATGAAACGCAAAAAAGAGTTCCAGCCGTTACTAAACCCTGCAATTAATTTGGTTCCAAAACCCTTATCGGGTGCTTCGGCAATCACATCTTTGTTTTCATAGATATAAAGCGTAATAGTGCTTAACGAAACTTGATTTTCAAGATATACCAACCTCCCCTGTTTGGCTTCAATCTCCTCCCTGATCTTCCGTAATTGATCTTGCACTTTAAGGATTTCTTCAACCGTCTTAGCTTTTTTAAGGATTTGAAGATATTGGTTTTCTGCTTCCATTTTTGTTTTCAGACGAGTATTAAGGTCTATAAACTCTTCGGAGACGTCGTTTGTGTTGATACTTTTCCTTTTAATGAAAATGGCTTCTTTAACCAATTCATCCATCAAAGAATCCATCATTTCTGCTTTTACACGAATACTGACATTTGCAAATTTCTGATAAGCATCTTCTTGCTGATCAGAAGAAGCTATGTAGGCGCCATACTTGGTTAACGACTGGTCTATGTTGTTCAGTGATTTCTCCAAATGCTCTACTTGAAAGCCTACCCATCCTACTTTGATGATTTTTCTTTCGGTATTTTCTATTGGACTGGGTTGGTTCGTCAGAGGAGGAGTAAAACTAGCATCCTGGGCAGCAAAATTAAGTTGAACATTGCCCGTTTGGTCGTTCGATTCGTACAATATAGAGTTGAAGTCTACGTCGCCGGAAGGGTTGTTATCGAGGTCGTAAAATCCATTTGGTGAATTGATCCCGTCGATTATTCGGTCTTCTGCAGCTCTTTGCTGGCAACTCAAGAGCGTAATGCATATTAAAATAGGTGCGATCAAATGTTTCATAATTAGTGGTTGTGTTATTAGAATTGTACCTGAATAACTGACAGAGCCTATGTCTCATTAATAATAGTCCAGCAAGAGAAATTCATCTTCACTCCTGCTATTAACCCCTCTTATGGCGGCAAAAATCGGAGTCGTATTACCAGCTGGTTCCAGTGGTAAATGGCCTAGATTATCTACTGCCGAAAAACTAACTTGGTCGACATTGCCTCCGCTTAACGGTCGAATATTTTCAGTTGCTGGATCGACACCTCCTATCATGGTTATTTCGCTCAATGTAGAAACGCGTAAAGTTGCTCCCTCTTTGTTCAGATCATATACTGCCTTGACAGTTTTGTCATCACTCTTAGCAACTTTGCTGGTTTTAAGCAGAGTAGCACCACTTGGAGGAGGAGACGTCATCTCTTCTTTGATTATTCTATAAGCCTGGCTATCATGAGCGATAAAGCTCATTATGGTGAGGGTCAATACTGCGGCAAACATTCTTATCATAGGTGCTATATGTTCTTAATCATTAGGATGGTTTTGACTGGCCAATTCCATAATCTTGATGGTAGAAAAAAGTCACAAAGGTCAAATGGTCGATTGGATTTCATTTTTTATACCTTTATGATCATGAGCAAGCCTGATAAAAAACTCTTCCTTCTCGATGCGTATGCATTGATCTATCGAGCGCACTTCGCTTTTAGTAAAGCGCCAAGAATAAGCTCCAAGGGTGTTAATACTGGTGTTATGTTTGGGTTCACCAACACATTACTGGAGGTTATACTAAAACAGAAACCCACACACCTTGCGGTAGTTTTTGATACAAGCGCACCCACATTCCGACACAAAGAATATACCGAATACAAAGCACAGCGTGAAGAAACTCCCGAGGATATCCGGACAGGCGTGCCCGTAGTCAAAGAGATCGTCAAAGGCTTCAATATCCCCGCGCTGGAATTAGACGGCTATGAGGCTGATGATATCATAGGCACGATCGCTAAAAAAGCGGCTAGAGAAGGTTTTGAAGTGTTCATGATGACCCCAGATAAAGATTATGGACAATTGGTGGAGGAACATGTCTACCTCTACAAGCCGGCTTACATGGGCAATGCAGTGGACATTCTAGGGGTAGAAGCAGTATTGGCCAAATGGGACATAGAAAATGTAGATCAGGTACGTGATATGTTGGGCTTGCAAGGTGATGCGTCAGACAATATCCCCGGCATCCCTGGTATTGGAGCCAAGACCGCAGCGAAACTCATCAAGCAATTTGGTTCGGTGGAAAAACTAGTAGAAAGCACTGATCAACTCAAGGGTAAGCAAAAGGAAAATGTAGAGAACTTTGGAGAGCAAGGCGTCTTATCTAAAAGACTGGCCACGATTATTACTGATGTCCCGATTGAATTCAGCCTTGACGACATGGCTTACGATGGGCCAAACGAGGAAAAGCTGAAGCCGATCTTTCAAGATCTTGAATTCCGTACCATTACAAAACGGGTATTTGGTGAAGATGGTAGTGCACCCGCATCAACAGAAGGCCAATTGGCTATGTTCGGAGATAGTGCAGCCAAGGTCGAAGAAGTAGCCGAAGAGGTACCGCAGGAAAAGGATACTATTCTAACAGTCAATCATGATTATCATATGATTGATACGCCGGAATTGCGCAAAGAGCTGGTAGGTTTCTTGAAAATGCAGGATGAATTTTGCTTCGATACAGAAACCACCGATATAGATGCTATAGAAGCTAAGTTGGTAGGTTTGGCCTTTTCATATTACAAGGGCGAAGCCTACTATGTGCCGGTTCCCGATGATCAAAAGATAGCGCAGGGGATCGTAGATGACTTTAAGGGGGTATTGGAAGATCCGAAAATTGTCAAGGTAGCCCAAAACATCAAATACGACATGCTGGTACTTAAGAAGTACGGCGTCAATGTGCAGGGGCCGATCTTCGATACTATGCTGGCGCACTACCTGATCGAGCCTGAAGGAAAGCACAACATGGACGTGCTAGCAGAGATTTATCTGAATTATACACCAGTTTCCATCACCACATTAATTGGAGAGAAAGGTAAAAAGCAGGGAAATATGCGTGATGTCGATCCCAAGAAGGTAGTTGACTATGCCGGGGAGGACGCGGATATCACCTTGCAGCTGAAAGAAAAGCTGGCGCCAGAAGTAGACGAAAAGGGTTTACATAAGTTGCTATTCGATGTAGAGTTTCCTTTGGTGAATGTATTGGCCAGTATGGAATACTCAGGGGTAAAGGTAGATACCGAAACCCTTTCTCAAATGTCCAAAGAGCTGCAAGACGAGAGTCTTAAGGTGCAGCAAGAAATTTTCGAAATAGCTGGCCAGGAATTCAACATCGCTTCTCCCAAACAGCTAGGCGAGGTGCTTTTCAGCAAGATGAAACTGGTTGAAAAGCCCAAGAAGACCAAATCAGGGCAATTTGCTACAGGCGAAGAAATTCTATCCAAGCTGGCCAACGAACATGAGATAGCCAGTAAGATCCTGGATTTCAGGGAATATCAAAAGTTGAAGTCCACTTATGTTGATGCTTTACCCAACATGATCAGTCCTACTGATGGGTATATTCATACCAACTATAGCCAGGCCGTAGCAGCAACGGGCCGTTTGAGTTCTATTAATCCCAACTTGCAGAATATACCCATCCGTACGGTGAAGGGGCGGGAAATCAGAAAAGCTTTCGTACCTCGTGGCGAGGATTATATCATCATGTCGGCGGATTATTCGCAAATAGAGTTGAGGATCATGGCAGACTTCGCCAAGGATGAGCACATGATCGAGGCATTTAGAAATGGCCGGGACATTCATGCCACAACAGCGAGCAGGATATTCAAGGTACCGTTAGAAGAGGTCAATGCTGATATGAGGAGAAAAGCGAAGACGGCTAACTTCGGTATTATCTATGGCATTTCCGCTTTCGGTCTATCGGAAAGGTTGAACATACCCAGGGGTGAAGCGAAGGACATCATTGATTCTTATTTTGAAGAGTTCTCTTCGGTGAAGCGCTATATGGACAATACCATCAATAGTGCTAAAGAGCATGAATTTGTCGAGACTATTCTAGGTAGGCGAAGATATTTGCGGGATATCAACTCACGCAATGCCACCATGCGCGGTTATGCTGAACGCAACGCCATCAATGCACCTATTCAAGGCAGTGCGGCTGATATCATCAAGATTGCCATGATCAATATCCACGACTGGATGATGAAGGAGAAAACCAAATCCATCATGATCATGCAGGTGCATGATGAATTAGTATTCGACGTGCATAAAGACGAGGTAGAACTGATGAAAGAAAAGATAGTCGAGTTAATGAAGGACGCCATCAAAATGGAAGTACCCATGGAAGTAGAGGCCGGTACTGGCCAAAATTGGCTAGAGGCGCACTAACCCAAACGCCTACTGATTTTAAATCGGTATTGAAATCAGTAGGATAACGACCAGAGCATAAGATTAAAAGACACAATTGCCTTCAATATCCTGCTTCAGTTAAAACCTTAAGAATTGTTCTTTACTGAAGGTGTGTTAACCTACACTTCAATATTATCTATGTGGCTAATGAGGTCTTCGTAGCTTTCCCTTTTGCGGATAACTATTACCTTATCCTGATCAATCATTATTTCGGCAGGGCGTGGCATAGCGTTATATTGACTGGACATGACCATGCCATAAGCACCGGAAGTGAATACTGCCAGGTGGTCACCTCGTTCTAGCGGTGGCAAATAACGGTCTTTGGCCAGGAAATCTGCAGATTCGCATATCGGCCCCACCACATCGTAAGGCACAAGCCCTTCCCTTTTCTCGCCTATGAGACGATGTTCGGGTATGATATCGGTTTTCACCGGCCAAATAAAATGCGAAGCTTGGTATAGTGATGGTCGTATTAGATGGTGCATGCCGGTGTCAAGAATGGCAAACGTTTTATCTCCACCTTTCTTAACGTAATTGACGCTTCCTACCAGTATGCCAGAGTTGGCTGCCAGCGTTCTACCCGGTTCCATGACAATTTGAACTCCCTTATTCACGTACGGTAACAGTAAGGGGATAATGCTATCCGCATAGTCCTGCCAACTCAATGAATCACCGCTGTTGTAATCTGCAGCATAGCCTCCCCCAATATCCAATACTGATATTTCATGCCCCTGTTCCGTGAGGTAATCCACTAGATCGATAACTCTCTGAATCGCTTTCACATAGGGCTCAGCACTGTAAGTGGGAGAACCTATATGAATGTGTATACCTTCAAGTTTGACAAATTCGTCTTGACCGTAGGTTGAAAAAAACTGTTTGGCCCTTTCGATGTCCACACCAAACTTGCTCCCTCTATACCCGGTTTTGGTATAATCATGGGTGCGGGCGTCAATGACGTCCGGCGTAACGCGTAACGCAGCCTTAATGGGTTTCTGTTTTTCTTTGGCAATACGGGAAATGTTCTCGAACTCCTGTTCAGATTCTACATTGATCAGGCCTATCTGCCAGTCAATGGCCATGGATATTTCGGCGTCGGTTTTGCCAATACCCGCATAAACCACCTTACTCATATCGACACCAGAAGCTTTGGATAAGTATAATTCCCCACCACTCACCGTATCGACCCCGGAGCCCAAGGCTACAAGCTCCTTGATCAATTCCAGGTTGTTCAATGACTTTAAGGAAAAGCAAATCAGGGGATTTAATGACTCAAATGCTTTATGAAACCGTTGGAAGTGGTCTCTTAAGGAATTGATAGAATACAAATAAAAGGGGGTTCCAACTTTTTCAATTATCTTCTCCACGGCTACTCCTTCACAGTGCAATTGGCCGCTCTCATCGTAGTAAAACTTATCCATTGGGCAAATCTAGTACAAAGCAAGGAAGCACATATCAATTCAATCAAAGTTTCAAAACCGATGTAATCATTTTGACAATTATGGTTGACAGGCTACGATGGCTTAGAGCTTGTGATTTAATATCCAGCAAATAAGCGGAGCACTATTTTGGTGAAATCGAGGTCTGTGCTTAGCTAAAAAATTGATGATAAACACATTTGGCTGAACCAATCTCCTGCTAGGCAATAATGTTGGTTGAAAAAGGCAATCTAACGATGGAAACGCTCTAGAGTTGAAGTGAGTTATGGCCAAAGCTTGCCAGAGCGAAACCTTATATTTAGTCCTGCTGCAATTGAATGGTCAATCCCCACTGATCATCAAGATCGGCGATGTCCAGAACATACGTGTAGAACCCATTGGCCAATCGTTCCTCCCCAACATAATCAATAGGTATTATTTTATATTGTTGATTACCAATGGTGAGTTCTACGTAGGCATAACGGTAGGCAAATTCGTAGAATTCAAAATCAGATTGGGCTCCGGATTTCAGATCTCCATAATCGTTGGTGCCTCCAGAGGTATTGATCGTTATATCTTCGAAATCAAACTGACTGGCATTTTCAATCCTGATCGATACCCCAGGAATCACACAACAATCCACTTCTGACCCACAAGAATTGAGTAGCCATGTTGATAATAAGAAGGTGAATAAGATATATTTTTTCATGTCTAGGGCTTTACTTAATCAGACACGCTTTAATGATTTACAGTTGGAATAGTATCAATTTAGCTTCTTCAATTCTACCAAATAATGATATCTGTCACCTTTGTGGTAGCCTGAAAACGCAAAGCAGAATTTGTTTTTGGATTGGAATTTTGAGATGACCTTAATACCTAAAAGATCTTCGTCACCTAGATACTTTTCAAGTTTATACAATTCATGCTCGTCGAATAGTTCGGTTATCCTCTTATGATGCACCCGCAATACCGGATCAATTTGTTCGACGGACCGGTTGACGTCCTGCTCGATGAAGAAGAAAAGCAGCTTGTCAGATTTGGCTTTCAGCAAACTACTCGCATCAATTTTGTACGTAGTCTCTTTTGCGTTGAACACTTGCTTTTTTACCAGCAAAGGATCAGCAAGCATTTCTTGCTCTTCATAGTCGTAGACAATGACCAACAATTCATCATTCTGTGTAGAGACACGAGACATGTTCTCACTGATATCTACGGCTTCAATGGTCAATTCGGCAGATGAAAGATTTTTAAGATCAGGCTGCTCATGACCGTTAATGACAGAAAGGTTAAGGAAAAGCCATGTAATCAGAATGGACATCATCACCGTGGTAGTTTGGACTTCAATTTAAGGCCTTTGCCAAGATTATCCTTATTTAAAGCCAGTTTCACAAATGATTGTTCAAGAATGGATCAAAGGGTAGAAAACGCGAGGTAAATGATGAGAGCAGCGTAAAGTGCCAAGGTGAAAATAGCCAAGGCATTGGTCAATCGGTTAAGCGGCCGATAGCTGTAGATCAGAGTGCCAACTAGCACTAAACCGACTAACAGCAAGATCAATGACCATATCCCCGCAGGGTTTAATAGTGAGCGTACCATAAAAAGTACGAAAAGCGCTACCGCAATGACTTTTTGCTTTCGGTCACCGGCAACGGTCTGAACAACGTTTTCAATAGGTTTTTAGTAATCTCTTAAGCTTCAGATTGTACAATTTTGCCTTTCGATCTCGGCCCGAATATCCAAAATATGACCATCCCTAAAATCGGGAATAGAAATACGACCAGTATCCAGATAAACTTTTCTGCAATCTGTATATTGCTTCTAACAATCCTCACAATAGTAAATACATAAAGCGTGAGGAGGATGATAGAAACTGTCCATTCTAAATATGGGGCTATGTGCCCTGGTATTCCGATAGCTAACATTTTTAAAATATTTTGTTACAAACTAAATCCACAACTACATCCTTCTAAAGTGAAGGATCCTCTACAAATACAGCCTCCCAAATCCCCAAACATATATCCACAGTCTATTGACCCATTTTATGTGGCCGTAGTTTAGCTCAAAAGAAGTAGACGTAAACAATACCAGCAGCAACAAGCGCCAGAATACTGAAAGACAAAGCGCCAACCCATATTTTAAATGGATAGCAGCTTAAGATTAATAGGCCAAGTAATACGACATCAATGAGCAATAAAACAGCATCAACCCATGTCTCAAGGTCGAAAATAGTCCTAATAAGCATTATAAAACCGATGGATGCTATTAGCAACTTTTGTCGCTTATCAAGAGGGTAACTTTGAAATAGTGCTTTCATAGCTTGTGATATTTGGCATTGGTAACGTGGACAAAATC
>JBCBSS010000137.1:0-22489 GCA_039819065.1 Bacteroidota bacterium
GTTGTAAGGCCGAGAAAAAAGCAACAGATTAGAGAGGCTAAAAACGCTGCGAATAACAAAGAAGCTGGCGAAAGCAAATAATACAAGAAATCTGAATTTTGTTTGCAATTCAAAATTCCTTTTCTATTTTTGGCCATATATGAAAATGACATTAGTACATAATAACTGGTGGTGGTGTTTCACAAAATTTAAGATGTGAACAGCCACACTATTGTGTAAAAAATATAAGAAGAAAAAGGCTCGCTGTTCATGCGGGCCTTTTTTGTTTTAAGACCATTTGTATCATCTGCTGATCAATGAAAACCTATAAACTAACTACGCAACATCGCAAACTGCTGGCCGATACACTTACCCCGGTAAGTATATATATTAAGCTGAGAGATAAATTTGCCAATAGTATTCTGCTCGAAAGTTCAGACTACCACGGCAACGAAAATAGTTTCTCTTATATCTGTTGTGACCCCATTGCTTCCTTCAAAGTAGAAGGGAAAACGATCTCGACCAAATACCCTGGTGAAGAAGCAGAAGTGAAGGAAATGGCTTCACCGGAAGAGGGGCTGGAAGGATTAAGACAATTCTCCTCTTCTTTTGACCACGATGCCCAGGATTTCAAATTCATTACCAACGGCATATTTGGCTACATTGGCTATGATGCCGTTCGTTATTTCGAAGACATAAACCTTGATTCAAAAAGTAGCGGTATCCCTGATATGCTCTATCATGTCTATCGCTATGTTATCGCCATAGACCACTTTAAAAACGAGCTGTTTGTATTTGAGCATAACCCGGAAGGATCAGAAGCACAAGGCTTAGATCAGATCATTACCACGATCAGAAGCAGAAACTTCCCAGCCTACAATTTCCATGTCACCAACGGTGAGACATCCAACTTTACCGATGAGGAATTCCTTGAACTCATCCAGAAGGGAAAAGACCATTGCTCGCGCGGTGATGTTTTCCAGATCGTTTTATCGCGTCGTTTTGAAACGGGTTTCGAAGGAGACGAATTCAATGTGTACCGCGCCTTGAGGTCGATTAACCCTTCTCCGTACCTTTTCTATTTTGACTACGGTACGTTTAAGATATTCGGGTCATCGCCAGAAGCGCAGATCGTAATCAAAAATGACCAGGCTACGATTTATCCCATAGCAGGTACTTTTCGTAGAACAGGCAACGACTTAGCTGACGCAGAATTGGCCAAGAAACTGGCCGATGATGAAAAGGAAAACTCGGAGCACGTGATGCTGGTAGACTTAGCCAGAAACGACCTGAGCCGTAATTCTGAAGAGGTTAATGTCGAAGTGTTCAAGGAAGTGCAATTCTACTCTCATGTCATCCATTTGGTTTCCAAAGTTACAGGCAAGCTGGCTGACCATGTATCACCTTTGAGATTGGTAGCGGATACCTTTCCAGCAGGTACGCTTTCCGGCGCTCCAAAGCACATGGCTATGCAATTGATTGACAGGTATGAAAACCTTTCCAGGGAGCACTATGCAGGAGCGATTGGCTTTCTGGGTTTCAACGGTGATTTCAACCATGCCATTATGATCAGGACCTTCATGAGTAGAGAGAATCAACTGATCTATCAGGCTGGTGCAGGGATTGTAGCCAAGTCCAACGTGGAGAGCGAACTACAGGAAGTACATAATAAACTGGAAGCCCTCAGAAAAGCCATGACCATGGCTGAAGAGATTGAATAATTATAGCATAAACAAATATTACGGTGCGCATATTAGTATTAGATAACTACGATTCATTCACATATAACCTGGTTTATATTGTTAGAAAGCTGGGCTATAATGATCAGATGGACATTTACCGGAATGACAAGATCAGTTTGGATGCGGTAGACCAGTATGATAAAATCCTTTTATCACCCGGGCCGGGCATTCCCGATGAAGCAGGTATTATGAAAGAGCTCATCCAACGATATGCACCATCTAAAAGTATTCTGGGTGTATGTCTTGGCCACCAGGCGATAGCAGAGGTATTTGGGGCGAAGCTTTTCAACATGTCGACAGTACTGCATGGTCATGCGGATGAAATTATTGTAAAAGATAGAACAGAGTCGATATTTGAAGGTGTACCCGATAAATTTGCGATAGGACATTATCATTCATGGTCTGTAGAACCAGATTCTATCAACGGGGCTTTGGCAGTAACCGCGGTAGATCAGAATGCCCTGATCATGGGAATCAAACATACGACTTATGACGTACGAGGATTACAATTTCACCCTGAGTCCGTTCTGACCAAAAATGGCGTCCAGATTATCGATAACTGGTTGAAAGCATAGCTAAACAAGTTCTAACCTAACAAAGATGAAAGCAGTACTTAATCAACTTTTTGAATATAAATCACTGAGTAAAGAAACAGCCAAGGAGATACTCAAAAACCTGGCGCAGGGACAGTATAATACCAGTCAAGTTGCGGCTTTTCTTACCGTATATATGATGCGTAGCATCACAGTAGAAGAATTGGAAGGATTTCGAGAAGCCATGTTGGAGTTATGTCTACCGGTAGAAATCGATGAGTATAATGCCATCGATCTATGTGGTACTGGCGGTGATGGCAAAAACACATTTAATATATCAACGCTATCCTCATTCGTGGTAGCGGGAGCAGGACAACATGTCGCCAAGCACGGCAACAATAGCGTGTCCTCAGTTTGTGGCTCATCCAATGTATTGGCACATTTTGGATACGAATTCACCAATGATGTTGACCAATTACGTCGTAATTTAGACGATGCGGGCATCTGCTTTTTACATGCCCCACTATTTCATCCGGCTATGAAAAATGTTGCTCCGATCAGAAAAGAACTTGGTGTGAAAACCTTCTTCAATATGCTTGGGCCAATGGTAAACCCGGCCTTTCCGAAAAATCAGTTGGTCGGTGTATTCAGTCTTGAATTAGCGAGATTGTACGGCTATTTGTATCAGAAGACCAACAAGGAATTCGTTATACTCCATGCGCTAGACGGCTATGATGAGGTATCATTGACGGGAGCTTTCAAAATGATTTCCAACAATGGAGAACGCATCGTCCACCCTCAGGATATTGGACTGAAAACGCTAAAAGCTGAAGAATTGGCAGGAGGTGACACCGTTGAATCTTCCGCCAAAATTTTCAAAGACATTCTGGAAGGTAACGGAACTGTAGCGCAGAATGAAGTGGTCGTGGCTAATGCCGGCATGGCACTCTATTGTGCCAATCAGTCACGAGGCATGGAAGATGCCGTAGCGGCAGCCAGAGAGTCACTTGAATCTGGAAAGGCGCTCAATGCCTTCAAAACATTAATCAGCAAAGACAAACAGAAATCATATTCTACCACCTAAAGTAACAAACCAGAAGAATGGACATTCTAGAAAAAATAATAGCCCACAAGCAGAAAGAAGTGCATGAAAGAAGAGGGTTATTTCCAACCAAATTGTTGGAGCAAAGCATCTACTTTTCATCGAAACCAGTGTCCTTGAAAAAGTATCTGCTGAGGGAAGATAAAAGTGGTATCATCGCCGAGATCAAACGTAAATCACCTTCTAAAGGCATGATTAACCAGTACATCTCGGTAGAAAGAACTTCTATAGGTTATATGCAGGCGGGGGCCTCGGCTTTGTCAGTGCTTACCGATAAGGATTTTTTTGGTGGCAACAATGAAGACCTTACCACGGCTAGAAAGTTCAATTTCTGCCCCATTCTAAGAAAGGACTTCACCATCGACGAATACCAGATTATAGAAGCGAAATCAATCGGTGCGGATGCCATATTGCTTATCGCCGCGGCTTTGGAGCCCGATAGAATAAAGCAACTGGCTGAGTTTGCTCAATCACTCGAACTAGAGGTGCTGGTAGAAGTCCATAACGAAGAAGAATTGGGTTATTCCGTCCATGATTCGGTTGACCTTATTGGCGTGAACAATAGAAACCTCAAGACCTTCGATGTCGATATAGAAACCTCTGTTCGACTCGCACCGATGATCCCAGAAGAATTTGTTAAAATATCAGAAAGTGGCATCAGCATGCCCGAAACCATTTTGAATCTAAAAACACACGGATTCAAAGGGTTTTTGATGGGGCAAAGCTTTATGCAGTACAGCAGGCCGGAGAAAGCTTGTGCAGACTTTATTGAAGCCCTTAATTATGCAGAAAACAAAGTGACTGTCAATGGCGAGTAGAGAGGAACCCATAAAGCTCAAAGTCTGTGGGATGAGGCACCCGAAGAACATAGCCGATATTGTGTCTATGAAATCCGACTACCTGGGCCTTATATTCTACCCGGAATCCCCTAGGTATGTTGGTAATACACTTACTTCTGATGAAGTGAAGCAAATACCAAATGAGGTGAAAAAGGTAGGTGTGTTTGTCAATGAATCAGTGGATAAGGTAGCTTCAATTGTGAATGAATGGGAGCTGGACTATGCGCAACTTCACGGAGGTGAAACAAGGGAGCAATGCCGTCTGTTGAAAGAACAAGATGTGAAGATTATCAAGGTCTTTTGGATCAGTGATGATTTTGATTTTGACGTACTGAAAGCTTACGAGCCGTATGTAGATTTCTTTCTATTCGATACCAAGGGTAAGCATCCAGGTGGTAATGGTGAAACCTTCAACTGGGATGTACTCAAAAACTACAATAGTATCCGTCCTATGTTCCTAAGCGGGGGTATTGGGCTGGAAGAGGCCGAACGTCTTTGTGAGCGAGATGATCTTAATATCCATACCATTGATGTTAACAGCAGGTTTGAGATAGAGCCTGGAATGAAAGACGTGGATAAGATCAAAAAGCTCAAAGAGGTGATTAACAAAATGAATGCAAATTAAACCTGAACTATGATTAAGTACTCAGTAGATGATAAAGGATATTACGGGAAGTTTGGTGGTGCTTTCATCCCTGAAATGCTCTATCCTAATATTGAAGAACTAAGACAAAATTACCTGTCCATTATCAGCAGCCCTGATTTTGAAGAACAATTCAATCAGTTGCTAGAAACTTATGTTGGTCGTCCAACGCCTTTGTATTTTGCTGCCAGACTTTCGGAGAAGTATAACACAAATATCTACCTCAAAAGAGAAGACTTGTGCCATACCGGAGCACACAAGGTCAATAATACCATTGGTCAGATATTACTAGCCAAAAGGTTAGGCAAGGAGAAGATTATTGCCGAGACCGGAGCAGGGCAGCATGGTGTGGCGACAGCCACGGTTTGTGCATTGATGGGTATGGAATGCATCGTTTACATGGGTGAAGTCGATATAGCCAGACAACGCCCCAATGTTGAGCGTATGAAAATACTCGGTGCAGAGGTGAGAGCGGCGACAAGTGGCAGTAAGACACTGAAAGATGCCACTAACGAAGCCATGCGCCATTGGATCAATAACCCGACTGACACACATTACATCATAGGCTCTGTGGTGGGGCCACACCCATATCCTGATATGGTGGCACGTTTTCAATCGGTGATCAGTCAGGAAATCAAGCAACAACTATTGGTTGAAACAGGAAGGGAAAACCCTGATTATGTGATCGCCTGTGTGGGAGGTGGTAGCAATGCTGCCGGGGCGTTCTATCACTACCTGGATGAAACAGACGTTGCTCTAGTGGCGGTTGAGGCAGCAGGAAAAGGTGTCAGCACTGGCGAGTCCGCTGCAACTACAGCACTGGGAAAGCCTGGGGTGCTGCATGGTAGCAAGTCACTGCTAATGCAAACGGCTGATGGACAGGTGGTAGAACCTTATTCTATTTCTGCTGGGCTTGATTACCCAGGGATAGGACCAATGCACGCTCATTTGTTCGATTCTGGAAGAGGTACATTCCTCAGTGCCACAGACGAAGAAGCCATGCAAGCTGGCATTCTATTAAGCAGACTGGAAGGTATCATACCTGCCATAGAATCAGCCCACGCTTTTGTGGCGCTGGACAAACTCGAACTGAAACCTGATGACAAAGCGGTGATCAACCTGTCAGGCAGGGGAGACAAAGACCTTGAAACCTACATCCGCTGGGGAAAATATTGAGCCTAGCTGGTAACAAACCAAAGACAATAAAATGGAAGTGGATTCAACCGTAGCCAATAGAATTGACAGGCTCTTCAAAGAGAAGGGAGAACGCATTCTATCTGTATATTTCACTGCTGGATATCCTCAAACGGGCGATACCATGCAGGTAGCTCAAGCACTGCAGGAAGCCGCAGCGGACATTATAGAAATCGGTATGCCTTATTCTGACCCGATAGCCGATGGCCCAACCATTCAGGAAAGTAGTAAGATTTCCCTTGACCATGGTATGACCATAGCATTGCTATTCGAGCAGTTGGCATCGCTTAGAATGCATGTAGATATCCCAGTCATTCTGATGGGATACATCAATCCGGTACTTCAATACGGGATAGAACGGTTTTGCCAGCAATGCCAGCAGTTGGGTGTTGATGGATTAATCTTACCCGATTTACCTATGCACGAATACCAGACCGAATACAAGCCTGTCTTCGATGCACATGGGCTTTATAATATCTTCCTCATTACGCCGCAGACTTCTGAAGAGCGGATAAGGGAGATTGACGAGCATTCGAATGGTTTCATCTACATGGTATCATCAGCCAGTACTACTGGAGCTAAAGATAATATTGAAGCCGAGCAGGTGGCTTACTTCAATCGCATCAGGGATATGAGGCTAAACAACCCGACTTTGATCGGTTTTGGTATTTCCAACAAAGACACCTTCGATAAGGCTTGTGAGTATGCCAGTGGGGCTATCATTGGCAGTGCTTTTATCAAAGCCATTCAAAGTACAGGTGACTTAACTAGTAATATCAACCAGTTCATCACTTCTATTAAAGGTTAATCGACAAAATTGAAAAGTATTAAGCTATGATCATACAACTTCAAGAAAACGTAACAGAAGGGCAAAGAGATGCGATCATCAAGAAGATGAATGACATCAAATACAAAGCCACTGAAGTGAATACCCAAAAGGGTAATTACCTGATTGGTATTGGTAAAAAGGATTTCGATATCCGTGGCATTGGCCAGATGGATGGCATTGCCGATATACATATCGTATCGGATGACTATAAGCTGGTTTCCAGAAAGTGGAAAGTAAAGCCTACGGTGATAGACCTTGGTGATGGCGTTAGAATCAAAGAGGGAGGGTTGGCCATTATGGCCGGTCCATGTTCTATAGAAGGTGAGAGCCAGATCAACCTGACCATCGAGCACCTCAAAGAGCACAACGTTAAGATCATGAGAGGTGGGGTGTATAAGCCTAGAAGCTCACCTTATTCCTTTAGAGGGATGGGTGTAGACGGATTAAAACTATGGTACAAGGCGGCACGAGAAGCGGGTATCAAGATCATCACCGAGGTGATGCAGGTTTCTCAGATTGCCGAAATGTACGATTACGTCGATATCTATCAGGTAGGGGCTAGGAATACCCAGAACTTTAACTTACTGGATGAGTTGGGTAAGGTTGACAAGCCGGTGATGATCAAGCGTGGTATTTCCGGAACCATTGATGAGTTGCTTTATTCTGCCGAGTATGTATTTTCTGGAGGTAACGAAAAACTCATTCTTTGTGAAAGAGGTATCCGAACTTACGAGAAAGCCAGCCGCAATACCCTTGACCTGAATGCGATTCCGATTCTAAAGGAAAAGACACATTTACCGGTGGTGGCAGACCCTTCACATGGCATCGGAATCAGACATCATGTGGAGCCGATGGCATTGGCCAGTATCATGGCAGGGGCTGATGGCGTGATATTCGAAACGCATCAAAAGCCTGAAGAAGCCTTCTCTGACGGACAGCAGACGCTCAACTTCAGGGAGTCTAAGAACCTGATAGAGAAAATGAGGAAGACCTTTGAGCTACGCGAATCAATGTAAAAGTCATTGGTGTACTTTCTCATTAAAAAATGATAAAAATCAATAATGGCCGATTTGCTTTTTAGTACCGTAGGCCTATCTTTGTCGGCATGATGAGTAAAAACGCATATTATTATTACTGCTATTGCCACAGCCGCTCGACGGAATTGGGATAGCATGCTCATTGTACCTGAAAAGAAATAAACAAAAAGCATATAAAAGCCTGATTCCCATACGAGTCAGGCTTTTTTGTTGATATTGATACTGAACTAAAAAGATATAAAATAGATTAACTCTTAAATCAAACAAATTCCGATGAGAGAAATACCGACGCTCGACCCTCAGGGGATGAAACAACTCTACGAATATTACACAGAAGAAGATCAAAAAGTCTGGAGCATATTGTATGACCGCCAGATACCAAACCTTCCTGAGGCGGCCACGGAAGAATTTCTAGTGGGTCTTGAAAAGGTAAAATTCGGGAGGGACAAAATCGCCAACTTCGTCGAAACCAATAAAATCCTCAAGTCTTTGACTGATTGGGAAATTGTAGCTGTACCCGGTATCGTTGATGATAAAGTTTTCTTCGACCTGATGTCCAACAAGAAATTCCCAGCCACTACTTGGCTACGCAAAATGAGCGAGTTAGACTATCTCGAAGAACCGGACATGTTCCATGATGTCTTTGCTCATGTGCCGCTTTTGGCCAACCAATCTTTCGTCGATTTTCTTCAGTCCTTAAGTCAGATCGGACACGAATACGTCGGCAACAGAACCGCCATAGATATTCTATCTAGAATTTACTGGTTTACCGTAGAATTTGGTTTGATCAGAGAAAATGATCAATTGAGAATATATGGTGCAGGTATACTTTCATCAGCTGGAGAAACTAAATTCTGTCTCTCTGATAAACCAGCTCACTTCGAGTATGATGTGAAGCAAATACTCGACACCCCTTACTGGAAAGATAAATTTCAAGACAAATACTTCATCATCGAGTCGTACGAGCAGCTTTACTCATCAATTGACGATATAAGGCGATTGCTAAAAAAGAAACTTGAAGAAGTAACGGTTTAAGCTATAGAAACAGGTAGGTAAGCACCTGTCTTAAGGTGCTTACTACAGGTCATTTGTGGAGACCTGCCTTTGCCGGTAGGCAGGCATAAAGACAGACATAAAACTATACTAAATGCCTTCTGAAAGTAGATCCGGGAGGCATTTATTTTACCGGCCGTTCTACGCCCCTAATAATCACGTTTTCATTAACTTTGATTCGTTAAATCGAGCGATTAAAGACATAAGTACATAAGCCCCTATGGCATTATATGATCAATACCCCATATCGGTATACAACTCCCTGACCAACAAGAAAGAGAATTTTGAAACCATAGAACCGGGCCATGTCGGTATGTACGTATGTGGGCCTACGGTTTACAGTGATGTGCACCTCGGTAACGTTAGAACCTTTCTTAGCTTCGACGTGATTTTCAGGTACCTAAAGTTCTTAGGGCACAAAGTGCGTTATGTGAGGAATATCACCGATGTAGGGCACCTTACTGATGATGCCGATGATGGGGAAGATAAAATTGCCAAGAAAGCCCGCCTGGAAAAACTTGAACCCATGGAAGTGGCTTATAAATACACCACGGACTTTCATAATGTCCTGAATCAATTCAATCTGCTACCTCCCAGTATCGAGCCATCTGCCACTGGACATATCATGGAGCAAATAGAAATGGTTAAGGACCTCATCGATAATGGGCTCGCCTATGAAATGAATGGCTCTGTGTACTTTGACGTCAACAAGTACAATGAAACCAATGACTACGGAAAGCTTTCAGGACGTGTGCTGGAAGAGCTACAAGCCAGCACCCGTGATCTGGACAGCCAAGACGAAAAGCGCAACAAGGTAGATTTTGCCCTCTGGAAAAACGCATCTCCTGAGCATATCATGAGATGGGATTCTCCCTGGGGAAAGGGTTTTCCTGGATGGCATTTAGAGTGCTCCGTTATGAGTACTAAATACCTCGGAGAGCAGTTTGATATACATGGTGGTGGTATGGACTTGAAATTCCCGCATCACGAATGTGAGATAGCCCAATGCAAAGGAGCCAGAGGGAAGGATCCAGCCAATTATTGGATACACACTAATATGCTTACTGTCAATGGGCAAAAAATGAGTAAATCACTCAACAACTCATTTCTGCCAAGAGAACTTTTCTCAGGAGATCACCCATTACTGGATAGAGGCTATAGTCCTATGACCGTACGCTTTTTCATGTTGCAGTCGCACTACTCAAGCACGCTTGATTTTTCCAATACTGCCCTTGGTGCGGCTGAAAAGGGGTATAAGAAACTCATGGCTGCGGTTAAAACAGCAAGGTCATTGTCCTACACGGAGGTTGAAAAGGTGGACGATAGCTTGGAAAAATCGATTAGTGATCTTATTGACCAATTATATGCCAATATGAGTGATGACTTCAATACGGCCAAGACCCTGGCGGTACTATTCGATTTGGCGGGTAAGATCAATGATTTTAGTAATAGAATCACAGCGTTGAACAATATTTCCAAAGACCTCTTTGAAAAGCTTACTGACACCTTCGAACGATTTGTGATTGATGTACTGGGGTTGAAGGAAGAAGAGGGTCAGAACAATGATGTACTCGACGGCACGTTAGACATTTTGATATCATTGAGAAAGAAAGCCAAAGAGGATCGCAACTACGCACTTTCCGATAAGATAAGGGAGGATCTGCGGGAGATCGGCATTATTCTAAAGGATGAAAAAGACGGCAACACAAGTTATACACTTGCCTGATATAATGGCTAAGATTTGGAGCCTATGAAACTGTTGAAAAAAATCTTCATACTGCCCATCAGGTTCTATCAATATGCTATATCACCTCTTTTAGGCCCTTCATGTAGACATACACCCACTTGTTCGCAATATGCTGTTGAAGCTATTCAGGAATGGGGTATATTTAAAGGAACGTATCTTGGAATAAGAAGAATTATGAGGTGCCACCCGTGGGGAACACACGGATATGATCCGGTGCCGAAAAAGAAGACCTAGGCTATATGACGCTCAAGATAGATATGCATTCTCATATCATTCCTGATAAGCTTCCCAACTTCGCGGAGAAGTTTGGATATGGGGACTTCATCTATCTACAACACCACAAGCCCGGATTCGCCAAAATGATGAAAGGCAATCAATTCTTCCGGGAGATTCACGAAAACTGTTGGAATCCTGAAATCAGGATTGAAGAATACGAACAACATCAAACGCAGGTTCAGGTCATTTGTACCATCCCGGTCATGTTCTCATACTGGGCCAAGCCATACGATACCTTGGATCTTTCTTGTTTTCTTAACGATCACATTGCAGAGGTAGTAAATCTTCACCCCAAACGATATATAGGGCTGGGTACCGTACCCATGCAAGACACCGATCTGGCCATAGAAGAGCTTGAAAGATGCAAAAACGAATTGGGCCTACCGGGCATACAAATTGGCTCTAACATCAATGATGATAACCTCAACCACTATAAGTTCTTTCCAATATTCGAGGCGTGTGAGGAGCTAGGGATGGCTGTATTTGTGCACCCATGGAATATGATGGGTATGGAAAATACGCAACGATATTGGTTACCCTGGCTAGTAGGAATGCCAGCGGAAACTTCCAGGGCCATTTGCTCGATGATTTTCGGTGGTGTACTTGAAAAACTGCCTAAACTGAGAGTCAATTTTGCTCATGCGGGTGGGTCGTTTTTACCTACCATAGGTAGGGTAGAACACGGCTTTAACTGCCGACCTGACTTGGTAGCTATTGATAATCCTGTCAATCCAAGAGACTATTTAGGTAAATTTTGGGTTGATTGTGTAACACATGATCCTTTTCTATTAAAATATATATTAGAACTACAGGGATCTGATAAAGTAACGCTCGGTTCTGATTACCCTTTTCCGTTGGGTGATCTGGAAATTGGCAAGTTTATTGAAGAAATGGATTTACCTGAGAGTACAGTTGAGGATATATTTTGTAATGCGACATTGGCATGGTTAGACCTGCCAAAGGAAAAGTTTTTGTGATGGAGATAATAGACAAATTGATGAAACGAGTATTCGTTCTGGTGATCGCCACAGCTCCCATGGTGGTTTATGCCCAGGAAACGCCGCCGATCTCAATTGAAGAGTTGAAACAGGTAGATCTAATGAAGGAATTGGACAAAGCTGTCATTCTGATGGATGAACAACATGATTATGAAGCAGCCGATGTCAAGTATCGCAAGGTCCTTAAAGGTGTTAAAGTAGTTCCAGCCAATCTTTGCTTCTACTTTGGCAAAAACTCCTATTACCTAAATAAATATGAGCAAAGCATAGACTGGTTATCCAAGTATATCGAACTGAAAGGAACAGTAGGGCAATTCTATGAAGAGTGTACTCGATTGTTGGAGTTGGCTCAGAATAAGTACCTCGGACAACGTCGTGAAGAAATTGCTGAGGTAGAATCCATATTGGCTTCCGATTTTCAGATTGACTGTGGCCCTACCGGCAAAGTAATATGCCCTGTCTGTCAAGGTCAGGGAGTAATCATTTCTACTAATAGTTTTGGACAGCGCAGCTATCAATCCTGTCCTTACAGTGATGAACATGGTCATCTGACCTGTGAAGAATACAACCTTCTGCTAAAAGGTGAACTTAAACCTAAATTTTAAGTAATTTTGCGCCGTTAACAAATATTTGAAGCATGCAACTTCACAATAGAGTCAACGGCAGAGAACTTAAAGAAAAAGCCAAAAAGAGCGATCAGGAGAGACTAACCCTATCTTTCTATCAATACGCTCACATTCTCAATCCTCAACTTTTCAGAGACCATCTTTACGTACAATGGGAAAAGATCGGTGTTTTTGGACGCATCTATGTGGCCTATGAAGGTATAAATGGCCAAATCAGCATCCCTGAGGAAAATTTTGAAGCATTCAAGTTGTCAATGGATGAGATCAGTTTCCTGAAAGGTATACGACTCAATATAGCCATCGATGATGATGGCAAATCCTTCTTTAAACTCAAGATTCAAGTAAGGGATAAAATCGTAGCAGACGGTCTCAACGATGCTACTTTTGATGTCACCAATAAAGGAAAACACCTCAACGCCCAGGCATTCAATGAATTGGCCAATGACCCCAATACCATCATCGTAGATATGCGTAACCACTACGAAAGCGAAGTGGGGCATTTCGATAAGGCTGTAACCCCTGATGTGGATACATTCAGGGAAGCATTGCCGGTGGTAGAGGAGATGTTTGAAAACGATAAGGATAAGAATCTGGTCATGTATTGCACAGGAGGAATCCGCTGTGAGAAGGCCAGCGCCTACTACAAACACAAGGGATTCGAGAACGTATTCCAACTAGAAGGCGGAATCATCGAGTATGCCAGACAAGTGAAGGAGCAAGGCCTCGAAAATAAATTCAAGGGTAAGAACTTCGTATTCGATGAAAGGCTGGGAGAAAGGATTTCCGATGAAATCATCAGTAAATGCCATCAATGCGGTAAGCCTTGTGATACCCACACCAACTGCGTAAACGAAGGTTGCCATTTGCTATTCATACAATGTGATGAATGTGCAGCTAAGTATGAGGGGTGCTGCTCTAATGAGTGTCAAGACATTATACATCTACCTCAAGACATGCAAAAAATACTTAGAAAGGGCGCCAGTAAAGGCCAACAGATTTACAGAAAGGGTAGGTCGGACAAGTTGTTATTCAAAAGCTAGTTTTATTGAAAGCTGGAAATCTCACAATACAGAAGGTACAAGCGTTGATCTGGTTTCTATTTCTTTTTTTATGTTTTGGCTGTCACACCCCAAGATTTATCACCAATGAGAGTTTTAATGACCTTCAGGGCAGAGTAAAGGTTATACACAACTATACTGTAGAAGATGGTATACGAAAGTTGTACAAAATAGACTCATTTAGCCGTAACGGCATGACAGTAAAGTCTGACTTTTTACTGCTAGAAGAAAACGCCTATGACCTTGATTACTACAATAAAGAAGGCTTTTTAGCCAAGAGGGAAAGCTACAGAAAAGGTAAATTGGTTCTGATTAATATCTATGCAACTGGCCCTATTGAGGTGCCAGTATTGGACCATCAATTCAACCAATTTGGCAATAAGGAACAGATATGGAAACCTGTTTGGGACGAAGAAAACCGAACCATATCCTTGATTCAGAATGTAGCTAAACCATTTCTATCCGGTACGAATTACGTGTATCATTACAACGAAAAGAATCAACTCACCTTACTAGAGAGGCAAGTCAAAGGCAGACCAATCCGGTATGAGGAACATACTTACAACGAGGCTGGGCATTTGGCCAAGGTGATCTCTAAACGTGATGGTAAGATTATAACAATACAGGAGAGTAACTATGAACTAGATGATCTTGGGAACTGGATCAAAGTCCAAACCACGTTTACCGACCCGGGAGAGGAATCATCCGTTTATATATCTGAACGTCAGATAACCTATTATTAGTAATCAAGGAGTTTATTCAATAGTCAACAGCTTAAATAAACGTAAATTCAATATGGCATTGTTCTTTAGTTAAATCTAACCCAGGTTAATTTATTAGAGGCTTATGGTATTATCTTCATTACTTTATAATATTAAGAATTGATACCAACCCTAAATTGTGAAAACTATGCAAATCAAAATAGGCATCATCAATGTATCTGACAGGGCTAGTAAAGGCATATACGAAGATATTCCCGGTAAAGCTGTGGTAGACACTATGAATGAATACCTGGTGTCAGAATGGGATAAAGAATATGCAGTTATCCCCGATGAACAAGACCAAATCGCTCAGAAGATGATCGAAATGGCGGATGAAAAAGGCTGTTGCTTGATCGTAACTACAGGTGGTACTGGTCCCGCCAAACGCGATGTTACCCCAGAGGCTACGGAAGCGGTTTGCCAAAAGATGATGCCCGGATTCGGAGAATTGATGAGACAGGAAAGTCTCAAGTTCGTGCCTACCGCTATTCTCTCCCGACAAACTGCCGGTATCAGAAATAACACACTAATAATCAACCTACCCGGCAAGCCTAAAGCCATACGCGAATGCCTTGATGCAGTATTCCCGGCCGTTCCCTATTGCATTGACCTAATAGAAGGCCCTTACCTCGAATGTAACGAAGAAGTGATCAAACCCTTCAGGCCAAAGAGCAGCTAAAGCCTCTTATTGGAGAGGCTGGTTATCTTTTGGCTAAAGCCCAAAGCAATACCTGTCTATGCATCGAATAGAACCGCTGAAGTAATTTTAGTATGGCCACTTTAGCCCGTGGTCATCTATCAAGTAAATGAAAAGGCTTTAGCCGCTAAATTTTGAAATGCCACATGATATAAGGGTAGTGCTGTTCAATTAAACTATAAGGTGAGTTCAGCTATTAGTTATTTGCCACTAAGTTTCTTTCAGAATGACTTTGAGTTGTGTAAGTGGGGTTGCCGTATTTACGACAAGCCTAAAGGATTGACAAGCTTATTGCCACGATGCTTTAGCCCGTGGCAATCATTGAGCAAGTAACAAGGCCTGAGCCACGCAAATCACCCAGTTTGAGATTCCCCGAATTCAATCCTGCGTCCTGAATCGGAGAATGACATTCAAATTAATCGCCGCATTTTAAAACCATTCAATAACACACTTCAAAAACTGCTTCTTTTTGATAAATTTTTAAAGATTTTTCTATCTTATAAAAAATTCTAAAAGATTGAACTATGGACAGACGTGAAGCGATTAAGAGAACGTCGCTGATGATGGGCATGGCCGTTTCTTCCTCGGTGGTTACCGGCCTTATGCAAGGATGCTCAACCCCTCTCCGAGAAGTGGGCTGGACGCCATCATTCCTGAGTGTAGAACAAGCCAGACTGGTAGGAGATATTGCTGAGCGCATCATTCCCAAAACAGACACCCCTGGCGCACTTGATCAGGGAGTGGATGCTTTCATTGATATGATCGTAAAGGAATGCTTTGACTCGAAAGAGCAAACCATGTTTCAGGAAGGGTTAACCGAATTCGAATCAAAATGTGATGAGATAACGGGTAAGTCATTTGCTGCTTGCACCACTAAAGAGCAAGACAAAGTTTTGGGTGAAATTGAAGACAAGCAGCTTTCCGCTTTCAAAGAGAACCCTGACCCTTCTAAAAAGCCCATTTACCTACAGATAAGAGAGCTTACACTGCTCAACTACTTCACGTCTGAAACAGTTATGACTAGCCAGTTCATCTATGAACCCATTCCAACCAAACTGGAAGGTTGTATTCCTATGGAAAAAGGCCAGAAGGCTAAAGTAGGAAACGCATTCTAAACCTCTATTACGAATCTATGCAAAACGAAGAAACTACGTATGACGCCATCGTCGTTGGCTCAGGTATAACGGGTGGTTGGGCCGCCAAAGAATTAACCGAAAAAGGACTGAAGACATTGGTACTGGAACGGGGTAGGGATGTGCAACATGTTGAAGACTATCCTACCGCCAACATGGCACCTTGGCAATTTGATAAAAGAGGCATCGACACCACAGAGGAAAAGGAAGAATATCACATACAAAGTACCACTTATGCCTTTACAGCTGGAACAAAGCAGTTCTTTGTCAAAGATAAGGAAAACCCATATACTACACCCGAAGACAAGCCATTCCGCTGGATAAGGGGGTATCACGTCGGAGGGAGGTCACTTACCTGGGGCAGGCAAAGCTACCGACTAAGTGATCTTGATTTTGAAGCCAACGCCAAAGAAGGCATTGGTGTTGATTGGCCAATCCGATACAAAGACCTTGAACCTTGGTATGACTATGTAGAATCGTTCATTGGTGTAAGTGGCCAGAATGAAGGCTTGGAACAACTGCCTGATGGTAAATTCCAGCCGCCAATGGACATGTATTGTGTGGAGGAAAAAGTAAGTAAGGCAGTTAAGGAGACCTGGACCGACAGGCTCATGACTATTGGTAGAACAGCGAATCTCACTGAGCCACTACCCGGTAGGGCCAATTGTCAATATAGAAACCTCTGCTACAGAGGCTGTCCCTTCGGCGCGTACTTCAGTAGCAATTCTTCTACCTTGCCAGCAGCGTTGAAGACTGGCAATCTGACCTTACGCCCTCATTCTATTGTAGAATCACTGATCTACGATGAGCAAAAAGGTAAGGCTGTAGGTGTCAGAATAATCGATGCCGAGACGAGTCAGACGAAGGAATACTATGCTAAAGTGATCTTCCTTTGCGCTTCTACGTTGGGTTCTACCTGGATCTTAATGAACTCAAAAAGTAATCGCTTCCCCAACGGCTTTGGCAATGCCAGTGGTGCTTTAGGTAAGTATCTCATGGATCACCATTTTCAGGTTTTTTCAAGAGCGCAGTTTGATGGCTTTGAAGATAAGTACTATCGCGGATACCGGCCAAACGGTATTTATGTACCCAGATTCAGAAACATCAAAGAAAAACACCCAGATTTTCTTCGTGGCTATGGCATGCAAGGCGGCGCATACAGGCGTGGTTGGAAACATGCCAATGACCAGAAAGGCTTTGGTGCAGATTTCAAAGCCTCACTAACCGAACCCGGGGGATGGGAAATGACCCTGATGGGATTCGGTGAGTGCCTGCCTTATGAAGATAATAAAGTGACGCTAAACCCTGATGTTACTGATAAATGGGGGCTGCCGACATGGACGATCGATTGTGAGTTTAAAGAAAACGAATATGCCATGCGAAAAGACATGGCCATTACCACTAGGGAAATTCTTGAAGCTGGAGGCGGAAAAAACATTGAAACCTTTGACAAGTCTGATGTGCCTGGTTTTGGCATCCACGAAATGGGCACCGCCAGAATGGGCAAAGACCCAAAGACCTCAGTACTTAACAAATGGAATCAGGTACACGAAGCCAAGAACGTCTTTGTTACGGACGGTTCTGCAATGACATCTTCCGCCTGCCAGAACCCTTCATTGACTTATATGGCATTGACTGCAAGGGCGGTAGACCACGCCGTGAGTGAGTTGAAGAAGAGAAACTTGTAAGAGACATAAGAAGTAAGACATAAGATAAAAGAGCATAGGCTACGAATTGAATTCAGGTTGTCATTACGTCCGTCAGTGGACGGACAGGCTGCGACGAAGGAGTAAAGTAATCCAGTTGCTAATTACGAATTACTAATTTCAAATTATGGATTGAGTTCTGCGCATGGTGCTTCTGTGCAGCAATTTATTAGCTCATGGAAGTAAATAGAATTAAGTAGAAATACACGGAAATAAATAAGTGAACGAGCATCTAAGCGTCATTCCCTTGCGATCCGTCAGCGGACGGACAAGTGCCTACTCGTCGGGAGAGACTTGGGAATCTATTTATCAAACATGAGAAGCAAGACTGCATATCTGGATAAAGCTAGAACTCGGATAGAGACTGTCATGGCGAGGTACGAAGCCACCACGGATTGGCGGTCAGGAAAAAACACTTCTTGATAGGGCGGCCTAATCCAACTACCCTGTGTAGTCATTCTGAATAACTGTGCTGGCGTAATCTATACAACTTCTATCTATTTACGAGCTGTCGGTTGTTAATGCCCCTTTGCTAAATGTCACTCCTTGAACAAAAGACTTCTACAGTGAATTTTTTGTGCAGCTTAAGTATGCGTTCATATTAAATTTGTGACTTTTCGGCGAAGGCCGATTATGAACACCAACAACACTAATCACAATATGAACAAGGTTTTCCTATTACTTATACCCGTAGTTATTTCCTTCAACTTATACGCCCAAAAAGCCGAGGTCGGTGACTTTGATGTAGAAGTGAAGTACGATGGTTCAAAAAAATGCAATACTTATGAAGAATTGATGGAAGATGCTCCTTGGGACGTGAGTTTCGGCATCTCCATTAATGATGGTAAGCTTTATCTGTATGCGACTGATGAAAACTACTTCGATCAGCTTTTTGATAGCAAATACGACGGCTTTGCGATAGACGCTGTAAGCAAAAGGCAATTTCCCTGCGATGCCCCAAACAGACTTAATCCCGGACCTTTCAATGGCAAGGCGATGAAACCGCTCTACCGAGGTGATTTCAAAGACAGAATTATACGGGATAATAACGGCAATCTGTTTGTAGAATATGGGAAAATACCAATAGGCATTAAACCTGACGATGTGGAATTCAACCTGCTGATTCTCCAGAATAAAATGGCCTGTCACTATGGAGTAACTTATAATTTAGAGCGAGTGAATTTCGACATTTTGGAAATGGGCTTTTACAAAGATTCTACTTCACAAAATGGTATAAGCAATAGATACCGCAGCCTCAATAAAAGGCTACGTTTTGAGGTGCCATTCAAGAAGAATAAGATGGAGTTCAAAGACTCGGATATCCAACCTATGGTTGATACACTAAATTTCACAGATTATGACATAAAAAGTATCACTATCAAAGCCTACAGTTCGGTAGAAGGCTCTTATGAGAACAATGTAAAACTTCAGAACGGAAGAGCTCAGAGTATAGTTGATTTGCTACAACAGCATCAGAATAGGACCATCATCTCGGATATTAAAGCTTCGGAAAATTGGGTGGAGTTTTTCAACGATATAGAAGATACGGACTATGCCGATTTAAGAAGCAGTTCAAAAGATGAAATAAAGAGGATGCTTCTTCAGCCGGAATTATTAGAGCAGTTGGAGCCTATACTGAAGCATCACAGAAAGGCGGTGATTGATATTGACATGGAAAGTAAATTACTGGTGGACTACAATGACCCTATACAGTTAAAAGCGCTTTTCAATAAGAGTATTGAAGAGAAGAATCTTGATGAAGCTTATTATTTGCAGGAAATAATATTTGAAAAGGTAAGAAATGCCTCTCTACCTGATCGATTTCTAAATGAGCTTGAAATACCTCAGACGATAACCTACCTCGGAGTCTTAAACAACATGGCACTATTCGAATACGAACACCTAAATGACTTAAATGAGGCCATTGATGCATTGAAACGCCTCGAGGAGATAGACCCGAAGAATGAAAGGATTAAGTATAACACCACGGCGCTATTCATTCAATCATGGAAATACAATATCGAATCTGACTCAAAAAGAGAAAAAATTGCGAGTCGTCTGAAAGCGCTTGAAAGGAGTAAAACACCATATCCATTAGTAAGACGGATGTGGATAAACTACCACATTATTTTGACGCAGTATAAGTTTTTGATAAGGGATTACGAGCAAAGGAATAAGTCGATGAAATTCGTTACAAGCAATTATGAGAAGGAGAAACTTAATGATAAAGATGCTTTGACATTAGCTAAGTACTTTTCTTTCAACTCAAATCTTAAGGAAGCCATAAGGCTAGTCTATCCAAGAGCCACACAGTTTCAAGCCGATGAAGAGCTTTTGTTCTATTTTATAAATCTATCATTCTTTTATCTCAGCGACTACACTGATACAGAGGCTTATAGAATTGCACTGGAGAACGCTCGTGATGCAAATAAGGAAAGATTTTGCCAACTTTTTGGCAATAGCCAATATGGAGGAGTGTCATTTCAGCTTCTTTCGGATGATTACCTCAAAGATGTCTATTGTGAAAACTGTAAATGATTAGCGCCGACTTTAATACCAAACCATCAACATACCATCTTTTCTTACTAATCACCATATACTAAATACTAACGACTAAACTACTCTCAATCAAATTCCTCGATCAAAATCCCCATCTTTCCCATTTGGTAATCGCGCATGGCTTCCATCACCTCTGTTTGGGTATTCATCACATAAGGCCCATAATGCGTGACAGGCTCGTTAATAGGCTCGCCAGCCAGTAAAAGGATTCTGGTATTTTCCCTTGCCTCAATCGTAATCTCATCGTGATCATTCGCGAAATGAATCAGGTTCAATCCGTCAACCAATCCATAACCTTCGACCCTCAATTGGCCATCGAGTAGATAAAGGGCACAATTCATTTCACTAGGTGCTTCCAAAGTATGAAAAGCACCTGCTTCTAAATGCCCCATTATGATTAGCGCATTAAGCTTAGCGCGTACGGGGCCTTGCAGTCCTGCTGTTTGTCCACATACAACTTTGAAAACCCCTTCACCTTGCGAAGGCTTGAATTCTGGCAGCTCATCGCCCTGTAAAGGCTGGTAATCAGGCTGGTCCATTTTATGCGCCTTGGGCGTATTGATCCATACTTGAATGATTTCTTGCGCACCACCATTTTCTGCCGTCGTTTTAGAAGGACGTTCGCTATGAATGATACCCATACCCGCATCCATCCATTGGACACCTCCTTTATCAATGACACTGCTGTTCTGTCTGGAATCTCGGTGGTGAATACTGCCCTCAAAGATGAAAGTGACAGGCGAGAAGCCCCGGTGCGGATGAGGACCTACACCTAAATCTCGAGGGCTTGAACCTGCCGGTATTTGAGTGCTATGATGATGCAAAAGTAGAAAAGGATCAAGTTGCTCGACGTTGGCGGTGGGGAAAGGCTGCCTCAAAACGATGCCTCCCATATCTACCTCTTCGGCGTAGAGAATGCGTTTGACTGATCTCATAGAATGGCGATATAAATGCTATGGCAATGTAACTTAAGACAAGTTACATCGAAAATCCGAGAAGCATCCAGGAAATCGTAGTGCTATGACTAAGCTTCTAAACCTGCGCCTTTTGAGGCAACCTCAACCCATCCATATCAAACTCAACATCTTGCCATTGATTGTCTAGCAGCACCCTGAGACACTTAAACCCCAGTTCTCTAAGTAAATAGGCAGTCTTACCAAATGAGTTGATGATGTCTTCAGGATGGTGTGTGTCGGAATTTAAGGTGACCGGAATTTTGCGTTTTAGAATTTCCTCTAATATCCAGGGGCTAGGGTAGGGTTTAGTGGTAAGCCCTTTGTAAATACCCCTTGTATTGATTTCAATGATGCACCCAGCTCCAGCTATACAATCTAGTGTTTTCAGCACTTCTACCTGATACCATTTGCTGAATTCGGCAAAGTGCTGTCCATCTTTATTATGAATTTTGATCTTATCCAGATGACCGACAATATCTGGTCGGGACGTTTCAACCATCTCTCTGGTCAGCGCAAAATACCTCGTGACGGCCTTTCTAACATTACCACCAAAGATTTCATCTACACCACGTTTAAAAGTCTGATAAGTAGCGTCCACTTCCCATGGTTCGCCATTGTCAAATCGATCTACAAAGTGAATAGACCCTATCGTGTAGTCGAGGTCTTTTACCACATATTTGGCCGCTTTAGGGCTAGCTACACCGGGTATAAAATCTACCTCCATACCCATATACACCTGAATGTGGTCAGCATAACTGCTTCTTAAGCGTTTAACTTCTTCCACATAAGCTCCAACATCTCCTTCACTTATACACCATTTGGCATCAAAAGGTAAAGGTGCGTGAGAAGAAAAGCCATAAGCAATCATATTCTTGTCAATAGCCCTTTTCAAATACTCCTCGGGTTCGAATTTCCCATCACAAAAATGGCAATGGCTATGATAATTGGTCCACAACATAAAAAATAGAATGAATATCCTTAAAGCTAGCCTACGGAGATTACTTCAAAGTGTATAGAAAGT
>JBCBSS010000138.1:0-22328 GCA_039819065.1 Bacteroidota bacterium
TTGAGAATGCTTAGCGTTTCTTGGTTACTTTTTGGTTTCTAGTTTGAGATTCATTTGTGTTTTGAGGTAATCTACCAGATAGAACATTTCTCTTGCGATCAGCCTCACCGTTTCATTGTATTTCATTTCCTGTGAAGGAGTATTATCATAATACCTCGGATCTTCAAAGGGGAGAGAAAACCTTGCATCAGCTCCTTGTACAGTAGGACAAGATTTATCTGCCTCAGAACATACCATTATGGCAGCAAAGTCTTTTTGTGGATTTTGTCCATCGGTATATTTCTTGGAATACATGACGTAGGTAGCTGTGCCATTAGAAAGCGTGTATACCGGATTACCTTTTGATTGAACACCTGAAATATTAAACCCGGCTCTTTCTAAAGCTGCCAACGCGTTCGGATGGAAAGCAGTTTCTTCTAAACCACCGGAAAAGACCTGAACTCCATCAATCCCGTAGTACACAGCCGCGGTCTGAAGCCAGGCTTGGGAAATATGGCTTCTTCGAGAGTTGTGAGTACAAATGATAATGACATCCGTTCTTCCATCTTCTTCAATCTCTTTAAGCAAGAAATCTCCAATTTCTTTTAAGTTAGCTTTTCGATCCTCGTCAACTTGGTCAAACTCTGTCACCACAACATCGATGTACTTCTTTAGCTTTTTGCTAAAACCCTGTGCTGCAACCTCATCAATATTACATAACAATAATACGATGATAACAAGTGAAAATATTCTTGTTTTCATGAGCTATGAATTTAAGTTTTACGAATTCATTTTAATTAAAGAAAATGCATAAAACATTTCTGAAGCTATTTGTAAGGACCTCTCATCATATTTCTGCGCTTCTTGTGTTGTTCCATCAAATTCCTTGGGATCGTCATAACGAACTGGTATCCGCTTTTCCGTACCTGGAATAAAAGGACAATTTTCATCTGCATGCGAGCAGGTCATTACAGCTGCAAATTGGTCAGCCTTGTTAGCCGGATCATCAAAGAGCTTTGAAAATGTTCTTATCGGTTCATTATCGTCAGAATTGAAAATGGTATAAACAGGATTAGTGTCCCCTTCAGAGAATACACGGAAACCGCTTCTCTTAATTGATGCCACTGCATGTTCATTGAATGCAGTAATTTCAACACCACCCGAATAGCTGTTGATAGGGATTCCAAAATAATCAGCTGCTGTCTTTGCCCAGATCTGTGAAAATTGGCTTCTACGTGAGTTGTGAGTGCATATAAAATTGAGATTGACACTCTTGCCTTGGTCAATTTTGCTTTGAATATAATCGATCATAGGTTGGAGTACCTCCTTTCGACCATTCGAAATATCTAGTTTCCTTGCAGTGTCAATAGTAGAAACAAGCTCGGGTAGAATAGACACTTTCTGTATTTGCATGATTTTATGGACTAATGATTTAACAACACCCTGAACCTGGCTTACAATATCCTGACTCGTCAGATGTAGTAAGGGTTGATAATCTGACTTTTGGTTTAGCTAAGGGGACACCACATTTTTCTGGAGCCAGGCAATTTGTCATTTTAGCTTGAAGTACAAACCTCCCGTCTTCAAATTCCAATCCATACTTGCCAATAGTATCACTTTGGTACTCTACTTCTACTTCAAGATCTTTCAACCCCAACTCTCTCTCAGAAATAGCTATTATATCGAACAGCTTGTCTGGGATTAATTGATGATCAAAGTCGTTGGCTGACCAGAGTTGAAAACAGATTACGTTTTCGGTTCTTACTGTCCCTCCACAATCGATAAAGCGTTTATCCACAGTTCCAATTTCAGTAACATGGAAGTGGGGTGGAACTTGGCTTCCATCAGGAAGTCCAAATGATACCTCATCAACTGTTTTTAATACCTCTTTTACTTCTGACAACTTCATATTAATAATACTTTATTGCTATATTACGATTGATTAATTTAAATTTTTTTAGCAACAATCATTGGCGGGATCTTCAAACTGATTGAAAATCTCCACAAATCTTGATTTAACTAAGCTCCAAACCTCAGGATTAATACAATAGCTCACGCTTGTGCCTTCTACTGTTCCTTGTATGATACCGATGCCTTTCAACTCCTTTAAGTGTTGTGAAACAGTTGCCTGAGCTAATCCCAATTCCTCAACCAAATGACTATTTATACAAGCCTTGGCTTTAAGTAAGTGAGTAATAATGGCCACCCGTGCTGGGTGGGAGAATGCTTTTCCGAAGATTGCAATCTCGTTATGCTCGTCTGTGTAATTTTGTGTTTTGGTAACTCCCATAACTATATCGCAATATTATGATATAAGAACTGAATTATCAAGATCCTGACTGTTCTTATAGGGGTCAGATCCATAGATTACTTAGAATATACCTTTTTGATCATCAGCCAATTGACAAATGATGTATAACTAAAAGGCTCCCTGTTCAAGACTTGTTCCTCTACTTCATAAAATTCGAGCAGGTGGCTAGGTTTTTTTATTTATGGCAATTGATACTGACCTACCCACTCGATACATTCACAACTCATATTTTTTTCTAATATCGCCTGTCCGAACATACACTTGACAACTCACCACATTTCTCAAAAGCAAAGCCAGAATTCCTATCGGTTTTTGGCAGTGCAAGATCCTCATCGATAGCTATCGTATACACTTCAATCATTTAAAAAATAAATCCTACAAAAATTGCATTTTGTATGTATAAAAAATGTATTTCTACACTAAAACTTACATATAGCTTTGTTCAAAATTGATAGCGATCTCTTAATCATTAAGAGCAAAAAACTTGACGACTTTAATATTCTGATTTTCACAAAAAATTTAATTTATAAGATTATAAAAATTGATATTAGAAAATATTTAATAAAATGGCATTAAAATAATTTTCAGATGCTGATTTTTGTGTTTATACATTTTGTCAATTAATTATATAAATAAAAGCATAATTTAATAATTAATTTACCTCTTACATATGCAAGTTTTTATTAATATATTGAAAAAAGATTAGTTTCAAACTGGTCGCATTTCACTGACATAACTAAAAATCTGAGCCAAAAACAAACCATCATGCCAAGAAAATCAGCCCTTAACGAAGATCGCTTTAAGAACCTTGATAAATTTCTACGACTGAACAAGAAAGTCGATTTTATAACCATCAATCTTTTAAGTTCAAAGGCCTTGGAGGGCTTGAACTGGAAGGGAATTTTAAAGCAAGATCAACCAGAGGTGCTGAAGCAAGTCAAGGCTTATCAAAGATTGGCTCGTTTGTTAGCGGAAGACAACACAAGAATCATCAAACAGTTATTAGAAAGAAACCTTCACTCCGGCGTCCAAATCGCGTCCATCCCACGACAGCAGTTTATGAAAGAATTCTCAAAAGTTTTCAAGGACGAGGAGTTAATGACGACATTCTATAAGCGTGCAGTAGCTACGCGCAGCAAAGTGCTTTTGAAGTATATGAACATTGTTCAGAGTGGTCAGGCGCACAATAAGTCTGTAAAAGCTATTTCTTAAGGCACACTATTCACACTACACCATGTAGTGCTACAGGATCGCTAATCGAATCCTGCACAAAACCCTAATTCTTAAACTACCTAAAACACCCAAATGTCATGAGTACATTCAATGATCTTCCTGACTACGAAGTTCTTTTCGGAGACTTGGATTTCAAAGAGGGGGACGACTCCCGATCAGTATATTCTCCTGCCGCTTATTTGGCCGATTTGTTACAAATGATGGATGATGAATTCTCATCAACAAATGATGTAGAGGGAAGGCGTCCCGATATACGTAAGATAATTCTCGACTATGAAAATACCTTCGAAGAAATTCCTTACCTGGAAGTAGTCAACGACGTGCTTGAAGCCAAAATCGGCAATAAGGTTTATACAGACCTACTCAAAGCAGACTATCCCTTTAACATGCCCTTCAACCTGGATCATGCGGAGGTACAATTGTATTTGAAGCACCTGGGCATTTCTTCTGAAGCGTTATATAAAACCTTTTCCCTTAAACATGATGACGGTATCATTTCGAGGGAATACCTCAATCTTTCCGAGCAGGAATATGCTTTGGTGATCAAGGATAACAGAAATAACATTGTACCTAAATTCTATAACTACTCCAGCAACAGAGATACTTTAAAACTTGGTTTTCAGGCCTACATGGCCAATATCACCACCTTTTTAGAAACTACGGATCTTACTGGAGTACAAGCCAGGGAATTGATCCACCAAAAGCTACGGGAAGAGGAATACGGATTTCAGGCTAATTTTTTCATTAATAAGGGTCTTGGAAAAAATGGTTACGCGACACTGGACAAAACTGAAAACTACCTTGTTTGGAGCAATAATTCGAAAGGAACATGGAAAGCTTCTGATGGTAAAACCTACAACCTTTTACCTATAGAGTGGTATGACCGCGTCAATCGGTTTGTGCGTTTTGCCAACAAAATAGGCATAAGTTTCACAGACCTGGATCTTATTCTTAGACATTGCTGTAACAATACTTTGAACGCGGATAGCGTGGCAATGGTAGCATCCGTGAAGAAGCTGAAAGAGGCTTTTGATGTTGATTATGACGTGGCAGTAGCCCTTTTGACCAGCATCAATGAAGTAGGGCAAACCGAGGAAGAGGAACCAGCCGATCTCTTCAACCGCACTTTTAACAATAAGTGCGTACAGTTTGACGAGCGATATATTCTGGGATCGCAGCCATTGGCTATCGAGTTTAAAGAAGAAAAGGATTATACTGAAATAAGCTATTACGATGATCTATTCTCAGATGCCAACTACGACTTTAGAAAACGCATCCGCTATGTATTAGGCATCTCCAAGACCGACCTGGAAAAGATCATCCAACGCCTGGATGACAAGGAAATAGATGAAAGCCTTTGGATGTTGGCGAAGAACAAGATACGCCTGATCAACTTCCTCTATCGCTTTACCAGACTGGCCACTGCATTGGATTTGAGCCACGAGGAAATGTTCACCCTCTTCGACGTATTCGAGGTCGACCCTACCATCGCCAGACATAACCAACAAAACATCTTTCTGAGTTACCTGCCTTCTACGCAAGACTGCTACGAAATCTTCCTAGGCGCTAATGTAAAAGACCAACAATGGTTGGCCCATACGCTTCATTACACCAGTAAATGGATGATGGAATATGGGTACACGGCAGAGGTATTATGGCAGATCACCACCGGAAAATACAAGACAGAAGAGGCTGAAAAAGCGGCTAAAGCGGCCAAAATACTGGCATTGGATGGTGTTTATCAAGGCTTTAAATCCTTAGTGCTTCAACCCGGTGCATTTTTGCAAGGACCATTTGACCAACGTGCTTCTGCGGTGATTTACAGGGCACTAGAAACAATATGTGGACAGAAACCCGGCCATCATGATGTGCGATTGGTGAGCTACGATAAGGAAGAAGCTGAAATGATGGCCCATAAGGCAGTAGATCAGTTGAGTTGGGTCACCAGTATGGACTTCACAGGGTTAGGTATCGAAGAAAAGCTCAGTGAAAAGATCTTTCGCAACCTGGTATTCATGGGCTATGTAGATGAGCAGGGAATTATCCAACCAGACGCCCTGCCTGAAGATGATGAAGATTTTTTATTGGAAACTGACTTTAGCCACCATCGAAGCCAGTTGTTCAGCATACTCAGTGATCTCTACAATGATGTAGCGGGTGATGCTGAAGAGCTAGCAGATATCAACATTTCGCTATTTCCTTCAGACCTTGAAGATCTAGGCCTGGACAAGCCAGAACTGGATGAATTGTATGATAATCTCATCTTTAACAATTACATAGATGAGGATGGTGTTGTCCAGCATCCGGTGTTTTTCTCGGAGAATGAAAACGAAGAGGATTTTGATACTGAAATCGATATCAACGATTACAGAATGGAAGTTTACGAGCAGTTCGAGCAGAAACTCGAGATGTTTGACGAAGGGGAGTTGATGATCAGTAAATCCATTTTCAATGAATTGCCACTAAAAGAGGTAGAAATAAATGACCTCGTTGAGAACCTCATTTTTAATGAGTATATCGACAAAAAACATGTAATCCATGACAAGCAACGCACTCTAAATGAGGATGCCGATGAATTTGAGCTTGCCATACAATTCTACCCGCACAGGCATGAAATACTGAGAGCGTTACAAGAAAAAGTTGAAAGCCACCAAAAAGAATACATGACCATCAGCAGTGGGTCATTGGCCGAAATAGCAGATAAAATCGTAGCGAAATGGGCTTATCAAGACCTACAATCTGACTACATCAATGGCGCTCAAATGCTACCCGAGGCAAGGGAATTTTTCCTAGACGAAGAGAATAAGAAAAGCTTCGTACTGAGTTATTACTTTGATAACCTGCCTGGTACGATCGTTTTCGATAGAATGGCGGACATTATCAAAACAACCGATTCTTTCTATCTGACCAAGCAGTCCTTATATGATTTGAAGTTCTCTGAGGAGGAAGCGACCGAATTAATTGGCGTGCTTCATAATATGGAGGCCATCACCGATGATCATAAGCTACCGGTTGGATCATTAGAATACTACCTGGATGCTAACAATGCCCTCTCTTTCCAAGTAGAAGCATTCGAAGATTATAATAAAGATATATTCTTCTTGCTACAGGCGGTAGCCAAAAAAGTGCAAGAAGCCCAGCAGGTCATACAGTCCACTTTGAAGGGGGCGGCCGAAAAACAAGAGAATTACTTATTCGGGCAATTACAGAGCATTTTCGGGTTGGATGCTGAGATCGTCCGCTCACTTTCCAGGGAAGTATTCCCAGGTGAGAAAGACATCAAAGCCGCCTGGATGTTGCCGATCCTGCATGCTGTGAATGTGTTGGATACTATCACAGAAGAACCAGCCGACCCATCTTTCAATACGGTATACCGGCGTATACAGCAATTTGCCATGCTATCCGGAAAGCTACAACTGACCAAAGAGGAGGTAGAAATTGCTTTCCGCGATCAGAACCTGGTGGCCAAGTATCCTGAAACACTAAAGCTTGATGATTTTGAGTTTACCCGTGCCACCCGTGAAAAAGGTAAGGTGGTCATAAAACCCGTTAAAAACATCGATGCGATTCTCGAAGGAGACGATTTCATCTATCTGTTCGACAGCGGCAAATACTGGATGTATCGCAGGTCAGATTACGAACTCGTAGACAAAAGCGATCTTGATTACGATCAAGACTTGATCGACCTGCAACGCGATGATGATGACCTCCGGGACGTGTTGGAGGATGACCCTATTCGTTTGCTTTTTGAAAAAGAAAAAGGCACTATTGATGTCACCGCCGCTTTCATGGACAAAGAAGGGAACACCTTTATTTTCTCCAAAGATCACTATTTCCTATTGCCAGAAGGAAGTGATACCTGGGATAAGCGAAATAATGAATTCGGCAACGTAGATAATAACTTCCAGGTCATGACAGAAATAGACATGGCTTACAAAGACGAAGAGGGAAGGTTATTTCTATTTGCCAATGACGAATACGTGAGGTTTTCTGAAGGATATGATTACATAGACGAGGAATACCCTAAGAAAATAGCCGATAGCTGGCAGGACGAAAACCTAAAGGTATCCCTACCTGACCACTTTATCGATGAGCATGGTGCGGCTTTTGAAGGTACGGATGGCAATTCATATTTCTTCAACCACTCCAAATTCGTTAGCTCGGAGAATAAGGGTGAGATGGATGTGGCGGATTACTGGGGTAGAATGGAGTATGAATTTAAAGGAGCCGATCATATAGATGCCGTCTTGAAAGATGGAGCCAATGTCTACCTTTTTGCAGGGGACATCATGGTCAAGTACACTGATTGCCTGGAAAACGAAGGAGTAAGAGTAGCTGATGGCTTTCCAAAGCGTATCATTGATCAATTCCCTGCACTCCCGTATGAATTTGCCAAAGGCATAGACGCTGCTTTCAAAGGAGAAGATGGAAAAATACACCTGATCAAGGATAAGTATGCGGTCTCCTTTAAGGAAGGAGCAAAAGACATTTCGTTACTCAATCTGGATGAAACCTGGGGCATAGTCAAAAACAATATCTTGGCAACCGGTAAGGTCGATGCTGTACTCTCAGCGTTGGATGGAAGAGTCTACATGTTTAGTGGAGATCAATACTTCCGTTATTCTACCGATGATTATTCGAAAGTCGATTCAGGATATCCACGCCTTACGTCCGAAGATTTTTATGGCCTGAAAAAGGTAGAAGCAGCATTTATACTAGACGGTAAGACCTATCTGTTTGGTGTAGATGAAAAAGGTAAGCCGATGTACGTTCGCTATTCTACACCGGATTATACTGAAGTAGATGAGGAGGACGAGGACGAGAGCAGCTACATCACACCGGTTGAGAGCCTGCCTGACGTCGAAGAAGTAGAAACATTCCCGCGTCCACAAAACGACGATGAGTGGTGGAGCTTCCCTCAATCACTTATTGATAAAGGCTTTACCAAAGTAGATGCCGTCTTCAATGCCCCTAACGGCGTTACCTACCTGTTTTCAAACATGAAAGTAGTAGACGAAAGGTCAGAACGTCCTTCTACAGCTTCGTACGTGGTAGAATTTCACGAAGCCAACCGATGGTGGTCTGAACCGGAATTGATCACCGAAAAGTGGGACAATCTGCCGTTTTCTACCATTACAGCAGCCTTCACAGGCAAAGATGGTAAGATTTACATGTTCTCAGGATCTAACTACGTGCGCATCTCCGACGGCGATTTCTGGAAGATAGACAATGGCTTCCCTAGAACCATAAGCAAATTCTGGGGTGAAGTAGATAACAATATAGATCGCTACAGGAAAGTCGATACCGCGCTGGTTTTAGAATCAAGGGAAGATGACGAAGACAAGAAAGGTGATGATTACGTAAAAATTAGCAGACACACCTATCTGTTCTCCGGAGACCAAATTTTCAGGTATGTTGGAAAGGACTATAGTAAGGTAGAACAAGGCTATCCTAAAAAATTGTCTGATCTACAAGATGAGCCCCGGTTCGGTGAGTTGCAGCAAGAAATACAGAAGGTCACAGCCGCCTACGCAGATGACAGAAATGTCTACCTATTCGAAGGCAGCGACTGCCATGTCATTTCTGAGGATGAAGACCACCACAAAGGTGTATATAACACAGCGGATGATTTCGCCAACATCTCAGCCGTGACCTTTGCCCATGGCAGCGTTTACGCCTTGGAAAGGAAGATTTGGAAACGCTTAAGTGGCCTGGAAGAGAAAAAGATTGAGAAAGCCAGGGAGACCCCTAATATTCTTGACGCAGTACCTGATAGTTTTGACAAGAATGGTGTTAGTGCTGTCTTGCGAGGAGTAGACAATAATACCTACTTGTTCAAAGGCACACAATGCCACAATACCCTGCTTAATCTGACCTTTGAAACAGGCGAGGAATGGGGAAGGCCTAGAAACAATATTGAGATAAATGAAACCATTGACGCTGCCTTTGTGGGCAGAGATGGTAAAACCTATGTCTTTAGCGGAGATCAGTACTTTGTTTATAAAACCAAAACCTATACGAATCAGCAGACTGAAGACCCGCCTGAGTTAATTGCGGAAATGTGGCAAGGATTATCAGAGGTCATGTTGGCCTATGTGAAAGATGGTAAGACCTACATCTTCGAAAAGCCTGACAGCCATGGCTATTTCCGCTACCTGGTTTATTCTAACGACACATACGAGAAACCCGATGCAGGCTATCCTAAGCAGACCGACATCAGTTTCTTTGGTATCCCAAGCAAGCAGGAAGAAGAAGGGTTCGATCGGTTTGATACCGTCCTAATGCACGGTGACAATATGATCTTCATTAAAGATCAGGAGTTCATCCGCTTCAATACCAACGAGGAAAATTGGTCGTACCCGAAAGAGCTGGAGCTACTCTACAAAGGCATTCCTTTTAATAAAACTACCTTTCAGGATATTAAAACCGCCTTTGAAGGAGCAGATGGCACCATTTATTTCTTCAACCAAGACCACTACGTTTCCTATGCAAAAGGAAAGTTTTCCCCGGTGATGGAAATAAAAGACAAGTGGGGTCTGGTCAGTAACAATTTCGCTCAGGTTGTAGACGCCGCTTTCGTCTATAATGAACAAGTGACCTATCTCTTCTCCGGTAATAAATACATTCGTTATTCTACCTCGGATTACCGCTATGTAGATGAAGGGTATCCCAAAGAAGTAGCCAAAGATCTACGCATGGAAGCACCTTTCAGCTTTATGCCTAAGGAATTCCAATATGCCATAGATAGGATAGAAGAGACAGGAGGTAAACTCAGCATCGACGGTGTCTACACTAACCCACGGAATACCTACGTGTTCCTGAATAAGCAGCTTTATGTAGGCTCAGAGTACAATTACGATGTACGGAGCATGAACCACCTCGGCAAGGTACGCAACAACTTCAGGGAAAGAGGTAGCATTGACGCCGCTTTCGTTGACAAAAACGGTAAGACCTATCTCTTCTCGGGAGATCAATATATCCGCTATTCTGACAACTACTACAAGTATGTGGATGAAGGGTATCCTAAGTTGATCATGGACGATCTGGCCGGTGAACTGGGTCTTAAGGGATTACCTGATGATTTTCAATACGGTATAGATGCAGCGTTTGTGGACAATAAAGGAGAAGTGTATCTGTTCAAGGATGAAAATTATATTTCAACCGGCAATGGCAGCTCAGAACTCCTGATAAGCAGTAAGTGGGGTAAAATCAAAAACAATTTCAAGGAACGAAACGGGCAAATCATTGATGCCGCCTACATCGATGAAGAAGGCCGTTTATTGATATTTAAAGGAGATCAATTCATCTGCTACACAGATACCGAGGAGCTTTTCACCGATGATGATGAACTGGAAAAGTACGTCGATCGAGGCTATCCAATGCTGATAGAAGATCACCATGCACGGCTACCTGAAGGTTTCAGGAAAAAGCTGGATGGCGCCTTTATGTTTGAAGGTAGAATGTACTTTACCAAGGGCACTTCGTATGTAATGGCCGTAGATGGCTATCATACTTATGATGATAATATCTACCCGCAGGAATTCAAGTACAGATGGGGAGAATGGACGGATTACTTATTGAGTGATATACTCGTCCTTTCGAGGTTCAAGAAGCTGTCTGATACTTTTAGCAGTAGTGAATTCACCCTTTCAAACCTACTACACCTGGGGGATGGCGCCGAAAAAGAGCCTTATCTGGCAGTCTCGGAAATTTTTGGTTTTGACAAAGACGAAGTACGCTGGGTAAAACAAAACAATGCCTTCCTGGAAGCTGTGAGCTCATTTGAGAAGCAGTTTGATATGGAGTTGATCATTAAGCTCTATGACCTCCTTACCAAAACCCAGGAAATGGATGTCGATGCTTCCAAGTTGTATGAGGACGTATGGGTCAACCTGTACCGCTCGGTAAATAGAGCCAAAGCAGCTAAAAAGATCTATCAAATGCTAGGCACCGCTGGCTGTAATGACAACTACAAAGCCCGCTTGGATCAGGTGGAAGGCGAATTCAATACGCTAAAACGCGATGCGTTGGTGCCCTATGCCATCTCAACCGATAAGGATTTGTTGGATGCGCGTGACCTTTACGAGAAAACGCTCATAGACGTGAAGATGGAAAGTGAGGCCACTACCTCGCGCATTAAAGAGGCCATAGCGGCCACACAGCTATATTTCCATCGCTATTTCATCAACCTTGAAAAAGTTGCCCTTGAAGGTTCAAATGATGAAGAGGTTAAGGAAAGGCTAAGGAGGCAGTGGGAATGGATGCGCAATTACCGCGTTTGGGAAGCCAATCGTAAAGTCTTCTTGTACCCAGAGAATTACATTCGTCCGGAACTGCGCGACGCTGACTACAAAACCGCTGCTTTCGAAACCCTTGAGCAAGACTTGATGCAGGGGGAAATTACCGAAGATCTGGTAGAAAGAGGCTATAAAAAATACCTCGATGAATACACCGAGGTATCTCGCTTAAAGGTCGCCGGGGGATATGTGTACGATACGGTAGGGAGCGGTAGTGCCAACGATAAAAGCCTTGTACTCTTCGGTCGCACCAAAACGGATCCACTTAGATACTATTACCGTTTTGCCAATTTCGCCGAAGGAAAGAGCAGTGGTGCTTCGTGGGAACCCTGGAAGAAAGTGGAAGTAGCCATCGAATCTAAGAAAGTCTACCCTGTTTACGCATTCTATCGTGTCTTTGTATTCTGGGCAACGGTTGAGCGTATCATGGACGAAAGTGATGAACAGGATGCTTCCACGGCAGCAGTGGCTACTACCACAGACAGCAAGGATTCTGATATCCAGTACGTTAGCTCGTCACAATCATCTTCTAGCCGGGCGGGTAAGTATCGTGTAAATATTTACTACTCATTCTACAATCTTAATGATGAGTGGTCTCAACCTCAACTACTGAACACCTCAATAGAGACATATGGTAAGATTACCAATGTAGAACTGTTTGTAGAGAATGCACAAAAGCTGGCCGATTATGATGATAACCACGAAAACATTGTCATCAGTTGTAGATATACCTATTACGACTTTACTACGCTCACACTGGCTAATTTTTTAAAGCGTATTTACAAGATAAAGTCGCTGGAAAAAACAGAACATATTGCCTACAGCCTTACTTCTGAATTGGAAACCTATGCTGCGACTGCTCCGAATTTTGAGGATAAAGGGGAAGAGATCTTTAAGCACCTGTTTCCCGCAGAAAACGCAAAGAAACTAGGCAGTGATGATCGAATCATGCTCAACTCCATCGAAAACAGCCTTGATGGCCCGTGGTTTGCCTACGACTACAAGGGTGGAGGTTTTTTGGTGAAACCTTCTGAAACAGCGCTCGATACCAATAAGTGGCCACAAAGCCTTTCCGGGAACGCTGAGGGGCTTCCGACCGATCGTAATATCACAGCGGTATTCTATGCCGGTAACAGTCTCTATTACATGGTAGACAAAAAATACCATGTTTATGATGGTACCAAAATCACGGAAACTGGCAATAACGCCACCCGTTGGGGACAGGTACGAAACAACATACAGGCCAACTTTGGCATAGATGCGGGCTACAGTGATGGTAAGAATGTCTACCTGTTCTCCGGTGATCAGTATTATAAGTATCGTCTCACGGGCAAAGGTTTGGCAGAGAAAGACTATCCTAAGTTGCTATCCAAAAACGATTTAGGAATTCCTACAAGCTGGACTAAGGTCGATGCCTCATTCAAAGGAGCTGACAACAAAACATATTTGTTTAATAATGCTTCTTACATAGAATTAGGCAAAAATGCTAAACCAATTGATAACTCAAAGAAATGGGGCGTACTTAAAAACAACTTCACTAGTGCCAGTACGGTACAGATTGAGACTTGCTTTGCCTATAATAATAAGCTTTATGCCCTTAATAGCGACCAATGGATTCGCTATGATAACATTGCTGTTTTAGACGATGGAACCATATCATCTGCTTCTCCTGAAGTGATAAAAACCGGTGACCTTGCCATGTTCCTTCAAGAAGAATTTGGATATGCTGCCGATGAAGTTAAAAAGTTTGTAGGCAAGACTGTGAATTCCGCTGCCTTGCTATCCACTGGTCTGTTGATAGTGCATTATGACAATAACATGGTCACCTTTAATTTACCGCAGAAGTCCGTTTTCGATCCTAAAACCAATGTCCAAACCATAGTTGCATTCGGCAAATACGTTATTGCTGATGCCGGGACGGGAGACGGAAAATTGGCACTGCACAACGGCATGACCTTTATGTGGTACTTCTGTATAAAGGATCAGAGTAAAAAGAACGTAAAGGTTGACTCCGCATTTTTATACGGCAATAGGATTTATCTCTTTTCTGGTAAGGAGTATTACGTATTAGATACGACGGAGATCAATACTATTGAAAGTAAGAAAAATAAGAACACTTTTCTCAAGAGTGGGCCAATCCAGATCGCAAATACCTTCGGACTAAGTCTGACTTTCAATACCAGCAAAATCGATTCGGCATTCACACTTGGTGGATACACCTACCTACTGTCAGGTGAGTACTATATACGCTATAAAAGCAAAGACTATCGTACAGTAGAAACGATAGGCACCATCGCCGATCTCATACCAGGGCTTCCATCCAATTGGTCAAATACGGTAGATGCAGCATTTACTTACTTTGATGGCAAAAACTACCTGTTTAATAGTGCTAAAAACCAATCACTGGAATTAGCGGCTGACTTTGGTACATCAAATAAGCGCACCATTACTGTCAAGTGGGGCAACCTCAATGCCAGTAATTTTAGGCCGAGTACCATTGATGCTGCCTATGTGCTGAACAAAAAGCTGTACCTATTCAGTGGCGATCAGTTCGTTGTTCACAGCATAGCCAATGATGGTACAGTAAGTCAGCACATGGACGATACTTATCCAAGAACCATTGCCAATAACCTGAGCAACATTTCAGCCGCTTTTGTACTACCCAGGGACGGTGTAGATAATGTTTACCTGATCGTCAACAGCCAGTACTATAAAATAGGGAAAGGAGAAGCCCCGGATAGTTTTGCCGATAAGGGAGCGACTATCAAAGGCAACTGGGGCAACTTACCTAGCGATTTGCACAGCGGAATGGATGCAGCCTTGAATAAGGCCGGTAAGCTCTACTTTATCAAGAAGGGCAACTTCATTGACTACACATTGAATAGTAACGATCATGCCGTACCATATGTGATTGATGATGTAAAATATGAGATCATCCGATTGACGACCAGTACGGCAGATGCGCTGAATCAAGCACTACTCGCTTCAGTAGATACGCCGGCCGGAATAGGAGGACTATTAAATGCTACTGTTCAACAGATTGATGAAACGCCATCATTTAGCAGGGATGGAGGTTCTAATCCTACTACTATTCAGGCCACGTCGAAATACGTAGATGAAGCCAATCTACCAGTAAGTACGCATTTGGATTTCAACAGTGCCAATGGGATTTACTATTGGGAGATATTCTTCCATGCCCCGTTCCATATTGCCATGGCGCTTAATGCAGACCAGAAGTTTGAATACGCCAAAGAATGGTACGAATACATTTTTGATCCTACGGAGACATCCAATTACTGGAAGTTCTTGCCCTTCCTGGCTACAGATATCAGTGCATTGTTGACTTCAATGGAAGGAAGCCTGGCTTACTTTGGAAACGCTGACGCGAACAGGAAACTGAAGAGCTTTGCCGCCTACTTGATTCAATATAACCCTGTGTTCCAGGGGTATGCTTCTGAGAATAGTATCTCTCTTGGTACCGATAAAGATGCCAAAGAGAAGCAGGTAAAGATGACACTTTCAAATGTTGCAAGTTGGCCTACCTATACCGCACTGTTTAGTGCTATTAAAAACCTGAGTACGTCCAACGCTGATACCGACAAAAAAGCGCTGCTCGTAGCCGCTAGAAATAATCTACTTGAGGTAATGGCCATCTGCGCTAAGCTGAAATACCGCTACGAGCTGATGCAGAATACGACAGCTCAGATCAATACTTACCTGGATGATCCGTTCGATCCTCACACCATAGCGGAGTATCGTAAGATCGCTTATCGTAAGTCTATTGTGATGAACTACATTGATAACCTGATCGACTGGGGTGACATGTTGTTCCGTCAGTACACAAGGGAGAGTATCAATGAAGCGCGCATGTTGTATGTCTTAGCCTATGACTTACTCGGCAAGAAACCAGAGAACCTGGGTGAAAAAGTACTGTCAGATGAGAAGCCTTACAGCGAACTGAGAAACTATTCTGGCCTGGAAGATGATTATGATTTCATCTTTGATCTGGAAAATGCCTACTACGATGCAAAACAGGACAAAATTACCCGGTCATACGAGAGCGTTTCTTATGCCGGCATGGTGCACGATTCTATTACCGACCCGTACTTCTTCGTGCCGGAGAATACCCTCTTCATGGATTACTGGGATCGTGTAGAAGACCGCCTTCATAAAATCCGCAATAGCATGAACATCATGGGGATCAAGCAGCCGCTGGCCTTATTCCAGCCACCGATTGATCCTATGGCGATAGTCAGTGCAGTAGCAGGAGGTGGAGGTGTTGCTGGCGCTTTGGCGGACATGGCGGTAGAAGTGCCGCATTATAAATTCAGCTACATGATCGGCAAAGCCAAAGAATTTGCCCAGAAAGTAGAGCAGTTCGGCGGAGAACTACTGGGTGCCTTGGAAAAGAAAGACGCCGAGGCGTTGAGCATCCTGCAGAATAAAAATGAGCACAACATCCTTATGCTTACCACTCAGGTCAAGGAAAAGCAGATTGAAGACGCTCAAAAGAGTATTGAAGGCCTGGAGGAAAGCAAAAAGACGGCAGAAGGCCAGAAGCAGCATTACGAAAACCTAATCAGCAACGGATGGCTCGACGAGGAGACCCAGCAAATGGATCTCATGACTGCTGGTATTGCCCTTCAGTCGATAGCAGCATTTGGTTATATCCTCAGTGCGATATCGAGAGTTGTTCCGCAGTTCAGCTTAGGGCCATTCAATTTTGGTGTGACCACCGGTGGTATGCAGGTGTCAGAATTTCTTGAGAGTACCAATGAATCGTTCCAAACCACTGGTGAAGCGCTGATGACAGCAGGGGAGTTGGTAGGTATCCGGGCGCAGCATCAACGATCCGTTCAGGATTGGGAGCTACAACGGGATATGGCCATCGGTGAGATCCAGCAACTAAAGGTGCAAATTGAAGGAGCGAAGATACAGAAATCTATATCTGAACGAGAATTGGAGATCCATAACAAGGAGATGGAGAACAATGAGTCCATCGCAAATTTCATGACGGAGAAATTCTCCAACAAGGCACTCTATCAATGGATGTCTAGCAAGTTGTCAGGCATGTACTACGACTCATATAAGATGGCCCATGATATGGCCAAGCGAGCAGAAAAAGCCTTCCAGTTTGAGACTGGTACCAAGGCTATGGATGTAAGCTACATAGGGGGTACTTATTGGGACAGCCAGAAAAAAGGACTGCTAGCCGGACAAAGCCTCAGCTTTGACATCAGCCGTATGGAAAAAGCCTACATGGAGCAAGATGTCCGTACCATGGAGATCACCAAAAACATCTCTTTGCTAGAACTTGATCCACTGGCCTTCATGCAACTCAAAGCCAAGGGCGTTTGCGAATTCAGACTGACTGAAGCGCTATTTGATTATGATTTCCCAGGCCATTTCAAGCGGCAGGTAAAAAATATCTCACTGGCATTCAACATCGGAGAAGGGCAATATGTCAACGCTACCCTAACGCAGTTGAACAATAAAGTGATCCTTGAGCCGGACATCAAAGCAGTGAAATACTTACTTGATGCAAAAGGCTCGCAACCACTTTCTATCCGTAATGATTGGAAAGCCAATCAGCAAGTGGCACTGTCCTTTGTGGATCAATACACCGAGAATAATGGACTCTTTGAACTGAGGTACTTTGACGATCGTTACTTGCCATTTGAAGGAACAGGAGCGATATCCCTGTGGCGCCTTGAACTTAACGGCAAGAAAGGTTCTACTTACAGGGTAGAAGACTTGCTTGATGTAACCATTAAGTTGCGCTACTCGGCCAACCAGGGTGGTAGCGCCTTTGCCAATGCGGTGAAAGGCGTACTGAAGCCATACAATACCACCAGCTTCTTTGATGTCGGATACAACTTCCCTGATCAGTGGAATAACTTCCTGTTAAGCGACGATAAAGACCTGGAATTGACGTTTACACGCGATATGTTCCCAAGTATGAACGGGGGCAAGGTAAACGGTTTATTCCTCAAGTATGATTACGAGGGTGACCAAAAGCCAACCTTCTTGCTCAACGACGAGACCAAGCTCGCAGATAGCACCTATCTCGAGATTGGCAACTTATCTGTAGCCAATGAAGGCTCCGTTTGGAAGTTTACTGTGCAGGGCGATAAGTCTGTGATCAAGAATGTAGAGATGATCGCAGCTTATAAAGCGAAAGTAGAATAGGCATATTTTATCGAGGCTGCATCAAAATTCTCTCTGAATGTCATTTCGAATGAAATGAGAAATCTTACTCACTGATCATGAATACTTTAATGGAGTAAGATTTCTCCCAAAGGTCGAAATGACAGCTTTTGAGACAGCCTCATTTAAAACAAAAAAGTACCTGATCATGGAAAATGCTCAATTAAATACACCAAGACACATCCTATGAGTCAATCTGCAAAAAGGAGAAGCCCTGGCGCCCCGAAATTGAAGCGACAAAAGGCGGTACGCAATCTCTCACTTGGTACGCAACGGCGTCATACCGCGAGCGTCAGCCAGAGAAGCGCTTCGCCTGGCAAAAGGAGAGAAAGCAGGGCATCAAAGGCACCCGGTGTTGTCAAAAGTAAAGAACCGGTAGCAGGCCTTTCTCCCAAACCAGACCGCTGGTTCAAAGGCCGAAACCTATACCCGACAGCGGGAGCAGATGGAAAAACCGTCTACCTGCCGCAACAAAGCGACACTACCCCCTCAGAGCTACGCAGGGGTCAGTTCGTCAAAGATGTGGATAATGGCAAAGAAGCCACGCCGGGACAGCCACCGAAGAAAGATCAGACCAGAGGGCGTAATCTCTACGCTGCCGTGGGTGATGATGGAGTCACTACTTACCTGCCTCAGAAGAGCGATGCCACACCGGCCGAATTGCTCAAGGGGCAATTTGTGAAAGACGTGGATACTGGCAAAGCAGTGATCGATGGCAAATCACCAAAGAAAGACCGTTGGTACAAAGGCCGCAATCTCTACCCTGCTGAGGGAGTAGATCGAAAGACGGTTTATCTACCTCAGAAAAGCGAGGCTACCCCGTCCGAGTTGCTCAAAGGGCAGTTTGTAAAGGATGTAGATGCCGGCAAAGACGTACTAGACGGAGCACCACCTAAGCCCGATCGCTGGTATAGAGGGCGGAATCTCTATCCTGCCCTTGGAGATGATGGCAAAACCATTTACCTGCCCCAAAAGAGTGATGCTACCCCATCTGAGTTACTTCGAGGAAGGTATGTGAAGGATGAAGACCTGGGCAAAGAAGTCATTGAAGGTTATGCTCCGAAGGAAGACCAGACGAGAGGACGTAACCTGTACGCAACCTTGGCCGAAGCGGGACAGGTCATTTACCTCCCCCAGGAAAGTGAAGCCACGCCATCAGAGCTTCAGAAAGGGCAGTTTGTACAAGACCTCGACCGTGGTAAGGATGTCATAGAAGCCCTTCCTAAAAACATGAAGCCCAAAATCGATAGCAACAGCCGGGTGGATGATCAGGGAAGGCTATTATATCCGGTGAAGGTGCCTTCAGAAGCTGAAGGAGAGCCATACGAGATAGTGTATTACCCCAAAGAAAGCGAAGCCACCGAAGTGGAAAAAAGAAAGGGCCTTTTCATCCGGTACGACGAGATAAAGGATGAAAGCATCACCAGACGACGTGCCGAAAGAGTGTACCGCATCCAGGGAAGAAATCGAAGTAATGCGCTCAGCGAATGATCATGAGTCAGATAAAACGAAATAAGTAAATAGAAAATATTAACCGAAAAAATTAAAGCCATGGCTACAACACAAAGTAGGCAATTACAAAAACGAAAAAACGCTCTTCGACATAAGCTTCAAGCCGATGCAGACAAGGTGAGCAAAACTAACTCCAGCTTAAAAAAAATAAACAGGGACGATGATGATGTAAAAAATGATACAGATACGGTTCAAACATCAACATCGGATGGAAACACTGACGGAACATCTGAGCAGGTAGATGACACGTCCAACGTGACGTTGCAGAATATCAAGGATCCGTCCAGGGTATTAAAAACCTTAGATAATCTCATACCTCGTGGCGAAACGGAATCTGAAGTAAAAGAGAACACGCAACGTTACTGGGCGTATGTGGATAATTTCCATGAGATTTATGGTATTTATCCCTGGGAAGTAGTACATACACTTCACCCCAAGGATAGAGCAACTAGTACAGCTACAACCAACAGTAACAACACCCAAAATGCTAAAACTTTGGCCAGGGATTTTCTTAATCTCCAGGAAAGAATAAAAAGCATGGAGAAAGATTTCAAATCCTTGCCTAAACTTTCTTCAGCACCTAAATACAATGGGCCTCAGGCAGAAAAAGTAAATGATGCAATAGATTTAATAAAGAAAGATGCTAAGGAAGCAAGGGAAAGAGCACAACAAAATCGAAGTGATCAAAGCTTGCAGGATACAGCAAACAATCTCACTGAGCTGGCGGAAACGGCTGAGTATACGGCTCGATTATTCCAATATATGCACCAGAATGCACAGCAACTTGGTAATAGGATCACCAATGATTTTCAAGCAGTAACAGATAGTACCCATCGGGATCAGTATCTTCAGGAAATGGCCGATTTGATCAGTGCTTATGTCACCAATCGGGGCTTATGGACAGGGCAGGAGCAAAGAGCTGAGATCATCTATAATTTGAACAGGCCAGAGGATTTTTTCAGACAAGGATATAACACGTTGGGACAAACCGCACAGCAAGCGGTGGAGAATAATGTTTCTTTACAGAATCTTCTTGCCAATTTGTCTTACAACCTGGAAGCAAAAAGTTATGGCCGTAGAGTAGAAAGTTTGGAAAAACTTAGAAACGAAACATTTGTGCAAGAGCAGACTAGTAGCCAAAGTAGTAATAATCAAAATAATGACGCAACCAATAAAGTGGTATCGAAAAGGGATTTAATTGAGAACTATAAGGATGGGTCGACACGCAAAGAAAAGCCCCTGACAGAAAATACACTGCCTGATCTTACAGATATATTAATTGATAACAATGGTAAGTTATGGATGGTAATGGATATTTCTGAAAATGGAGAATACACTCTGAAACCTCTATAATGAGATAAATATAGAGGTAATTTTTCAACCCTATATTGAAGGATTTACCTCCTTTATCCTTATGAATTTTAACAGGAAGATATGCAGGAAGTAGACGCCAATACACTGAATGATTTTAGCCAATCGGTAATATGGGATTGGCAGTCTCATTACTTTCGTGAAAAAGGAATTGAAGCCTGGCGAACGAAGGAAGTGCCTCATTATGTCACCTCCAACCCTACCATTGCCAATACTTACGCTAAACTTTTCCGGGCTTTTCGCCAGGATAGGGTCAACTTCAAAGGCACAGACCGTTTAGCTCCAGTCACCATCTGTGAGTTAGGAGCCGGTTCCGGCGCCTTTGCATTTCATTTTATTCAGCGCATGATAGCATTATGCGAAATTGCAGGAGAGAAACCCACTTCCGTATTTAAATATGTACTTACTGACATTTCCGAGAAAACTATTTCCTTCTGGCTGGATCACCCTCGTTTCCAGCCCTGGTTAGAATCGGGGGTTTTAGACGTAGCCTATTTCGACGTGTTGTCGGAAACTGAGATTTCCTTGCAGGTAAGTAAGGAGAAATTGGTGCCTGGTACTTTGGAAGAACCACTTTTAATCATTGGCAACTATCTTTTTGATAGTATTCCTCAGGAGATGTTCCATTTCTCAAATGGACAACTGGACGCATGTCAGGTTACCTATTCTTTCCCCGAACAAGGAGAAAATCTGAGTGAAGTCGAAAAGTTAGCTAGATTTCAACCCCACTATACTTACAGAAAAACTTCGACTCCGCTTTATTCAGATAACCACCTGAATAAAGTAATTCGAGACTACCAAAGGGAACTTCAAAGTGGCCATATTCTCTTTCCAGTGCAGGGTTGGGAAGTTGTACAACGACTTAGGGCACTTTCAAAAAGTGGGGCCTTTGTGCTTGGTGTAGATAAAGGAACAATCGCCTTAGAACAACTTGAACAACACCCTATCCCGGAAATTCAGCAGCACGGTAGTATCTCTATGCCTGTCAATATCCATGCTTTGGCCAGGTTGACAGAAGAGACAGACGGAATGGCATTGCTTCCTCAAAGCAGGATTTGGGACTTCAATATCTTCGGGTTACTACTGACGGATTCCGATAAATACACACTTTTAAAGGCTACTTACATAAAAAATGTCGAGAGGGATAACCCTTACGACTTTTACCAAACTGCGGCTAATAAAAGGAAGGATATCGATGCCATGACTTTTGAAGAGATACTTTCCTTTACGGAAAGAAGCAGGTATGATGTCATGCAATTCGTTTTCTTTTTACCCAAACTCATAAAAGAAGCCCCCTTTTTGAGTCTTAATAATGGCCAGGTCTTATCCGAAACTATTGATAAGGTTTGGGAAGCCCACTACCCCTTAGGAGAAGAATTGGCCATTATTAAGACTCAAAAAGGGGGCTTCTTTTATGA
>JBCBSS010000139.1:0-22117 GCA_039819065.1 Bacteroidota bacterium
ATGTTATGTGTAAGACAGAAATTATTTAAATAATTTCTGTCTTACACATAACATTAATCCTAGCCATATAGCCCCTTTTCACAGAAGAATTACTCCTAGGGAATTATTGATTTCAGGGTTTTTTATTGACCTACCTATTCGAAAGAAGCGTATTGATGGAAAACAAGCGGAAGTGCAAGAATACTTTGACAGGGTCTCTTCAAATGTTAAATAAGTTTCGACACAATTAAAGTCTACTCTTAGTAAAGCTAAAAGAAGGCTTTCTGCAAAACAACCTGTACTATAAGCAATTCTCAAGTTACATATCTATCTAGTATTCTATTACTTACCATTTGGTAATTGTATCCTCAATTGAGGATATCATCTTTGTTATTGTATAATCAACTCATGCAAGGATGGAAAACAAGCAAGTACTACTTACCGGAGTTACAGGGTTTTTAGGGTTACATACTGCTTGAAGAATGGTTATCAGGTTATTGGTAGGCTACGGAGCACGTCCAAGGCAAAAGAAATCCTCAGCCTTTAATTACAATCTCACTTTCTGCTAACCTCCGTTGAGCTCCTCAAATGGTACATTGGCCTCTGAATGCTGCATATAAATCAGATATTGAAAATGATCAATCGTGCTGAGCTTAGGATCCAGCTTAAATTGCTTGCCTCCTTTTTTGTATCCTATGAAATTAAGCCCTTGGCCAAAAGGTGATGCTGCTTTGACAAGTGGGAGTGTTAAAATGTCTTTTCCTTTCGTAGCCCTCTTGAGATGCTGAATACCTAATAGCCGTTCACCAAAGCCATCTCCGTCATAAGTACTACTTACCTTATAACCACAATACTCCATTCCATCAAATACGAACCCTTGAAGGCCTTCAATTTGATCAGATTTGCAGTACTTTCTTTTCTTGAGCGCTTTTGATTTGGCCAACAATCCGAGAACACTAGCCATTTCGAGATTGGGGTATTTTTCCTTTATTATCCCTGCCAGGTACGACTTCCCGTTTATTGGGCCTTGTAGCACATGGGCATAACCAAAAACTGAAAATACTTTCTCCCCTTTTTGAATCATGGGCATAACCTGCATCTCGAATTGCTCCGCTATTTTATCTTCTCTTTCCCGCCATGAGAAAGAAGATAAAACATATTCAACCAATTGGCGATTAGTTCGAAAAGCTTCCAGCACTTTGGTTTTGTTTTCACTATAATACGCTAAAAAACGCCTTCCAAACTGGTATTTTGATGAAATCGGATAAACGAAATCATGGGTGCTTTTATTAGTCGACTTAGCCAGCTCAAGTACTGGAGCCCCCGACCAAATTTGAAGGTCCAAAATATCCAGGTTTCTAAAATACTTTAAAGAATCAATCATGGCATTGCCTGTGTTTTCCGGGGCTATATGGGCCAGGTAGGTAACCATCAGACTGGGATCATTGTCAATGATCGAAATGTCCGTCCCCAGCACAGTTATCTTTCGATCATCAGGTAGGGATCTATTCAACTTGTATATCTTCCTCCACTTTTCTATGAACTGAACGGATGCGTCTTGTGGTGTTCGGCGCTTCTGATAATAAGTTACAAACCTTAACAAGGCCTCATCGCCCTCTTTGAGATATTGATTCAGAAAATAAGCTTGTGCTACACCAATCTCCGGAGCATAGTACCGAAAGCCTCTGGAAACCACATAACGTAGCATTTCAAACTCCACCATTTGAGGGGCCTCACTGCCATGAATGTAACCAAAGAAGATCAGGTCATTCTTAGCAAAGTCGTTACCGAAGCTTATTTCAAAATCACCCTTCTGGTAAGTATTGGCATATTTCTTCAAATAGTCTTTAACCTCATTGGTTTGTCCGAAGCTACAAATGGGTGCCACGAGAAAGAGTAGGAATAGTATTTTCATCGCTTTTTGCCAGCAAACTATCCCATGGATCTTGACACAAAAAAACATATTCTAGCTACCGCTTTGTCCAGCGGATCAAGCTCACAAAAGCGCGATTTAACTGTATTTCGTCAGAAATTTGCAGATTATACCACTCATATTGTCGTTGGTCGGTTAAATTTTACCTTTCCATAAAAGTGTGTGATTTTTACTGATTGGAATTCGAAATATGAACCGTTGAAAACCTTTATTCAGAACAGATTTTTACAAAACATCCTCTTTTGGGTTGCCTTTGCCATTGTTCCCTTTTCGATCAACCTTGGTTCTTTTGGCAATTCGGCCAATATGTACACTGATATTCAATATTATGTGGAGTGCGGTGTCCTGGGCTATTTCAATACATTGGTACTAATGCCACTCTTTCTGGATAGAAAGAAGTATACAATCTATGCTGTTAGCATTTTGATTACCATTGCTGCACTTGTTACTATTTCGAGCCAAGTCACGACCATGATCTCACCTTTGTACAAGCAGTCTTTTACCGGGCACCTGTATGAAGCTATTGACTACCTGATCTTCGCAATTGCCTTTGGAAGTGGATATCTCATTCGATCATACATTCAACAGTCAGAACGAATCAACAAACTGGAAGAGGAGAAGCTGCAAACAGAAGTTGATTTTCTCAAATCTCAGATCAACCCACATCTGCTGTTCAATACTTTGAATACCATTTATTCACACAGTTTAGAGGGCTCTAAAGACACACCCAAAATGATCTTGAAGTTGTCTGAAATGATGAGATATATGCTGTACGAAACCAACGAATCAAAGGTGCCGCTGCAAAAGGAATTGGCATACCTCAGTGATTACGTAAACCTTCAACAGTTTAGAATAAAAGGTAGAGGAAGGGTTGATTTTAACCTTTCAGGCAACCCGGATCATCTGAAAATAGCCCCTATGCTTCTTATTTCGTTTATTGAAAATGCTTTCAAACACAGTATGGACTCTTTGTCAACTGACATTTACATTTCAGTCCTGCTGTCTGTAGATGCCAATATGCTAGTGTTAGAAGTAGAAAACAACTATGAGCCTTTGGATAGTCATTCCGATTTCGGTGGTATTGGCGTACAAAATGTGAAGAAGAGGTTAGAACTTATTTATCCCGACCAACACCAATTGGACATTGTTACTTCATCAGATGTATATAGCGTCAAATTAACGCTAGATTTATGAGCGTGATTAACTGCATGATCATAGAAGATGAGCAACCTGCACAAAAAGTGTTGGTCAACTACATCAAAGAAATACCGACATTGCATTTGGCCCATTGTCTAAACAATGCCGTAGATGCAGTGAGGTTGCTTCAGCATTCTACAATAGACCTTATATTTCTGGATATTCACTTGCCCAAAATCTCTGGTCTCAATTTCTTGCGTTCGCTCAGACATTATCCAAAGGTCATTATCACAACGGCTTATCCGCAATATGCATTGGAGGGTTTCGAATTAGAGGTAATGGACTATTTGTTGAAGCCATTTTCATTTGAGCGGTTCCTGGCCGCTATCAACAAATATCCTGCGCCCATGACGGAAAAGTCAATTCAACCTGCTGAACATTCAGCTCTTCAGGACTTTATTATGATCAAGTCCGGCAAAGGCTTCGAAAAAATTCAGACAGATCAAATTTATTATTTAAAATCTGACACTGATCTGGTCAAAATATTCACTGCCGAGAAGGTCCATTTTGAATTTAGAAGTCTTAAATCCTATGAATCCGACCTTCCTGAAAACTTCATGAGGGTACATAAGTCTTTCATCGTGAACCTAAACGAAATACGTTCTATCGATGGTAATCGACTCCTCGTAGCGAAAGAGCATATCCCAATTGGCAGGAATTACAAAAGTCAATTATTAAAAAAGTTAAACATTCAAAAAGACAACTGAATAACATCGATTTTCTCTGTGTTCTCATTACTTACCATTTGGTAATTGTATCCTCAATTGAGCATATCATCTTTGCTATTGTATAATCAATTCATACAGGGATGGAAAACAAGCAAGTACTACTCACCGGGGTTACAGGGTTTTTAGGGTCACATACGGCCATTCAATTACTGGAGAAAGGGTATCAGGTTACGGGCACGTTGCGCAGTATGTCTAGGGCAGCAGAGATCAAAGCGATCATTGCCAAACATACTTTGCATATTGAAAACCTCAACTTTGCCGAGGCTGATCTTAATGATGGGTCTGTCTGGATGGAGTTGGCCAACGGCATGGATTATATACAGCACATCGCTTCTCCCATTCCCAGGGTATTACCGAAAAACGATGATGAGCTAATCATTCCCGCCAAGAATGGAACCTTAAGTGTTTTGAAAGCAGCGGCAGCCAATAAGGTAAAAAGGGTAGTGCTTACTTCGTCGTCCGGCTCTATTGTTTATGGCAAGCCCAAGGGTGGTCGAAGTGGTACATTTAACGAAAGTCACTGGACTGATCCTACTAACAAAAAGGACACAACGCCTTACTTTAGGAGTAAGGTAATTGCAGAAAAGGCAGCCTGGAATTTTATCGATAACGACCATTCGGGCTTAGAACTGTCGGTCGTTTGTCCAGGCGCTATTTTGGGGCCTGTGCTCGAGAATGATTTCGGTACTTCGGCGAATATTGTGATCAAGGCGATGAATGGAAGCATGCCCGCACTCCCCAACATGGGCTTTGATATAGTAGACGTGCGCTCAGTGGCGGATCTGCTTATTCTAGCCATGGAAGCTCCTGAAGCGGCGAATCAACGCTATGTGGGCTCCTCAGGGTTCATGAAATTCAAAGAGGTGGCTGACATACTGAAGCAGGCTTACCCGGATCGTAAAATACCGTCATCCATTCTACCTAACTTCGCAGTGAGGCTCTTTTCTAACATCGATAAGTCGCTTAAACCGGTTTTGATCGATCTTGGAGTGGAGCGCAAGGTAGACCACAGCAAGGCCAAAAACGAGCTGGGTTGGAAACCACTACCAAACCAAGAGGCCGTTTTGTCTTGTGCTCAAAGCGCTGTAGCACTTGGTTTGGTTTAAATAAATGTGCTTTTTGGTAGAATAGATGGAAAAACTACTCACAGCACTGGCTTTTGGTGGCATTCTAGCCAAAGAAAACATCGACTATGTGGTCTCTCACTTTGAGGTACGCAACCTGAAGTTTCAGGATCACTTTCTGAAGATCGGCCAGATATCAAAAGAAATTGGCTTCATTAACGATGGCGTACTAAGGGCTTATTCGGTCGGTCATGATGGTGAGGAGATTACCAAGTACTTCATCAGGAAGAATCAGTTTGTGGTAGACCTGGAAAGCTACTACAATGCACAGCCTTGTGATTCCGGTGTACAGGCAGTAGTAGACGCAGAGGTTTTCCTAGTCAAAAAATCAGTTTGGGACAGGTTGAACGAGGAAGTGCCCAAACTCTATATTCTAACCAAAAGCCTGTCAGAAGCGGCATTACTCAACAAGATCAAAGACAACGACTTTCTCAATTACGGCACCGCCAAAAACAAATATGAAGAGTTTGTAAAAAGATATCCTGACCTGGCACTTGAAGTACCGCAGCAATACATTGCTTCCTATCTAAAAATCACACCCCAGTCGCTGAGCAGGATCAGGAAGGAGTTGATGGATAAGGGGTGAATCCCGTTTACGACCTCACCCAAATACATTTAGTAGCTAGGCCCACTCTTCCCTTGAGAAGAAGGTATTCTGTGTCTTTTCTATTTAATTTACTATAAAACTTAAATCCTTCTTGGTGTTAACTCCACGTTGGAAATTCGAAACCAGTAATTTTTTTCATAACATCTTCAACGGAATGCTTTACCTTATCATAGGTAGTATGACTATTGTAAACCAAACTTGTTGTTGAGGAATCCTCTAAAACCCTAAGAATCTTGCTAACGTCCAGAGCAATTTTCTTATCGTTTTCATCGATTAAAGTAATAAAATGTGCCATATCCGTTTTTTAAAGGTAAAGTAGTTGAAAATAACTTTGAGTGAAATACCTAACATTGGGCATTTTTCGCCGGATACTATCTTCAACCAAGCATAAATTAAACCATTTAGGGAAGGGGTTAGATTTTAAAGACACCACCTACCATCATTCTCCGGTTCGTGACGTAGGAACGAATCCGGGGAATCTCGGATTCAATCTGAAAAGAGATTCCCAAGTCTTTCCCGATAACTATCGGGATCGCAAGGAATGACGCACGGTAAAACACAAATCATTTGCTCTATCTATTTCTTAGCATTCATGAAACAGCTACTAGATTGCTTCGTTCCTCGCAATGACATGGCTGTATCGACTTATTTCTATCTACTTCTACTTAATTCTATTTATTTCTAGCTTCTAATTTCTAACTTCTGTTAGCTACTGGATTGCTTTGCTCCTTCGTCGCAGCTTATCCGTCCACCGACGGATCGCAATGACAGCCATAGAATCAGCCTCACATATTTCTTTTGGATTTCAGTCTTGAGGGCTAAGTTTACGGCTGAATAGTACCAATCAATCTACCACTGATAAAAGGGCTAATCCTGATGAAAAAACTAGTTCTATCACTAATCATAATCTCGTGTTTTGCTTGCTCTGAAAAGGAAGAAAAATCCGTCAAATTGCCTCCGGCTCCGGTAGCTCCATCTGTGCCGGTTACTGAGGGTTATTTTGGTAAAACCATAGTCGATCCTTATAGAAACCTGGAAAACCTAAAGGATTCGGCAGTATTGGAATGGTTCAAAGCTGAGGCCGATTATACCGACAATATTCTGAACGGCATCACAGGACGTGAAGCACTGATCGCCAAAATGAAGGAATACGATGAAAGAGAGCAATTCAGCGTAACTAATATTAATGTCACTGATGACAATCAATATTTCTACATGAAGCAAGCGGCTGATGAGAATGTCGCAAGGCTTTTCTATCGTGCTCAATTAGACGCAGAAGAAGAGCTTTTATATGACCCTAAAGATTTCAAACCTGAATCTGGCAAGACCTATGTGATCAGTTACATGCGTCCTAATTGGGACGGCTCCTATGTGGCCGTGGCAATGACCCACAGTGGTGCCGAGATATCTGAAATGATCATCATTGATATGGCGACTAAAACACCATTGCCGCAGGTGATCGGTCATTGCTGGCCTGCTGATGGTGGCGGAGTAAATTGGCTGGCCGATAACAAGCGCTTTACTTATTTGTATTATCCGGAAATTGATCATACTTCTGATCAATTTCTAAAAGACATGAAATCTGTGCTCTATAAAGTAGGCGATGATCCTGAGCAGTTGAACGTATTCTTTAGCAAGGAGTCTCATCCTGAGCTGGGCATTAAGAGCGAAGACTTCCCCATCGCCTTCGTACCTTCTAAAAATGACAAGTATGTAATCGGATTGGTAGCGGGCGCAACTTCGTATTATGATGGTTTCTATACGTCAGTAGATCAGTTGGAAAGTGGAAAGGTGACCTGGAAAAGGTTGTTTACGCAGGATGACAAACTCGGTGTGTTTGCGATGAAAGGGGATGATTTCATATACAGCTCGTCTCTCAAGGCTTCTAATTTCGAAATCTATAAAACCTCATTGTTAGCCCCTGACTTTGATAATCCCGAAGTGTTGGTCAAAGAAAGAGAGGATGAAACCATCAACAGCCTGATCATGACAACCGATGGCATGTACTACACCACCACCAAAAATGGTGTAGAAGGCAAGCTTTACTTCACTGATTTCACCCAAGAAAAGGGTATTGAACTGCCTGGAGTAGCAGGACGAGTCAATATCATAGGTAAACATGTCGACCAGCCAGACCTATGGGTATCTATCAACGGCTGGACAAGCAATTACCAACGTTATAAGTTTGACTTTAATGCCAATTCATTTACCAAAGAAGTGTTGAGCGAAGGAGGTACTTATCCTGAATTTGATGGTTTCGTGGTAAAAGAGGTATTAGTCAAATCTCATGATGGTGCTGAAGTGCCTCTTTCTATCATCCATAAAAAAGGTATTGCCTTGAATGGTTCACACTCTACGCTACTGATCGGATATGGTTCTTACGGTATCCCGATTCGCCCGTTTTTCTCTCCTGTGTGGTTAAGCTGGGTAGAAAGCGGCGGTGTTTGGTGCATCGCTCACGTACGTGGTGGCGGAGAGAAGGGTGACCTGTGGTACCAAGGGGGTAAAAAGACCACTAAGCCAAATACCTGGAAAGACTTGATCGCCTGTACAGAATATATGATCGAGGAAGGCTACACAACCAAGGAAAAAACGGCCATTCAAGGCGGAAGTGCTGGGGGCATTCTAATAGGCAGAGCCCTGACGGAAAGACCAGACTTATTCGGCGCTGCCATCGCCGAAGTAGGTATGATGAATGCCCTTAGAAGTGAGATCACCCCTAACGGGCCCAACAATACCAAGGAGTTCGGTACCAGCAAGGACTCGGTAGAATGTATGGCACTCATAGAAATGGATGCCTATCTACATATTGAAGATGGTGGGCGGTACCCCGCTACATTGATCACAACCGGTATGAATGACCCGAGGGTTATTGCTTGGCAGCCGGGCAAGTTCGCGGCCAGACTTCAGCAAGCCAATAGCTCGGACAAGCCTATTCTCTTTTCGGTTGATTATGAAGCAGGGCATGGTATAGGAGATACAAAGTCGACTTACTACAACCAGATGGCTAATGGGTTTGCTTTCGCCTTTTGGCAAACCAGACAAGATGGATATGAGCTAGAAGAAAAATAGGTTCTTGATTCCTACGTCATTCTCCGGGGAGTGAGGTGGTAAAAAGCACGAAAGTAACTTTCGCGCTAGTCAAAGGTTAGCGGTGTTCTGATCTTCTGAGTAATTAGATTACTTAGAGTAATCTAATTACTTTATGTTCAAGTTCAGTGTCTTTTTCGCTAGTCTGAGAGCACTTTGCGAAGGCCACCACTCCCGTCATTCCCCGGTTTCGACGGAGGAGAAATCCGGAGAATCTCTGTCCAGTTCTTAATTTCAAACTTCAGAAGAGATTCCCAAGTCTCTCAAGCTGCGCAAGGTCGCAAGGGAATGACGCGGTTCTGCTTGTTTAGCTCAAAAGTGACTTTGCCAATAGCAGTGTTGGTCGTTAGTGAAGACATTAACGAGGGCTAAAAAGTATGCGCTTGCAATTCTTGCTATCGAAACCTTCCGAACACACAAGAAGTCAAACCAACACATCACCCTTACGTAGAAGCGTTTAACAACCTTTCACATCATGACTGCTAAACGTATATTGCTGGTGGCAGAGATGCTGGTGCTCTTTGTCGCCTTACCCGTACTCTTCCTTTTTGATTTTCTGCCGGGCTTATGGAAAGTGCTGCCTTTGGTGCTTTTTATGGCCTACTGCTTTTACATTCTGGTCAAAAGAGGCCAAATCAAAAAGCAGGATTTTCTATTGAAGCATATCAAGACTTCTGCCTGGTTGAAAATGTTCATCTTTCCGACCGGTCTGTTCGCAGTGCTCTACTGGCAGTTTCCAGAGATACTTTGGGCGGATTTTAATGATCGGCATGTGCTAATTGCCATCATCACTTATCCGTTGTTTTCGTGTCTGCCTCAGGAGATTATTTATAGACAATTCTTCTACTTTCAATATGAGAAGTTGCTGAACAACCGGTATGTGTTGATTGCGCTGAACGCTATTATCTTCTCTTTTGCTCATATCTATTTCGAAAACTACATTGCTCTCATACTGACGTTGCTGGGAGGTATAGCTTTTTCTTGGACTTATCTGAAAACGAGGTCATTGCTTTTTGTCAGTATAGAACATAGTGTGTATGGTTTAGCCTTGTTGTGTTCTGGTTTGAATCAGTATTTCTATAAGGCTTTTTGAGGAGCAGGAGGTTTATCTAGGAACGGGTTTAATAGGCCACTAAGCCAATCTGGCTTCATTCTCTGGTTTCTCCTTCGTCGAAATTCAGGGAATCTCACCTTCAGTCGCCTTTTGTGGAGGTGCGGTTGGTTATGCTCCGACCTTCTGAGTAATCTAATTACTTTCCGCCCACCCCCAACTGCCGCCAGCGGGGGACAGCTCCCGAGCCTATTTTATCTATGTATTTCCATTTATTTCTACTTAATTCTAACCTCCAATTTCCAACTTCTAATAGCGACTGGATTCCTTCACTCCTGTCCGTCTACTGACGGATCGCAATCACACCAGAATTCAGGGATGTCTTTCGTCTTATGTCTTACTACTTATGTCTAGCTCAAATTTCCATAAGCTTTTTTGAAGAATCGCTGAATCAGCCTTAATTTGGATAGTAGACTAACTAACCATTCAACCATGAAATACCTATTAGGCCTAATGGCTGTGTTGCCACTATGTTATGCCTGTTCCCAAGAAAAGCCTGTTGAAAACACGCGTTATATTGTCGACTACCAAGGCAAGGAACTCACTGAGCAGGAGATAGATAGCTTTTTCCAAAAAGAGCTGGCTCACTTTGAAGCTATCAAACAGGACACTTCTGTGAAGGTCGAGAAGATCAACGATGTCAAGGGGTATTTACAAACGCACTTTAAGAAATCACCGTCAGGGCTGAATATCGAAAACCTGGACAGCTATAATATGGATCTCAAGCTGTTCACACCCTTCAGGGAAGGAGATATTTCTCTGAGTGAGTTTCTCGGTATCATTGACACACTCAAGGATGGGGTGAAGCAGAGTGTCTCTTACCATTTTGCTCATCACCACTTTCCCCAGATAAAGGAGCATCCTGAGCTCCTGGAGAAGGTCCTTGCCATAGACGAGGAATTAAGAAAAGGACGTGATGGTTTCCGAATCCGCTTGATGCAAGATGTTGAAAAGTACAAAGACGCTATAGAGGATTCTATCAATAATGACGCATTCTATCAAAAACGCTATCCTCAAGCGGGCATGTTGCTATCTAGGATTGCCAGTTTGAATGACCACAAGAAAACACTGACACTGCTCAATACGGCTATTGATAAGCTCCCATTAGGTGTTCCTATACGCGGTGGGGATGAACTCAACGTATTTGAATATTTGACCATCTATGGTAACGACTCTATTAAACAGGTCACTAAAGATTTACTATTCAAATATCTGGAAAAGGTACGGTTTTCATCCGTTAGTGATTATCGCGCTTTGATCAGGAATGAGGCATCGGAGGATTTCAAGGCCATGGTCGCGGTGAAAAAGAATAGCCTCGATACCATAAAAGATCCCGAAACCAGATTGAAACAAGAAGAGCGGTTTCAGCAATACTATCTGAGTCATTATACACGTACACATGGTATGGCTGCTTTGGCTTACGTCAAGCCTTTACTTAAGATCGATGAGCAATACATTCGTTATAACGAAGATGATTCCATTCATTATCGAGTCACTAAATATAGCGTATCAGCCGATGTAGAAAGGGCGCTTGAAGCCTTGAAAACCTTAGCCCAATATACTTCGCTCGACCCGTCTAAAAAACAGGAGGTTATGGATGTAGTAAAAGAAGCCGATTTACTAAGGGCTGAATCTTACTTCTGGATTGGCTATATGGATATTATCAAAGCACTATATCCTGACAAATCATACAATGATTTTGCTGCACTTTTTGAGATCGTACCGGATAGGGCGCGGCGCTACAGCACTCCAGAGGCGTATTGGCATAAAAAGATCTATGACCCGAATGACCTTGATGTTTATCTGGATTATCTCAATGGGCTGGGAATTGATACTGACCATATCACAGCTAAGGATAGATTCGTATTTCACAAAATGTATGGTACTTATGATGGAGAGGTGATGCTTTGGGGCGTTCTTGGCTTGGCTAAGATCTCGCTTAATTACGACTGCGAAACGGGTCAATGGCCAAATCCCTACGATGAGTTGATGCTGCAGTACTTGAGTCTGTGTAAGGCAGATCTTCCTGACTATGCCGTAAAATACAAATACGAAAAGCTCAATGATGACTACGATACCAAATATACAGCTGTACTTCACAATGAAAAACAAGGTTATGTAATCCATCCTGGTGATTTTGGTGATTGGTATGATCCTATATCAGTAGAAGCGGCGTTTAATCAGGCACTTAGAGATCAAGGTACCGACAAGCGCTTTGTGCAGATTGATACAGGCGACCAAACAGTATTGACGGTCTACTGCAATCCTGGTCAATTGAAACTCTTTGCGAATAAATTTGGACTGCCCATTCTGCACGAGCAGCGGTATGGTGAGAGGTGAGTTCTCAGAGCTTTGGAAAAGAACCCGCTCAAACTAATGCCCCTAATAGATTTGCAAACGACTATTCTGGAGTACTCATTTCGATGTGCAACTTTTGTTACCGATCGTGAGCTGTTTTTGACGTTACTTTATAGTTAAAAGAAAAGACCATGAAGTTTCTCTTACCCCTAATCGTTATTATCACCATTAGTTGTTCGGAACGAAGCAAAACCGAGGAGATATCTGAAGAGGAGTTAACTCAGATTGCTCTTGAAGAAGGTGACCGGATTTCTACAATGGCACAGAAAGCATTGGGGAGCCAACTCAAAAAAGCCATATCAGAAGGTGGGCCTGTACACGCTGTGAGGTTTTGTAATACCGTCGCCTATCCAATTTTGGATTCATTGACCACCAGCATGGAAGTGACTATCAAAAGAGCGTCTTTAAGAACAAGAAACCCGAAAGATGCTCCCAACAAAGTGGAGCGCAAGATATTGGCCATATATAACAATCAAATTGCGAATCAACAAACACCAAAGCCGGTGGTAGAAATGCTAGACGGAGGTCGTATATTGTATGCCAAGCCTATCATGTTAAATAATCCATTATGTCTTAATTGTCATGGAGAGGTAGGTACACAAATTTCAACTGATACTCATCAGCTCATTGAAGAATTGTATCCTGAAGATAATGCAATAGGGCATAAACTCGGAGATATGAGGGGCATCTGGAGTATTACGTTCAGAGAGGGTGATCTTGTAGAAAACTTGAGCGAGATCAAATCAGCGATTGATGATATCAATAAAAACAACTAACCAGCTTAGAATCAAGTCGATAGTCATTCTTGCATGAGTAATAATTGTTTTCTTAAACTAACGTGCTTGGCTTTTTACCTTACCATAAAGACAAAATAAATTGAAACTATAAGTCAGCCAGGCAATTCCATATGCTGACCAAGACCACTCTAGAAATTATATCTCGATTGACAAAAACGGCTGGAAATGGCTAAACCGCTAGGGCTTTGATGCTGGTTGAACCATGAATGTATGCTAAGACGAAGTAGCCTTGTTTATTTTCTTTCTCTTCATGTAAAGCTGGTTGAATAGTAGCGCATGTGGGAGTGTAAGCACAGAAATAAACACGAAGAAATAACTAAATAACGAAGCCCACTCAGAAGGGTTACTCAAATAAATAGTTAGGAAAATCCCCACAAATGCCAACAAGGTGAAAGGCACTAAGTCTTTGATGAAGTGAACCACTTTGTAATTGTCATTACGTTTTTTGAACCATAGGAACTGGTGCCTCAATGCGTTGGTAGAATGAAACAACACAAAATACAGAGTAAAGGCCACAATGAAAGGTAAGAAAAGATAACTGATCGAAATATATAAAATGAAGTTGACCGATTTAATGAGATCAGCGCGCTGAATTTTGCCCATATAGGCATTATAGATTAAAAATAGAATAGCAAAGCCGAAGATGATTAACGCAACAGAATATGCCACAGACATATTCAACGGAGCTATCGACTGACCAGCCATGATCTCAAAAGAAGGCAATAACTCATTGAAGTGAATAAGTAGGGGAGCAATTAAAATAAGGGAACCCCAGACCAAATAGTGGATAGGTTCTTTAGTATTTAATTTATGATCTTCTACCATCTCTTGGCCAAAATGGTATGCTGATAAAAGAATAAAAATTAAGAAGGCCTTAAATGGCATGAATAGCCACCATGCTAAATAACCGACAGCAATCATCACATAGCGGGTGATGAACTTGATTTTGTTATTGCTGATTGAAAAGCTTTGGTGAATCTTATGATCTATCGCACCATGAGGAACGCCAAAAAGCAAAATGGCAAGAAAGCATACAAAATTGGTCGCATTTTCCGAGGGAGTCCAGAAAGTGTATGCTAGAATAGCGATAATAACGGCGATATATCTGATAACGTGAAGCATAAGGGTAGGTGCCCTTGCGGGCACCTGAATTGAAACCACTAGTTAGGCAGCGACTGCTGCCGTTTTCTTTGAACTGGCTACTGCCAATGAGTAAATCACCAGACCGAAACCAATTTTGTTAATAGCATCACCAATATTGTAAATGATATCCATGGCTGATAAAGGAATAACTGTTCTCAACAAACCATCAGTTTCTATCGCCATATAACCAATAGGATAGATTGCCCAACCTACAAATATGAACCAAGCAAGCGTGTTGAATGCTTTCTGTAAAACTGGGTCATTTGAATTCTGAGATAGTTTTTTTGCTGAGCCGAACCACACTTCATAAAATATGCCGGCATAACCCAAAGTAGAGATGGCCCCCCAAAGCGCACTGCTTTCTCTGAAAACTGTTTCACCCAAGTAACCTGTTACCAGCATGAAGAGAGAATAGAAGATCATCTTCCACAGTAAGCCGATCTTAGCACCAAATGCTTTCAGGATTAAATAGAATTCTACACACATGAGTGGCACGGTTAGAATCCAGTCGATATATCTGAATTCAGTAGGTGATGTACCATTTTCAATCCAGAAATCCCGCATGTAGAAATAGTGTACTGCGGCTATAAATGTAATGAGCCCAGACACCAGCAGTGAAGTACGCCACTTCCCTTCAACATTGCGCATCTCCAAGAAGAAGAAGACCGTTGCAGCCAACATCGCCATACTACCTATAAAGAAGGTAAACCCGACATAATCACCAGGTTGCAAAATTGCGTTAAATAAAACTCTCATAATTGTTCATTTAGATTTAGAATTAAATTCCGTATAACAATTGTGGCTAGGTGTAGCATCTTTGCTCTGAATCATACTGGAGGACACTCTTTTCTTTCACTTAAAGTGCTTTCGTTAGATTCAAATCACAGTTTAAACAGATGGTGTGATACATAGGTTTTAGTATTTTCGAAAAATACTGAAAATACCATATGTAATATTAATGCAGTAACAACTAAACTATCAGAAATATTAGATATTAAAAAATGTGCTTTAAAGGGGATTAAAGGCCTATTTTACTATATTGCATAAGCTAGACTAACATATTCATCGGTCAATCTATAGATACCAAAAGGGCTTATGAGGCTTCAAATTCTGGTTGTACTTATTGCGATATCACTCTTATATTCATGTGTAGAACCTCGAAAGAGCACCAGAGGCATGGTCATTACGGTAGAATTACCTTCTGCCAACAAAGAAAACCTCACGAATCAATTGAATAGCCGTCTTAAAAGCGCTTTCAGGGGTAAAAAGCCTTCAATTATTGCCCAAGAGGCAAATAGCATTACAATAGACTTCCCAGTCTACCTGGATTCTACTTACCTGAGCCTTTTGCTATCTGGTAAGGCCCTTCTGGAACTCAGTGCTGAGAATGGATCACAAAAAAAAATGTCGTTCGCAGATGGAGGGCTTGATCGAATAAACCTCACTATTGACCCCTATGGTCGCCCAGCGTTGGCATTACAAATGGAAAACGATTATGCCAAAAAATTTGCGGTGATGACCAGAGAAAATCGCGGTAAACAAATTGATTTCGCACTGAATGATCGAGTGCTCTTTTCTCCCATAGTAGCTGATGTAGTTTCTGAAGGAAAAGTTGATATCTCATTTGACGAATCCTATAAGGCTGGGGTGGTCTATGCTGCCATGAATTATCAGGATTATGACCCTTCTGAAATCAGAATAACGGACAAAAAGTTATTTCTAGAGCGAGATGGCCAACGCGCGGCATTAGCTCCTGAAATATTGAAGGATTACCAATTTGTCAAGAAGCATATTCTTCAAGACAAAGAGCAGGTTAAACGATACCTTGGATCCGGGCAAAAGCTGAGCTTCGTCGAAGTTCAGAATTTACCGCTTTACGTAGACAGAATTGAGAAATACCATATAGAAGGATTCCTGGCACATTACGGGTTCGACCATGATGATATGAAAACAATGCTCAAATCCATAAAGCTTAGCATTGCGCGTTTCGATAGTGGCTCCGATCTAAACGTAATATTGAATTGATTAGTTAGGCTAACTCCATTTGTGGTATATGCAGTATAATTAGGGTTCACTTAACAATTATTCTTTAGTAAAAAACCACATTTAAATTCTTGTAAAGTGCTTACTGGGCATTCTATGATGGATTTTGAATCCCGAAATTTTCACTCTTATTGAGTTCTCGAGGTTTTACACATTTGATATTCATCATACAACCAAATAAAACTTGGGTACCTTGATTGTCAACTAGCCTTCATCCCGACTTGTCAGGACAAGCAAAGAAAAATCAAGCCAAAATTTAACCTTCAGCCCACACCCCCTCACTGGCCCGGAATTTTGGCAGCCAGCCGCACTCGTACTAGCCAAATAACCTTTTTAACTGCAGATTATGAAGCAATTGTCACCGACGTTCTGATCTAACGAGTTTAGTGGGCTTTCTTACGGATATCAATCATTTCCAGAGCTGATGCAATTCGCATGATACGTTCTGTAGTGGTAGTATCATCTTTTATTTCCAGAATAGGGAACTTCAGTTTTGTAATCCACCCGCGATGCTTGTTGATTCCATCATTGACAGCCGTCTCATCGTCATAGGTCGCTGCCCATTCCAAAAATGCCTTGGAAACCGCTTTAATCCTCTCATCATGGTCTAGACTGTGCTGGTACCTTTTCTCCTCTCTTTCACGTAGTCTTTTCATTCTGATTTCAGGTGGCAACCATAAGAAAACACCCAGATCAAAGGCGTCAATCCAACTGGCTCCCCAGCTGACCATATTGCCACTGATGACGACATTGTCTTGGGCTAGGAAATCATGACAGAGGCGTTGAACCCGATCTAGATAGGGAACCTTATGTGTATATGGCGGATCGGTTTTCTTCCAATAGTAATCGTCAGAATCTAGATGATGCCATCCGAACTGATGGCTCAGCCCTTTGGCCAAAGTGGTTTTGCCAGTTCCGGTAGCGCCAAAGATGATGATTTTCATTGGGTTGAAAGGTTTGTAAGAAATGTCAATAACGTATTCTAGTGCCTTAGTGTTAAGAGGTTTTGACTCAATTGCCGAATCTGGTTGTTTAAGTGCCGAATATCGCTTCCCAACTTCGATTGGCATTGACGATGACCAAATCAAGAAAACCATCGACTGATCTTGTAAAGCGTCTTGGTTAACCAACTCTGCTCTTGCGGGTTGATTGGTTTGCCATCTTTAAAACTGCTGATGTGATAGCCATTGCGTTCTGGCTTATCGAATTGAATGAAGTTTCCCATAGTCACATCAAATATGTACCACCCTTCTTTTATGCACAAATCGATTAAAGGATAGATGGCTTGTTCTCCTTCTAGATACAGTCTAAGATTATTAGATGGCTTTGAAAGTGTTTGATAGCTAATTGTAAATCCTTTTCCTTCTATTTTACAGCGGTTTCCATCTCCAACTTGAGTTTCAAAGGAATGCTCCAAAACGATGGTAAAACCGACAGTTTCGTAGCAACTCGTGTCATACAGTGCCTCTAGGCTTTCTGATCTTGATGTTTTGATGAGCATAACTTCCCAACTCATAGCCATTGTGTTTTTGGGTTAGAAGGTCGGTAGAGGCTTGATTGACGATGGCTAAAGTAAACAATTATAAACTGAGGTGTCTTATTAGAGATCAAGATTGCTGCAAAGCGGATTGATTTTCAAAATCACGCTTGGTCAAAATCAAGAACACGGCCGATGATACGCCAGCCGAGCCAAAGGTCATACACATCACCATAATCTGATAGCGTGCGGCAATGAAGGGTGAAACTCCGGAGAGTATCTGCCCGGTCATCATGCCCGGTAAGGAAACAAGCCCGACAGCAAAAAGTGAGTTGGTAATAGGTATGAGTGAAGCTTTGAGGGCTACAATTCGTGCCTCCTGGTACAGCTGCCCTTTATCAATCTCGGATTGAAGCCTCTCACCTGCCAAACTGATGCTATTCATTGCATTGGCAAATATCATCCCGGCCAGAGGCACCATATAACTTGGCAAAAACCAAGGTTGCAGATAGAGTACGCCTTGGGTAATCAATACAAGCACTGAGGCGCCACCCGCACAGATAGCTAGGAATGACTTTATCAGAAGTTGTTTTTTGGGCAGCGTTACAGTTCTGAGTGAGATCCAACTGGAAGAAACCAGCATCACTGTCAGTACCGCAATGACGATCCACGCATTATTTGCCTCAAAAATATAGGCCAACACATAACCGATCAGCAGCAGTTGAATGAGCATACGCATTACGGCAAAAACCGATTGCTTGATGCCGATTTGCCACCTCCAGAGAATGATAAGTACTGCGCCCACCGGCAGGAAAGCCAATGCGAGGTTCAAAAGGGGAATGATCTCGATAGTTTGCTTCATGACAGGCCGTTTGGTTATGCCTGTTTAAGATACAGCTTTCGTTACTGGATAGCGTGCATGAAGTTGTTATCAATTGTTTAATGATTACCGTCGAGATATGCCTTTCGCTCCTTCTCTAAAAACTCTCTCAACGCTTGGTCTAGATCTTCCGGAAGATTTCTTCCTTTGGTAAAGCAAGAATCTCCATACTCATCTGCTATGTAGGGGTCAGCTCCTTTTGATATCAGAAAAGCGACTTTTTCTTTACTCTTCTCAATACGTTCTTCCTGACCTTTCAAATCCTGATTTTCATAATTACGCATTTGGCCAAAGCTGTTATATGCTTTCACTAGCTCTCCGACCTCCAATTCCAAAGCAGTCCTTCCTCCATTGTCTTTTTGGTTAACGTCCGCACCGTATTTTAACAATAACTTAAGACCTTCCTGATTTTCGTTGTATTGTACGCACTGGTGCATAGCATAACGTACATCTGCCCCTTTTTCTAACAGATAAGCTACCAGTTCATTGTTACTGTACCAGCAAGCCATTTCAAGGTAACTCCTGCTTTGACTCTTCCACTCTCCGTTGATATCGATTTCTCCTTTTTTGACCAAGTCTTTAAAGATGGTATTGTGACCTCCGGAAATAAGATCTATTTCAAAGGATTCGTTGGCTGAAGCGTGAGAAGGTTTTAGCTTATTGTATTTTGGATGAGGCTTATATTTTCTCGGTGGTGTTCCTTTAGGTCGGTGGTATTCGTTTGGTGCCTCCTTACCGCTGTCTTCAACAGCATCCCAGTATGAACTCCCGTCAATGATGCCATAGGAAACCACCCTATCCTTATGCATTAAGATATTTAGTCCGTGCTCCTCGTCCCAGTTACTGCCTCCAATTACATCGAAATAGGCAAAACCGTCTTTTTCTGGCAATCTTATCCAGATATAACTTACGCCTATCAATGACTTTATCTTTTCTTCATTCAAATTTTGGTATGCTGACTCGTTGTCCAAACCATAGATTTCCTTGATCTCAGGCATTTCCTCGAGTGTACGCGATATGATTTGATTATAAATCTGTTGATGGTTATTAAGAATGTATTCAACGGTGGCCATTTGCTCCGGGTATGGGTCCGGGTTCTCAGACAGGTCGTCTTCTATTTCCAGGTTAATCGTACCATCACTTGGCGCAACCTGATCACGAGAGGTATATGCTCCTTTACGGCTTTGAAGACCGGCAAAAGAAGGTAGGTTTATTTCGTAGGTCCAGTCACCATTGAACTCGAATTGTGAGTTGTCCATTTCTCTTTGAGTTTGGTTGGTAGGCTTGCACGTGGCCAAAAGCAATACACATAACAAGGTGTAAGCCGTATATTTTATATGCATATAAGGGTTGAATCGAGCTTGATGTGAATTTATAAGAATCTCAATCGACAATCAAAATTTCCTGATTAAGCCATGAATTCATCTAGGCAAACCAGACCTATAGTGGAAAGGGAGCTTGGTTTGAGATAGACCTGAAAAGTAACACTGTGAATGTGCGTTCGACATTAACCAAAACTCAGCTGTGTTCAGCATGAGGGTCATTGAATAGCAATTAACTGATCATATTGGTTATTGACGGCATTTTTAAAATCACTGGCTAATGATCTACGATTCCTTTTAATTCATATCCAAAGGAATCATCAGTACTGGAATATCCGATCTTCGGATAATCCCTGTGGAAGTACTGTCAAAGAATAACTTGTGGAGAAAACCATGCTCCTGACGCCCGGCTATGATAAGATCAATATGTAGTTTTTTCGATTCTTCCAGAATAATGTCCAAAGTTGGGCCTGCTATCAGTAAGCCTTCTGCCTTAAAACCCTCATCTTTCAACCGATTTGAGTATTCCTGAAGCATTCTATGCTCGGTTCTTAATGTTTCGGCTCGGAAGTCCCTTTCATATTGTGGGCCGACGTCATATCCCACGAAGTCCGGTTCCGGTGCAGCTACGTGTAGCAACCAGAGTTTAGGGGATCGAGGTTTCACTAAAGAAATGGCTTTATGAATGAACCATTCTGTTCTCTCAGTGAAGTCTATACAGATGAGTACATTTTTCATTTTTGTTTTATTTGGATCGGTGTAAAACTTTAAGCTCCAAATTCATAGAGTGAATAAATCATACCATCGCCTCAGTCTACAAGGTCTAGTATAAGATAATTATTTAGTCGCATAGTCTGGTAACATTAAAGCTAGAACTTAAGATAAATGAAATTCTAAAGACATCTTTTAAAGAGATTCATATAAGCATATTGACTTTTTAATCGATTTTCTACGATACTGATGGGCATCTTTTGTATTTTTTGCAGTCAATTATCACTAACCAATCAACCAAAACTTATATGCCGTCAGATAATGCTGTTGGTGGATCGAACCACTGGTCAGTGGAAATGCTTGAAGCGAAGCGCAAGTTGACCGATCCTCTTGCTGATCAAACTGTAGCCGATATCATTACCTCCGGTTACGAAGAAAAGATCAATGAAGTATTCTACAAACTGGTGAGGAATGACAGCTACTCAGCTGATATCTTCAGTGACCTCCCCACCGAAGTAAGCGCGGCAGTTAATAAGTATTTTCAAGCTACAAGTCAGCTTCCCGACTGGGCAGATCAAGGTAAAATCAAGATAGGGGAACGCGTTTTCGGTACTTACGGACCAGAGATCTCCATGTTATTGAACGTCAAATCTTTGCCCTTATGCTATGCTTGTAGTAAAGGCGCCAAAGTGCTTTTCATGACAGGGCGCCTTTCCGAACAGAATGGTTCAATTGATCCATTGGCTAGAAGGCTGATGGAAACGGCTCAGATGATTGTCAATGCTATGATGCCGGGAGGGTTGAGCTCGGAAGGTAAAGGAATTGTCACTATGCAAAAAGTGAGACTCATACATGCCTCGATCCGATACTTCCTGAAGAACCCTAAGTTTAACAAAGAAGGCTGGGATACGGCTACCTATGGTGAACCTATCAACCAAGAAGACATGGCAGGTACGCTTATGTCTTTCGCTGCGCTCATTCTAAAGGGACTAGAACAACTCAATATCTCATTAACCACCGAAGAACAGAATGCTTATATGCACTGTTGGGAGATCATCGGTACTATGATGGGTGTAGATAGAGACCTCATTCCCACTACGTATGAAGATGGCTGGAACTTAGGTATAGCTATCATGAGCCATCAGGCAGAAGCTTCTGATTGGGGAAAGGAATTGACTAATTCGTGTATCGCCTTCTTGAAATACGCAGTCCCCGGTAATCTTTTCGATAGCGTACCCGAGTACATGATATGGTATTTCGTACAAGATGTGAGCGAAGCCATAGGCAAGGATATCGCCCCAATGATCGGTGTTGAGAATAATCATAGCCTTAAGGACCTCATTGTTTTGAAGTTCACTAAGCTTATAATCGGTGGTTTCAGCAAGGCCGAAGATCATTCCGGGATCATACAAAAAATCTCTATTCGATTTAACCGGTTGATGTTACAAGGGTTTTTGAAACACTTTAACGAAGGAAAGAATGTCCATTTCTATATACCACCTTCTCTACAAAAAGACTGGAAATTGGTAGAAGAGTGGGAGAATACAGCCACTTCCCCGTCGATATTGGGAAACAGGTTGGCTTTACAAATGCAAAAACCTATATTGTATCTTTTCG
>JBCBSS010000140.1:0-21925 GCA_039819065.1 Bacteroidota bacterium
TTACATCAAACTGTTCCTTAGCATGTTTGATGTAAAAACACAGATGAAGCCTGACATAGATGAAAGCCTACCAGCAGACAGGATTACACCAGATACTGATAAGGATTCACCGCTTAACAAGCTGCATACCGTAGCAAACAAGCTGTCTCCAGTGTATAAAAGAAATGATAATTTAGCTTTTGTTGTAGAGCATCGATCTGCGACCCCATTCAGTAAAGCAGTTAGTACATTTCTTGGCACAAAAAGCAGTGTTTCAAGTGTAGGTAGTCAATCATTCCTTCTGCCACGTCAGAGTAGTACAGCCAAGTTGAATTCAAGCCTTAGTCTTAAACAAGCATTGGAATTCTTTACCGATAAACCCAAAGTTAATATCAAAGGCAAAACGAAAGGAAAGAAAACCAAAAAGGATGCTTTGAGTAACGCGCAAAACAATAACAACAATAACAACAATAACAACAATAACGATAACAAGAAGTAAGATCTCATAAGAGGAAGAAACCGATTTGAAGTAAGAAGAGGCATAAATAAAAATCGCATTATTGAGAAGTACTTAAATAAGCTTATTTGATAAGCCAATACAGTTGAAGAATACGCATGACAAACAAACGATACAGTTTTGCACCCCCAGTCGGACTTCAACAAATTAATGGAAAGCAGGGTGTGCCCGGTGAAGTAAGGCGCGGTGGAGAGCACTCAATTGACATTTATGATAACATCAATAAGCGTATTCATGCGTACCAAAAAGAAGGGCTGTCTTGTGAAATGGCAATATGTGACGAAGAAGATCTCACTACGGTTGCGCTGACTATGGACCCTTACCTGGATCATTTGCCTGCGCTGATCAGGGTAGAAGAAACAGGCGCACAGCTTACCGATCCAAAAGAACTGGAAGAGGCCCACATATATTTTAAAGGAAAAGAACATATTCCTTCTATATGGGCAGCCTACCTGGCCACAGGTGATTATCCACCCTTTCTTTTCGAGCATACCAGCTTTATCAACTACTTCGGAGAAAAAGAGGTCGTGCTTATAGACCTCTACCGTCCTCCATGGAAGCCTTACTATACCAGCGATGTGTTTTTCAGCCAGTGGTTAAGGGTTTTGGGAGAAGAAGAAAAGGTGCAATACCTACCGGATACCTTTCCTGAAACATTCTACATTAATAATGTCACCAATATCGATACCATCAAGGAACTGGAGAAAATGCTGAGAGAGGCCGATGAAGACGTCTGCATAAAGCAACCCGGGGAGATCCGAAACTGGGCTTTGCTGAAAAATACACCCCATTTGAAATGTGTGCTTAACATCCTCAAGGATTTCAACCAGATCAAAGCTTTAGATGGGCGAACTGGTTATGGGATTAATACCGTTCAATGCTATCGGCAAGACACGGTCTACAATCTCAAAATGAAAATAGGAAGGGAGTAGTGCTATTTACCAGCTAAGCTTCTTTCTTTTTCTCCAATATCGCTGCCCATAGCTCACCCGAAACTCTTCCCCTGCTTGAATATCTCTCTTGGCTATAAAGACGACGTGCCAGTTGCCACCATGAAAAACCCGCTCTGTTCTTAGAGAAGGCCTGTCGCTATGGTTGACAAATCGCATTTCGTTGCCATAAATGGCAGCATTCAATGATATCTTTTCTGGCAATGATTCCTGAAAATCACCTCCTTTAGGGTAACTCCATGCGTAAGCACTGTTTTCAACTTCATTTCTGTATTGTATCAGACCTGTGTATTCACCCACAAATTCATCTTTAGAAACACCCTCCGTAGCAAAATAACCATAGCCAACCTCATGCGAAATAAACTTTATCACACCCGGCGCTACATAGCTGCGGCCAATCAGATGACCATATTTTTCACTCAATTGATCATATTTGTCAGGGTCTTCATGGTAGAATGGAAGGTCATCTATGGATATGTTTTGCAAATGCCTGCAGTTATCAGCAAACACTATTTGAGGGGCGTACACCAAGTTAAGATCATCAAAGAACTTTTGGGTATCGGAAACAGTAATATCGTTTTTGGGTCGAGTCGATTTTGGTAGAGTTTTACCCCGTTTGGTTTTGCCAATAATTCTGGGACGTTCGGGCATGTTTTCTATTTAGTCAGCTACTGAAACATAAATTTATATTTAAGCACCGACTAACCTCTCTACTTTTCCATGGATTTGATAATCTATTACAAAAAAATATTTTATCAACAGGTGATGGATTGGGCTGATCATTGGCTGTCCAAGTCCTCTTAAACCGAAGGCCTACAATAACTACCAGTCCGTAAAAAATTACCTGTATTTATTGCTTCGAAAGACTTAATTTTCTGCTCAAAATAACCAACCTATACGCTGCTGATGGACTACTTCGTAATTGCCAGTATTTTAGTTTTTATATCTGCCTTATTCGGTTATTGGAACGTCAGGTTTTTTAGACTGCCTAACACCATTGGTCTTACCACCATTACCATCCTGTTTACATTAGGTGTCTTCGTCTTGAGCTATTTTGATGACACACTCCTAGAGGCTGAACGGTTTATCATTGCTAAAATTGACTTCAAAGTAGTACTGCTTGATATCATGCTCAGCTTTCTACTTTTCGCAGGTGCACTTCATACTGACGTACAAAAGTTGACCGAGCAGCGCTGGCCCGTTTTGGTGTTTGCCACCTTTGGTGTGTTGGTTTCTACTTTCTTAATTGGTGCATCTACTTATTACCTGCTATTAGCCTTTGGGCTTGAGATCAAGTTCATTTATTGCCTGCTGTTCGGTGCCTTAATCACCCCTACTGATCCTATAGCTGTTCTGGGGATCCTTAAAAAAGCAGGTGCCCCTAAAAAGCTTGAAATCAAGATTGTAGGTGAGTCACTCTTCAACGACGGAGTTGGTGTGGTGATCTTTCTCACCATTTTCGGCCTAGCCAGTGATCCGGAAGCAACATTTTCCGCAGGTAGTGTACTTAAGCTTTTTGTGGTAGAAGTCTTTGGAGGAGTAGCGCTTGGTGCCTTTCTAGGCTGGGGTACTTACCGGTTGATGAAAACGATAGATGACTACAACATTGAAGTCATTATTTCCTTAGCTACGGTAATGTCGGGAACAGTAGTAGCCACCTATCTTCATGTTTCTGCACCACTGGCTATGGTCGTGGCAGGACTAATTATTGGAGGTACAAAGACCAGGGAAATAGCCATGTCGGACATTACTGAAAGATATGTAGATAAGTTTTGGGAGCTCATTGATATGCTGTTGAACGCTATACTATTTGTACTGATCGGTATGGAGTTATTAGTCATTGATTTTAATGCGACCTACATTCTGGTGGGCGTGGTTGCCATTCCGGTAACGCTTTTGTGCAGGTATGTCTCCCTGCTAGGCCCAGTAAGTATATTCAGGAAAAAACTCGATTTTGTACCCAACACTGCCCTTATCATGACATGGGGCGGTCTTCGAGGTGCCATATCCATTGCTTTAGCGCTTGGGCTTACAGATGAAATGGGGCGAGACCTATTTCTGGTCATGACCTACGTAATCGTCATATTCTCAATTATAGCCCAAGGGCTGACGGTAGAAAAGCTGATTAAGAAATTAAAACTCAAGTGACGCTTCAGTCGGTGTAATCTGAATGGAGTCGTCACACTTAGAGATGAGTAGACTTACTGCTAGAATTGTCTAAGCGATTAAATGAGGCATATTCGCCTTCATGGTCATAAAATCGGTTTAAAAAAAATGCATAGTTCCACCACCCTACCTGATATGAGACGGCCGGAATTTGCAATGAAAGTGATGCTAGTCTATTTGTGTAATGGTGACGGTGTTATCACTTTTGATAATACCGTAAATGGTCTTTCTTTTTAGCGATTTGTCGATAGCAATGCCCTGTCCGTGTATGTTGATGGGAATGGTATCTGTCCAATTCAATGTGTATCCGATTTCTGGCAGCTTAAGTACGTACAACTCTGGCGCATCATGCCCTGTACAATATATCAATCCATTGGCGTCTATGAAGCCTCCGGAGTTACTTCTCCCTGCGAACTTCTCTATCAAAGCCTTAGGAAATAACCAGGACTCCATTCGTTGCCAATGCTCATCAAATTTGATGAGCGTAGTCCAGTTATTGTCCTTGCCCTCCGTGCTTCCACGGCCTGTATAGTGTGCAAAAGCAACGTACCAATGCCCCTGATACCGATCTATCCAGGTAGCAGAACCCACGTAGATGCCGAAACTGTGTGAATCAATGTGAGTCATGCTTTCTGGGTCAAAAACCTCTATAGAGCTGGCCATCGGCGATTCAGGGTAGTTCGAATTAGCACAATACAATTTCCCATCAATGATTACGCCGCTGTTGAGGTGAACTACTCCCTTATCCGACCCTTCCCATACCCCTACCTTTTTACCATCAACCTTCTGGTGCTTGGTAATAGCGCTATTATTGATCACGAAAAAATAATCCTCGGATACAGCAACACCTTGCCTGGCCTCATCTACTTCAAACTGCTTTAGTTGTCGGCTATTTTGTGCACTAAGTGCCCCAGTTAGAAGCCAGGCCGTGGCAAAAAAAATGATCTTTTTCATGTTAAGGTTCTATAATTAAGGCTGCCTTAAAAGCTGTTATTTTGAACTTAATAACGTCTCTGAGCCAAGTACTTTTAAGACAGCCTCTTCAACTGTTACAAATGGAATTCTATGCCTAACAGGCCCCAAAAACCATAACTTTCTGTTTCATGAATCCTGGAAAACTGGTCTGAAGGTCGGCCATTGACCTCGGTGTTTGACTCATTAGTGAGATTATTCATTTGCAGCCTTAGGCTGAATTGATCATTTATCTTATAGGCTACAGAAAAGTCAAGGTGAAAAGTCTGATCGAGCCAAATGTTCTCGTTGATGTCATCGCCATCAGCATCTTCAAACTTGTTAAATATAAAATGGCGATAGACTCCTCCTATGACAGCCGATAAACCAATTTTCGGATTGTCATAGAGCAGTGATAAATTCCCTATATGCCTGGGGCTATTGGCCAATGGCAGTGCATCCCTGTCATCACCAAAATCAGCCTGAGTATCAGTAAAGGTATAATTGGCATTGACGCTGATCCATTTCAACATAGGCATTTTCAGAATAGATAAGCTTTGATTGATGGAAGTCTCAAAGCCAAAAACACTTCCCTCGCCGCCATTGGTGAGGCTTTCTATGGGTAGCCCAGTGTCTGGGTTGGTACCAATTTGCTCCCGTACGATGAAGTTATTCAAGTCCTTGGCAAACACGCCGAAAGTAAATACGCCCAGGCGATTCGAATAATGCTCGAACATCAGGTCGTAACTCTGTGCTGTCACGGGTCTGAGGTCCGGGTTGCCTTCAAAATCGCTATCATCACCGAATCTTGAAGCAGGTACTAAGTCGGTATAATTAGGTCGACTCAAACCAGAAGAATAGGCGGCCCGTAATTGGCTTTTGTTGTTGAATCGATAGGTGAGGTGAACCGAAGGTAAAAAGTTGGTATAGACCCGTCCGCCCTCTGTTTGATCTTGCACCAGTGTATAATCTGTAGATGTTCGTTCGACCCTCACACCTGCCAAAGAGCTGAACTTACCAGTCCAGTTCGTAGTATTCATGATGTAGCCAGCAAACACACCTTCAGAGGCCTGATAACTTTGTCCACTGTTAATGAAATCAACATCTGAGGATGATTCATCAAGGTTAAGTTGTTCTACCAAAGCCTGGTTAAAGTGTACATCAGCAAAGCCGAATTGCCCACTTTGTACAGACGGTTCCTGGCTTTCATCTACAAAACCAGGCCTGAGGTCAGCTTCTCGAAAGTCGCGGTTCAATTCACGGTATTTCACTCCAAACTTCATTGTCGATTTACCTTCCAGCTTAAGAGGGAAATTCATGTTGAAACCACCGGTAGAATTGGTCTCCTCCGTAAACCTTGGATCAAAGCGTAAGCTGTTAAAACCTAAAGGTTCGTCCAAGTCAAAAGCACTTTGTGTGTTAAGGTTAGCCTGTTCTTCACGCGTTAGGTTGTCTAAAAAAGGGTTATCATCCCTGAATCGCCATTCTGTTCTATCCGGAAGATCTTCGCTCCCTTTGGCATAAGATCCGAAATAGTCAAACTCCACTCTGCCCACTTTATGCTCCCCTAATAATTGATAGAACTGCAGTTGTTGATCTTCAACTCTGTTTCGCGTTCTGCGTTCCTCCCTACCCGGTAAATTGAATATCGCTTGCCTTCTGATCTCGTCATCTACATAGCTATTATAGTTAGTAGTCAGTATCCACTTATGTTTAGGGCTAAGTTTGAAATCGAAGTTTCCGACTAGGCCATATCGTTCCCTATTTACGTCGTAATCGGTCGTTCTTCTTCTGGAAAGTATGTTTTCGGCGATATTCTCAAATCTTTGAGAGTTGAAAACAGAACCGCGATCTGTGTTGAAATAGCTGCCAGATATAAGCGCACCGAACTTTCCGTTGGCAAATCGCTTCGACGCTACCCCGGAGAAAGAGACAATATCTCTTCCGAATGTTCGTATTTCAGACTCTTGTTGATTAAACCCATATCCTGCATATAACTCAAGTTCTGGCTCATTCGAGGCTTCCCGGAGCTTAAAATCTACCATACCGCCGAGCGCATCGGCATCGAGATCTGGTGTTAGTGCTTTAGTTACAGTAATGGTTTGTATCAAATATGATTGTACTAAATCCAAGCCTACAGCACGACCAGCATCTGGTTCTATACTAGGCATGCGCTGCCCATTGATCGTCAGCGCGTTGAACTGTTCCGAAACACCACGGATCTGAACGAACTCTCCTTCCCCCTGGTCACGTGTGATGGACACACCTGGCAGACGCTGTACCGTTTCTGCGGCACTTACATCCGGGTAGCGTAGAAATTGCTCATTGTCCACTACATTTTTGATATTCAAGGCTGACTTTTGATTGTTGAGTGCTTTGGCCTGACCACGTGTGAGTATCCCGTAGACGGTTACACCCTCAAGTTCTGAGACATTTTCGACTAAAGCCACGTCCATTAAGGTGGTTTGTCCTCCTACAATATTGACCATTACTTCCTGGTCATTGTATCCTAGATATTGTACCAGTAGAATAAAACTACCCTCGGGCAGTCTCATTGAAAATCTCCCGTCTGCACCGGTTATTGTACCCTTATCCAATCCTTTGATCATCACACTGGCGAAAGGCAGAATATTATTGTTCGCATCAGTAATGGTGCCTTCTACCGCCCCAAGCTCTGTCTCTTTTGAGTTCGGACGTGCGGTTTTGCGCGTACTCTTTTTCAATATGATCTTGTTCTTCACAGAACCGTATGTGACATCATCCGGCAAGAGATCATCTAGTACCTTTTTCAAAGGTTGACTCGCATATTGCTTATTTACCTTTTGATCAAGAGTGATTTTACTCTTGCTATAGACAAAGATAATATCAGCTTGCTTTTCAATTTTTGTCAAGATGTCTTCAATAGCCAAGTTTTGAACGTTCAGCGTGATCTCTTTTTTCAGGACCAGGTTTTGGCCTACAGATTCCGTAGCTGTAACGGAACCAGCCACGATAATGAGCACTACTAAGGCTAGTACAGTAGATCTCATGATGAGAACTAATTGTTTGGTTTTCAGTATTTGTTTGGTCATTTTTAAAGCATAATTAGTGTGTAAAAAATCATTTGGTTTTTTGACCGGCAGTATCCCCATACTGTCGGTTTTTTTTATTTCATAGGCACTTGGTTTATGGTCAATTCCTTTTTTGTCTGTCATTATCAACACCCCGGACCTGCTATGTGAATAGTTTTTTGCTGGTCAACGGTGTATTTGGCATCTAGTGAAGTACAGATCATATTCAGTATGGCAGGAAGGGCGCTTTCCTCGAACCTGCCTTTGATGAGACACCGACTTACGCCCTCCTCTAATATGATTTTTACATTGAATTTGCGCTCCAATATCGTTTTGACTTCTTCTAAAGTGATATTGTCAAAGATCAATATACCCTTGCGCCAAGCGGTGTCATTCGATATGTCCTCCACCATTTCTTTGCTGAGCCTGTTAGTTACTTTGTCATATCTGCCTCGTTCACCGGGAGACAGATGAATGGCTTTTGACATTTCATCCTGCGCATAAATTTTAACACTTCCTTCCAATACACTCACATGGTGAATTTTCTCTGTAGGGTAAGCCTTTACGTTAAAACTTGTACCCAAAACCTGGGTATACAGGCTGTCAGTCTTAATGATAAAGGGAATTTGCTCATTGCGGGATACGTCAAAAAATGCCTCACCTGATAAGTCCACAAGACGAGCTTGCTTACCAAAATCAGTCTTATATCGGAGGTGACTCCCCGCATTAAGCCATACCTTAGTCCCATCTGACATGATCAACTCCTTATATTGACCTCTGTCTGCCGTTACTTCTATCGTTTTTATTTTGACAGAAAGTGATGACCAAATCAGGAAACCTATGGAGACCAAAAGCAGCAACGCAGCTACTAAACGGTATGCTATTCTATTAGTATTACGCGTTTCAATTTCGTAAATAGGGGTGGATTCACTTTTGTCAATAGCACTTCTTATTCTTCCAGCTACATCGCTATGGTCCAATACAGAGCTAGGTTTAGTGTTCCAAGCCTCGATGGTTTTATCAAAATAGTGACGATACTTTTCGTCCGCTTCAAGGTATTGAGTGAGCCGCTCATTTTGTTCTAAAGATGCCTCTTTGGATAAATAGAGTGACAGTAATGTCCAGAATTCTTCTTCTTGCATGATTCGACTTTGTTACTATGCAGACAATGTCATCAGCAAAAAGCTACTATCGCATTACATTAAGCATTTGTTAAATATCTATGAAGTCAACATGATCAACGATGCTGCCGGTGATCTGGGCAATTGTCATGTAAGAATTTGACGGCGTTGACCATTTGATTTTGCACGGTATTGATTGAGATATCGAGTAGATCAGCGATTTCCTTGTATTTCAAACCCTCTATTCTATTGAGCCTGAAAATGAGTTGCCTCTGCTTCGGCATCTTTGCTATAACCCGATCAATTGCTGAAAACGTTTCTTGGGCAATGACTTTACGTTCTATATCACTGGCTGCACAAGGTTGATTTTCGTCATCCTTAGACAGGAAGATCGCGCCTTGTTCCTTCTTGAGGATGTTCAAAGCTTTGTATTTGGTCGTTTTAAAAAGATAAGCCTTTACATTACTCAGACGCGGTAAAGATTTTCGATGCTCCCAAATTGCAATAAATGTTTCAAAAACGGCTTCATCCGCGAGATCTTTGGATTTCAGGAATTGGAATGAAAAATGGTAGAGTGAGGTGTAATGACGTTTCAGTAATTTTTCCAGCGCACTGTCAGAAGAATCTCTGATAGATTCTATCAGATCCACATCTGTATCTTTCACTGAATTCATTTCCCTGGGAGTTGATTTAATGAATTATCTAGGAAGGTAAAAACTATTTTTCCGCACTTAAAAAATGACAGGTTAAGTATTTATTAAATATACCTAAGTGGATAGGATGACTTCAGTCATCGGCATGCTTTGATAAATGGTTTCTAAATGTTTGCGATGTAGAACGAAGTGCTGCGGATATCAAAGCTGCCACTCTTCCGGATTTGGTTGTTTTTTGACTTCGCTTCGAACCTTGAAACAGTCAATCGGTTTGTTTTTTTATAAGTAGAAAAGATATCAAAATTCTAATGGGTTACTTTTCTCGATTATAATGACAAATACGAAAAATGTATTTGGCCAAAATGGCTATTTGGATACAGACCTGCTATTGCCGAATTATAGATATACCTTATTAAAACCTAATTACTGAATCAATGACCCAGAATAAACAAGATCTCAGGGTATCGCAAATTGAAGAAATTGCTCGTAAGGCAAAGACCTTGAAAGTAGCGCATTTGAATGCCGATGACCAATCTTTCAATGGACGCTACCTGATGCTTAATGGAAAGAAAACGATCAATTTTGCTTCTTGCAATTATTTGGGACTGGCTCTTGATGAAAGGGTCATCGAGGGTGCCAAAGAAGGAGCAGAGCGATATGGGACTTCCTTTCCTACTTCACGCTCTTTTATACAAATGAGTTATTTGGATGAATTGGAGCAGGTGCTTGAAGAACTGTTCGGTTATCCATGTTTGGTGAGTACGACTACTTCATTGGGGCATGTTGGTTGGCTCCCTCTTTTAGTTGGCGATAAAGACGCTGTGTTGCTCGACCATCAAGTACATAACAGCGTGGCCACAGCAGCCCAATTGCTGAAAGCGAAAGGCTGCCCACTGGAAACCATCCGCCACAATAATCTCGAAAAGCTCGAAGAACGTGTTATCGCACTTTCAGATCACCATGAACATATCTGGTATTTAGCTGATGGTATTTACTCCATGTATGGCGATCGTGCTCCGGTAAAGGGTCTGGTGGAATTGTTGGAAAAGCATCCAAAACTCCATGTCTATTTTGACGATGCCCATGGCATGAGCTGGACAGGAGAAAGGGGAGTAGGGCATGTGCTCGGAGAAGCCGCCCTCCACCCGCGTATGGCATTGATCACCTCATTGGGAAAAAGCTTCGGTTCGCTTGGAGGAGCTATGATCCTGCATAGCGAAGAAGAGAAGAACTATGTGAAAGCATGTGCCGGGCCACTCATTTTTTCTAGCCCCTTACCTGCTTCTGTGATCGGGGCTTCGCTCGCTTCGGCCAGCATACACCTGAGTAATGAGTTACCGGAACTACAAGGCCAACTCAATGACAAAATCAACTACTTCAAAACCATCGCAGGGCAATTGAATTTGCCTATCATCGGAGAAGCGAATACACCCATTTTCTTTATACCTGTTGGTAATCCTGATAGCGCTTTTAGCATTGGTAGAAAGTTGATGGATCAGGGTTTTTATCAGAGCTTATCCGTTTTCCCAAGTGTTCCAATTCAAAATGCCGGGTTAAGATATACCATTACCAATTGGATAGAAAAAGAAGACATTGAGCAAGTGTTGGAAAGGCTTCACATAGAACGCAAGAGTACTTTCGAAGCTATGTTGCTGTCGGAAGAGAAGGTACTTAGAGCATTCAAGGGAGTTAGGTTTACCCAAAGTCAAGTTGAGATGGTAGGCTGATAAAAACCGAAATCAATAGTACCTTTTGGTAGAAAGGTGTACATAAGAAATAGTATTATCTATAGCAGAGCACTTATTCCTGTATGTTCTTGCCATCCTTCTTAACCGAAATGGTGCTGCTGTCATAAAAACCAACTCTGAGACGTATCAACACCTTAGCAAAGCTATAACTGTCTGTAGAGATGCATGTGCCTCAAAATCATACTGCTGATGACTTTTTCTTCACCAGCCGGTTGAGACTGTAAATAGCGAATAAATTAGGAATGATGAACATGAGAAACGACTGGATCACACCACTAGCATCCTGGATAATTCCCGCCTGTAATCCTGAATAGAGATCAAGTAAATCCATGGTAAGGCGAATCAGCAATGCGGTTATTATAGCATGGTAAGTTCTAAAGACCCAGATGCCCACTATCATACCAACAGCGATAGCCACATATCGTGCAGCAGAATTGAGCATGATAAACTGACTGGCCCCGCCCGTATCGATACCGAAAGCTTCCATCATGCCCTGCCCGTCAGCAATATTCCAAATGCTGAATGCGAGCGTCCATAGTGTGAGATAGGCTGGTGCTATGTACCACCACTTTTTTAAATTGAGTTTCATTTCATGAAGGTTTTTGGAGGACACGAAAATGATCAAGTGCCCGGTGAAGGTTTGTTTTTTACGGCTTAATACTTTTTAGCCAAAGGGATTTGCAGTTGGTGAGGTCGGTTTTCAGGCTTATCGAACGGTGTTCCATCGACATGCTTTGCCCCCATAAACAGCATGCCGTTCCTGAAGTAGATCAAATCGTAATCGGACACCACCTGCCCTTCTACTATGTTGAACATCGGGAATGCTTTCTGAAGAATATCCTGCTTTTTGTTGGTGGCAAATGACGGCATACCGGGAGGTAGCGCTTGATTGAGCATGGCTGCTGCCTGATCATTCAAAGGCGTTACGCCGAAGCCTTCATCCAGCACATAGTCTACTTGCCATGCCCCTTTAGCGATGGGATGTTCACCTCCCCAGCTAAGCCTTCCTTTGAACTCGAATTGCATCAGGGGAAGCTTACCATAGTTATCAGCAAATAGTGTTATGGTGCCTATGAACTTATCTCCTGCCATGTATTTGAAGTTCCTCTTCAAATAAGTAGGAAGGATTTTGCCTGATCCGGTGCGGTCTTCGGTTGGTCTGAGTTCGATAGAAATGCTTTCCCACTCCCCTAAAGCATATTGCTTTACCTCTGCTAGTGTTATTGGCTTTTTAAGCATGTGAAATGCTTTCTTGCGATCTTGTGCCTGGGTAGTTAGTGAAAAAACTGAGATCGCTAATATCAAAATTGACTTGAATGTATGTGTCATCTTATTAGGTATTATGGTATAGGCTTAAATTAAAAGTGAGGGTGTTCGTTAGCTACCTCTTCCAGTGGTGTGATAGGCTGTTCTACACTCCAGTGCTCTGCTATTTTTCCATGCTCTAATCTGAACCAATCAAAAACGACACGTTCATTCTCTCCGAAGTAATGCGAATGGGCCATTACCAAATCCCCTGAAGCCAGCAGCAACTTGTTGTCATGAAGCATTTTGCCGTCATTTTGGCTTTTCAAGAAATTCTCTATCACTTCATATCCCTTCAACTCACCCGCACTTTCATGATGGTATGTATAAGCGTCACTCACCAATGCTTTGATTTGATCGATACGGCCTCTGTTCAGCACATGATCTAGGAACCTTTTGACCGTCGCTTTATTGGCTTTTCTGGTTTCGTCGCTTACTTCAAGCTCGCCATTCCCTGCACCGGCTACCGCTTTTTCGAGCAACTCCTGCGGTAAGGGCGCCAGTCCATCCCAATGCTCTTGTATTTTACCATGCTCTATTCTCCACGCATCCACACAAAGCAAAGGGTGATCGCCCAATGGGTTGGGTGCGGTATAATAGCCATGATAGGCCATAATGTCATTATCAACTACCCAGCGGATGGGCTTGTAGCCAAATCCAAATGCCAGCATCTCTTTGATGTGCGCGATGCCATCTTGCGCCCAGGGATTGTGCTGAATAAAATCTTCAGCGAATGATGCTTCTACTTTTGCCTCGTCTTTGGTTTCCAGAATGGCCGCCATGCCGTTCCATACCAGTTGAATGTTGTTTTTTTCTGTTGTTGAAAGTGCCATTGATAAAAAAGTTTGACTTGATTAACTACATCAAAATTTCTTTCTTTGTTTGATTAAGTCAAGTAGTCATAATTAAGTGTTATAGTCATAAAAAAATGACTAATGCTGATAATGAGTTAGTTACAAATGGAGGATAGAAAGAAAAAAATTGGTAACTCCGATTGTCCCGTTACTTTTTGTATGAAGATGATCGGTGGTAAATGGAAACCGATTATTATTTACCTGATCAGAAAAGGAGCTAATCGCTTTGGGGTTTTAGAGCGAGGCGTTGATGGCATTACAAAACAGATGCTGACCAAACAGCTAAGGGAAATGGAAGCAGATGGCATACTGGAGCGAAAGATTTATCCCGAGATTCCGCCGAGGGTAGAGTACTTTTTTACCGAGTTTGGAGAAAGCCTTTTTCCAGTGATTGATGCCATGAGTGAATGGGGACTTCAGCATATGGAAGCTGAAGAATGCTAGATGATAAGCGTTTAAGAAAGGCTATCTAAGCTTCCTTTAACGCTTGCTGAAAATCCTCAATGATATCTTCAATGTTCTCTATGCCTACCGAGCAGCGGATCAATCCTTCAGGAATCCCTAGTTGAGCTCTTTCCTCTTCTGTATTTTCTACATGACTAGTAACTTTTGGAGGCCCCACAATGGTTTCCAAACCACCCAAGTGAGCTGCCATGTGGGCCAACTTTAGCTGAGGTAATATGGCCTTGACCTTTTCAAATCCACCTTTGAGAGAGAATGACAATACACCACCAAATCCGTGCATTTGTTGTTTAGCAATTTCGTGACTGGAGTGAGAAGCTAAACCGGGATAATGTACCTGTTCTATTTGCGGTTGCTCTTGAAGGAACTGAGCCAACTTGAGTGCATTATCATTCTGTCTTTCTATTCTTAACTCAAGCGTTTTTAAGCCTTTGATCAATTGATAAGCAGAATTGGCATCCAAAGTAGCACCATTGATCTCCCTGAAGTGGAATATCCTTTTGATTAAATCAGCCTTGCCGCAAACAACACCGCCCATAGCATCCGAATGGCCGCCCAAAAACTTGGTAGCGCTATGCAAGACCAAATCGGCCCCTAATGCAAGGGGACTTTGGTTAATCGGTGTGGCAAAAGTGTTGTCAACCACTACAATGGCACCCACTCGGTGAGCAGCGTCTATTAGCCTTTTCAAATCGACCACTTTAACGGTAGGGTTGGTCGGCGTTTCCAGGTAGACCAAACGACAACCTTTTCCAATCTCTCCTTCCAATGCCTCATGATTGGTTGTATCACAAAGTGTGACGTCCACATGGAAGCGCGGTAAGTCATCCAGGAAGATTTTGCTCGTACCGCCATAAGTATCCTTAATGGAAACTACCCTTTCATTTGGAGATAGCAATGCGAACAAGGTGTTACTAATGGCAGCCATGCCTGTAGAAAAACTGGTAGCCGCTTCCGCATTTTCCAGGATACGCATTTTTTCCTCAAACAGGGCCACTGTAGGATTGGTATTGCGGCTATAGATGTGTCCTTCGCGCTGGCCTAGCGCCACTTCATACCATTGATCAATATCATTGTAGGCATAAGTAACACCATGTACTACAGGCATTTGGGTCACACCTTCAAAAGTAGGTTTTAATTCACCGCCCCAAACGGATTTAGTACCAAGTCTTTTGTTGCGTAGTGGTTCTTCTTTTTCTACTGACATGAGCTTAGGAATAAATGGTATAGTCGCTTTGATTGAGGTTGACTAAAATAGAACAACTGCTACGGTTTGTGTAACCGTTAGTCAAATTCTTGTATTGACTAGAGCTATCTCTCCTCGGCCTGGTCATAGCCGTACATGCTGTCTCTAAAGCTGTCTTTCCGATCCCGACGCGTCAGGAGAGAAATCTTACTCGATTTAAAGTGTTGATTTTCAAGGGAGTAAGATTTCTCACTCCATTCGAAATGACATTAAAATCGATTTTTGGGCACCCTCTGATCTCGTCGTAGCTTCCACTACGATCCCCATAAGAGCGCAATACTTTGCGCTCTTTGATCTTCAATAGTATATCTCCTTTAACTGGTTTAAGGTCTTAGGGCCGCTGCGCTTAACCTAAGACCAGAGGAGTCCGGTCATATTCTTGATCTGAGACTAGGCTTTAAATTGGCCCATAAACGCTTCTTATACCGATTTGATCATATGCTCAGATGTTTTTTGACATTTTTTATGCCTAAACAAAACTTTTTGCCCCTTACAATAGTATTACTATTAGCTTTAGTCGTAACACTATTTATTAGAAAGATGAACGAAACTACTTTATGGGTTGGTTTTAATCTAGCCGTGCTCTTCATGCTAGCGCTGGATTTGGGGGTTTTCAATAGAAAATCAAAAGTGATCACGGCCAAACAGGCACTATTATGGACTTGTTTTTGGGTATTCCTGGCCTTCTTGTTCAACATCTTTGTGTATTACCAGTTCGGACAGGACAAGGCTTTTGAATTCTTTACAGGCTACGTTATCGAAAAGTCCTTGAGCGTAGACAATATCTTTGTAATGATATTGATCTTTTCATTCTTTAATGTGCCGCCTCAATATCAGCATAAGGTACTGTTTTGGGGTATTCTTGGTGCTTTGGTGATGCGCGTTTGTTTTATTCTGGTAGGGGTAGAATTGATCAATTCATTCCATTGGTTAATTTATATTTTTGGCGGATTCCTGGTATTTACTGGTATTAAGATCATCAAGGACGATGATATCAAGATAGAGCCTGACAAAAACCCGGTTGTCAAATTGGCGCGTCGATTCTTTAAGATCACGCCGACTTTTCGAGAGGATAAGTTCTTCGTCAGGGAAAAAGGGTTGCTTTGGGCCACACCTTTGTTCCTGGTAGTACTCCTTATAGAAGTGACAGACCTTGTGTTCGCCGTGGACAGTATCCCGGCCATTCTGGCTATTTCAGATGATGCATTCATCGTTTACACTTCCAATGTATTTGCCATTTTAGGCTTACGGTCATTGTACTTTGCCGTAGCTGCTATAGATAGATATTTTGCTTATCTCAAATATGGACTTTCCGCCATATTGATCTTTGTCGGTATCAAAATGTGTCTGGTGGATGTGTTTAAGATCCCTATTGAAATATCGCTGGCCTTCATTATACTGACGTTATCACTGACCGTATTGGCATCTATGGTGCTGGAGAAGAAACAAAAGGAGGAACCTGAAGTACAAAACTGATAGATCTGAGCCAGGTGTCTACAGATTCAATTTCTGAAAAAACCTGTTTTATCTCACCAAGTACCGGATGCTTATCTTTCAGTAGTATTCGTTTTACAGCATGTTACATCATCATGAAGTAAGATAACCGGTAGGTTGGGGGAGGCAGGTTTTTTCAGGGATTCATCGATAGCTCAGGCTAGAAAAGCAAGCCCTAAGTTTTTATATATTTGGTCTTTTGGATTCACCATCAACCAACTACAACCAAACGACCATGAACCTACCAATCGATCGGCCATTCATCACCGATACACTTAGTAAACTGGTACAGATCAACTCCATTAACCCAAGCCTGGTAAGTGGCAGCCCAGGAGAAGTGGAGATTGGACAATACATAGCCAGTCAACTAGAAGCATTAAGGGTAGAAACTTCAGTAGAAGCCGTGGATGGAGACCGCAGCAATGTTATCGGCTTTATCCAAGGTTCGGGCCATGGGAAGTCGCTCATGCTCAATGCCCATATGGATACTGTTGGTGTCGATGGCATGGAAGACCCTTTTGGAGCTAGAATAGAGGATGGCAAGCTGTATGGTAGGGGGTCCCAGGATATGAAAGGAAGCATTGCGGCTATGCTTGGAGCGGTCAAGGCCTTGAAAGATGCGAGTATTAAGCTTAAAGGAGATATCTATTTGAGTTTTGTAATTGATGAAGAGTACGCCAGCTTGGGCACTGAAGATGTAATCAAGAAATACAAGACGGATGCCGCTATCGTAACTGAGCCCACCAGTTTGGATATCTGTATTGCGCATAGAGGCTTTGGCAATTTCGAGATCAAAACCTTTGGTAAACAAGCGCACGGCGGGAGTCCTGAAGATGGCATCGATGCTAATATGCTCATGGGACATGCAATGCTTGAGTTATCCAAGCTTTCTAATCACTTGCAAGAGCGAGCGCCACACCCTTATCTAGGCCATTCCTCACTTCATATTCCACAGATTGCAGGAGGTAAACAACTCTTTATCTATGCTGATCAATGTACGCTTCAGTATGAGCGGAGAACCTTACCCAAAGAAACCGAGGACAGTATCACAAGGGAGATACGATCTGTTTTAGACAGGCTAGAACAATCTGTTCCTAATTTCCGCTATCAACTGCGAAAGTTGGTTTATAGAGACGCCTTCGAAGTGGCTCCTGAAAAGGAGATCGTCAAACTCACCCAGGCTGCCACCAACAAAGTGCTTGGGCATATCACTCCTTTTATCGGACATGGCTGGTGGGAAGATTCATCCTTGTTTGCTCAGAATGGCGCCGATACGGTGATCATTGGTCCCAAGGGTCATGGTATACATGGCCCTGTCGAGTGGGTAGATCTTCAGTCGGTGGGAGACCTTTCTAGTATTCTACTTGATGTTTTAATTAATTATTGTGGGTCAAATGAAGCTTAGAACCCGCGTACAGTGCAAAAGCCCTGGTAGCTTTCGAGAAATGATTAAATGAATTAGAATGGTGAAGCCAACCACAAGCTGACGTGATACCATAGCTTGTGGTGAATTGGCTATTAAGAGTTAGGTATCAAGGGCAACCATTTTCTGGACCTGCGCAGGTGATAAATGTGCAACCAGTAACGGTAACGTCAAAACACATATCGCAACCAGAAACATTAGGATCATAAGATATCCCTCCTTTCACAGTTTTTTGGTTGTCATTAGGAAAGTTCGTTACAAAACTTTGCACTTTCAGAGATTCTAAGTCTAACTTCTTCTTTTTCATAAATTAAGCTGTTTTATTTGGTTTGTTATAATTTTTAGTAAAAATGTATATTACAAATAAAACAGAAATTATTCTATCTTTTCAAGTCCCCCAATTTGGTATTTTTATAGACCGGTGGCTTCATAAAGCAGGAGCACGTGCTGCTGTAATGCTTGCTCTGGTTTTGTAGTAGGTATTTAGTAGATGCTAAGATTCCTGATCAGACTGACTAGCTGAGAAGTATTTCTTGATCAGAGATTACACAATTTTAGATTGTGTCGAAGCATGTCCAGAACAAGTGCTATAGTGCTAAAGCTATTTTTCGGTTAACGAGGTTATAGACCCTGATGTTGAGTAGCCAATTTCAGACGGACCACTTGATAATCTTTGCCCTTGAATATCGACCAGTGAAAGTGGAGTAGTTTTTACCCGAAAGAACGTTCTCAAAATTACTATAAGTAGCTATTCAAATTGGCTAATCATAGTAATTGACTCTTAAACAGACGCATTGCAATTTTGCATTATTTAGAATTGATCTAAACATCAATAAGTATGCGCCTAAAAACTCAACACTGATGAAAAACGTCCTTTTATTGATTCTCTGCCTGTCTAGTAGTGTTTTGTTTGCTCAAAAGAAGAAAAAACAAGATGTCGAAGCTATTAAATCCATGTGTGGATGTTATGAGGTAGCATTCAATTTTGCCGAAACCTTTTCTCCCAAAAAGGACTACAAATTCCACGACAACTATCGCTCATCGGCTTTAGAATACGTTCTGCCTGTGGAAGAAACAAAAGGTAAAATTATACTGCAACACCTGCTCGTCATTGGTGATACCATGATCATCAAGCATTGGAGGCAGGACTGGATCTATGAAAATAAAGACCTTTATGTCTATGACAAGGATAACTCCTGGGTGTATAAGGAACTGGATGCGAATGATATCAAAGGGCAATGGACCCAGAAAGTGTATCAAGTTGATGATGGTTTGAGATATGAAGGTTCGGCCACCTGGGTCCATGTGGATGGGAAGCACTTCTGGGAGAGTGTGGCAGATGCACCGCTTCCTAGAAGGGAATTCAGCAAGAGAAGCGACTATAACGTCACCAAGCGTAAAAACAGACATGAAATCACGGATTATGGTTGGGTGCATGAGCAGGACAATCAGAAAATTACCCGAGGTACTGAAGATGAATGGCTAGCCAATGAAAAAGGGTGGAATACCTACACCAAGGTGGCTGATGAAAAGTGTGCTGTAGCCAAAGCATGGTGGTCCGATAACCAGCGCTACTGGGCTGATGTACGCTCCGTTTGGGATGAGTTTTTCGCGACTAAAGCCAGGTTGTCATTCAATATGAAGGTGGATGATAAGATCCTGTTCCAACGTTTGTTTGCTTTAGGAGACGAAGTGGATACTGCCAACTACGATTCAGAGGCGGTAAAGACTGAGGTCAGGGGAATCATTAAAAAACACCTGAAAACAGACGTAAAATTGGCAGTTTCGAAATAATACTTGCGCAGTTGTATATATGAACACTGAGCCTTGACTATTGGTGGTCAGGGCTCAGTATTTTTTTGGCCTTGGAAGTAATTGCCACAATGCTGAATGAGTTGCTTAAAGAAAGACTCAAAAGGCCTCTTTATATCTTAAATAGATAGCCTACATTAAAGCTCAGCGTACGGTTTTTTGACGTATTGAACTGGTCAGCATCCCGCAAGCCAAAATAGTATTCTGATTCTGCAAATAGCCTACCTCTGCCCAGGTCATAACCAATCGCAGCCGAGCCGTAGAAGCCGTGGTCTAAGCGATTCAACCTTGATCCTTCCGACAAATCAACTTTAGTACGTTGCGTGGGTTCATCGCTACCGACCAACTCTTGTTCTTCAAAAGCAGTGGTCAAGTAGGAGAGGCCATAACCAGCACTACCAATGATGGAGAACTTGCTCGCACCCAATGGCAGCTCTGTTCTAAGCATTATAGGTGCCTTGACATAGCTTAGAAATAGCTTGGTATCACCGTTAAATATAGGATCTGGCTCAAGATTCCAACCAGGGATACAAGCTGCGCCTCGTTCTACATAGCCTGGTTCTACACCAATACTCAAACGTTCGTTTAAGCTGAGATAGACCAAACCAGATACATTGAACCTGTTAATATGAATGACTGCATCATCTGGCAGATCGACATCACCATAATGCTCCCAGGCCTTGGTGTAGCCTCCTTTTACACCTAGGGAGAATTGGGCTTGTACTTTAATAGAAACTAAACAAAAGACGGCGATTGTGATAAATAGGCCTTTTTTCATGACGGATACATTGTTGTTTTTATTTGACCCGACTAAGCCTTGTTCGGTTGTAATTGGAAGCTAGTAAATATTATTTTTTAAGCCATTTACCAGTTATCCAGCCTGAAAATACCACCAGTGAGAAAGCCATTAAAAGAATGACAACCATATTTTTACTCTGAAATAGTGGCTCCTTAAATAGATCCGTAACACCCAAGAGCAGTAATGTATTGCCAACTAGGATAGTGAGTGTTAGTAGAATGAATTTGGATTTATTGATTGCTATCTTCTTTTCTTCCATAAGTTGAGCAGTTGGTATTATCAAAATTGGTGATTCAAAAAGTGGTTGCGAAACACGAGCTTTCGCATTTCCATTGTAATTACTCTCCACTAATGTAAAATAGCGGTCAGGGGGAGAATTTGGCTCAATAATCTACACAGACGGTTCAAAACATCACTTAAGCTGTGTCCTGACTATTAAATAGGGCTTTAAGTTTAATCCCCATTTGCTTCATCGTATACCTCCAGCCTCCTTTCCAATTCCTCCAACCTCAAGTTTGTCATCTCCAATTGTACGGCGAAAGTTTCGGCCTTTTCTCGTTCTATTTCGACCTGTTTCAACACCTCTTCATATTTGGCCTGACAATCATCTTTTTCTTTTTTCAAGGCTTTTATTTCGCCGGATTGGCAGGCTCCCAAAGCCAGCAAACTGACCATGGCAATCACTATTACTCTGTACTTCATTATCTATGTATTCGATTTAGCTAGAAGATGGGAGTAATTCCTACAAAGAGCAAATATTCAGTGGTTTAAACGCTAAAATCAAAACTTCTTATCTGCCGTAGTAGCCTGAATTTTAAGAAACAGGATCAGTGAAACCATGGCAACAGTGATAGGTATATCACGTGTTTTATAGCTTGATTAATGAAGTTACCCATTTTGACAGCCTCGAGTTTTGTGCTTACACCAATCTTGCGATATATATGCTTAACATGTTGCTCTACTGTTCTAATAGATCTCACCAAAATAACCGCCATTTCTTTTTTTGATTTCCCTTCAATTAGCAGATTGAATATTTCTTTTTCTCTTTTGGTGAGAGACGCATAAGCTTTTAGGTACTGCTCTGTTTGAAACTTTACATTTAATGCGTTGCATACTTTTTTACTGAATATAGGCAACTGATCTGTAGTATTCGTGATACAGACGAACGTGTTGTTTTTGAGATTGAGTTTTGCCGTGGTTACTACCAAGGTATAACCGCTCTTATCTTCTTGATGAAACCTCAACCGCTGGAAAAAATTGACGGTTCTATTTTCATCTCTTGCGGCCTTCAGTTTATTCAGTTCATGATTCACTCTGTTCAAATCATCCGGATGAGTAACTAATTGCTGGAAGTCAGAGCCCAAGGCGATGATTTCATCAAGCGATACATTGAAC
>JBCBSS010000141.1:0-21246 GCA_039819065.1 Bacteroidota bacterium
ATTCCTATCTTTAGTTTGCTCTTATGACCCAAAGAGTTCAAAAGGGCTTTAATCGACTAGCGCCTTATTATGATTTACTGACAAATTTGGTTTTTGGAAAATCTATCAAAATAGCTCAGGTTGCCTTCTTAGATCATATTAAGGCGCTAGTCGATTAAAGCCCTTTTGAACTCTTTGGGTCATAAGAGCAAACTAAAGATAGGAATGAGGAAAATACCATCACCGATCAGCCGGTAACCATCGTTCTCCAAAAAAGTGTCTTTAAATTTAAGTACGAACATTAAGATAACATTCATAATCAAAATGTTCATTTGGATCTCTAACCATCCCTTGAAGAAAATCAAAGCTAGAAGTATGAACACTAAAGAACTGAGCAATGCAATCCATGACAAATTCTGGGTTCTTTGAGGTCCAAGCAGCCTACCTAGCGAAGCATGTCCATCTTGCTGATCTTGTTTGATTTCAAACAAAGAAAACACCAGCAAATTGCTTAGAGCTAAAAGTGAAATTTGAAAGAAAAGAAAATAAACTCCAAAATCAGGCCTTTCATCACCTGCGGTTAGCGGGACAACAAATACTCCAGCAGTGTAAACCAATGCGACGGTAATATCTTTAAAGTAATAGAACAACCGATTTCTAGTATAGCCTAAGACCAAAAAGTAAATCAGGACTATAAGAGCGATTATGACACCAGCAATGAAAGTGGGCCTAGGGATAAAAGGTATAATGCATATTCCTACTAACCCAACCATAATAACTGCACATAGAATGGCCTTGAAATGCTTTTGGTGAAACCGATGCCTGAATGTACTTGCCGAGTGATTGATCTTTTTGGCATCAATTAAGTGATCTGTAGTATAAATAACCCAAAGCGAAATAGCCAAACCAAGCATTGGTATGAGTGTTAATTCAACTCCAACATAGCTTGAGATGAACGCACATAGAATACACGCACCTGCCACCACATCCAGGCTCACAGCACTGAGTATTCTATAGAAATTGATAAACATTGATTTTAATGACTATATCCTTTTAGACCTTTGACAGACTAATATATGAATCATATTATCGTCTTGCTCAATATGGTAGTAGGCTGAAAACAAAAAAGCCCAACACTTGTTGGGCTTTTTTTGATATAAGACTTTTGTGTTATTATCCTCCCAGTGCTTCCGCACCAGCAACGATTTCCAATATCTCCTTCGTAATTGCAGCCTGACGGGTTCTGTTGTAAGTCAATTTCAAATCTTTCAAAAGATCTCCCGCATTTTCGGTGGCCTTGTCCATGGCCGTCATTCTAGCGCCGTGCTCAGAGGCATTCGACTCCAATACTGCCTTGTAGAGCTGTATTTTGAGAGAATTTGGGATTATCTCTTTTATGATCTCATCTTTTGATGGTTCATAAATGTAATCAACATTCGATTCTATCGTATTCTCATCATTGGTAGCTTGTGCGATGGGCAAAAACTGTTCAGTTCGTAAGATTTGAGTAGCTACATTTTTAAATTCATTGTAAACTACTTCCACTTTATCGTAGGTGCCGGCCACGAACGCATCCATAACATACTCGGCAGCTTCTTTTACGGCATTGTAGGATAGTTTTGAGAATGTTTCAGCAAAATCGTTTACGACCTCAAACTCCCTTTTAATGAAGTGATCAGATACCTTCTTACCAATTGGTAAGATACTGATATTCCCAGCGACTTTCTGATCATTGTATTTCTCACGAATAACAGCGTTAACAGCTTTAATTACATTACTATTGAAAGCACCACACAATCCCCTATCAGAACTTATCGCCACGATCAGCACTTTCTCTTCAGGTCTAACTATGCCAAATTCATTGTCTTCATCTTCAACCCCTGCTGAAACATTTACAAGTATATGAGAAAGCTTTTCAGCATAAGGCCGCATTTGTATAATGCTATCTTGTGCTCTTCTCAATTTAGCAGCCGCAACCATTTTCATAGCTTTGGTTATCTGCTGCGTTGAAGTAACGGTCTGTATTCTGTTTTTTACCTCCTTTAAACTAGGCATATAATCATTTGATTTATATCTCTAAAGCAAATAAGTCTTTAGGGTAGTACTATCAGTAGTTGCTAATAGACTCTGTATTAGTTGTATCTGCTTGCTATATCCTTAGCTACGCTTTCCAATGTCCCTGTAGCAGAATCATCCAGTTTTCCTGATTTTAATGTGTCAAGAACTCCTTTATGTTGCGCTTTTAGTAAGCTTAGAAATTCGCTTTCGAACTCCTTTACTTTGGTCTCAGGCACATTATCTAAGAAACCTTTAGTAGAAGCATAAATTATCGCCACCTGCTCTTCAACAGTCGCTGGTGCATATTGTGCTTGCTTAAGCACTTCCTGATTTCTCCTGCCTCTATCAATAGTCAGCTTAGTAGCTGCATCAAGGTCTGATCCGAACTTAGCAAAAGCTTCTAGCTCCCTGAATTGGGCCTGGTCTAGTTTCAATGTACCTGCTACTTTTTTCATCGATTTGATTTGAGCAGATCCACCCACTCTTGATACCGATATACCTACGTTAATAGCAGGCCTGATACCTGAGTTGAACAAGTTCGTTTCAAGGAATATCTGACCATCTGTGATTGATATCACGTTGGTCGGGATATAGGCTGATACGTCACCAGCTTGTGTTTCAATTATAGGAAGAGCAGTTAGAGAACCACCACCTTTAACCTTGTCTTTAAGACTTTCAGGTAGGTCGTTCATTGACTTAGCAATCTCATCGTTGTTGATAACCTTGGCAGCTCTTTCAAGTAATCTTGAATGCAAGTAGAATACATCTCCAGGATATGCCTCACGCCCAGGAGGTCTTCTTAGTAGAAGAGATACCTCTCTATAAGAAACAGCCTGTTTGGATAAGTCATCATAAACAACCAATGCAGGCCTTCCTGTATCTCTGAAATACTCACCGATTGCCGCACCGGCAAAAGGAGCAAAGAATTGCATAGGAGCTGGATCGGCAGCGGTGGCTGAAACAACCACTGTGTAGTCCATCGCACCATGCTTTTCAAGAGAAGCAACGACGTTGGCTACTGTGGAGGCCTTTTGTCCTACAGCTACGTATATACAATATACAGGTTCGCCCTTATCGTAGAATTCTTTCTGATTGATAATAGTATCAATGGCAACAGCAGTTTTACCAGTTTGTCTATCACCGATAATCAACTCACGCTGACCTCTACCAATTGGAATCATGGAGTCGATGGCCTTAATACCCGTCTGAAGAGGTTCTGCCACTGGCTCTCTATAGATTACACCTGGCGCTTTACGCTCGATAGGCATCTCATATAGCTCACCATCAATAGGGCCTTTACCGTCAATAGGATTACCAAGTGTATCAATCACCCTTCCACACATTCCGTCACCAACATTGATCGACGCAATTCTTTTGGTTCTTTTGACCGTATCACCTTCTCTGATCTCTTTCGAGTCACCGAGTAATACAGCTCCGACGTTATCTTCTTCAAGGTTAAGTACCAGTGCTTTAAGTCCGTTTTCAAACTCTAAAAGCTCTCCTGACTGTGCTTTAGTCAGTCCATAGATACGAGCTACACCATCCCCTACTTCAAGTACTGTACCTACCTCCTCTAGCTCGGCTTCGGTTTTAGCGTTAGAAAGCTGTTCTCTTAATATCGCTGATACTTCGTCTGGTCTTACTTCTGCCATTTGAATATTTGTTATGCTATTATCTTATAGTTATGCGGTTGTTAACAACCTAAAAGCCCTTGACATAAGGGTTTTTCGTGAACTCGTGTTTGAGACCGTTTATTTTAGATTTCACAGAATCATCGATTTGGCGGTCGCCGACTGTCAAAACAAAGCCACCAACCAAACTCTCATCTACCTCTTCTTCCAAATCGACGCCTTTACATTCGAAAACTTCCTTAACAATGCTTTCGAACCTCTTCCTCAGCTCAGCTGTCAACGGAAATGTGGTAGTGACCTTAGCTGATCTGATATTATTTTTTGCGTTGTATTGATTGTGAAACTCCTTGGCTATCGCCGGTAATATTTCTTCACGATTTTTAGATGTTATTATATCTATAATCGTCAAGGTAATCTTGTCAATCTTCCCCTCGAAAATTTGATATAGCACTTGCCTCTTTTTGGTGTGCTTCACAATAGGGTTTCTCAGCATGAGCAGAAGCTCTCTATTTTCAGAAATGACCGTGCTAAACAAAGTCATATCGTCGTTTACTTTGTCCAATACCCCTTTCTCTTCAGAGAGTTCCAGGAGAGACTTGGCGTATCTGGAAGCTATTCTGTATTCAGACATTTCTGATTAGTTCGATTTAATGTCTTTAATGAAGTCTTCAACAAGCGCTTTTTGAGATTTGTCATCGCTCAAGTTCTGACGCACCAACTTCTCAGCAATCTCCAAAGAAAGCATCGCTACCTGAGTTTTAACCTCTGTCAATGCTGCTTGTTTTTCAGTTTCTATCACAGCTTTCGCATCCTCGACCATCTTACTAGTGGTTTTAGACGCCTCTTCTGTAGCTTCTTCTTTGATGTTGTTAGCAATCTCTCGGGCTTCTTTGAGGATTTTATCTCGTTCTTGTCTAGCCTCAGCCAAAAGTTTATCATTATCAGACTTCAACTGCGCCATATCCTCTTTGGCTTTAGCCGCTGAGTCAAGTGCTTCTTGTATTGATTCCTCTCTGATCTTAAGGGATTGTAAGATCGGTTTCCATGCAAACTTAGCTAGCAAGATGAAAAGCGCGATAAAAACTACAAACTGCCAGAATATGAGGCCTACGCCAGGAGTTAATAATTCCATTTATCTTAATTCGTTGTGTTTTAGATGTATCAACATAAAGCTCATCCCGGTCTATCACCGGGACGGCTTTAATTTCTTATTAACCTAGTGGAGTTTGCGCAATCAAGAAGCAAACAACTACGCCGAAAAGTGCGATTACCTCAATAAGAGCAGCAATAATCAACATAGCAGTTTGAACTCTACCAGCAGCTTCTGGCTGACGAGCCATTGCTTCCATGGCAGATCCACCGATTTTACCGATACCAAGTCCTGCGCCTATTGCAACAAGACCAGCACCTACACCGGCTCCCATAACTGCTAAACCTGCACTAAGTAAGATTGATAACAACATGATTTAAATATTTATGAATTAAACTTAAATACACTTTTAATGATGTTCTTCTATCGCCGCACCAATGTATAGCGAGGAGAACATTGTAAATACATAGGCCTGAATTGTTGCCACTAGCAATTCAATCAGGTTAATGAAAATCACAACAAACGAGCTACCAACCCCTACGGCCCAGCTGTGGAAAATGAATGTAAGCCCCATTAAGCTGAGTAATACAATATGTCCCGCAGAAATGGCAACAAACAACCTCACCATCAGAGAAATAGGTTTCGTAAAGACACCGATAATCTCAACTGGAATGATGATTGGTTTTAACAATAGTGGTACGCCTGGTGTGTTGAATATGTGTCCCCAATAACTCTTATTTCCACTGAAGTTGGTAATTAAGAATGTCAAGACAGCAAGCACCATTGTAACAGCTATATTACCTGTCAGGTTAGCGGCACCTGGTAATAAACCAAGCAGGTTTCCGAACCATATGAAAAAGAAAAGGTGGAGCATATAGGGTAGATACTTTTCATATCTAGGACCAATATTTGGCTTGACCACTTCGTCTCTAACAAAAACTATGATTGGCTCAAAGAAGGATTGTATTCCTTTCGGAGCTTTACCTTGATTTCTTTTATAACCCTTAGCTACCGCTGTGAATATAAGTACCATAATGATGGCGTTTATAAAAAGCATAGCCACGTTTTTGGTTATGGAAAAATCGGTGAAAGTTTGACCGGCTTTTGCCTCCAAGTGACCACCTTCATCAAGTGCATAACGTCCTTCGTACGTCACATGATTATGATGTTCATCGTATAGGTTGGAGGATGAGAAAATTTCTATGCCTTTATCAGATGAGTAAAGAATTACCGGAAGGTGTAATGTGCCGTAATGGCCATCAAAGAAGTGCCATGAATGAGCGTCTGTAATGTGATGCATAATCACTTCGCCAAGTGGCTCTTCTTCTTCCCCTGAAGAAGCTTTTGATGGATTAATTGACGCAAATAAGGCAATTAAAATAAGTACTAAGGCCGTTGAAGGTTGATTTTTGTTGAGTATTGCTCTGATCATTGAAATGAATATCAGGGTTCCGAAAATCGACTGCAAAGGTATGTATTAATGCCCCAAAAAAAAATAATTGCAGATTTAATTTGCCAGTGCCTTAGCCGTTGGAAATAGCTTTCTCGGCCATGTTTTTAGCCTTTAGGATTTCAATGACTTCAAAGACTATGTAAATAACGTAAATCGAGAAAAACAGAATAATATTCGGGACTGCGATTTGAGGGTCTAAGTAAATGATGAAGAAGTTAAAAATACCATAAAGCACTAGCTTTAGTACCAAAGAAAGAATGATCAGCGTTACAAAATTCTGCGGGTCTTTACCAAGGGCAAATAGCAATAAAGCATGAGCTCCGATGGTAATCAGGAAAAGGAATATAAACACTGGTGCCGTTTGGGATGGCAATAAAAATGCTCCGCCAAGTTCTGTCAGACCCAATACCAAGAGTACGAGAATAACAGTTATGACGGTTAGTTTAACAACAAAAGAAGACAGTGATTTTTTATAAGAGAACACGCTAGTCTTGGTTAACTGATCTGATCAGCTTGATAATGATCCCTGCTAGTGACAGCATAACAAACAAAAGCATAAAGGCAGGAATGCGAAGGTGTAGGTACTGGTCAAGTTCATAACCTAGCCATCCCGCCACTCCAATAGTGACCAACATTTGAAAGGCTAGGTTAGAATACTTTAAATACTGATTAGAAGTTCTTTGCTCTTTCTTTGAAAGCTCCTTGTTTTCCGGCTTGTCCATTTTCACCGATCTTAATTTCCTGAAGCTTTACGCCCATTTTACATCCACCATTAAAAGTAGCTCCTGATTCTACCACAAGCTTATTGGTAGTCACATCGCCATGGATTACCGAAGTGGGTTTTAAGGTAAGTACATCGGAAACTTCCATATTTCCTTTTACTTCACCTTCTACATCTGCATTTTGAGCAAGGATATTGCCTTCAACATGGGAAGATGGCCCTAAAAATAGTTTTGACTTGGTGGTGATATTACCAACCACTTTACCATCAATTCTAATGTTTCCGAAAGTCTCGATATTACCTTCTAAGAGCGTTCCTTTTCCGATTTGATTGGTTGATTTGGTTTTTTCTTCTGCCACCTTGTGATCTTCTTTTGAGCTGAACATTATATTATCCCTTAACTTTAGAATGAAACAAAATCTTCAGGATTTACGGAGTTACCGTTAATCCATAGTTCGAAGTGTAAGTGCGGTCCATCGGTAAATTCTCCGCTGTTCCCAACACTTGAAATTATTTCCCCTGCACTTACAAAATTACCAACTTTTTCGAACAAAACCGCATTGTGCTTGTAGACTGAAATCAAATTACCGCGATGCTGAACAGCAATGACGTGACCTGAATCCTGAGTCCATGATGCGAAGATGACGGTACCATCTGCCACACACTTGACAGGCTCGTTCTTCTTGGTCACTATATCCACACCCAAATGTCCTTTACGGTAGTCATAGGCCGCTGATACATACCCAGTGATAGGGGAAAAAAGAAAAACCTCTTGAAGGTCCTCAAAATTGCTAGTACTATAGGTTAAAAAAGAAACATTAGATTCTTCGAATTCCTGCCTGAAAATAGAATCTATGGGTGACGGGGTATTAATAACGTCGTTATTTACAACCCTTACCTCCCTCTCACCTGAAACAAATGTTGGCTGGCCGGTTAGCAGCGTATCACCGCTTATAATTCGTTTAAGGTTATTGATCACCGTGTCTTTCTTTGTCATCTCATACCTGAGCACATCCACTTGCTCAGTAAGGTCTATGAGCTTCTTATCAGCCTCTAGTTGGGCGTGGCGAGGATCGAACCATTGTGATAATAGCGTCTCTACCAAAAACAGGCTCAATAGCATGAGGAAAACGAATAGAAGCAAAGAAAAAAGTATAACTTTGGCGTAGTTAAAGCTGAATGTGGTTTTCTCAGCAAAGTTCTCCTCATTTCTTATAATGAGCAGATACTTTGTGACTAACCAGCTTGATAAAGTTTTTCTAGACCTCAATTGAACCGTTCTTTAATTTAACGCAAAAATAGAGATATTAGCCTATTATTGTATTGAGTACGAAGGTTTTTGCGTTTAAGTACATAAAAATCAGATATTTTGATCTTTAAGAAGTATAGGCAGTCAGCCGCCTTTATTTGCTATATCAGCCTTGTATTACTGATGTCTTGTTCTGCAGAAAGAAAGAACATGGTGAGCAAGACTTTTCATAATACCACTGCTAGATATAACGCTTATTATTATGCCAAAGAAAGAATTAAGGAGATCGAGGGAATCATTGACGAGAGTGTGGTTAATGATTACAATGAGATCCTGAATATTTATCCCAAAATTGATTCCTCTCTTGCCAAATCCTATACTACACAAATAGAAGATTGTATTAAAAAAGCCTCCATTGCTATACAGCGACACCCTAATAGTAAATGGGTGGATGACAGTTATAATGCCATTGGATTGGCCCGCTTTTACAGCCTCGACTATGTCAATGCCATTGATACTTACAAGTTCGTCAATGTCAACAGTGAAAACGATGATGCGCGCCATAAGGCCCTGGTCAGGTTGATTAGAACCTTTGTGGATTTTGAAGAAGAAAATAATGCTATAGCGGTTTCGGATTTTCTAAAAAAAGAAAAGCTGAACAACGAGAATCTCAAGGACTTATATCTGAACCGAGCCTACCTGTATCAGACAAGGGATGATCTGGACAATATGGTCAGGAACCTCGTATTGGCTGCCCCTTTGATGAGCAAGAGCGATGGAAGAGCCCGTATATACTTTATCATCGGTCAGATATACCAAAAACTAGGTTTTGAATCTCAAGCTTATAACAACTATAAAAAGTGCTTAGCAAGCAATCCCGAGTATGAGTTATACTTCTATGCACGATTGAATATTGCACAGGTTACCGAACTCTCAAAGAATAGTGATGTCAAAAGTGTCCGTCGACATTTTGTCAAACTTCTTAAGGACAAAAAAAACCGAGAGTTTAAGGATAAGATCTATTACGAAATGGCCGAGTTCGAAGCCAAACAAGGTAACTTGGCAGAAGCAGTAGAATTCTATCGATCATCAGTCGCAGCAAGTGTTAATAATAACCTGCAAAAAGGACGCTCCTACCTCAAGCTAGGTATTATTCATTTTGATTCTTTAAAGCAATATGAACTGGCCCAGGCATACTATGACAGTACAGTTAACACATTGCCTAAAGATTATGATGACTATGAATTGATAAAAGAGCGTAAAGAAATCCTTGACAATTTCGTTACTCAGATTAATACTATTCAGCTTCAGGATAGTTTATTGAGTCTGGCCGAAATGGATTCTTCCGCATTGATGACACTGATCAATGATCAACTAAAGGCTAAAGAGATTGAGCAGGCGGAACAAACCAAGAAGAATCAAAGAAGATCGAATAACTTTAACAGCCCTTTTGATAATACTGGACTCAATCAAATTGGTAGTTCTACCTGGTATTTTGGCAACCCGTCAGCTGTTTCTATAGGGCAAAATGAGTTTAACAGAAGGTGGGGCACCAGAGTATTAGAAGATAATTGGCGTAGATCCAATAAGACCACATCTGCCAACGATGCTGGGCAAACTGCCGACAATCAAGGCAATAGTGACGAGGAGCAAAATGCTAACGGTCAATCTCAAGGTAATGGTACTTCTGAAGCAGAACGACTTTTTGCTCAGGTTCCTAGAACAGAATCACAAAAACAGCAAGCGCTCACCAAGGTAGAAAACGCTTATTATAATCTAGGCAATATCTATAATTTCGATCTGAACGAGAAGGATAATGCCAGTTCCACTTTTGAGACATTACTTAAAAGATTTCCTGAAACAGAGTATGAACCTGAGGTTCTTTATTTGCTATACTTAATCTATAATGAGTCGAATCCGACTCTGGCTGAGGAATGTAAAAGAAAAATAATCAACGAATACCAGAATACAAAGTACGGTAAACTGTTGATCAACCCAGAATATGCACTAGAAGGTACAGCCACCAGTACCCGGCTTAAAGCTATCTATGAGCAAGCTTATAACTTCTTTGAAAGAAACCAACTAGACTCGGCTTTATCCCAAGTTCACCATGGACTAAATGATTTCCCTGAGACAATTTTCACCCCTCGCTTAAAACTTCTTGAAGTACTAATTGTGGGGAAGACTCAAGATATTTACAAGTATCAATATGAATTGTCTCAGTTTATAGAAACCAATCCGGATAGCGACCTTAAGCCTTACGCAGAGACGCTACTGCAGGCGTCCAAAGATTTTCAGGAGAGCCAATTACAGGCTAAAGGGATTTCTTTCATTAAGTTTTTTAAACAGGAGCATTACTTTGTTCTACTTTATGACAAGAGTAGTAAATCAGTAGATAAGATGACTGCTGAAATTGAATCATTTAATGAGAGTAAATTCGGTGATATTAGTCTCAGCGTTCAGAATCTCAGCTTTGATGAAGAGAACTCAATCATCTTCGTCTCCGGTCTTGTAGATGTCCTCACCGCTTCAGCTTATTATGGTAAATTCGAAGATGATAAAATCATAACATCAAACTTTCCAAATCTGAAAATTCGTAAGTTTGTTATTACCAAGGACAATTTTGGTATTTTCTATCAAAACCAGGCGTTAGATAACTATCTGACATTTTTCCGAGAACACTACCAATGAAAAAACTTAAGGAGTTCTTTCTAAAGGAAAGGAAAAAATTCAAACTGGCTTTAAGAGTTCTGTGGATAGCTTTTATTGCCATCGTGATTATGGTTCCAACCTATTTCTGGGCGGTAAGCGTTGATTTGGGTGGTCTTTTCGGGGGCATGCCAAGTCTTAGGGCACTCGAAAACCCGGAAAACGACCTATCCTCAGAGCTTATCTCCGCAGATGGCGTTTCACTTGGTCGTTATTGGCGATACAATCGAAGCCAAGCCACGTACGATGAGCTATCACAAGAGCTGGTAACTACTCTTTTAAGTTCTGAAGATCATCGTTTTCATGATCATTCTGGCGTAGATCCTAAAGGACTGACGAGAGCCATCGTAGGACAGTTAACCTTCAGTAAAAAGGGTGGAGGGAGTACTATTACCATGCAGTTAGCAGAAAACCTCTTCAACACCATGACCGAGAATGAAGGCTCTTTATACTCGTGGGGCATATTGAAGGGGTTGATCATAAAAACGAAAGAGTGGATTATAGCCGCACAGTTGGAAAAGAACTTTACCAAAGAAGAGATCATTGCCATGTATTTTAATACGGTTTCCTTTGGTAGTAATGCATTCGGCATAAAGGCCGCGGCTGAGACTTATTTTGGTAAAACTCCTGCTGAACTTAATTTACAAGAATCTGCAGTGTTGATCGGGCTCTTACAAGGTGTGACCAGGTTCAATCCTAACCGTAATTATGATTTATCTTTTAACAAAAGAAATCAGGTGCTGCTTAAAGTAAGGCGATACAGTGATCTAATCAATACGGATGCGGCTTATGATTCTATCATCAATTTGCCTATAGATTTAAGCCAATACAATGCTGGCGGACAAGACATAAAAGGTTTTGCGAAATACTTTAGAAGTGTCATTAAGAATGATTTAATGGCATGGTGCGAAGCAAATGGTTACGATTTGTGGGAAGATGGCCTAAAAATATACACTACCATTGATAGTAGAATGCAGCAGTACGCTGAAGAGGCTGTGAACGAGCACATGCAACAACTTCAGAAGGACTTCAATGAACAGTGGAAAGGTAAAAACCCATGGCGAGATGATAATCAACGCGAAATACCGAACTTTTTAAACCGCCGTATAAAGCAGACTGCTTTTTATAGGCAATTGGTTAAGAAATATGGCGAAGATTCAGACTCTGTCAACATCGTATTAAATACTCCCAAACCGATGACAGTTTTCTCATGGGAAGGGGAGATTGACACTGTACTTAGTCCATTAGATAGTGTAAAGTATTATAAGCATTTCCTTCATACTGGCTTTATGTCTATGGAGCCACAGACAGGCTATATTAAGGCTTGGGTTGGAGGTATCAACCATAAGTACTTCAAGTACGATCATGTAAGACAAGGTAAGCGTCAGCCTGGTTCAACATTTAAGCCTTTCGTATATGCTGTTGGGTTAGAATTTGGTTACCCTCCTTGTTACAAACTACCAGACATTTCTCCGCAATTTAAGGTGCCTGACGGGGTTTGGAGACCCAGAAACTCCGACGGTAAATATGGTACGGGCGAGTTGATGACGATCAGACAAGCGATGGCTAGATCAATCAATTCTATCACCGCACAAATGATGAAAAAGGTTGATGAAGCCAATGTGGTGAAGTTCGCACATAACGTAGGTATTAAAAGTGAGCTTCAGGCGGTTCCATCTTTGTGTCTAGGTACTGTGGATGTTTCCGTCTTCGAAATTGTATCCGCATACAGCACTTTCGTAAACTCGGGTATATACACCGAGCCTTATTTTATCACCAAAATCGAGGATAAAAACGGTAATGTGATTCAGAATTTCGTACCTACGACCAAACAGGCGATTAGTGAAGATTTAGCCTATCAAATGATTTACATGTTGAAAGGCGGAGTCGAAGAGGAAGGGGGTACATCGAGAGGTTTGAATGCCGAGTTACTAATAGACAATGAGATTGGAGGTAAAACCGGTACAACCAACTCTGCTTCCGATGGATGGTACATGGGTTTAACCAACAATCTGGTCTCTGGTGTTTGGGTTGGAGGAGATGAAAGAAGTATACATTTCCGTAATTGGACTTTGGGACAAGGAGCAAAAACCGCAAGGCCGATTTGGGAAAACTATATGTTGAAGGTTTATGCTGATGAAGAGCTACCTTACGAAAAAGGGCCTTTTTTAAGACCTAAAAGAGGTGTGAGCGTGAGCCTTAATTGCGATGAATATTACCCTACCGAATCAGAATCTGATACTACGATTGTCCAACCCCCTACAAAACCATGGAATCCAGATGATGAGACTCTATAACATTTAATTTGTTATACTCAGCGCATGGATGTTAAGTATTACAAAACTGGTGAGATCAGTACTTTACCTACCAACCCAGGTGTGTATAAGTTCTACAGCGGTGATATGGAACTTATATATGTTGGAAAGGCCAAGAATATAAAAAAACGTGTCAGTAGCTACTTCTCCAAATCCCATACAATCAATAGAAAAACACGGCGCTTAGTTCATGAAATCGTCAACATTGAATGCACTATTACTAATTCGGAGTTTGATTCTCTTCTATTAGAGAATAATTTAATCAAACAGAATCAGCCTAAGTACAACATCCTGCTCAAGGATGACAAAACCTTTCCATACATCTGCATTCTCAAAGAAAGGTTTCCCCGCATCATTTCGACACGTAAGTATAAACCTGAACAAGGTGAATACTTTGGCCCTTATTCAAGTGTCGTGGCTATGAATAATGTCCTTGACCTCATTCGTAAACTTTATACTATCCGAACCTGTAAACTTGATCTTTCAGAAAAGAATATTACCGCAGGTAAATTCAAAGTTTGCCTGGAATACCACATAGGCAATTGTCAAGGTCCATGCGTGAATTTGCAATCCGAAGAGGATTATAAAAAAGATATTTTATCAGCCAGAGACATACTTAAAGGCAGTCTGAATATCGTTAAGAGCCATTTTAAAGATAGTATGAATGCTGCAGCTGAAGCGCTAGAGTTTGAACGAGCCCAATACTTCAAGGACAAAATCGATTTATTGGATAAGTTTCAGGCCAAATCCCTCATAGTCAATCCTAAGCTATCGGACATTGATGTGTTCACTATTACCAGTGATGAAAGAAAAGCTTTTATCAACTTTCTGCAGGTTAAGAACGGAGCAATTATGCTAACCAAGACCGTGGAAGTAAAAAAGAAACTTGAAGAAGCTGATGGTGATATTCTCTCGTTTATTGCTTTAGAGCTTCGCAATCAATACGCAAGCTCTAATAGCGAGATACTGTCCAATGTAGAGATTCCTTTGATACCTGAGGGCGTTACTAATACCATACCTAAGATTGGAGATAAAAGAAAACTAGTCAGTCTTTCATTCAAAAACGCATTAGAATACAAAAGGGATAAAACCAGTTCTAATCAAGGGCGGCTTAAGAAGAATGAGGCCATTATAGAGCTAAAAAAAGACCTGGAATTACAAACCTTACCTGTTCATATAGAATGTTTTGATAATTCTAATCTTCAGGGTTCAAACCCTGTCGCTTCCATGGTCTGTTTCAAGAATGGGGTACCCTCCAAAAAGGATTACAGGCATTTCAATATAAAGACGGTCGTAGGCCCTGATGATTTTGCTTCTATGTATGAAATCGTCACACGCCGCTACAAAAGACTTACAGAAGAGAACCAAACTTTGCCTAACCTAATTGTGATCGATGGTGGGAAAGGACAATTAAGCAGTGCCTGTAGTGCTCTTAAAGATTTGGGCATATATGGCTCAATACCAATTATTGGCATTGCCAAAAGGCTAGAGGAAATATATTTCCCAGAGGACACCATACCGGTGCATATCAGCAAAAAGTCACAATCCTTAAAACTACTTCAGAGGTTAAGAGATGAAGCACACAGATTTGCCATCACCTTTCACCGAAAACAAAGAAGCAAATCTACTTTCAAAACAGAGTTAGATACCATACCAGGAATTGGACCAACAACAATAGCCAAATTGCTGAAAGCATTTAAGTCGATCAAAAAAATAAAAGATGCTGAGTTGGTTGAATTGGAGAGTGTTATTGGCCAAGACAAAGCAAAGACGATATATAACACCTTAAACAGAGATTAAAATAAAAAAGGACATCACATGATGTCCTTTCTTTATATCCTTAACTAAAGTGAGATCTTAATATTCCCACAAATTGTGTTCTTTCTCCATCATTTGCATTTCCAACCATTCCGATGCCATCACTGCTTCCATTCTACCTTTAGTATAAATGTCTTCAATGGCTAGGTCATCTGGGTTCTCAACTTTAAATAATGAACCGTGAAATAACCTAAGTCTAAATGCATCTGTGAAGTTTTTGTTCTCCGCCGTATTGTATCGGTTAAACCATATTGCTTCATCCGGGTGATCCAAGAAAAGCTTATGGAGATCCTTGTATCTAAATACTCCTAGATACTTGTCAATTCCATTAGGAGTTTGACTTCCCGGAACAATCAGTTGAATTGATTGAATATCGTGATATAACCTTGATCTTCTTTTGTCGAAAATGACATCTTCACATAACATTAACAGGCTTACTTGACTCGCAAGATACAATAGTGCATCACCAGCACCATCATCAACTTGCCATTCATCAGGATAATCAGAAGGAATTAAACTAATGTTGCCGTCAATAAGACTAGTATATATCTTACCATTGTACTCTACCTGGTCACCCTCATAATATTCGAGATCCTGTTCCCATGGGTCGAATTGGCCAGCTTCCTGAAGTACCAAGTCATCTAGAAACTCTTCCTTGGTCTTACGATTAACCAGAGAGTCACTAGTGTATATCTTATCAGCCAACTCACCCGATTTCACCGCTTCTATTATGACCTTGGTGATCTCGCCATTTCTTGAAAAGAAACCTTTATTTTGCTTCTCCTTAAGATCAATTCTCCTCCATACTTTCATTTTGAAAAATTGCTCGTACTTCGGAATTGGCTCAATCGAATTCGGGTTGTACTGCGGATCAGCCTCTGTTACATTGCTTTGAGCAAAAACGAAACGAGACGCGATAACTAAAGCAGCAACTAACCAAATACGTCCTTTGAACTTATTCATAAATTTATCTCCTTATTAATTGAGAGGTACATTATATATCACATTCTTCGTAGGAACTCTTTCACTTTCATTTAAGAAGTTTCTTCTAGAGCATTTCTTAACTTCAATTGACAATCGATCTCCCGCTCTTGCCACACTTCTTAATTGTTGTAAATTCAATGTTCCATTCTTGAAATTCAATGTTTTTATTGGTCGCGTTCCTCTAGCCAGAATTACCTGAACGTCACTCAATCTATATCGGGCGTCCTTTGGTACTTCTCTCTTGAAGTTCTCGTCAGGTACTGCTTTAATAGATAACCTAGATAATCTCGCTATTTTCACACCATCCTTTAGGTTGACGACACTGTTACCAGATTTAATCTCATAAGTTGGTAATGGCACTTTTTTTACTTGGAATTTCTCAGATCCTATAGTACTACCATTATTTCTAACAGTCAGCACAATAGAACCTTGCTTTTCGGGTATCACTGTTACCAAACCGGTCTTGGTACCCTTCTTTTGACGGCCCTGCGAAACGCTGAATGTTGGGTTGTAGTTTGTACCCAAAGCTGGTACTTGAACATCCAAGTCATTACCACATTTTAAGTATAACGCTGAAAGTGCAGCTGATCGTACTTGAATCACAGGTTTTACTACAAAATAATCATGTTTAATTTTGTAAGTAGAGTCGTTCAATTCAATTTCTGCTTCGAACGATTTCTCCGCCAATAAAGTCTTTGGATCATAATTCGTCGCAGAAGCGGTGAATTCGATTTGACCAAATTTGATTCCATTTTCAGTCAATCCTTGCTTTACCTCTTGGTTATTTTGTTTGAAAACAGGGTTCAAACCAGAAGAGGAAGCCGTTATGAACAGCTGAGCCTCAAACTTAGCACCAGACGCAACAACATTGGATGCTGGTCTTACTAGCGGTACGATCTTATCAAATTCAACGTCTTTTGCACCTACTTGACCGGCAAGTAAGTCCAAAGCAGTAGTTTCATAATTCAATACCTCACTCTCAAGATGACTTATAGTTGCCATACCTGCTGCGGTAGGGGTATTCTGAAAATAATATTCCGTAAAATTCTTCTTATTTTGGTTTGGATCGTTGGCCGCAATAGCAATGTCTTTAGCATCTTTAGCAAGATCATCAAATTGACCACCAGTGATTTGGCTTAATTCGCTAGCATAGGTATTGAGCTTATCCCGCAACTTCTTTCCTTCTCCTTTTCTTATCATCCAGTTGCTAACTATATCGTAGTTTTTAGCACCTTTAAGCTGATCGTTGGCATCTCTACCTCCAGTTAAATTGACCATTTCTTCACGAGTTGCACTGAGATATTCCAATATTTCTTTGGTTTTAGCTCGTACCGCGTTAGCACTGGTCAGGGCTTTCACGTCATCAGGCCTATTTCCTTTCTTTTGAACCTCTGCTGTGATATTACCAAGGGTCTTGTTATTCTTTTGATCTAATTCGTTGACAGTGCGTTTTAATGCTTCATCAATGAATACGAACTTTTCGAGTACTGCATTACTCACTTGCAGTGCCAGGAGCGCCGTCAACACTAGGTACATCATACCTATCATCTTCTGTCTTGGGGTTTCTTTTCCTCCGGCCATAAGATTTTAATTTTAGTTTTCGCCTTTTTCTACTCAAATAAACTTAATAGTCATTATCCCTGGGGTTGGGATCCTCCACCTTTCATGGCAGTCAACATACTTCCGTAAATGTTATTTAGTGAAGTAAGGTTTTGAGCAAAAGCTCTCATACCATCAGTAACACTCTTAGAGTCTTCCTGAACCTGAGCCATATTCTCCATAGCAGCAGTAAGGTTAGAGTAGAACTTATTCATCGCCTTAAGATGACTGTTAGCATCTTGTAGTTCCATCTCATACACTGCATTCAACGCTCCAAGATTCTTAGTCACGTTCTGAACCTGAGCATGATACTCCTTAGCGTCTTTGGAGGCATTGGCCATATCAGACATGGCACTTACAGTGGTTGAATAAGATTTGTTCATCTCTGTAAGTGAGTGAGAAGCGGCTTTTACGTTTTTCGCGTAGTCGTTTGTAGCTACAGCTGCATCAGCGAGATTGGACATCTTAGAGGCAGAGTCAGCTAGATTCTTCATGCCCTTACCCAAGCTGTCAATAAGGTTACCATCTATTTTCTTGGAAAATTCTTTATCCATATTGGCAAGCGCACCACTTTCTGATTTCTTATTTGAAATCCTTGGTGCAGCTACAGGGCCGTCATAGTCCTCCGAAAGTTCCGGATACACTTTTGTCCAATCTGGCTCTGAATGCTTTGGTTCAAATGCACTCAAGAAGAAGATTACTGCCTCCGTTCCAAGTCCTATACCTAGCATCAGACCAGCACCTTCATAGTGTTGAATTTTAAAGAGGGCTCCTACGATAACTATAGCAGCACCAATACCATATACTTTAGGCATTATAGTCGTGAAAAAGAGCTCCGAAAATCCGCCTTTTTTGCTACTCATTGTTTTAAGATTTTAGTTAAGAATTTTAAAAAATATGATTGTCGATTAAAAATAGTGGAAAGGGCTAGAATTCCTGTCCTGATGATCTACCTAAGTGAGTAAGTGCATTTCTGAAACCAATGTAGGCTCTCACTGAATCCTTAAATTCAAAAGTACGTGTACCAGTTTCGAGATAATAAGCAACATCTTTCCAAGAACCTCCCCTGATCACTTTCCTGTTTTCGGTGTCATCAAAATAGGTAGGGTTGAGATCCCATACTAGGGGATAAGAAGCAGGGTGGAAAGCATCTTCCGTCCATTCGGATACATTCCCTGCCATGTCATAGAGTCCGTAATCATTTGCAAAGTATGATGCAACCGGAGAAGTGTATGCGAAGCCATCATCATAAAAATTACCTCTTCCCGGCTTAAAGTTAGCAAGCATACATCCTTTAGAGTTTCGTATATATGGATTACCCCATGGATACTTCGCCATATCTCTTCCTCCTCGAGCAGCATATTCCCATTCTGCTTCTGAAGGCAATCTGAATGCAGGCATAGGTACTTCACCAACACTAATTCTGTAATCATTCCAATAGTTGGTTCTCCATACACTGAAGTACTGAGCAGCCTCCCAATTTACACCCACTACTGGGTAATCGTCGTAGCCAGGATGCCAATAATAGTAGTCCTGAAGAGGGTCTCCCATATGGTGAGCGAAGTCTCTTACCCATACAGTAGTATCAGGATAATACAATTCGTATATAGTCTCTTCACCTAGTACACTAACCGAATCTTCGAATAGGTGATTGACAAACTGACGATACTCGTTATTGGTAATCTCGGTGTCGTCCATATAGAATTGTCCGATAGTTACCTGCTTGTTGAAGTTGATCTGTGTTGCTGCAGGGTCTTCGTCGGCTTGACCCATGTGGAAAGTACCTGCGGGAATAGGAACCATACCATAAGGGTACGCCATCACCCATCCTTGCCGGCCTTGAACCCCTATGAGTTCGCCATTGTCACCGCCTCCGCCTCCACCTCCGAGGCCCAACAATCCACATCCCTGGAATGTTATAGCTACCGCCAAAAGCATGACGACAAATTGATTTCTAAAAGAAAATACTTTACTCATAACACTTTTTTTATAAATCCAGAATTTTAGTTATGCTAAAGCTGACTACTTAAAAGTAATAACTATGATTAAACTAAAAAATTATATTATCAAACAAAAACTATAATCGCAAATTAGGTCTTTAAAAAAATTTTTGAAACAAATTGTCTATTTTATTATAAAAAGCAAAAATATGTAACCCAATCAGTTAAGCTCTCTATATCTGGGCGATCTTTGTTGTTTCACACCTCCTGGAGGTGAAATAGGTATTCTGTAATTTACGAGTAGTTCCCCCGACACTGGTTGTTTAGCATCTTGATCACTAATTATATAATCAACTGCATAACCCACTCTTAATCGTTTAGACTTTAAGAAACTGTAGCCTAACATTAAGCTTGCGGATTCCGATTGTCTAAAACTGAGGCCTCCCCACATTATCTTTTTGTACGTAGCTAAAACGCCAACATCAAAGGAATAAGTATTTAAATCTGTCTTTATTAAAAAAGACGGCTCGATTTCAAGATCTAAACTTGGCTCGTATTTGTAGCCAAAAGTAAAATAAGCATGATTTTCTAACACACTGGCAGCCGAATCAAGATTAAAATCGAATTCACTCTCCAGAATGTGATTAAAGCTCACACCAGCGTAATATCTATCAGACTTTAAAAATGCCCCTATCGCCATATCAGGTCTAAATTGAGACTCTCTACCCTGCAAACCTAAAAGAGGATCTCCCTCTTGTAATGGTCTCAATTGGTCGTAATCTATGGATTGAGAAACAAGTCCTGTTCTTACACCTAAGCTTAATTTAGTACCTTCATTAATCTTCAAATGGTAGGCATATGACAGTTGTATTTCCAGATTCCGTTGAGGCCCTAATTGGTCACTCACTACATGAAAGCCAACACCACCTTTTAATTGTGGTACAGGACGGCTAGCACTGAGTACATAAGTAGTAGGTGCTCGACCGTCGTCAAAGGTAGCTTCATAGCCTAACCATTGACCACGAAATACTGAAGTGATTTTTAAGTCATCCTCTATGCCTGCAAAAGCCGGATTATAAAAAAGCGTGTTGAACATGTACTGGCTGAATTGCGCATCCTGTTGGCTGAATGCGGGCCAAGTGTTCAACAGAATAATTCCGAAGATTAAACAAGCTAACTTTTTATACATGCTTTGAATCAAAACAGATTTAAATATAGCGCTTTTTTAATATTAGATTCAAGACGCATGTACCAAAAGGTGTAATAAAAGTCGTTAAATTACATTTAACGGATACAAAGCATCATTAGAGATCATTTGCCTTCTTGATATATAATTCTAAAGCTCCAGTCATGGAAGGAGCGTTAGGTAAAGGTGCCTCAATGTCTAATACTAAGCCTGCTTCTTTCACAGCTTTGGCTGTAGTAGGACCAAACGCTGCGATTCGCGTATTATTTTGTTTGAATTCTGGAAAGTTGACAAAAAGTGAGTTGATGCCTGATGGGCTGAAGAATGCTATAATATCATAATACACGTCATCTAGATCTGATAGATCACTCGCTACTGTACGGTAGATAACCGCTTCACTATATTTATATCCGTTCTTCTCCAGGTAGTTGGGGATATCATTTTTGCGTATGTCAGAGCATGGGAAGAGGTATTTTTCATTCTTATGCTTTTTCAACACTTCTATCAAATCAAG
>JBCBSS010000142.1:0-20788 GCA_039819065.1 Bacteroidota bacterium
CTTATCACGAGCCCATCATCATTAGTGGCTGTAGTAACTTTAGTTTGACTTACACCACCACCTATTGTATTTAGGTTATCTCCTTGTAACACTAACTGTTTCAATAATGCTCTATTTTCAAGTAAGTTCATCTTTCCTCCTTTTCTAAAGTTCTCTCACCAAGTATCAATCTCTATACCAAGATAGAAACCAGGTAATATTCGCTTTTAGAATAAGAAATGATGACATAATGTCTGTTGCAACACACAAAACAAGACATTTTGTCTCAAGCAAAAAGGTATTGATTAAATATCGAGCGCTTGACGCTTAGGAGATATGAAAGTACCTCTACCACCGACCACTATCCTTTCAATGGCATCACCGGTATGGAAACAAACGCCATCTTTGGTTCTATTATGGATGAGGAAATACTCAGGATATTGGGAAGCATCAGCCTCATGCTGAACAGCAATCTCCAAGACGTGCTTCATCTTATCGAAGATCAATCTGACCTGCTCAGCTTTCAATGAGTTAGTGGGCGTCTCCGGGTGTATGGCACTCTGATATAGAATATCGTCAGCAATCCAATTACCTACACCTGCCACCACCTGTTGATCTAGTAGCTTCACCTTAATTGGTGCCTTACTCCTTTTCATAGACTGAGAAAACTGATCAAAACCGATATCTAAACCGTCAGGTGCCAGCTTACGTGATTTGGCAAAAGCATCTATATCATTAGTTAGGTCGATCCAACCAAACTTTCTCATACTATTATAGGCCATCTTATATCCATCTTCAAAATGGAAGATGACGCGGGCAAAACGTGGACGATCCGCCTCTTCCCTAAAGTATTCAAGATCACCTGTCAAGCCAAAATGAACGACCAATATGGTACCGCTAGTACTGATTAGGAATAAATACTTACCGATCCGCTGCGTAGCCTTAATAGAATGGCCTATCACTGCTTGCTTCAGCTCGTCAGGAGTTGTCTTCAATATTTTCAGGTCATTGGCTTCCACACTTTTGATGGTGGCACCTAAGCAAGCTTCTTCAAAATACTTACGATAGGCTTCTACTTCTGGTAGTTCTGGCATAATCTAAATTATAAGTAAGTTTCTACTGCCCGACAGGATCTTGTTTCAAGACATTGAGGTAGGAAGCCATATTCTCCTTCGCATAATCGTACCCTACATTGAATATCTCCTTGACCCGATTAGTCTCAAAACCTCCCACTTTACTGAGCGCCGGTGGTTCGATCACCAGGTCACACCATAGCTTGCTTTGTTTGGTATTGCCATTGATAGCCATGAGCATGGTCCTTTCCAACAAGGTCTTGACATTCTTGAGTTGGTAGTTATCATCTATCGGGTTACAATGAGAGGCTATTACCTTGTCACTGCGGCTGAGGACAGGTTCTACAGGTAGGTTGTCCAAGATACCGCCGTCGATGTAGTGGGTTTCTCCGATCGTGACCGGATCAAAAATGACTGGTATACAGCATGATGCCAGAATCGGTTTCACAAGCTCTCCCTTTTCAAAGTAAGCAGGTATTCCCTTGTTTAGATCGACTGCCGTCACAACTAACGGTATCTTCAAAGCTTCAAAGCTATCCTCGGGCAAATACTTCTGAATCACCTCTCCCATCTTTTCCACCTTCAAAATACCATTAAGGCTAAGGGCAGGTCTTAGGAATTTAAAGAAGTTAGTTTTATCAATGATCTCCAGCGACTCATCAGGCGAATAGCCATATGAGTACAGGGCTCCAACGATTGAACCCGCACTAGCTCCCGAAATGATGCTAAAAGTTATGCCTTCTTCTTCCAGCGCTTTGATCACGCCGAGATGGGCTACTCCTCTTATACCTCCTCCGGATAATACTAGGGCTAAATTCATATCAACCTATTTCGCTGAGTTTGAAGGTTTCATCTACTCGAACTCCTCTGTCTGTTCTCTTTACTGTGCAACACTCATTGACCGGGTCATGTTCGAAGAACAATATGTAGTTATTATCGGCAGCTTCTTCCAATAGCTGGGTCTTTTCTTCCATCGTTAATAGTGGGCGTACGTCGTAGGCCATTACGTAGGGTAAACCGATATGACCAACCGAGGGTATCAGGTCAGCCGTGAAAACGATGGTTCGGCCTTTATAACTGATTTTAGGAAGCATTTGCTTCTCGGTATGGCCGTCAACGTACAATACTTCCATGTTGGGCAAAGGCACCGATTCGGTAGGTTCTAATAATTTCAACTGACCGCTTTCCTGCATCGGTAGTAGGTTTTCTTTCAAAAAGCTAGCCCTTTCCCGAGGGTTGGGCGCAAGAGCCCATTGCCAGTGAGCTTCATTAGACCAGTAGGTAGCATTCTTAAAGGCCGGAACCAATTTATCACCACTATACTTCACGCCACCTCCACAGTGATCAAAATGCAGGTGGGTTAGTAAATTATCGGTAATATCATCAGGACTGAAGCCTGCCGTATCCAAGGATTTGATGAGCGAATCGTCACCATGTAGATAATAAAAGCTGAAAAACTTCTCGCTTTGCTTATCACCGATACCATTATCAATCAGAATGGCTTTGTTGCCATCTTCCACCAGCAGGCAACGCATGGCCCAGGTACACATATTATTATCATCCGGCGCGTTTAGCTTGGTCCAGATCGATTTAGGCACAACACCAAACATGGCCCCTCCATCTAATTTGAAATAACCGGTGTTAATAACATGCAGGTTCATAAGCTTTAAATTTGTTGTTCAAGTTCAGTTTTCAATGCTTCGGCTTTTTCTCTGGTCAACTCATATTGTCGAATCTTATTGGCCAAAGAGTATCGCGCACTGAAAGTAAGGTTGGTAAAATAATTATCATCTAAGAAATCAGTATTCAACAGTACTGGACGCCCGGTAAACCTGACGTTTCTATTGATATAGGGTCCGATCCGATCAAATTGATGGGTACGCTGAAAGCCGTCCAGGATTCTCAAATTCTTGTAGTGAAAATTATACAGTGTAGTAATCTTCTTCCTTAATTTGAAATCAGAGATAATGTCCATACCTACCGACGACTTCCAGGATTCATAGGTGTTGTCTTGGGAAATGAACTCAGAATAAGAATAGAGACTAATTACATAATAGAATAAAGAGTCGTTGTCATAATCCAGGCGCACAATGGTATTGGTGAGTTTCTCATTCATTTTCAGGTAGTATTTGGAAGTGTCAATGAGCTGAGTCAGGAGTTTGATATCATCCTCCAAATCAGTCACAAACCCGTGAATGTATTCTTTCTCAAGATTTGAATTACGTGTGCTTTCCTTCCAATTACTAAGCTGGAAAGCGATAGAAACACCAATAATTACCACGATCAGTTCAACCAAGTGAACTGTCCAATTGACTCTTGATTTCATAGTAAAGCTCTCAATAGACAAATTAGCCTAAAACAAAAAAACCACAAAACACACCCAAGGGTATATTTTGTGGTTTTTGCTATTGATAGAATAGATCTATCTATTCCTGAAAAATACCCATGCTGCCAAACTTCTCAATACGTTGGCTTATTCTTTCTTCCGGGCTTAGTTTTTCGAGTTCCTTTGTCTGCTTTAGTATTTCTTTCTTTACGGCCTGCATTACCACTTTAGCGTCGGTATGCGCTCCACCCAAAGGCTCTTTGACCACTCCGTCTACTAACTTAAGATCGACCATGTCCTTGGCGGTTAGTCGAAGTGCTTCTGCGGCTTGTTCTTTGTATTCCCAGCTTCTCCATAAGATGGACGAGCAAGATTCAGGAGATATCACGGAGTACCATGTATTCTCTAACATAATTACCCTATCCCCAATACCAATGCCCAACGCACCACCTGAGGCTCCTTCTCCGATAATCATACAGATCACCGGAACCCTCAACTTGAACATCTCAATCAGGTTTCTGGCGATTGCTTCACCTTGCCCTCTTTCCTCCGCCTCAAGGCCAGGATATGCACCCGGTGTATCTATGAAGGTCACAATGGGCTTATTGAATTTCTCAGCTACCTTCATCAAACGCAAGGCCTTTCTGTAACCTTCTGGGTTAGCCATACCAAAGTTGCGCATCTGACGCTGCTTAGTATTACGTCCTTTCTGCTGACCAATCAGCATAAATGACTTACCATCTATCTTGGCCAGCCCCCCCACCATGGCTTTGTCATCCTTCACATTACGGTCTCCATGAAGCTCGATGAAGTCATCAGTGATGCCATAGAAATAATCGAGAGTATAAGGCCGATCAGGGTGACGTGACAGCTGTACGCGCTGCCATCTGGTGAGATTATTGAAAGTATCCTTTTTCAGGTCTTGAATTTTCTTTTCCAGTGACTTAACAGCGTCGGACACATCCACTTCACTGTCACTGGCGATTTTTTTCATGTCCTCGAGTTTTGCTTCTAACTCTGCAATGGGTTTTTCGAAGTCCAAAAGCATTTTGATTAAGTTAAAAATACAAAATTATGGGATTATTACCGACTTATTAACAAGCCGCGGCAATTTTACATATTCGCCATTGCATTTTTTACTAGCAATTAAATTATTTTAAAATAATCGTAATTGGTATTGGAAATAATAAGCTGACATTCTAGCTTTGCATCACTTTTGAACGGAACGAGTTCAAAATATTTAATGGTCTGGTAGTTCAGCTGGTTAGAATGCCTGCCTGTCACGCAGGAGGTCGCGGGTTCGAGTCCCGTCCAGACCGCATCAAAACCTTCCCAATTTTTGGGAAGGTTTTTTTGTGCCTGACTAGTCCACTTCCTTAAACTAGTAATTTCCAACAGAAGATTTTGTCCTAGAGCTCAGTCAGAAGAAAATTGGGTAATAAAACAGAATGAGTGTTGTTAGGAAAAGGTAGCCTAACAAAAGGTATAAGCTCCCTAAAAATCCATTATATTATTTATACGACTTAATAGCTCCTCAAGCATTTCTGTATCGAGATTGTAATCTTTAAGGCTACCAGTGGGGTTTTGGAAGCTAACATCAGTTTTACCATTCTCCATGTCTAACAATACTAGTTTCATTGGTATATCGTTGATGGCCAATGTGTCGCTTTTCATAATTTGCTCAATGTATTTTGGCTCAAAGAAGAGTAGCTGTCTCAATGCAGGTATATTCACCCCATGACCGGCCACTATCTTTTGCGTATTGATCTCGTGAAGCAACAAGAACCCTTCTTCTACAATCCGTTTCTTCAATGTTTCATATACACCCAAAAATGGTTTGTTTATTTCTATTCGGATTACTGTAGATCTCATATATGGTTGATTTATGCTCTTACAGGGTCTTAGTTGATAATGCAATAGTGTAGGAATTACCCCACATGAGGTTCAATATTCTTTAAGAGTAGCTGTGGTAAGTTTTCTAGGAAGCATTTATTCTAAGCACTGGCCCTTGCAAAGCCGACAGTATCCCGATAAACCTGAGGCGACACATCTGCATAGTTTTTAAAGAAGCGACTGAAGTAGTATTCATCACTATAACCTAACTCACTGGCTATCATTTTCACCTGCTTATCGGTTAGATAGAGCTCTCGTTTTGCTTCAATTATAATCCGCTCAGCGATCATATCGGTCATGGTCTTATTGAAGTGCTTTTTGGTCACCTTACCTAACGCTTTTGGTGTAATATTCAGCAGTTCTGCATACTCGCTAGGCGAATGTTTAGTGCGAAAATTCTCCTCAATATATTTCTTTAAATTCTTGAGAATAAATGGTTCTGATGCTTTGGATGATTCAATCATTTCATCATCACTCTCCTCCACCTTCTTCCTGGAGGCGGTAATGAGTACTATTTTGAGATAAGACACCAATACCTCATGCTGTGCAAGTTCTCCATTGAGCATCTCATCTTTAATCTGCTTAAGTAAGAGTTCTAACTGGGCAGAGGTACCTTCATCCATTTCCAGCAATGGTGATCCATAAATATTATTGAAAAGAACTCCATTACATGCGACAGTCTCATTATGCTTATGTATACAAAAGAAATCGGGATGGAAGTTTAAGACAACACCTTTCACCGGCTTATCACCGGTAAGCATAAATGGTTGATAGGGAGTGAAGGCCATAATCGAGTTTGAATGAAACGCGAATTCTGAAAAGTCAGATTTAAGTGTGCCTTCACCCTCCATTATCCAGATAATCGAGTAATAGTTTAATCGTTGTATATGGTCAAACTCGCAATAATCCTCAAACGAAAAGAGCTTCAATGCAAGGTTTCCATTATTCTTATCTACCAGTACAAGATTGTCATCAATATGAAGCATGGCGCTTATTTTAACTTTCGATCTTTTTCATCAATCGGCTGATCATTAATACTGGCAAAACGCTTTTTCATCAGACCATGTTTATCGAATTCCCAGTTTTCATTACCATGGGCCCTAAACCATTGCCCGTCGAGGTTTCGGTATTCGTATTCGAAGCGTACGGCTATTCTGTTTTCTGTATGAGCCCAGTACTCCTTCTTCAATTTATAATCTAATTCTTTTTCCCACTTATCTTTTAGAAAATCCTTGATTTCTTCACGGCCGTTGATGAAAGTGGCCCTATTTCGCCATTCAGAATCGGCAGTGTAAGCAAGACTGATTCTTTCAGGGTCTTTGGAGTTCCAGGCGTCTTCTGCCAATTGAATCTTTTGTTTAGCTGTTTCCAAAGTGAAGGGAGGTAATGGATGTTTTGTTTCTGTTTGTTTCATGATTGTTTGATTTGATGTGTTGTAAATGGGCATTGAATCAAGTTGCTTTCAATGCCCTTCAGATTGGTGCTCTCATTTGTTTTTGACCGTTGGCCATTTTTTATGTGCATCCGCTTGCAGCTTGCTCGTTTCAGCATTCCACAACAAGACAGTATTGAAAATCTGTCCGTTAAAGTCTCCATTAAAGAATAGGTATAGTTTACCATCTATGATATCGAAAGTCTCTGGGTTGATGGGAAACTTGGCATCCTTAGCGGCTACTCCCCAGGCACAATAACCACCAAATTGCGGTAGATACTGAGTAGGGTTTTTCTCAAATGTCTCCTTATTTTCATTAGAGGAGAAGTGATATGTAACGCCATTGTGATCAGCTGAATAATGGCTATTGCCTTTCACTGCTTTGTTTGAAAAGTAGGCCACTACATCATAACCTCCAACGGCTAATCCATTGTCATCGATTGGAGATATGTTCTGGGCATGAACAGCTCCTGCTATTAGACTTACTAGTGCGATAATTAAAATTGACTTTTTCATGTTTTTAAGTTTTTTGAGTTTAAATGAAATTGATTGTTAGACGACAGCGATCATGTCTGAAGCGCTTACTTCTGGGAAATCGATGGTAGTATTTGCGGTATTATTGAAATAGTTGGTAAAAATGTTTAGCCCTACGTGAGCCACAATCTCTGCCACTTCACCTTGTGTATAACCAGCTTGTATAACTCGATCCACATCTTCGTCAGTTACTTGGCCTTTCTTTTCTACCAAAGCCAACGCAAACTGAAGGACTGCTTGAATTTTAGGGTCTGAGTGCTCTCCGTTTCTAGCTTCGTATAACGCCTCCGGGCTAACACCTGCCATCTTTTCACCTATCAAGGAGTGCGCAGAAAGGCAGTAATCACATGAATTGGCCTGGGCTACTGTTAGAGCGATCATTTCACCTAATTTGCCTCCTAGTAGGCCTTTGCCTAGCGCTTGACTAAAATTGAGATAGCCTTCTAGCACTGCAGGCGAATTGCCCATGGTTCTCATCATGTTTGGTACCATACCGAGTTTGGTATGAATACCTCTGTAAAGTTCATCTGTCTTCCCAAAAGCTTCTTCCGGGTTAACTGGGTTGAGTCTGTTTTTCATATTGTTTATCATTTGTTTTTCGATGAGTACAAAGTTCTATCTTCCATTCATCTGTTAACATGGATGATGCACTCCATCGGATGGACAATTTTCCCCATGCGATTTTTCACTATTGAAAGGGGGAAGAAACTCAAGGAAAAACACTGTCATATGACTAATCGGTGATTAGGATGCGTCGCCAATGAGGTCGCATAATCAGGGTGATTGAGGTCAATGGAATGTAGGGTATACGTAGGGCAGATAGCTCTGAGACTCTCATAAAAGCTGTGCAAACTTTCCGATCTGCTTCACTCAATTTTAGGCAATCATTAGGAAGTACGCCTTGATCTTATGCAACCATGTGATATAAAAAAATATCATTTAGTCCTATTTTTATGGTTTGTTAAAGTCTGTCAAATAGTTACCTCAGGGGCGTTCTAGGTATATATTCTCGGCCAAACAGCATGAAAATCGAGCAAAAAAGAGTTTTATAGTCTACAAAACTTATAATTTTCTCACATTAATGTATTCTGAGAGGCCATTTCTTGACTGTTACATTAAAAAAATCCTATATTGGGGCTGAATTAAAATAGTGTATGCAAAGAAATCTACTCAAGGGAATTCTATTTTTATTCTTTCTTATTCCAATTTCGAGCTTCGGTCAGCAGGATGCTCAATTCACCCAATACATGTTCAACGGCATCTTTTACAATCCAGCATACGCGGGAGTGGAAGGTGTAACAAGGCTCTCTGTACTCCACAGAAGCCAATGGTTGGGCTATGAACCTGTCAACGATTTTGGCGTTGCCCCTACCACTCAATTGTTTAGTTTAACTGCCCCTATTTTTAGGTACAACAGTGGTTTTGGTGCCCATGTGGTCAGTGACAAATTGGGTGCTCAAAACAACTTGGAGTTCCAACTCTCCTATGCTTATCACTTGGAAACCATTAAGGATACAAAGCTCAGTTTTGGTATCCGCTTCGGTATGATCTCTCAAACTTTTGATTTCGACGACCATCGATGGATAGATTTAAACGATGTATTCAGACGAGAGGGAAAGGAATCACAAGTTAGACCGGATATTGCACTTGGTGCTTTTTTCAGAGCTGAGAAATATTACCTGGGCGCGAGTTTCAATCACCTTTTGAGAAGCCAGTTTGATTTCGGCTTGGATTCTATCCGAAATTCCATTGATAACCACGCTTACGTAACCTTTGGGTATATATTTGAACAGAATAGGGACTTGGAAATCACTCCATCATTTCTGGTTAAGACCGACCTTAACAGCTACTCTTTTGATATGGGGGTAGTTACTAAATACAAAGATCAGATGTGGATCGGAGTAACCTATAGACAGTCTGAATCTGTCAATGCCATATTGGGTTACAGCTTCTTAGAAGGCAAGGATAAGAACAAACACTTGAGGCTCTCCTATGCTTTTGATTATGTAATTGGTGAAGTCGAAACGAAAGGGCCAACCTCTCATGAGTTAATGATTTCTTACGATCTACCTACCTCTTTCAGGGTTAAGTCAGAAAACACTCGAAATCCGCGTTACCGTTAATCATTTTTATCACGCTTGACGTAGTGGTCATATACCCAGAATGATATAGCGACACAAAAGGCGCATATGATGACAGACGCATATATTGTTATCAAAACACTTCCCATATTATTCTTCAACAGGTTTTAAAGTTCTACAAAGTCTGCTCTGGGGTCAAACAGGTATCACCATCATAACCTCTGAATCAAGAAAAGGTTTAAGAAGGGCCCATCACGCAGTCATGCCTACACAAGATGCTAAAAATCAGTAAATCGTCACGATTTATTACACTGTACTGTATACCCGACTAATCAAAGTTTTAATCAAATGCTTCTCGCTAGCTTTACATAGTATTCGTTAAGATGCATTTAGTTGGTTTACTTTAATAGTTTGGTAATGAAAAAAGTCATCTATTTTTTCTTGGGTTTATTCATCATGGCCTCTTGCGGCTCTGAAGAATCGTTAATGGTAGTGAACGGAGATTATTTCCCTACCACCGAAGGGTCCGTTTGGACGTATAACGGGGTCTCAAACTTCTCCGTCGAAATGACTGGTAATGAAGTAAGTTTTTCAGGCATTACTTTCCGAGAGATAAATACCACACTCAACGGACAAGCTGCTTCTGGATATGTAAGAAAAGAAGGTGGTGATTACGTCTTAAGAGGTGTTTTGCCAGGCATACCTACAGATGCCAACCTGACAGTATTAAAGGCAAATGAGGAAGTCGGCAGCACATGGTCTGAAGAGCTTTCTGTTAACGGTTTTGACACCGAATTCCGATTTACAATAGAGGAAATTGGCACATCAGAAGTGGTTATAGGTAAGCTATTCAAGAATGTGATCAAAGTAAGAATGGATGCTTTCATCGACATAGACTTCCTGGGAAGTGCTAATCTAGCCGAAAGTCAAGACATTTACTTTGCCGAGAATGTGGGTATTATCAGAATCGATCAAGGTGTATTTGGCCGTTCGGATATCAGAGAGTTTGACGTAGCGGCCGAGTAGCAAAAAACAAAGACACTATAAATATTAAGCCTTGTAACTACCTTTTACGAGGCTTACTTCTACGCTTAGCGTTTGAGCGATTATTTCCTTTCCTTTTGAATCTTTCCGTATTGTATTTAGGTGCGTCGCCTAACCCATCAGGTAACTTACCCTTAGGTATTTCTTTTTCTAGGAGTTGCTCTATTTCGTAGAATCTTCTAACGTCTTTTTCATTGATTAAAGTAAAAGCGATTCCTCTTGCTTCAGCACGAGCAGTTCTTCCTATACGGTGGATGTAATCCTCTCCTTCGGAGGGAACATCAAAATTGATCACTAAGTCCACTCCTTCTACGTCGATTCCTCTTGACAATATGTCGGTAGCGATCAACATGTTGATCTGTTGGTTCTTGAAACTTCTTAATACATCTTCACGCTCTCCCTGTTCAAGGTCAGAATGAATGGCACCACAAGAAAAATCGAGCTTCTTAAGCGTTCTCGATAGCTCCTTCGCATCTTTCTTGGTTGATGTAAAAATGATCACGCTAGAAAGGTTCTTAGAACTAAGCAGATGCTCTATCAATGGCACTTTTTGGTGATCGTAGGCCATGAATGCTGCCTGAAAGATCCGTTCAGCAGGTTTAGAGATGGCAATATTGATTTCCTTTGGTTCGACCAGTACTTTCTTGGCCAGGCTTCTGATTTTGGTTGGCATTGTAGCCGAGAATAACAAGGTTTGCCTCTTTTTAGGAAGAAAGGACTCGATCTTCATGATATCTTCATAGAAGCCCATATCTAGCATCCTGTCTGCCTCGTCCAGCACCAAATGCTTAAGGTTCCCAATTTCAACGTAACCTAAGTTCAGGTGAGCAATGAGCCTACCTGGGGTAGCTATTACTATATTGGCTCCTTTGGTCAGCGCACGCTTTTCTTTCTCAAATGAGGCGCCATCAGCACCGCCATATATGGCTAAGGAACTGGTCTCCGTAAAGTACGATAGGCCCTGAAGTTGCTGGTCAATCTGAATGGCCAATTCCCTGGTGGGTGTAATAATCAGCGTATTGAGATTGTCACTTTCGCCACTTGATATTTTGTCTATCAAAGGCAATAGAAAGGCACCGGTCTTACCAGTGCCTGTTTGTGCACAGGCTATCAAATCGTGGTTTTCCTTTACGATAGGAATGGCCTGGCTTTGTATAGGTGTAGGGGTTTTAAACCCCATGGCTTCTAACCCCTCTAATAATTGAGAGTGTAAATCAAAATCAGAAAAATTCAATGCTTAGTAATCTGTTACAAGGCAGGTGTCAAACTTGACTCTTATTTAGCCTTTTCTTATCTATAAATCCCTTAATGTATATCACTAGCGCAACGAGAGAAGCGGCGACAATTACCATAAATATGATAGATTTCCGCGTTACTTCAAAATCATTCTTGAATAACATAGAGCTTACCATTACTGCTACCAATAAAGTTACCAGCACGGCTACGTGGGCAATCACCTTATTTTCTTGCCTAATTCCTTTGGTCATGGGCAATAGTATCAAACCGAAAATAGCAGGAATGAGGGCCGTATATTGAAAGTCTCCTTGTTCTATATATCGCGCCAGGAATCCTATCAGGCCTGCCAGGATGTAAATAAAAGATAAAGCTCTGTTCACTTGATGTGGCTGCATAATCGTTTTAATTTTCTTTCTTTAGTTTTCTAATACCAACTTGAATAAGCTGTTTTCCTTATTACAACCAATGTTTAATTGGTTAGTTTGACCTTTATAAGTTTATGTTGTTTCTAATAACAAATGAAAAGACTAAGACATATAATATTTGATTGCGATGGTGTACTGGTAGATAGTGAAATTGTCGCTGCACAAGTCTCCAATAGATACATGAATAACCTGGGGCTGAATTTCACTTTGGAAGACCACTTCAAAAACTTCTCAGGTATGAAGTACTCGGAAATATTTGAGCAATTGATAAAAGATGGGCTGCTAAGCAATGATTTAGACTACTGGACTTTGATCACGGAAATTGAGCAAGAAGTAATGCATACTATGAAGCCGATTGAGGGTGTTAGCGATGGCTTAAATGAAATAAAAGATCTTCCCAAAGCGATTGTGTCCAATAGTCAATTATTTCACATCAAGCATTCGCTTGAAATGGCTGGGATCGAAATGCATTTCGGTGACAAACTGTTTTCAGCAGAAATGGTTGAAAAGCCCAAGCCCAACCCTATGGTATACTTGCACGCAGCCGAATCATTAAAGGTAGAGCCGACAGATTGCTTGGTGATAGAGGACAGCACCAGCGGGGTTAAAGCGGCCGTAGAAGCTGGCATGCATGTGATTGCCTTTTTAGGTGCAGGTCACATTCTACCGGGACACGAACAGAAGGTACTCGATATAGGTGCTAAAAAAACATTTGATGATATGTCAAGATTGAGAGAGATGGTTTATGCCTATGAAGATGCATTCGATTTTTAATGAAACAAATCGAAGTGAATGACTGTTTGATCCGTGTATTAACAATATCAACATCTGATCATGTCGACATTTGATTTTGATAAAGAGGTAATTTCAACCAGTGAGAATATGGCCGTAGTGGTCGATTTCTGGGCTCCCTGGTGTGGACCTTGTCAGTTTCTGGGCCCAGTAATCGAAGAATTGGAAACTGAGTGGAAAGGTAAATGGAAGCTTGTCAAGGTCAACACTGACGAATACCAGAAACTGATGCAAAAATATGGCATCAGAGGTATTCCTGCGGTCAAGATGTTCTACAGAGGGGAAATCATTGCCGAATTTACCGGTGCACTACCCAAGTATCAAATACAAAAGTGGCTGGATACTCATGTGCCTGATGAAAGAAAGATAACATTAGAAAGAATCAAAGATGATCTAGGTAATGGCGTAGCAACGGCTATGGAACAGCTTGAAGCGTTCGTTTCCAAGCATGACGATATGATTGAAGCCCGCGTATTATTAGCTTCTAAACTAATTTTTGACGATACCAACCGTGCCTTGGCATTGGTGAATGGTATAAAGATTGGCGACCCTAATTACGAAATCTCCGAGGACATCAGACAATTGGGTGCATTCTTAAAATTCAACCCAGATGCAAGTGATCCCAAAGTTGAGGAGCAATTAATCGCAGCTCGTGAGCATTTCAACGACCAAAACTATGAAGGCACCATTGAAGGTTTGATAGGTGCGGTAATGATCAATAAGGGCTACATGGACGAATTACCTAGAAAAACCTGCGTAGCCCTATTCAGAATCCTGGGTCAGGACAGCGAGCTAACCAAGAAGTTCAGAAGACGTTTTGATATGGCGCTGTACTAACAAAAAATGAGGCTGTCTTAAAAGCTGTCTTTTCGATCCAGACTCGTCGGGAGAGAAATCTCACTCGATTCAAAGTGTTGATTATCAAGGGAGTAAGATTTCTCATTGCATTCGAAATGACATCAAAACGGGCTTTTAATACAGCCTTTTCGTTATTGAATATTTTATCGTCAGGCTTCTACTGAAGCTTCTTTGTATTCTGAAAGGTCTAGAGCAATTTGCAATACCTTCATCACATCGCCACCGTTGTTCATGATCGGGAAGTAGCTCGATCTGATCCAAACTGCTTTTCCACTCTTAGCCCTTCTTAGGAACTCACCTGTTTTAGGTGTTCCGTTAGCCAGTTCTCTCCAGAAGGCCATGTATTCATTGGATCTTTTATCGTTGTCTTGAAGGAATATCCTATGATTCTCACCCATAACTTCATCCTTCGAGTATCCCAGTATATTGAGGAAGTTTTCGTTGGCATTGATCAGCTCTCCTTCAGTAGTAAACTCAGCCGTAGCGAAAGACAGGTTAATCGCATCTACCGTACCTAAAGCCTCGAACTGGCTTCTCTGCATCTCTTCTTGCGTAGCCTGAAGCTCTTCCATATTCTGCCTCATTTCCTCTTCCTGAGCTCTCATTTGCTCAGTCATTTGAGTAGACTCTTCAAGTAATACTTGTGTTTTCTCATTGATCTTAACCGTAGAGACCGTTGAAGCAATACTTTCTGCTATCTTCTCAACAAATTCAAGTTCATGCGCTGCAAAGTCGTTGAATGAGGCTAATTCTACTACTCCGTATATTTCTTCATTTACCTTCAATGGCACGATTAGTACGCTGGTTGGATTAGAATCCCCAAGCCCTGAAGAGATACTAATGTAGTCATCAGGAACGTCAGTGATGTAAACAGATTCCATTTCCTGCCATACCTGTCCGGCTAGCCCTTCTCCTCTGTATATCTTCTGGTTAATGAACTTCTTCTTATTCCAGGCGTAGCATGCCCTTAATGACATGGAAGCCTCTTCACCCTCATCGCTTTCAATGATATAAAGACCTCCTTGATTAGCATTCAAGTATTTGATAAGGTTTCTGAGTATATCATCAGACAGCACCTCAATGTTGTTGTTGTTAGACCTGAGAATCTCTCCGAATTTGGCCAAACCTTCTGTAGCCCAGTTTCTTCTTCTATCATCTTCGGCAACCTTTTGAAGGTTATCTCTCATCTCAATCAACGCGTTACCTAAAACGTCCTGCTCACTAAGTGGTTGGAATTCAGAATCATAGTTTCCTTTACCAATGTTTTCAGCAAAGAAAGTGGTTGACTTCAACCCTGAGACCAGATTGTCCACGGCTCTAGCCATTTCTCCTACTTCGTCACGATTGAATTTTCTATTCTTGTTCTCAACTAACTCTCCCTGGCTAAGTTTGAGGATAATATTTTTCACGTAATTGATAGGTTTGGTAATAGACCTGGTCATCACAATGGCCAGAATAATACCGATAGAGGCTACGAATATACCTAAGATCAGTGTTGTGTATTTAAGGTTCGAGGATGAGTCGATCAACTTAATATCCGCTTTTTCAGCTACGTTTTGCTGATCAAGCGCTATGGTAGTGAGTTTGCCGATAATATCGTCTGTCTGAGGCAAGACCGTACTTTCCAGTGCATTTTCAGCAGAAAACTTAACAAAGGCGTCTTCATAGTTCTCGAATGAGACCAATTGATCCATGATCTCTCTTTTACCTACAGCAAGTAAAGTATCAAATTGTGTGAAAACAGAATCAATGTTCTTCTTCTGGTCTTCATCTGTCCAAGACTCTTTGAGGGCTTTTATCTTGGTTTTAAGTTGTGGGTATTCGATGTTATTTAGGGCTTTAAGCGCCTCCTTATCATCAGTACTATTTTGCAAATAAACCCAATTGGTAAAAAGCATTTTTGCCCTCGTCACCATCAACACAAACTCTTGAATACGATCAGTGGAAGGGTCGACAATTTCAGAATTTTCACGGACGATCTCGTCACTCTTATTCTGTATTGTGAAAATCAAATACGCATTGGCGATGAATATTAGTACCAACACCAAGAACCCACCGGCTATTTTAGTTCCAACACTTAGCCTCCAATTTTTCATATAGCGAATTTCATTTATTGTCTAAATCTTGCTTGTACAATGCCTGATTGATTTTAAGAGGCAATTGCACTTTTTCTATATACGAATAGCCAACGAAGTTAATTCCGTGGCTATTTTGAGTTGTTTACTATGTACTACTCCTTCGTTAAGCTCGAATCCCGGCTTACCATTTTTCTTGGTCACAAAGTTAATGCTACTTCCTGCCTTGCCCAAGCCTGGTGTTTCTGTTACAACCAGAGTCGAGCCGTTTGAGGTCTTTTCTAACACCTTTTCGAAATCTCCGCTGTTGATAGCTGGAACAAATAGAATATGGCATTTTCCGATAGTCTCGATGTTATCGAACTTCCTTATTTCTATACTCCGACCGTTGATTTTCTTCACCCTGGCCATGTTTTCCAGGTTATTCATTATAGGCGAGTCCCCTAAAACTGCCACGATAACATTGCCGCTATTGTAGCCCTGGGGCCATTCTATGTACCTTAAGAAACTGTAGATAAACAAAGAGTGTACGTTGTACTCTTGTGCCCGGCTATTATGAGCACCGAACAAACACATCAATATTAACAATACCGCTGCCTTAGACTTCATTATTTAAAAAATTCTGGCTATTAAAATTATAAAAAATGTCATAGTTAAAGGCACTGAAAATTAATTTATTACAATTACAAAGGTAGCATGTTAGCTACTCTAAAACATTTCAATTTAGTATTAAAAACTACATTGAGGCAGTCTCAGACAAAACTCAACCACTTCTTTCGTTAGGTTTGTTCTTTAGTACTATGTAGAAATTGGGACATAGTGTCAGTATGATTGCCATTTCTTCAGTGGTAAATGTTTAATTAAGCCATTGTACATTTATTGCTATCATCTATATTAAAAAAAGCATTGGCAATGTCAGACAAAATCAACAAATCGGACGAAGAGTGGAGAGAAGAGTTAACCCCAGAGCAGTACTATATCTTAAGAGAAAAAGGTACAGAGAGAGCTTTCACTGGATTATACTGGGATAATAAGGAAAAAGGAAAGTATCGTTGTGCAGCGTGTAACCAGGAATTGTTTGAATCAGACACCAAGTACGAATCGGGCTCTGGTTGGCCAAGTTTTTATAAGCCAATCGCTGAAGGGAAGATAGAAATTCAAAAAGATTATAGCCATGGAATGATTCGGGAAGAAGTGCTTTGCGGCCGTTGCGGAAGCCACTTGGGGCATGTTTTCCCTGACGGACCACAACCCACGGGGCAGCGCTATTGTATGAACTCAGCGGCCATGACCTTTAACAAGGAAACGGACGAATAAGCCGGAGTACCAATCTTGGTTAAGGATGCTTTGACATTTAAACGTATCCTGCTTTATGATATGGGCTAGACACCGAGACTGACAGGCAGGATACACAAACACTTCAATCCTATCATTCAATCACCTAAGGCTTCAATGCTCAATTCTAGCCAGCACTAAATCAAAATATCTACACTAGTGCTGCTAAGGAGGCCATTGTCCATATTTTCTTGCCCACAGTTTTACTATATTCGCGTCCCCAATCAATTCATAAAGGCATTGCAGTACGACATCATTATTATTGGTGGAGGGATAGTAGGACTCGCCACGGCTTACAAAATCAAGAAAGCTAATCCTCAGCTAAAATTACTGATTATTGAAAAGGAAAAGGAATTAGCTGCTCACCAAACCGGGCATAATAGTGGGGTAATTCACTCTGGACTATACTACAAACCGGGCAGCCTGAAAGCCAAGAATTGCGTAAATGGTTACAAGCAATTAGTAGCCTTTTGCCGTGATCACGAAATAAAGTTTGAGCTGTGCGGCAAGGTCGTTGTAGCTACGAGTGAAGCGGAACTTCCCCAACTCAAGGTACTACAACAGCGGGGCAAGGAAAATGGCTTAGATGGCATCAAATACCTACAAGGAGAAGAACTAAAAGCGCATGAACCACATGTTGCTGGCATTGCCGGGCTATTTGTCCCTCAGACAGGGATCGTTGATTATGTCGATGTAGCTGTCAAGTATGCTGATTTGATCAAGGATATGGAAGGAAGCATTTCTTTGGGTGAGAAAGTGATGAGTGTTGAAGAATCAAGAGAGTATTCTACAGTAGTAACTTCTAAATCCACCTATACTACCAAACTAGTGGTTAATTGTGCTGGTCTCTATTCTGATAAAGTGGCCAGACTCACCCAAAAAGAACTAAACCTGAAAATCATCCCTTTTAGGGGGGAGTACTACAAACTATCAAAGGAAAAAGAGCACTTGGTAAAAAACCTGATTTATCCGGTGCCTGATCCCAACTTTCCTTTCTTGGGAGTGCACTTCACCAGAATGGCGCGAGGTGGCGTAGAGGCTGGCCCGAATGCTGTGCTTGCTTTCAGACGTGAGGGTTACAAAAAGTCTGATATCAGTTTAAGTGAGCTGTTAGAATCATTGGCCTGGCCGGGTTTTCAAAAAGTAGCATGGAAATACTGGAAAACAGGCATGGGCGAAATGTATCGCTCTTTCTCCAAAGCTGCCTTTACGAAAGCACTGCAAAAGTTATTGCCGGAAATACAAGAGGCTGATTTAGTGCCGGGAGGCGCCGGTGTAAGGGCTCAAGCTTGTGACAAGAACGGAGGCTTAGTCGATGATTTCGTGATCCTTGAGAATGAGTTTGCTGTCAACGTTTGTAACGCACCATCACCAGCAGCGACTTCTTCTTTATCTATTGGGGATACGGTGGCCGAACTTGTGCTGAAGAGATTCTAGGGCTGATTGGGATCTATTCTGTCTTATAAACCATCTCCACTCGACGGTTTTTCTGCCTTTCTTCATCACTGGCATTGTTGGGCATCAGCGGTGAAGCCTCACCTTTTCCAACGACCCTTAGGCGGAATTCATCGATGCCCTTTTCTATCAGGTAAGCCTTGATAGCACTACCTCTTCTGATAGAAAGATAAAGGTTATACTCATCTTCTCCTTCATCATCGGAATGACCGACTATATCCATAAACAATCGAGGGTACCTTTTGAGGAAATCAGCCGCCTTATCAAGCTCAGTCAAGTAGCCATTGTCAATTTCATAGGAATCAAAATTGAAATAGACGATGTTGTTTAATGGCATATCTTCAATATTGGGCAGCTTGCCATTGAGTTGCAAGTTCTTGCTGGCTAGCGTATTGGCTGTTTCCTTTTGAATTTTGGTGTAATATATATCGCTCAACTCTCCTCCTCTGTTACTACAGAAATAAGCCTCGCCATCTTCAGTAATGACAAAATAAGCGTCGAAGCTGGATGAGTTGATGTTGGCACCCAAGTTTTCAGGTTCACTCCAATTCTGCCAAGAATCATCTAATCTTGTGGATTTGAATATATCGGCATCTCCGTAACCGCCTCTGCCGTTGGTAGAAAAATAAATTGTTTTTGTATCCTCTGATAAGAAAGGTGAAGTCTCGTAGCCCGTACTGTTAATCACACTACCCAAATGTATTGGTTTACTCCAACCCCCATCCTCTTGCTTATGCGCTATATATAAGTCTTCCTCCCCTAACGCTTCCACTCCTACCATAGAAATGATTAACAACTCTTCATTGGGGTGGACATAGAAACCATAGTGCGCTATCACTTTTACACTAACGCCTAATTCAACTGGAAAAGACCATTTCGCACCGTCATAATCGGAGAAAGAAACACCCTCAACACGTTTTTTATGGGGTGTATAAGAATTGATCAGGTATAGTCTGCCGTTGTCCTCGCTGATACCAACTACAGCATTATTTTCATCATTGTTGAGTTCGCTTATAGCATTGGTAGCTTTTCCCCATACCCCGGAACGTAGCCTATTGCTGAACCAGATATCCTGCCCCCCGCTGATGCCTCCGATATTCTCGTCGAAGAAAGTTCTAACGAAAAACAAAGTCTTGCCATCCCTGGAGAGAAGTGGCATGCTTTCCTCAGCCGAGGTATTGATTTCAGGACCTAGCAGTTGCGGTTCGGCAAAATTCAATTCTTGGGAAAAGCCGTTATAATTCAGCACGAGCATGCCGATTAAAAAGACCAATACATATGATTTCCTAAGCATATTGAAGATGACTTACCAACTGCCTCTAAATTTAATCAATTACCACAAATATGGAAGGAAGTTATTAGTATTGAAGAGCATCAGCCCCAGTGTTATTTCATGGCTACCGTTGTTGAAGTCGCTGATGTCCTGAGTGTTATAATCATAAGAATAACCGAAATTGACATTGTTAAATGTGAAGCCTAACATGCCAATGATGGTCTGGTCATTGCGATAGGAAGCACCTAACCAATAACGCCCCTTAAGTCGGGCTTTGAAATTGAGATCGTAGGTAAGTGGTACTCCTTGCTCCACCCGTGCAAAGACGGCTGGTTGCAAAATGACATCAGGGTTAATTACAAATCGGAAACCTCCGATGAAGTTGTGTTGGATACTATTCTCATCGTTCTCCAGCACTTCATTGCCAAAAACAAATTGACGTGCCACTTGTGCTGCTGAGTAGGACAAGTAGAAGCCGCTAGCATAAACACCAATACCGACATTGGCATCCACAAAAGTGCTAGAACCACCGTTCATGAGCAGTGCCTGATAAACATCATCATTCTGATCTCTTACGGTCAATTTGTCGAAGTCAATGCGATTATTGGAAACACCCACCGAGGCGCCTAGTGAGACATAAAGTTGATCATTGACTGGAAAATGAAAGGCATAATTCAAGAACCCCTCGATGTACTCGAAAGGACCCTGTGCATCTCTTAACACGTATCCTCCCACTCCATGCCGGATACCATGCTCCTGACTGAACCTGGGCTTGACAGGATTGTACACCTTGGGATTACTTACCCTAAGAGAATATCTTTTAACACTGTACTTATCAGAGGCTGAAATGGTGCCGTAAGCGCTGGCATAAAAGGTCTCCGGAGCATCGGTAAACCCTGTCCATTGCTTTCTATACCCCACTTTAACGTCCAAATATTCTTCGATACCAGTTAAAGCAGGATTAAATGCAGGGGCAT
>JBCBSS010000143.1:0-20756 GCA_039819065.1 Bacteroidota bacterium
TAACTTTATATAATAAAAACGCATTAATGAATACCAGCATCGCCAAAGAAACACTGCATAGGCTAATTGATCAGATAGAAGATGAGGAACTACTCCGCATTTATATACGACTGCTGGAAAGGGAATTGGGAAAATCATCTTCAAAAGACTTTTTTAAGACCACAGACGAAGATTTGATTTCTCGTGCCTCAAACTCTCTCAAGTCCATTGAAGAAGGTAAAACAAGAAGTATAGAGGATTTCAAAAAGGACGTTGAATTGTGGAAGAAGAACAAAGCTATGTAGTTCAAATTACTCCCGAAGCCGAATTCCATTACCTACTGCTACTGGAATATCTTTATTCTACCCATTCAGCCACAAGCGCATCACAAAAGGGTGATGAGATACTTCAAATGGCTATGTCTCCAAGTGATAATCAAAAAGAAAGTCCCAAAGCTCTCATCAAGAACCAATCAGTTCGTTGGTCATGATCTCTGGAACGCTGATCGGTTGTGTTTCCAACTTCCTCTCAACAATCCAGGCTAGAAACTGACCAACCACTGCTTTATCGAGCTTTCCCCAGCTTTCACTATTACCAAAGTGTGGTGAGGAAACTGTTAAGGCCTTGTGAAGGTCAATTTTTTCATCCTTTTTGGGCACAAACTTTTTGAATAAAGCTACTGACTCCTCCGGATGATCTACGCTATACAAATAGCCCTTTTTCGTGGCAGCTAGAAAGTGAGCGCAGGCGTCCTTATTGATGGTGATGGTCGTTTCGTTAGCGGCGATGACCGGAGAATATGAATAAGGAATGCCGTAGTCCTTCATTTTAAAATAGGATAAATCAACATCCAACGCCTCGGCTTCTACCCCCTCCCAATTTAAGAATATCCATGTGGCATCGAATGAGCCGTCCAGTACTGTATCCCAAATACCCAGCTTGGCTGGATAATCGATTTTGATATCTCCTGTGCCTCCGTCATTTCGGATCATTTGCTTGACAATCTCATCCTCATAGCGTGCCTGATAGGAACTGTAAAGCTTGCCATCCAGGTCTTTAGGGCCATTGATACCATTCTCGTTTTTTACTACGATGGCACTGAGATCTTCTTGAAGGATTGCCGCTATGGCTATGAGCTTGAACGGCGTTTCTTTCGTTCTATAACTGATAATACTCTCGGTAGGACATAACGCGAAATTGGCTTCTCCCAGCTCCACTTTTTTGGCAGGTGTAACCTGATAATCATCTACAGCCGGATCCAGTATCTGGACGTCCAAGCCCAAATCTTGGTAAAACCCTTTTTCTTGGGCGATAAAAAATCCTATGTGATTGATATTGGGTGTCCAGTCTAAGGCTAGTGATAATTTTTCCATCTTGATGAGTTTGCACTGAAATAGTTACGAATATTGGCCAAAGTACGCCATACAATACTCATTGGCTTTGACCTTTGATCTAATGAGGCACGATTTACATCAGATAGATCAAGGCATCAATAAAACATAAATAAAAATATAGCTTACAAATTAGGTCTTAAATCACCCCCTTGCCTTGATCGCCTTCAACCTTTCTAATAAAGGTGGGTGAGAATAGTGGAAGAACACATAAGCTTTGTGTGGAAAGAGGTTGCTCAGGTTGTCTACCGAGAGCTTTTTCAAGGCTTTAAGCAGCGCCTCGCCTTTGTACGTTTGAGCGGCGTAGGCATCGGCTTCGAATTCATTTTTACGACTGAATACGTTGCCAAAGATGCTCATGATCCTGGAAATGGGAGAATACAGAATACCAAAAGCCAACAGGTTGAGGTGAATAACCGCTTGTGATGCTTCACCGGCACTTACTGTACTACCCAAAGCAATCGACACATTTTGATTCAGGATCATCAAGGACATGATGAACAAAGTCAACCCAATTTGAAGCATCGATATACCAAACCCATAGATCACGTGCTTCTTCTTGAAGTGACCGACCTCATGCGCTAGTACAGCCACTAGTTCTTCGGTAGAATGGTTTTTGATCAAAGTATCATAAAGTACAATCTTCTTTTTCTTACCAATACCGGAGAAAAAGGCATTACTCTTGTTCGATCTCTTGGAGCCATCGATCACGAAAATGTTGTCCAATGGGAATTTGACTTTGCGGCTGTAGTTTTCGATTGCTTCTTTCAGCTCTCCATCTTCTAAAGGGGTCAGCTTGTTGAACAACGGCAGAACCCACGACGTGAAAAACATATTGGCCAAAAGCATAAACGCAATGGCCACTCCCCAGAAGTACAGCCAGAAATCGGCTCCCAGCATACCGATCAAATACAGCAATACACTAATAAGCAAACCACCCAAAATAGCGGCCAGAATGTATCCTTTGATCTTATCCAGAATGAAGGTTTTAGCGGTAGTCTTATTAAAACCAAATCGCTCCTCTATCACAAACGTACCGTAAAGTTGAAAAGGCAGGGTCAAGATATCTGAAGCCAGTGAAAGCACTCCAAAGAAAGCCAGAGACAATACGATTGGGTTGTCGAAGTACGGCCTCAACAAACTATCCACGTAGCCGAAACCACCCAAAGCCAGCATAGCAAAAGAGGCAACAAAACCGATAGTCGAGGTAAGAAAAGAAAAGCGGGTGTGGGTTCTATGATAATCTATCGCTTTCGCATATTTCTCCTCATCATAGTATTCCTTCATCTCATCAGGTACTTTATGCTTCTCTGATTTAAGGTTGATGTAATCCAATATGTTACTAAAGAGGAAATCAAAGGCGACAATGCCTAGAATGATGTATAGAATAATCTCCGGCTGCATAATCAACAATTAACTAGACTGGCGAAGTTAGCTTATAATCATGAAATGGGGAAAGGAGTGCTCAACCTCAGATAAGTTTCTTCCAGAAGGTAAGGGCACTTAAACCAATCATAATTTGAAATTCGTAATTCTCAATTGGCTTCTAGATTGCTTCGTCTTACCTCACAAGTGTCCGTCTGCTGACGGATCGCGATGACAGCTAAGATCAAAGACACAATGTCTTTTGTCTTAAGTCTTACCTCTTATGTCTCAACGTTAGAAATTCGGACAAGGAATAGACATCTTGTCTCTCGGTGGCTTTCGCGGGTTTCTGGTAGACCAAACGTAGGAGAGCGTGAATTCGTGGGCTCCCCCGCTGGCAGAGCCAAGCTCTGAAATAGTGAAGTCGTAACTGTAACCAATATTCAACAGCGATTCGTCATTATTGACAATGCCCTTTTGGGTAAACCCGACCAACAGAATAAGTGATTCGTTATTAGCAAAGTTCTCAAATTGTTTGAAGGGTAAACCTCTATACCACGTACCTAAAACTATAGGTTCCAGTGTCAGGTAAAGCCCGACATCTAATTGATCAAATTCACCCTGCGCCTTGTACTGAAAAGTGGGTGTAATGCTTCTTTCTTGTGGTCTGCTTAAGGTACCCGTGCCTATGGTTCCAGGTCTAAAGTGAATCTTATGTCCACCATGTATTGAGAGTTTTCTGGGAAGCGGATCACCGTCATTAGTTACCACCGACTGATTAGGTTCTGTTAGATGATGTACTGCCACTCCCAACCAGGAAGTACCGCTGTATAGTACACCTCCAAGTGATAGGTCAAAGAAGGTAGTGCTCCCTGATCCAATATTCTCTCCCGGTACTGGTAGAATGGACCCATCGTCACCTATCTGATTCCGGAAGAGCAGGCCGGAACCATCTATACCATTATTATAAATTCCTAACTGAACGCCCGGCCGAAAAGCAAGGTTTGGTGTGAAGTATAATTCATAAGCATATTGCAAACCAAGGCTCCAAGTACGGACACCACCCAAGCCCAGCCTGTCATACATCAACAACGCCCCTACGCCACTGTTGATTTCTTCTACATAATGATCCACGTAGGCAGAACTGGTAACGAAATTGGCGTCTAAAGCAGGCCACTGATTGCGATAATTCATACCTACACGCGTACGCTGCGTAGCTCCTGCAAAAGCGGGGTTGAGATACAATGGAGCCGCATAAAACTGTGAAAATTGGGGGTCTTGTGCAGTTACCAACTCCGACATGCCCAGCATTAACAGCAAGAAAACAAAAAATAATTTTCGCATCAAAACGTTAATTTGTCAGACCAAGAAAAGCCTGATTACCAAAGTAAAAATTAAAACTACAAATTCTATAACGATTCCGAAATTAATTGTTATAGATTGTATCCTTAACGCCTTTTTGATGTTATTTGTATAAATTAGTAAGAAAAACAAGTCACATCTGCGCGTTAGGAAATCAACAGAATCTGGTATTTGATTAAAACGATTTTTATAGAATTAACCAACTCTGAATAATGCTTGGCAGTAGAAAGCAATCCTTATTTTTTGTCGTCTTTATTATTCTTGGCTTTGTAAACAACACCGTGGCGCAAAGGACTCAGTCTCCCTTGAATTGGTACTTCGGAGGAGCACCTAATGCGTTGCAATTCAATCGTGTTGATGACATTTATGAACCCATCGTAGCGACCGACCAGATACCCTCTCTCGGTTTAGGTGGTAGTGCTACGGCTTCGGAACCCAACACGGGCAATCTTTTATTCTACACGGACGGTGTTACCGTTTATGATTTCACTCATAATCCTACCCCAAGAGGGACAGGGCTTATCGGTAACCCTGTGGGCAATCAAGCCGCAGCTGTTTCTGCGGTGCCGGGACAAATCGGGGATTATTACATCTTTACTAATACAGCTAATGGTACCACCGGCGGGGAGATTCGTCACAATGTTTTCAGAATGACGGAAAACGGTAATACGCCGGGTTTTCCTGCACCTCCTTTTGGGGATCTTGTATTAGGCCAAAGAAACCTATTGACGGGTATTAATAATACTTCAGAGGCGATGATTGTGATCGCTAACGACGCCCTAGATGGCTTCTGGCTCATCACTCACCAAAATGGGACAACTAACTATACAGTGACCACGGTGGACAACCTTGGTTTCACTAACAATACCTTCAATAATCTTGGATCAGTAAGCAGTGCAGTCAATTTCTCATACAATTCCGCTACCAATAAGATCGCAGTCTCTCCTTTCGATCCGGCAGAACCTGTGACTATTCTAGACTTTGATCCGGTAACAGGTACGCTTACGTTCGATACCAATGTAACCGGGACTGCTTTTGGCGGAGCCATCACACCCTCAGTTTGCGATACAGAATGGTCTTCAGATGGTAGGTTCCTATACATCTCTCAAACAGGTGATAACCCCGGGAATAACGGGGAGATATTTCAATTCGACTTTGACAACCCTACCAACACCATACAACCCATATTACCGGCTCCGGTGAACAGAAGCTTTGGCTTGCAAATGGCTCCGGACAGTGCGATTTACCACCTTTATCAGGAAACAGCTGGTGGGCCTTTCTTACTCGGTAGAATTGACAGTGCGGGCATGGTTGCTCCAGACGTATTCTATGATCCGCAACCGTTAGGAGACGAAAACTTTAATGGCAGGCAGTTCCCGGCGTTCTTGCCCAATTTCGATGCCATGGTGACACTGAGTTTCACCTCCCTTGGTGATTGTGCCAATGCACCGGTTTATTTCTTTCCTGAAATCGTGCCTTCACCGGATAGTATAACCTGGGACTTTGGGGATGGCAACTTCTCTGATGCGTGGGCACCGTTCCATACTTATGAAATGGATGGGCCAGTCACCGTTACGATGACAGCCTTTCTCAATAATCAACCCTTTCAGACCACTTTAGATTTGAACCTTCAGCAGTTTGACGTCACCGTCACCCTTCCGATGGATACAACCGCTTGCCGCGATGAATTCCCTCCTCCAAGAGGTTCTTCTTCTCCGGTACAGTTTACAGTCCCTGCACAGATCAGTGGTAATTTCACTAGCATACAATGGTCAAATGACTCAACTAATACGTCCACTACCTTATTCCCTGATTCTGCAGGTGTATACTTTGTGGTGGTCGAAGCAGCCAACGGTTGTCAAACTTCTGCAACGGTTACGGTCAATGAATTTGACCTGGTAGAACAGAACGGGTACATCTGGTATTTCGGGGATAATGCAGGTATTGATTTCAATCCGATATTCGATGGCGGGAATCCAGTAGCCCTCAATGACGGTGCTATGATGGCTCCTGAAGGTTGTGCGGCTGTAAGTGATCCTAATGGTGTCATCATATTCTACACTGACGGTGACAATGTATATAATAAGGAAAATCAGCTTATCGCCACCGGAATAGGCGGAGAGGTCAATTCAGCTCAATCTGCGGCCATTCTACCCTTCCCGGATGACGAAACGCTTTACTATATCTTCACAACCCAGGAAGTTTATGGCACCAACACCTACGAAGTGCGTTATTCTATTTTCGATTTTAAATTGAATGATATCACTGGCGAGGTAATTTCCCAAGACAATTTGTTATTCTCCAGAAGTACAGAACGACTGGGCATACCTGCGGGCGAGAACTGGATTGTCACGCACGAATATGGTAATAACAACTTTAGGGCCTATCCTATCACACAAGGAGGTATTGGAGATCCGGTGATTACCAGCATTGGATCAGATCACACGTTTAGTGCCCCAGAGGAAGGGCAAGGTTACATGAAGATCAGCGATAACAACAGGTTGGCTGTAGGTGTAACTGAGCCTGGTGTTTCCAATATAATAGAGCTATTTACCTTTAACCCAGGAACGGGTGTTGTTTCTGACTCATTGGTGGTCGACCTCAATCAGCCTAATGGTTTTGTTTACGGCATGGAGTTTTCTGGTAGCGGTAACAGGCTTTACGTGACGGTTACCGACCTCAACGGATTTTCAGAATTGTATCAGATAGATGTTGAAGAGCTGGTCAATCCTACTGGCACCACACCCGTTCTAACCATGATTGCTTCAAGCGCTGGAGAAAATTGGGGTGCTTTGCAAATTGGCCCTGACCAACGCATTTATATGGCTAAAGAAAGCGGCGGAGGCGGTGGCCTGAATGCCCTGGATGTCATTGGTTCGCCAGAGGGTATCGGTGCCGCAGGAGTAGGATATTTACCTAATGGTTTCGCATTGGCAGGCGGTACGGCCAGCCAGTTGGGTTTACCTGTTTCAAGGGCTCAACCTCCAAACCAAACCCAGCCCGGCTTCTCTGTCACCTCCGGATGTTTTGGTGATTCTACCTCATTCTCTGCCACACAAGGCATAGATATAGACGAATTTCTGTGGACTGTGTTCCGAATTGATCAGGCAACAGGTACCAGACAGCAGGTATCAATTAGTCCAAATGAAAACGCCCAAAGCTTCAGCCATCTCTTCACTGAACCTGGAGAGTATGAGATCAACTTATTGGTATTTAACCGCTGTAATCCGGCCGGAACACCGCAAACACCACAAACCATTTTGATATTGCCGCTTCCGGAAGATCCAACTGATCCCAATAGCCCGGAATTCCAGTTTGCCGCCAATCAATTGATTTGTAGCAACCAACCTGTTGATTTGGACGCCACGGTAAGCGGCGGAGCAGTATATGAATGGTCTTTGAATGGTACTGTGGTAGCCAATACACCTACCATTACTATCACACAAACGGGCATGTATGATCTGCGTATCGAAAACGCCGATGGTTGTCCGATCAATACTATAGTAGATGTACAGCAAAGATTACCGGTTGACCTGGGAGCAGATCAGACGGTATGTCAGAATTCTACCCCACCTGACCTTGATGCACAAGTGGTATTGCCACAAGGTAGCTATACATGGACAGTGAACGGTGGTGCCCCGACTGTAGGCACGGGCAACGGCCGCTTACAAGCGATAGACACTTCAGTTCCTGGTGTGTTTACTTATGCCGTGTCATTCGCTGACCCTAACGATCCTACCTGTATCATCACTGATGAGGTAGTGATCACAGTACAAGAATTTAGTGCTTCTGTTGCCAATATTGTCAACTCTACCTTAGGATGTGGCCCTGGAGGTAACGGTAACTTTACCGTGAATGTCAATGGCTCAGGAGATTTCACTATTGTGTTTAGAGATGCGGGAGGTAATGTAATTGCTACACCAAATAATGACTTAGCACCGGGAAGCTATACTGTTGAAATTACCGATAACATCAATGTTGTTTGTCAACCTATCACGCTGAATGCTATCATTGGGAATGACGGAGGTACATTTAATATTGATCAGGCTACTCCTACGGATGCAGGTTGTGATGACCAAGGTGCCAACATAGAAGTGACTTTGACCGGTGCTCCTATCGCTCCATGGAACTATACATTGAGAGATGCAAATAATAACATAGTGGCTACTGGCGCTTCCTCAGCCAACCCATTTGATATTACCGACAATGTTGCTGGCGCTGACTTCGGCCCTGGCACATATTCTCTTGAGGTAAACGATGGTAGTTGCGACGATTTTGTCGGCGGAATAGTGATAGCAAGGCCACCTACAGCAGATCTTCAAATTGATGACATCTTCACTGAGTGTGACGACGCACTTACATTCGTTGCCAGTAGCACCACGCCGAACGTCAACTTTACTTGGGAGTTTGGCGCTAGTGGTCAACAGAGTTTCGCCACACCATTCACTCCACCATTGGGTCAGCTAGGTCAAAGTTTTGTGACCATCACAGCAACTGATCCAGGTGGTGCTTTCTGCGACTCGGTAAGAGTAGTAGAAGTGAACTTAACACCTCCACCAGTGATTGAATTGGTCTACGATAGTTCTAATATATGTGCAGGACAAGTAGGCATTACCGCGGTGGTTACCAATGATACAGGTTCAGCCGGTCAACTATTTGAATGGTCAACCGGTGAGATTACCGATCAAATCGTCATTACAGCTTCTGGTACTTATTCAGTAACGGTGAGAAATAATCCTCAAGTGAGTTGCTTGAGTATGGCCACCACGCCACAGATCGACGTACCTGAGGCGCCACAGTTCAGCCTTGAAAGTGATCCAGCCTGTGGAGGGCCGGATGATGAGTTTATCGTGACGCTAGTCGGCGATATAAGTAACACCGAGGTATTCTGGTTTAGAGAGGATACGCCAGGCAACCGACAGAGTATAGATCCATCTGACATCATTGCTCCAGGCAACGCTATCAGGGTTACCGATGCTACAACTTACGGTGTAGCCATTATACCTGACGGATTACCTTGCCAGTTTGAAACGTTCATCACTATCGATACTAAATCTCCGTTCCCTACTACTGATCTACCAACCAGCGGCATCATTTGTACTGCGGACCCTAATCCTCTTTTCAATACCGTAACCCTGGATCCGGGAGATAGTGCTAGTAATTTCAATAACATCGTGTACTTCGATCCATTTGGTAATCAACTTACACCAGGCCCTGGTTTTGTCTTGGTTGTAGATGACTTCGGTACTTACACCGCGCAAATATCCAACAACTTCGGTTGTGTGGTCGAGCAAGAGATCGACATTGTAGAAGATTGTAGACCAAGAATTGTCGCACCTAATGCTTTCCGACCAAATGGCTCTTCGCTCGCGGATAACAGCACTTTCAGCATCGTTGATGTGCTGATCGCTGATGAGGATTTCCAAATCCTGATCTTCAACCGATGGGGTGAGATTGTGTTTGAATCTGCTGACAAAGAGTTCACCTGGAATGGTGGTTTCGCCAATGATGAAAGTCGTTTACTCCCGGGTGGTGTATATACTTATATCGTGCGATTCCGAGGAAGTGTAGACGGTGAGATGGATTTACAGGAAGAGCGTGGAGGTGTGCTTCTGATACGTTAAGTTTGTGCAGAAATTACAAATTAAACAGATCATGAAAAGCGTATTTTTTGCATTGGCATTGGTTTCTTTTTCGCTGGTGAGCTTCACAAGTGAAGAACAAGTTGTACCTACTAATCTCAGGATATTCATTAGAAATGAACTGGGTAATACAGTCGCCGGTGCTACTGTACAGCTCTATGCCACTGAGGAAGATTATAAAAACAGTGAGAATCCTGTTACCGAAAAACTCAAAACCGATTCTAAAGGTAGAGTAACATTCAAAAAGCTAGAACAGAAAGTTTACTTTGTAGAGGCCAGTAAAGGTGATTTAAACAATAAAGGCGGTGGAATAGAAACCGGCCTATTGAAAAAAGGAATCAACAAAGCCACCATTGTGATCAACTAAATCAGGGATTTATTTGATGGCAAGACAAGACCTCTTAGAAACGATAAAATTATACAGCCCTGAATATCCTGAAGAAAAGGAGTTCAGGGCTAATTTTTTATCATTCGTTGAAGAACATACCGACTGCTGCGAAAGATCACTATTGATTGGCCATGTTACAGGCTCGGCCTGGATTATTGATGAAACCAAGCAGCACGCCTTGCTTACCCACCATAGAAAGCTTGATAGATGGCTGCAGCTTGGCGGTCATGCCGACGGTGATACTGATATCAGAAGGGTGGCTTTGAAAGAAGCAGAAGAAGAGTCCGGGTTAGCCTCTATCCACCTCAATTCCGATCAGATTTTCGATATCGACATTCATACCATTCCAGCCAGAAAAACTGAACCAGAGCATCTACACTATGACATCCGCTACTTACTGACTGCGGATAGAAACGAACCACTATCGGTCAGTAACGAATCTAAAGACCTGGCTTGGGTGCCAATCAGGGAAATTCCTGCTTTGGTTGACCACGAGCAATCAGTGACCAGAATGGTTGAAAAGACACTTGTCCTTAAATAGAAAAAGCAGCCTACGGGGCTGCTTATCCTCTATCTCCCGGGGCTAAAAAAAAGTGAAACCCAGCCGATTAAAAAGTGAGAGTATATATCTGAATACAATGGCCAAACAGGAGGTAAACAGGCTTTGTTCCTGAATTAAGCAAGTAAGTGTGTATTTAATACTAAGATAAAATAGCCTTTGCACTGAGATAAAATAGTAGCCGCTTTTGGGGCTAAAACGGCCTGTTATCCGTGAAAGTTACTCGAAGGTCAAAACCCACCCAATGCCTTTTAACTTTTTTTCTACGCCGCTGTTGGAATTGTCTCCGACAGCGTTTTTGTTAAAGAATACTCGTTGGAGACAACTCCAACCAAGGCTAAATGTCAAAGTTGTTGGTAAATATGTGTGATAAGGTAAACTGAAATAATGATCCGTGCGTTTGACACGCACGGATACATTTAATTAGATCAATCGGTTAATCCAAAGAATTAACACAGGCTATTACAGTTTTTGAGGAGCACAAATACCAAAATCTCCAGGCTCTAGTATTGTTGCACATTCCAAATGAGAATCGCAGTGCTGAGTAGGGCAATCTTGAGTCGGGTGGTATGTAAAAATCCCGCCACGTATTTCTTTAGCGGAAGTAGTGAAACTTTTAACATTCAATTCGTTTAGTTTAAGCTTCTTTTTTTTCATTTTAATAAGGTTTAAGTTTTAAAATATTATACACTTTATTCCCATATTGACTTGGCTCGAAAAGGTTAACATGGATTTTTAAAAACTTTGATAGACGATATATCAAGACTCCAAATGCCGGCACAATAGGCCCAGGGGTATGATACAGATTATAAGGTTTTAGAGGGTACCCACTTGATATGATTAAAAAAGCCTTCAGTTGTACCGAAGGCTTTTCGACGCCGCTGTTGGAGTTGTCTCCAACGAGGGCTAAAAATTTAACTAATAATCCGTGCGTGAGACACGCACGGATCTATAAATGGGCGGGCTAAAGCCCATAAAGCCTCATATCTAGCAAGGTCCTTTATCACTCTTAGGAGCTTCACAAAGGCCAACTTGCCCAGGCACTAGTATGGTAGCACACTCTAGGTGAGAATCACATTGCTGCGTAGGGCACTCAAGGGTCAAATGACAAACATCTTCTGAGCAATTCTGACCCAATCCTCCACGTATTTTGTCAATTGAGGTAGTAAAACTTTTGACATTCAGTTCGTTTAGTTTTAACTTCTTCTTTTTCATTTTACTAGGGTTTAAGTTTTAAAATGTTACATATTTTACCCTCATATTGACTTAAACCGAAAAGGTTAACATGGATTTATAAAAAATTTCTGTTAACCTTATTTATTCATTTTCAATATACATGTAGCTAACTAACATTTGAACCTGAATCAAATCAGAGCGTCACTATTAGCTGGTGACAACGAGGCACTGCATTATATCTATGTCGAATACGGGAACTTCTGTATACGAAAGTTGATGCGGCAAAGAAGTTGTTCTATGGAGGATGCTGAAGATCTCTTTATTGAGTCCGTGATTAATTTCAGGTCTAAAGTACTCAATGGTGAAATTGAAAGGTTGACTGGTTTAGGCTTCTACCTATATAAAACGTGTGAAAATAAGTATCTGGCCAGACTGAAAGATGAGAAAAGCAGGAATAGAAAGTTACCCGACATCGAAAGGTATTTTTACGGAAGCACGTATGTATCAAGTGTAAACAGTGATTTTGATAATTACGAATCAGAAGCCACTCAACATGCATGGAGCAAGCTGACTGAGAAATGCAAAGACATCATCTACCATTTTTATGTCGATAAGCTGAGTATGGATACCATAGCCGAATTAATGGGACTGGCCAGCGGTAACGTGGCTAAAACGACCAAGGCCAGGTGTTACAAGCATTTTTTAACGTACGCAAAAGCGTTTTACAAAAACAAAACAAGAAAACACTGACATGAGTGAGGAGCATAACAGGCTCATAGAAGGTTATTTGGAGGGTTCGCTCGGCCAAGAGGATATGCAGGAGGTCGAACGGCTTCTGGATAGTTCTGAGGATTTCGCAAAGGAGTTGGCACTTCAAAAAAGGCAATTAGCCTATGTCGAGGCGATAGGGCGTAAGGAGCTTAAAGCACGTATGCTGCAAGATTTCAGGCGTGTTAACAAAAGTGCTCAACGCAGCAAAGCGGGAATGTCAAGACTCCTTTGGTACGCAGCGGCATCAATTGCTTTGGTCGTGGCCGTTGTATTTCTGACGAGGTTATCCGAAGAGTCCAATCATGAAGCAGTTTTTACCGCTTATTATGCACCTTATGACGGAGTCGATGTTAGCAGAGGTGATAATGGATTGTTCCTATCCGGTGTGTATGACTATGAAGCTGGAAACTACCAAAAAGCATTGCGTACTTTCCTTGCCACTGGCAACGAGCATATCGCTGAAGAGCAATTATACCTGCTCATTTCCAGTTGCTATTTGAGCTTAGAAAATCCCGACAGCAGTATGGTTTGGTTGGATAAAATATCACCCGAAGCACCTGCTCTTATTCTAGGTAACAAAGATTGGTATCTGGCATTGACCCAACTAAAAAAAGGCCAGATTGAACAAGCCAGAACATTGCTTGAGGGCATTGTCAACCAGAAGTCCGCTTTCGCTGCTAACGCCTCATCACTTTTGAAAGAGCGTATTTTCAAAGAAGAATAATCTAAAAATATTAACCGCAATACACAATGTACAAAAGCCAATGACCTAATCGACTAACCTATACTAACTAAACAACCCATTTGAATTGATCAGAACCTGCACCTTCATAACTAACCACTTGTCACTACCGGTATACCTCATGGTGATAAGTCTCACCTTTATTCAAATCAACCCCAGCCACGCCCAGACCAATAAAACGGTGATTCAAGATTCTATCATAAAACTCAAGAGTTTCTGGGTTGGAGATTCATTGATGCGTAAAGGAAAATATCAAGATGCCATACTGCCATTCAATCAGACGGCAGAACAGCTAAAAAGTGGCGATAATAAGCTGGCTTACGCTGAAACGCTCAATAAACTATCTGAGGCATATTGGCGTTCTGGCCAATTACCAACGGCGATGAAAACCGCCAAAAAGGGACGGCAAATCAATCAGCAAGTCAAGGACAGCCAATCAAAAAGGCTGGTTGAAGGGAATCTGCTCAACAACCTTTGTGTCATCAATGCCTTGGCCGGGGATTATGAAAAAAGCTTCGAATATGGGCACCTTGCCATTGCCATGTACAAGAAAGACTCTGCAAAACACGCATCTCGTCTGGCATCAGCGTACACGAGAATGGGGTTTGCTTATTCTAGTGCCGGAAACATCGACAAAACACTGATTTACAATCAGAAATCATTAGCAATCAATGAGCAAATATTTGGCACAAATCACGATGCTACTGCTGGATCGTATGTCAACTTAGGCATATTGTATGCCAATAAGGGGAATTACAACAAAGCCATTATACTATTGGAAAAAAGCCTGGGCATTTATAAGATCATTTACCCAGCAGATGCGCCCCAGATAGCCAACGCCTTATTTAATATTGGTACGGTTTACCATAGCCAAAAAGAGACGGATAAGGCGCTCGAACATTATTTGTATGCTTTGCACATTTTTGAAAAAACACCCGAAACATTCTACCTCGAGATATCAAACGCTTACAATAATATCGCTTTGGTATACTCAGAAAGCAATCGGTACGAGGCGTCAATAGAATGGCATAGAAAAGCACTTAATCTTAGAAAAAGAATCTTTGGGGATGCTCATAGCTTGGTGGCATTTACCTATACCAATCTTGGGTTACTCAATAGGTATATGGGAAAGGATAGTATTGCATTGTCCTACCATTTCAAAGCCTTGGAAATACAGCAGCAAACTACGGAAAGATCGAGCCCTGATATCGCCAGGTCTTATCAGAACATCGGTGATACATATAGGAGCATGGGGCAGTATGAACTGGCACTTGACAATTTAAACCTGTCTTTAAAGGCATCGGCAGCTAGCCTTGGCAGATATCATCCGCTTAGGGTGCGGACATTGAACTTCCAAGCTCAGACTTATCTTGCCATGGGAGAAATAGACAGGGGGCTCAATAGTATTGAAGCGGCTTTTGAAGCCAATGCCTTGGAAGCCTATTTATTGGATAAATCGGTTGATTCACTCATCTCTGGTACTCTAGACTTGCGGGAGTTACTTTCTTCTTTGGTTTGGGAAACTAACCTGTTACTGGCGAAAGACCAGAAAAGTGATGACCTAGTTTATCTTACACGCGCGTACCACCATGTCTACATCGGTGATCAAATCATTGACTATGTCAGAAAATCTCAGCAACGTTTAGGCGATCAACTCAACTTCGGTAGTCTTTCTACAGCCATTTATAAAGCAGCAATTCGGACATGTTACCGGCTATCTGACAAAACACAGGATGAATCCTATAAAGAGCGTGCGTTTTATTTCATTGAGAAAGCCAAGGCGGCAGTACTGGCACAAAACCTATTTGATAAAAACGCCAGAAGTTTCGAGATTTTACCGAAAGAATTAGTCGATTTTGAGCAATCGATTAACGATGAGCTATCCCATTTGCAATCCAAAATCACAGAAACGCTTTCTTCAGGAGGATTATACGACACAGCGCAGGTCTTGAGCTACGAGGGCCAGGTCTTTCATTTGAACAGAACACTTGACTCGTTAGTCCAAAAGCTAGAAAATGGCTTTCCTCGATATCACGCACTTAAATACCAAAACCAAACTATCTCAATAGCAAAAGTTCAGCAGAAGTTATCTGCTGATGAAGCGCTGATAGAGTATTTCGATTCGGATTCAATCTTCTATACTTTTCTAATTACCAAGGCAGAATCGCAGCTTTTCGTTTTACCCAAGCCCTTGGCGTTCGACGAAGCATTAGACCAATTAAGGGTTTCAATAACCAATAACCGATTGGAAGACGAGAGTTTGTTTCAATTCGTAGAATCCTCGCATAAGTTTTACCAAACGTTATTAGAAAGGCCACTCGGTTCTTTGGGGGAGAACATCAATAAATTGATCATCATTCCATCTGAAGAACTACTGTCTATCCCTTGGGAAATGTTAGTGCTCAATGATCAAAAGGAAGATTTCAAAAATCTCGCCTACTTGATAAAACAATATGATCTGAACTATGGCTATTCGTCTACCATTCGGTTTAGCGAAATCGCCAGGACAACTAACTCGGAGAGAGTACTCGCTATAGCGCCTAGTTATGATAATATGTTATTAGCCGAAGCAAATGAAATACAAGATGTGTTTCGGAATGAGCTGGTTCCATTGAAGTGGGCTCAAGAAGAGGTGAAAGGTATTAGCAACCATTTTGAAAGTGATATCCTGATAGGAGGTACCGCTTCCGAAAAAGCTTTCAAACAAAGTGCTGGAGAATATGGTATTCTGCATATGTCAATGCATGCCTTGGTAGATCATAAAGCGTCTCTTCGTTCTAAGCTGGTTTTCACGCAAGACAGCGATAGTTTGGAAGACAACTACCTCCATACCTTCGAACTTTTCAACATGAACCTGTCTGCTCAGCTAGCGGTTTTAAGTGCCTGCAATACAGGTTTAGGGGATGTCAAAACGGGTGAAGGTATTATGAGTCTCGCGCGTGGTTTTGCTTACGCCGGCGTCCCTAGCGTGGTAATGAGCCATTGGAAAGTAGATGATAAAGCTACTGGCCAGCTTATGACCTATTTCTATCAGTACCTTTCAGAGGGAGAGAGTAAAAGTGGCGCTTTACGCAAAGCGAAACTCAAATACCTTGAGGAAGCCAGCCCCAACAAGGTTCATCCATTCTATTGGGGGGCATTTGTGGTGGTTGGGGATGATTCTCCGGTGGTGAGTGCCAATTCCAACTGGGTTTACATCATGCTAATCGCTCTAGCTTTGTTTTTCATACTGCTTATTGTTTATAGAAGAAGAGGAAAGAAAGGGCAACACATTAGCAAGTAAAGCATACTGCCATTACAATAACACTTATGTCGTGATACTAATAACAGTAGTGTTGCTATACTAATAGCAGTCTTATTGCTATACTAATAGCAGTCTTATTGCTATACTAATAGCAGTTTATTTGCTATACTAATAGCAGTTTATTTGCTGTACTGATAGCAGGTAGATTACCATACTAATATCAGATGTTGATACTGCATTATGCAAGGTTTGGTTCTAAGCGGACTTTTATGCTTTCATTGCATGCGAAAGCTAACCCGTGCTTACTTTCTTGCCGCTTTTGGAGTTGTCTCCAAAAGCTATTCTCTCTGATATTGTCGGTGACAACACCGATAAGGGTACCAATAATAATGGCCGTCTGCAAGAGCAGAACGGCCATCAAAAATGCTTGATTCCTTTAAGGACTACTTCAACCCATACTTGTCGATCAGGTAGATCATGGCAGCCATGGTAGCGGCTCCCATTTCTAACTCCCTTCTTTCAATTGCATCGAAGTTATCCGCGGCGGTATGGTGATAGTTAAAGTAACGTTGAGAGTCTGGCAAGAAGCCTATTAATGGCACCCCTTGGGGGCGTAAAGGACTAATGTCTGCTCCGCCGCCGATTTGACTGAAGTCAGACACACCATAAGGTACAAATAGAGATTTCCAGCTTTGTATTTTTTTTCTGGTTTTGTCATCGGCAGAAATGGTAAAGCCACGAGGGGTAAAACCTCCCCTATCACTCTCCATCGCCGCTATATGCTTTTCTTTGTTTCTCTCAGCTAGTTCAGCGTATTTTCTACCACCACGCAATCCATTTTCTTCATTCATGAACATAACAGCACGAATAGTTCTCTTCGGTTTAATACCGAGGCTTTTGAAAAGCCTGAGTACTTCGATGGATTGTACGCAACCTGCACCGTCGTCATGTGCGCCTTGCGACAGATCCCAAGAATCCAGGTGGCCACCAACTACGATATATTGATTAGGATACTGGCTACCTTTCAATTCTCCTACTACATTGTAAGACAGTACGTCATCTAACATCTTGCAGTGTGTTTCAAAGTAGAATGTCAGTCCCTTATCGTCTTTTAGCAAATCGCTCAGTAGGTCTCCATCTTTGGTACTGATCGCAACGGCAGGAATCTTTGGAATATTAAGGGCATATCGGGTGGCACCTGTGTGAGGAAAGTCGTCGTCCCTCAAGCCCATAGATCGCACCACGACACCTATAGCACCATATTTAGCGGCTTCAGAAGGGCCAGAGCCTCTTTGGTTGACGGCTCCTGAGTAAGCGCCAAAAGTATTGATTAATGTTGGGTCCATCGGACGACTGAAATAAACGATCTTACCCTGAATCTTGTCTCGTCCTAATCGCTTCAGCTCTTCGAAATTTTTCACTTCCACCATTTGTGCTGCCACGCCTCCTTCACCTGTACCAACAGAATTACCAAGTGCAGTTACATTTACTTCATAGGTACCATACTTTTTAGAGTTTACGATTCTAGCAATCTCTTTTTTACCACGCACCCAATGAGGTACCATCACTTCTTGTAAATACACTTTATCAAAGCCGTATTCTTCCATCACCTGACGGCTCCATTCTACCGCAGCAGCGGCCTGAGGTGAACCACTCAGCCTACCTCCTATTTTGGTAGCCAGGTATTCCAGCATTTCATAACTCTCTCCGTTAGATAGGGCTTCATCATAGATCTTCTTGACCATTTTTTCGTCTTCACTCTGAGCATGGAGCAAAGTACTCTGGATCAGCATTGTAAAGACAAGTAGTAAATTTCTTTTCATATGTATCAATTTCTGTAACGGTGTGTTTTTGATCTACTGAAAATATTCATTGCTTATTTTACCAAGCGAGCATCTTTCATCATATACATATGATGGTCGGGATCATCCTGATTAAGCTCCAGTGTGCCTTCCAAGGTAATAATGTCATTGGTAAAAGTTATTTCGTTGGCAGTGAAGGTCTCCACAATGGTCTCAGGACCAGCTCCCCCACAAAAGAAACATACATTGAAGGTTAGAGAAGAAAACATGAAGTACTTCTGGCCCCTAAGTTCTTCCAATGGCACTATGTATCCCCTTAACCTGATGCGCTTGCCTTCCCATTGCTTGACCTCTTTACTGAAAATGGGGTATTGTATCTCAAAACCGTATTCATCGGTTTTCTTTTCGTACTTTATTTTAGCCAGCGTATACCAGAAGTTTTCATCAGCCTGTGCTTTAGCACTCTGCACATGGCTCAACGATAACATGACCACAGCTACCACCAAGTAAATTAAGCGTGTCAATATATCTTCTGTAGATCGAATAGTTTGCTAATTACTATGCTAAAACGAAAAAGCCTAACAATTTACATTGTCAGGCTTTCGGTTAATGGAGATTTATGCTTTTCAATGCCTAGATCGGCACATTGACGTGTCTTTCAGCATGATATGATGATCTAACCAATGGGCCTGACTCTACGTATTTCAAACCTCTTCTTAACCCTTCTTCCCTATAGGCATCAAACTGGTCGGGGTGAATAAATTCAGCCACTTCCAGGTGCATTTTAGTAGGTTGAAGGTATTGTCCTAAGGTAAGAATATCCAAGCCATTTTCTACCAGGTCATCCATAGCCTTATGAACCTCTTCCACCTTCTCTCCTACACCAAGCATGATACCGGATTTAGTGCGTTTTCCCGCCTCTTTGGTAAGGCGTATTTGTTCTAAGCTTCTTTTATATTTCGCTTGAGGCCTAACCCGTCTGTAAAGGCTTTCTACTGTTTCCATGTTATGAGAAACTACCTCCTGACCAGGCTCGATCATTCTGTATAGCGCATCCCAATTGCCTTTCACATCAGGAATGAGTGTTTCTATGGTCGTTTCAGGTGAGAGCTTTTTAGTCTCGACCACCGCTTGATACCATATTTCAGCACCTCGATCTTTTAGCTCGTCGCGGTTGACAGAAGTAATTACAGCGTGTTTTACTCCCATAAGCTGTATGGCCTCTGCAACGCGCTTCGGCTCACCTTCGTCATATTCAGGAGGCCTTCCGGTCGCAACCGCACAGAAAGTACAACTGCGGGTACAAACATTACCAAGTATCATGAAAGTCGCTGTTCCTGCTCCCCAACATTCACCCATGTTAGGACAGTTACCGCTTTCACATATTGTATGCAATTTATAATCATCAACCAGCTTCCTAACCTTCTTATATTCTTGCCCTACGGGAAGCTTGACACGAAGCCAGTTGGGCTTCTTTTTCTTGCCAGTATCTTGAGATACAACAGGAAGTTCTATCATGAATTGAGTTTTATTTCAGAACAAAAATAGCAATCTAAGGTTTCAAACCGCTATACCAATGGTCTTATTTCCTTGACCCGTAGAAGAGAGTAAGATATGCGGTTGGAAAAACAGAAGAGTTTTCTGCGCCTGGCACCAAAACGACGTCACCACTGTAGGCGTCCAGTAGGAATCCTACCTCAAAGCCGGAAACATTGGTCTTGAATGTGCCGAACTCAAAACTTAAGCCGGCCTTGAAGTTGGCACCAATTCGTAATTCAGAATCCTGAATACCCTGGAACAGACGGCCTGTGCCTAATATCAAGTCACGGCGATGAATCTCTGGTTGATATGGCACTCGCTCGCTTTGAATAAATGGGCCACCTTGTCCACCGACAGCATAATCTACAAAGTAAGGAGCGAGTAATCCTATAGATGGACCAGCCGCCAATAAAGCTTTTATTTCTACCCCTTTTTGAGGTGCTTTCCTAAATAAAATGATATCTCTTCCATACTGAGAACGAATGGAATATAGGTAGTTTGTCTTACCGAAAATGAAGAAGTTACCGGTAATGTTCGAGTTTTCGCGTGTTTCCTGAGGGTGCTTTATATTGACTAATTCGAACCCGATGGTTTGATATACCCTTTCATTAATGCTTTTAGACCATTTGAGTACAAAACCACCAATTAACCCCCCTGCAGTGTTTTTGTTGATGCCCCATATAAATTCGTGATTATATTCGTACGCGTCTTGTGATTCAATTTGCTGGGACCAGCCTAACGACGTAACAAAAAGTAATGAGAGGGTAAAAAAGAGGCACTTATGATTTATCATTCT
>JBCBSS010000144.1:0-20699 GCA_039819065.1 Bacteroidota bacterium
ATATAAGTAACGTATTTACAATTCCTAAACATTTAGGAGAAAACCTATATTTTTAGGAGTTTGATATATGTATGTTAGCTGATGATAATTTAATCGAGTAGATCACAAGAGTGCCACCCTTAATTTACTCGACTAAACACAGCCTAACAGAGCAATATCGCCTTATCTAATAACTCCAGTTGTCTTTTCAGTTTAATCTATTGCTAATCAAATACAAAGGCTGTTTTCTCTTGGGTATAGAGTCCATTTAGTATATCAGCATTATACAATAGGAGATTTTTCATCACTATTTTTACAGCCATAGATTATAAAAGAACATTCAAGAGGAAAGGGAATGCACATAGAAGAGTGAAAGGAGACTATCTCAAAAGATTAAAGGTATTTGGGTACATACTTAAGAAAAGCCTCTATACAAAAAACTGAGGCCGTTCAAAATGCTCTTGACGACCTCAGACTATAATTACTACCTGTCCTCTTTTGCAGGAGGACTTGGTGTCCCTTTGTAATTGGCCAGTTGCTCATTGATGTATTCGATGGCCTTTTGAAGCTGGGCATCTACACCCTGAGCCAATTGACCTGGATTTTCTTTCACTTCCATATCAGGGTCTACACCATGTCCTTCTCTAAACCATTCTCCATCAGGGTCATACATTCGGAAAGTGGGAACGCTTACGCTACCACCATCAATCAGAGCAGGTGCGCCGGAAATACCTATTAACCCTCCCCATGTACGTGTTCCGATCAATGGCCCTAATCCCGTCTTCCTGAAGTAGTCAGGGAATGCATCTCCACCTGATCCGCTCCATCCGTTGATCAGCATGGCTTTGGGACCAAAGTTGCCGCTAGGGGGCCATGACCAGGTTTCCCCATCGCGCACAGCCCAGTACGCCAATGGCTTTCTGTCCAGCATTTCTATGAATCGGTCTGGTATTTGTCCACCACTGTTGAATCGCTCGTCGATGATCAATGCCTCTTTGTGCAGTTGTCCGGTGAACTGTCGAATCAACTCATTCTGTCCGTCAATACCAGTACTTCGCACATAGATGTATCCCGCTTTGCCTCCGGTAGCTTCTTCTACCTTTTTACGGTTTGTTTCGATCCATTCAAGATGGCGAAGACGAGACTCACTGCGCATTGTTTTTACTAATACCTTTCTGGCATTGGTCATGGAGGCTGTGCTGTTAACCGTTAATTCTACGGTCTTATTAGCCATTCCTTGAAATGCAGCATGCGGACTCTTTGAAGCATCAATAGGGATGCCATTAACGGCCAGAATATAATCTCCTTCTCTGACGCCAACACCAACTTCATCCAATGGAGATCTTACTTCTGCGTCCCAAGCAGCACCGCGGATGATGCGACCTACCTGGTAAGCGCCATTTTTTTGTGCCCAATCAATGCCCAGGTAGCCTACGTTTACATTTTTGCTTCTTTCAAGGTCGCCACCACCTCTATAGGTATGAGAGGCATTTAACTCGCCAATAAGTTCTCCCAAAACAAAATTCACATCCCATCTGGTAACACATTGCTCAATCAGTTTTTCATATTGTTTACCTACTGCGTCCCAATCAAGACCATGCATGTCGGCATCGTAGAAGTAATCTCGCTCTAATCTCCAAGACTCACGGAAGATCTGCTTCCATTCATTCATGGGCTTAATCGTCATCGATACATTGGACATATCTACCGGTTTATCCATTTTCTGACCTGCAGAGATATTGACCACCGCAATTCTACCATTACTAGATACAGCCACCTTCTTGCCATTAGCCGCGATTTCGAATCCATTGGCACCATCCATGATGGTCTTTACTTCTCGATCTTTTATATCGTAATATTTTAAAGAAGAGCTCCGACTGGCCGAACCTGTGTTTGGATAGTGCATGAAGACTACTTTTCCAGATACCGCCTCGAGTCCTCCATAATTACCAGCCTGTACTGGAAGAAGGATGATTCTATTTTCAAAATCAGTCAGATCAATTTTTACCGAAGTATCTGAAGGCTTGTCATCCTCCTTTTTCTTCTTGCCTTTTTTGGGTTCTTCGGCCTTCTTTTCTTCTTTGGCAACTTCTACTTCATCATTCTTAGGGGCAAGCAAATGATCGGCGGCTTTGGTAAGTGGAACCGCAGCGAACAGGGTACTATTTGGATAGATGAAAGTATTGTCCAGGTCAGAATAAAGTGGCCTTATATTACGGTTAGTCAGGAAGAACAAGTAGTTATTATCCGGGTCGAAAGTAGGAGAATAATCATTGTAGAACTCACTGGTGACACGGGTACTGGTTTTGGTGCTCGTATTAAAAAGGTGAATAGAAGACTTCCGGTTCAGATTTTCCTTGGAGTAGGCAATCCATTTGCTGTCAGAGGACCATGAAAACGTATAACCACTTAATGGTCCGTGGAACATGTACAATCCTTTATCAATTTTGATGGTCTGTTTCGTTTTTAAATCAAAATAGCTCATTTCCATCGCTTGATTGACAAAGGCCACTTTTTCGCTATCAGGCGCCCAGAACAAGGTATACTTAAAGCCCGAAGTATAGTTGGTAACTTGGTCTGCCTTGCCGGTTTGCGTATCACGGATCATTAGCTGGTATTCGCCGGATTGATCGCTCCAGTACGCGATTTTCTTCCCATCCGGAGACCATGCAGGTGTTCTGTCATTGGCTCCGTCAGAATTAGTAAGGTTGCGGGTCACACCGTTTTCTGCAGGAATTGAAAAGACATCACCTCTTGCGGAGATGATCAACCTCTTTCCATCTGGTGAAACATCGTACCAACTCATATTATCTCCGACATTTACGCGCTTTTCAACTAGCGAACGTTGGTCTGTGACCACATTCACTTGCACTTCCTTAGATTGCTGAGAGGCGATGTCCATCAGGTATAATTTGCCTTCGTTCTCGTAGACAATATCCTTTGGCCCCAAGGACGGATAGTGAATATCGTATTCAGTATACTTCGTGATTTGGGTATTGGCACCCGTGTTTGTATCGTGCACCCATAAGTTATATCGACTATTTGGGCCATTATCGGAGCTGTAGAATATCTTATCGCCTGCCCACATCGGGAACTCATCACTAGTCGCATTATTCGTGATATTCACTGATGTGTTTGTGGCTAAATCATACGTCCAAATATCAGGTGCCCAACCACCTTTGTAGCGCTTCCATGTACGGTTGATCCTTGACTTAAAGTTGAAGGCCAGTTTGCTTCCATCGGGAGAATAAGCACCCAAACTGCCATAAGGCAAGGCCAGTTTTTGAGGGTGCCCACCTTCGCTGCTGATTTCAAAGAATTGCGAGAATCGTTGACGGCCACTTTCACGTGACGATGTAAAGAGGATTTTAGAGCCATCAGGATGCCAGTCGATTATTTGATCATACCCTCCATGGCTCGTTAGACGTTTAGGTAAGCCACCGGTAGTGGGTATGACATACACGTCCCAGTTGCCATCATAATTGGCAGTAAAAGCGATTTGGCTGCCATCTGGTGAAAACTTCGGAAATTTTTCCTCACCGGCGGGTGAGCTTAGTTTTGTGGCCAGGCCTCCTGATTTTGACACAGTCCAGATATCGCCTGCATACACAAACACAATCATTGACTCAGATACATCGGGTTCCCGAAGCATCCTCGCATTGATTTGAGCATGAGTTTCCACTGCAAAGCAGCAGATAAGTAAAATACTGATAAATATGTTTTTCATATGAGTTGGTTTAAATAAAGAGTCGATCGGTTATGAGGTTAAGTAGAGTGGGGAAGGTGCTCTTGTTTGCTGCGTAAAGCTCATTTGATGTTTTGGTATGCCTCATTACTTCAAAATGTCCAGTTGATAATCTGATAGGGGAAAATTTGGACAAGAACGGATACATAAGCTCATCTATTTACCTCATTTGAGGGATAATTATAAATGGTACTCAACTTAAATGCAACACTATTGCATTTATTTAAACAAATCGAGAAACCCTACTGGAGATATTTGATATGGTACGCAAAAGATGAGCCTTTGGATGTGCCAATGACGGTATTTAATTAATAAACAAAAGCCATTTGTGGTGTATTCCAGAAGAGTTTTCTCCTACATATTGGGGTAATATGATAGGTGTTATTATAAACGCTTCATGTGGCGTGAGGCATGGTTGCCAGTAAAAACTGAAACGATGTGTAATAATTCTAGGGCAGCTTTTAACTATATGATGTGTTTTGCACAGTACAACTACTTTGTTGATTTGATTGAACTAAATAGTGAATAGTGTCACTGTTTCTTTTTTGCCTCTCAACTCAATAGCTCCGACTTCTTCTGGCTTAAACTGAGTAACTGGTCCAAGTAGATCGATTATTGCCTTTGATGTGAGGATATTAACACCCAATTCATTGCACATAGATTGAATTCTAGCGGCAGTATTAAGCACATCACCCGAAAAGGCGATCTCTCTTTTTACAATGCCAATTTCGCCAGCCATAACATGACCATAGTGAATACCGGCCTTGAATTCAGGCTGATTTCCATAATTCTCCTGGAAGTAATGCTTTTTTTTGTTCAAAACTTCTTGGATGTCAAAGTAGCAGTTAATGCAGTGAGCGTCTCTCTTTCCTCTATCAAGCTCCCAACTGATTACAATCTCATCACCTACATACTGATAGATTTCTCCTTCATTACTAAGAATTGCAGGTGTAGCAAACCTAAACACTTCCCTGAGAAAAGAGAAGTAGCGCTCTTCGCCTATCTCTTCCGCAATGGTTGTAGATGAGCGAAGGTCCAGAAACATAAAAATACGTTCCTCTCTTTTTGGGTTGAAATAACGTCCAAGAAGAAACTTTCTGAAAACCCCGGGGCCGTATTTATCATTTACTTGTAATGCAATCACTGTTATTACAGATACTGAAAGCCAAGTAAAGAAGGGAACCAGAGTAGTTGTACTGGTCAAGCGTTGTAATACGGTATTTAACACCTCAGGCTCGTAGGGGGGTAGACTTAACAACTGACTTTGAAAGAAAGCTGTTGTTACAGAAGCGACAAGGATAAAAATGATGCTATAACTTATCAGTGTGTTTCTTATGGTCCAACCATATGGTTTTGACCTCAACCACTTTTCCCAGAGGAATACCGTAGCACTACCACCTAGAACCCCGGCCATAACACCAGCAATCAAACTTGCTTTGAGCGGGATTAGCAGATTAAACTGATCGGCAACACCATATTCAACGAGGGCTCCATATCTAATGAAAAACTGGAATAAAGAGATAATGGTCCAGGTCAGGGTAATCCATCCAATTTTTATTAGTTGTGAACGATATGCTTCCATGTTAAAGGCTAGTCATGATATACTGATCGATAAATCTCTTATTTTGCCTGTCCTTGGCTTTTGATTGTTACTAAAAAGTAAAAAAATAATCGACTACATTCTTCTGCAGACTATTCTTTTTTTGGCTTTCCTAGGTTAAAAGAGCTCAATTTCATGGGATGTATTCTGAGTTGAATAGGCATTTTTAGGGTTTGACCTAAAGTGTCAATCATGTGGTAGCCATGTTTTTCAACTTTACTCCTGTATTCAATCAAATAGTAGATGAAATATGACTACAATCTACACTTTCGCTCTGTGTCATAACGGCAGCTTCATTGCTATTCTCCGCATTTAGGGTAGAACAGAAATCAAGCGCCATTAAGGTTGGTCACCGAGTTATGGAGAACCTAACCGGCATGGGACACAGCGTAGCATTGGAACAGGGGAGGATAAGCCCAAATTTGACTGGAATGACCCTTCCATGTTTATTCTAGTTTTGAAGGGAATGGAATAAGCCTACATCGTATACTATCCAGACCTAGCAGTGTCCGGAGCGTAAGGAGCAACAAGTATGATGCGATGAAACTACGCCTTGTAAAGCAAGTCGTAGTATTCCTCGAGCATCCGCTTGACCCCGAACTGTTCCTTAGTGCTCAGTATACTGGCTTTCATCATTTCGATCCATTTTTCCCTATTATCATAATAGGTAGGGATTACTTCGTTCAATAGGACATCATAGAGGGCGTCGACATCATGTTTGTCTTGCTTTTTCTCTCCTTTGCTCTCAAACCCATCTCCAAACTGCCAACCGTTGACGCCATGATCGCATGCCTCAGGCCACCATCCGTCAAGGATACTAAGATTGAGTGAACCATTCATGGCCGCTTTCATACCTGAAGTACCACTAGCCTCTTTTGGCCTTCTTGGGTTATTCAACCAAACATCCGAACCGCCTGTCAATAAGGCGCCAACTTCCATATCATAATTCTGAAGGAAGACCACTGAATCAGGATATTCTTTGGATAGGGAAACGATACCTTCGATGATCGCTTTGCCTCCATCATCAAGAGGGTGAGCCCTACCCGAAAAGATGATCTGTAGCTTTCCATTCTTCAATAGTGGAGCAATGATCCTTCGTTTAGTGAAAATCAAATCACTGCGCTTATAAGCTACCGCCCTTCTGGAAAAACCAATGGTCAGCACATCCGGATCCAACTTCACCCCATTATGCTCTTCTACATAGGCAAAAAGTTTCTTTTTGTTCTCCATGTGGGTTGTCCAAAGGTCTCTGCCTTCTTCTGCTGCTTTGATCATGCGTTCGTCTACCCAGGTAGGAATATGGATACCGTTGGTTATGCCTATAATTTCGGCTCGATTGTCCACTTTTGCCCACATCTTGTTGGCTGTTTCATTATGGAGTTGAGCCACGGCATTTGCTTTCTTGGACATGCGAAGCGCAGCAATAGTCATATTGAACGGACTACCTCCAAGCTCTCTCAGTTTAGACCGACTAAATGCTTTGTTATCTGCTCCCATATACATCAGCCTATCAATGGTATGGGATTCATTGCCCTGTACTACAGGTGTATGAGTGGTGAAAGCAATTTCATTTTTGGTCAAGCTCATCGCCTCCTCATAGGTTTTTCCTGCGTCTACCTTTTCCCGGACTAGCTCAAACCCGGCAAATAGCGCGTGGCCTTCGTTGAAGTGGTAGACATCTATGTCGATACCGAGTTCACGCAATGCACGAACCCCTCCAACCCCAAGGATCATCTCTTGCGCCACACGCTCTTCCTCAAACCAGCCATATAGCTGTCCGGTAATCCACGCGTCGTTATTCCCTTCTATATTGGTATCCAGTAAGTACAGGTCTGCATTGCCAAACTCAGTACACTTCCAAACCTTGGCTTTCACTTTACGCTTTCTGATCACCACTTCTACTTCTACACCGGTATCCTCCAGGAAATCGTATGAGTAGTTGTGATAGGTATCGTAAGGCTTACCCTCTTCATCCAGCACCTGATCCGTGTATCCTTGTTTCCAGAGAATGCCTATACCGACAATGGGGAAATTATGGTCTTTTGCACCTTTGAGGTAATCACCCGCCAGGATGCCTAGACCTCCAGCATACAATTTAAAATCAGTTTGTAGAGCATATTCCATACAGAAATAGGCCACTTTCGGAAGGTTATTTTTTGTAGACATGAGCTTCTATTTAATGGACGCTAATTTCAGTAATTGGGATCGGTATAAAAAGAAACTCAGGGGTAATATTTTAAAAATGAATTGAATGGTAAAGGATTTACTTTATGCCCTTCAAGGCCATCACTTCTTTGGATTGAGGTGATGATATCTTCCTCTCGGTAGATTCTCTTTTGTGAGGTTTTCGAACATGATTCGACCTCGTTTCTTTATTCTACAACTCATCTGTTCAAAACTCTTTGGACTAAAAGTTTCTTGGGTAGAACCAGTGTATGAGTTCCGGCACACATCTCATGTGGAATGCGTGATTTTGCTGGGGCTGAGGAAGTAATGAATTAAAATATAACAATGTTATATAACATTGTTATATTTGCTTCAATTCAATTAAAATGTAATATGAAAGACAAAACTCTTTTGGTAGTAGGTGGCACTGATGGCATTGGGAAAGAAATAGCACTTAAAGCAGGAAGCGGTAATACAGTCATCATAGTAGGGAGAAGTGAAGCGAAGGGCAATGTGCTACTAAGCAAATACCCCAACTGGTATTTTTATCCAACCGATCTCTCCGAGATGAAAAATGTTACGAAGCTTGCAGATAAGATTGGGGCTAACCACAATGAAATCGACTACTTTGTGCACACTGCTGATGTGTTACTGGATAAAAGGGTGGAAACTAGAGAAGGTCTTGAGATCTCCATTGCTACCAATTTTTACGCCAGGGTACTTTTAAATCATTTGCTACTAACCAATTTTAATTTCAAACCATCTAGGATCATGCATATCGCTTTGGCTGGTGCACCTTTTGGTCATAAGACATTTGTAAAAGACTTCCCACTGGCTCCAGAAGTCAATTCAGCTAAAGGACACATGGTAGGGCAGGTAGCTAATGATGCGTATGGTCTTTACATGCAAAGACTCTTGAAGAATAATACTAAGGTCAATATCCTTAATCCCGGCATGGTGGATACCAATATTCGAAGGAATGGAGAATTACCTACAATGATGAAATGGCTGATGCCTATTTTTTCACTTATGCGACCGTTTATAGAAACCAAGCCTCATGAATATGCAGAGATTCCGTTTTCCATCTTAGAAGGCCGGAACGAAGTAGCAAACGCCAACGTTCTAATTTCGCCCAAAGGGGGCAAAGCAAAAGCATCAAAAGTGGTCTCGAGCATCAAAAATCAAACTACAGTCATGCGATCAACAGAAAATCAATTAAGTGAGATTATTAAAGGCGAAGTCCAACTAATATCATGAAAAAGAACATAAAAATCATTTATTGAGTGTTCCTGGGTTTTCAGCATTGCAAGTTGCTTCTGTAAGAATTAGCTATACTCTACTGGCCCCTCAGATTATTGAAAATTATTGATGTGGCAGAAACTCAAGTTTGCTTTTAATACCAAGATTTGTAATATTCTTTCTTTGTCATAGATGACAATATCAAGGCACTTACCTTTGACAAGTGGATAAGGACAAAATCATCGAGCAGACCATAAGTCTGGCTCAGAAAAAAGGATGGAAAAAAACCTCTGTTCGAGAGATATCAAAGGAAATTGGGTATTCCACGATCAAAGTGTATTCTGACTTTGGGGGAAAGGAAGGTCTACTAAAGGAAATTCAAAAGAAAGGGTTTCAACAACTAAAGGACGTATACCTTGCCTCAATGGCGAAGGGTAAAGACCCGGTTGGTCAATTGGCCAAATTAACCATAGGACATTTTAAGTTCGCAAAGGACAATACGCACTTATACGAACTTATGTTCAGTCTAAATGGAGCAGTTTCTTCATTTCCAGATCCCGAATTATTGAAGGATACTGGATCACCAGTAAGAGCCCTTTTGCAAAATATTGACGGAGAATTGCTCAAACATCGGTTTTATCACTGGTGGTCAATCGCACATGGCTTCTTTTCCATCACCATGAATAATCCTCATATTAATGATCAAGAATACGAAAAATTGCTCAAACAAATAGTGAAAGACTTTGCTACAAAAAAATAGAAGATCTGTGGTTAAATGCCTCGTTCCACAATTTGCTTCCTATAATTTATCCAGGGAATTCGTTGGGTTGCTTTAACCATTATCCCCAATAGAAAACACATGACATAGGATTTTCCATTCTTCGTTAAACTTAATCCAGGTAATTGAATATTTACCCTTTTCGGTTAATTCCTTTGTCCCCCATTTTACGTCTTTAAACTCCCCGAATTCATAAGCCATGTTTTCATCTACTTCCAAAAGTGTCGGTTCAAAGTAAATGTCTACTTTACCAAACCCACCCTTGAAGTAGTTGACAATAGTCTCATTGCCTATTAGTGTTTGTTTTTTAGGAGGGAAGACGGACGCATTTGCGGCATACAGGGCGGTTAAAGCCTGAGCATCTGAATTATGCCAGGCATTTGTCCATGCCTTCATTGTGGGTTGATCTTGATTAATGTTCATGCTATATAATGATATCATGATGAATAGAAGTTTCATCTCTGTACGTAGATTAACCCGGCATCCGTCCCACCACCACCTAGGGCGATGGCAATATTCATGTGGGCAATCGCCTCAAGGTACCTGGCATTTTTTAAGCCACCAGCTACCACGACCCCATTAAAACCTGCATCATCCGCCAACCCCTTCACTACGTTTGCGGCTTCCTCATCATCCGAGGCGATAAAGGCCACTAGCTTTTCACCATTGTGCTGTTGCTTTTCAGACTTCATCACATCAGCAAAAATAGTGTTAAACGCTTTTACCACCTTGCTATTAGGAAGTAGGCTTGCGGTTTCTTCACCACCGGAATTATCCTCACCAAGCATGAGTGGTGACCAGTCCTCAAGATTAATAGCATTGGTGATGTCAACTACGATTTTACCTTCAAGAGCCTCCTTGTGACTTGTCAAGACATCTTTCATGGCATCATATGGAATAGCGAAGCAGACTACTTCACCACTGGCAATAGCCTGAGTAATACTTATTTGACCTTCTTTCGGATTAGGAGTACTGTATACTACATTGTGACCTGCACTGGCTAAAAGTGCTCCTAGATTGGTGGCGACATTTCCTGCACCTACGAAACTGATTTTCATTGTCCCTAAGTTTTTTGAGTTAGAAATTATATCCAAAAGTCTATCTTAGCAGATAGGTAATCAAATGGTAGGTTACTCACTTTTTAGTAAGTATGAGAAAATTGAATTCTACGAATATTGAAAATGAAGAGATACTAGAAATAGACTGTCCTTTCATGTTGACTCTACGATTCATTGGGAAGCGATGGAAGCCCGCAGTGCTTTGGAAGATCAATGATGGTTATATTAGATTTAAGGATTTGAAGAAGCAATTGCCCGGGATAAGTGATAAGATGTTGTCACAAACGGTTTCTGAATTAACCAGAGATGGAATTTTAAAAAAGCGTATTTATGAGGAGGTGCCTTTACGAGTTGAATATGGTTTTACGGATTTCGGTAAAACGCTACTCCCTGTTCTGTCCAGGATGAATGAATGGGGGAATGCGAACTTGATTTAGGAGTAGACTTGGGTAAATTCATCATGTGGAGGGCATCACTGAGTTGAAGTTGGGAGGGGATTGGAAATTAGACAAAACAGGCTGTCTTCTTGATTGGCCATCACACCGTTGTACATTTCACCTATCTTTTTCAGTAAGGAAATATATCTGTTGAGGTTGACTATATCCTTATTACAATAAGAACGCCGTGTTCCACCAGGAAAAGTAATAATCAAAGGAGCCTGCTCTAGCTGATTTTGTCTGCCTGGCCATATTGAAACATAAAGTCTCGTACGCTTTCATCCGCACCCATCTTCAGTTTTTTCTTCAATCGATTGATCTTGCTTTTCACCGAACCGGGAGTCAGGTGGATAACTTTGGCAATTTCCTTATTTGCCATACCTATTTTCAAATAGGCACATAGCTTAAGATCATCGGCTGTAAGATTGGCATGTTCTTGCTTTAAATGGTTAAAAAAGTTGGGATGTACATCTTCAAACCTATGGAGGAAACTGTCCCAACTTTTGTCAAGGGAGTAGCCGTCTGAGATTGACTTTTTTATTTCCTTGAAATCAGGCTTCAATTCTGAGTTAAGTTTTTGCTCCACGTAGCTTACTTTTTTGTCCAGATCTTCAAGCAGCGCGTTCTTTTCATGGGCAGCCATGGCCATGGCCGCCAGTTCCCGCTCTTTGAATGCCAGCGCTTGTTCAGAAAGGATTTTTTCCCGCTTTCTTAATTCTTTCAATTTTTTATTGGCCTGGTTTTTTAATCGGAAAGCTCGATAAACGACTATGGCCATAATTGCTGTGAAAATGGCAACGACTATGGCAATTGTTCTAGCCCATTGTTCCCGAATTAATTCTTGTTCATAGGCATGTTCTTTAAGCAATTGTGCTTCTCTGGTTTTTTGCCGTTCTTTTTCGAAGTTATACTCAAGTTCAAGCTGGGTTATTCTTTTAGTATTAGCTTCATTTCTCACACTGTCCGAGATGTTCTTTAACATAGAGAGGTAAGTGAAGGCATCTTTATAATTACCGTAAGTGCTTTCTATTTCTACCAGATCTCCAGCTGCTTGAATTATTATCTCCGGGTAGGTTAATTCTTTACCCAGAGTGAAAGCTTCTTCCGCATATTTTTTCGAGGTTAAAAAATCTCCTTTTATCAAATAGGCATGACCTAAATAGGCTAGATTAAATGCAGTGCTGACTTTGTTATTTTTCTCGACATTGTATTCTAATGCTCGATTGATGAACAATATGGCAGAGTCAGTTTTTCCAACATCTACATACGCTCTTCCCATATTACCGTAGGCTCTCATAGCATTATCCATTTTGCCGAGGTATTCCCAAAAGTTTGCGGCCTTAGCATAGTGCTCGATAGCCTTTTTCGGGCTTACATCGACCATTGCATTTCCCAGGGAAGTGTAGCTTCTGGCAATTATGGTACTATCATTCATTTCGCGCCCTAGTTGGAGTGATTTATGATGATATTCGAGTGACTTAGTAGTATCGCCTTGTGTTTTATACACTATGCCAATGTTATTGTAGGTCATGGAAAGAACAACCTTATTCTCAAGTTCTTCCTGCATTGCAGCTGCTTCCAAATAATAGTCGAGGGCCTGGGGTGAATTTCCCTGTATGTTGCTGATGGTACCCAGGTAGATATAGGCATTGCCTATTTGTTGAGAATCACTCAGTGCTTTATAAAGCCCAAGAGCTGTAATGTATTTCCTTTTTGCTTCATCAAACTCACCTAAACCATAATGAGCTTTTGACAGTTCCCTGTTGATTTCTGCAAGTATTGATTTGTCCTTATAATTTTCACCCGCTTGTTGAAGGGCTTTTTGGTAATAAAATTGCATTGAATCCCTGTGTCTTGACTTTTTGAAAAACTTGCCCAAAAGTTGATGCCACCTTACCTGAAAGTCATTTGATTTTTTTTGGGTAGAACTCGATGTCAACCCCAAAGAATCCAATAGAACCTTCGCCGGGTTTAGTTCATTGTGCTCCAGTAGCGAGTCAATTTCTACAAACAAGTTGGGACTCTTCTTTTCAGACGGATTCTGAGCATAACTATTTGGCATTTGTAGAGAAAGAACAATAACCAAAATGAGATAGGTAATGCTAACCTTGATGTTTCTACCTGGTTGAATAAACATTTTTGAAATTACTAATCAAGTCGGATATTCTAAAAACTAATTCCAGCGTGCTAACCATTTGCTAACCCCTTTGATGACCCATTGACGGTGTCCTTTGCTTTGTTTTGTAAAAAATCTAGTGAAGGCGGTGGCACTTACTCACTAATCGTCTCATATAACTAGTTCATCCAGTCAAACTTGAACATAATGAAGAAATTTTACCTCTTATTGATCAGCCTATTTTTTTCATCATCGTCACTAATCTACGCCCAACTCAATGGGTCTTACTCCGTGGGGTCAGGAGGGGATTACAATACCATTAGCGATGCGATTGCAGCCATCAATTCCGCAGGTCTTACTGGCGATGTTACACTAAATGTCTTAACTGGGGTCTACACAGAACGTATTGATCTTAGCAATCTCAATAATGGTGATTTTATGGTGACACTTGAAGGTGAAGATTTGGAGAATACTATCATCTCCCCACCATATGAGGATGTAGACTTTATGGCAGGGATCAATATTCAGAATACCGATCATGTGACGATTCGCAACCTAACGATTAACATGCCTTTTGAATCGGCAAGTGCTAGTCAGACCATGTACGGCGTTTACTCCACAGATGCCCAGTTCATCTCTGTACAAAATAATGTGATTCGTTCCAAAGAAGGAATAGCTATAGGAGGGGGTATCAACCTTCAGGCGTTAAATAATATCGTGGTGACCGAAGGTGTCGCTTTTGTCGCATGGGATTGTAATACTCTTGATGTGATCCACAATACATTTCATAGTGAGCGAACCGGGTTTCGAAACTTCCAGGCTAGCGGCAACTTTTTTGTATTAACAGAGGCTGTTTCGGTTTTCAACGGTACAGTTCGAAATGTCAATGTGATCAATAACATTTTCAGCGGTGTGGTGTCAGAAGATCCCGATGGAAATGCAGCCATCAGCTTTGGTATCGATGGAAGTTTTGTTGGCAACTCAACTACTTTTAATCTGGTATCTGATTTCAATCTGTTTGATGCTGACCTGAGTATGGTGGTACATGGCGCATCAGGTAGCGCTACCCTGGATGGTGAACCAATATCTGGCGATTTCTCGCTAGGTGATTGGAGGGATTGGGATAACCGGGGATATGATTTGAGTTCTACTTCATTTAGTCCCGATTTTTCAGATGATACCGATTTTCGCATCGGCAGTACCGACTTCCGCTTTGGTACTTACCTATCAGCATTCTCTATGGATATTGACGGAGAGACGCGTGTAGAAGGTTCAGTAGACGTGGGAGCCGATCAGTTTTGTATATCCATTGCGGCGACAGAATCACTGGCAGTATGTGAATCTTATGAATTTGGCGGCCTTACCTTGACGGCATCGGGGCAATACTTCGGAGAATTTGTGGCCACCAATGGCTGTGATAGTCTGGTTACACTGAATTTGACTATACTGGAGGCTACTTCGGGCAGCGATGACATCACTGCTGAGGGTAGCTATAATTGGAACGGAATTATCTATTCGGAATCAGGAACCTATCAGCAAACGCTAACCAATCAGGTGGGATGTGATAGTCTAGCCACACTCAACCTCACCATTGAACCGTATTTTCTGGAAGGTAACTTTGTCATTGGTTCATCTGCCCAAGCTGACTTTAGCAATTTTACCGAGGCTACAGCCGATCTTCAATATGCTACGCTAACCGGGAATGTTGAGTACTTTATAGAAGCAGGCACTTACAATGATACCTTGAAGATTAGTGCCATCAATAATGGGGATTTTTCGATCACCTTTAACGGTGAAGACGAGTCAACCACCATACTGCATCCGCTTGACAGTATTGATGAAAGTGGTTCAGGTGTCCTGATCGATGGTACTAACCATGTTACCATACAAAATCTGACCCTTGAAATGGATGATATCTCGGATCAGCGGGTTTCACTCAATTCTAATGACACCAAAGGCATCTCAATTATCAATGCCAGTAACATCACGATTAACAACATAGATTTCAAAAATGATAGTGAGGCCATTGACTTTAGCTCTAGTACATTCTTCATAGCGAGCACCTTGTATTTAAATAACGTAGATGCTTTAACGGTAAGCAATTGTCTATTCAGTGGATCTGGAAGCCATATCACCATAGGAGACCATAACAGCGTTAGTATTTCAGATAACACTTTTCAAACCGCAAAGGAGGTCATCAGAACTACTGAAACCGGAGGCGATCTATTGATAGAAAGAAATGACTTCTTCGGCCCTTTTAATCGGGCGATTGAAATTGTAGAAATCGACGATGCGACCATCAGATCCAATGATATTGATGGAATAGATGGCAATGAGTCGAGGTTTGGAATTTTGTCATCTGAAAATGTCAGGTTGATCATTCAGGACAATAGGATCAAAAATGTAGAGTTTGGGATCATTTTGGATGAAGATATTGAGGCAAGGGTTGAACAGAATCGAGTGACCACGACCTCATCGGAGGCATTTTTTGCTGATCGTACGAATGACCTGACAGTGGTCAATAACTTCTTTGGAGACGTTGTATTCTTAAGCCGGTCTTCTGACCTTGATTTTATTCACAATACCGTGGTAGCAGAATCTCCGGATGAGCGGTTCGAAGTATTCTTCTTTGAAGTGGATGATGACGCTACAGGAGACCTGGCCGTACGAATTAACAATAACATTATCGTTGGTGGAAATCAAGTGGCCGATCGCTTGATGGGTCTTGTAACCGTGAACGAAAACGTGGATTTCTCATTGGCACTCACACTGGATCATAACCTGTATTACCTGGCTGATGAGTCAGGTTTGATACCGCTGGTAACGTATGAGGACAATGTGGACGAGACATCATATGGTACACTGGTTGAATGGCAGAATGCACAGCCATATGATCAAAACTCGGAGCGCTTTGAACCTGAATTCGTTTCGCAGGATGATTTCCATATTACCAATGGCAGCGATTATCGATTCGGTACATATATCGACATGTTTGCCAGTGATATCGACGGCGACCCTCGTACCGAAGGAAGTGTTGATGTAGGTGCAGATCAGTTCGTCTGCGAAGCTTCTGCTTCCACTTTTGAAGTGATTGTTTTTAACGGCTATGAATGGGAAGGTGTTCTTTATGAAGAATCAGGTATGTATTCCAATGATTACATCAGCACACTTGGCTGTGATAGTACGGCCACTTTGAACCTGACCATTCTGACTTTGGGCGAGGAATTTACGGTAGAAGAAAACACAACAGATATCATCGTTGATATTGGAGCAATTGAAGGAGTTGTGTTTAGTCTGGGGAATGATAAGGATGAGGCATTGTTTATGTTCAATGATAATAGACTAAGCTTTACAAATACACCGGATTTTGAAAACCCATTGGACTTCGACGAAAACAATGAATATGTGGTGGATGTAATGGCAACCGATGAAGCTGGAAATATCAGTTCCACTGAACTGACCATATTAATCCTGGATGTTGCCGAAACGATTGTAAGTGTTGAGGAGCCAGTTCCTTCATTGAAATTCTATCCCAATCCGGTAGTCGATTATCTCTACTTCAATAATCAACGCGAATTTAACATTCGAGTGATGACGCTCGATGGACAGATACTGATCGATCAACGGGCCAAAGGATCAATCGATTTATCGCAGTTGATCAAAGGAACCTATTTGATTGAAATAAGTCAGGGGGACACTAGCATTATAGAAAGAATTATCAAGGCAAACTAAGCTATCAAAATAAAAGCACTAAATGACCTTATTCAAAAGTCGGGATTAGTGACGCTAACTATAATCAGCCCTTTAGGTTGAGAGAGATTCCGAAAGATCGGGTGACTGGTTTTTAGGATAACCTTAGTCGATCAGATTATGCTTGGCTGGTTGCTGCTCACCATTGCCTGCTTCCGCTTGTTCTCACACGGTTCTATTACCATTCTATTGCCACGATTTTACTATCCGTTAAGAAGATAGGGGAGGTTTCCCAGCCCATCCGGGAAAATGCAGAGAAATGCACATGCTTTTACCCGGTTTTTATTCACAAACATCTTATGTGGCATACGTGATTTCACCGAAGGTGAAAAGCCAATACGCATTAAATTTTGACAGTTTGCCTCGTTTCAATTTTGATTGTTCATGATTTAAGTAGCTGAGATTTAAACAACAATTGGTTATCTTATCGTTTAAAAGCCTTCCCTATGTTTAGAAAAGTTACTCTTCTACTCTCTTGCCTTTTCTTTTTTTGCTCATTCTCAATTGTTGCTCAAAACAAGGCTGACTCATTAAAGTCACTGCTAAAAGGCCATAAAGAAGACTCTACTCTGGCCATGGTTTACCATGATCTATATATAGAACTGAGGTTTGAAGATCCTGACCAGGCCATCAAATACATGGAACAATCACTTCAGCTTTCGAAAAAACTGAACTACCAACTTGGCACCCTGAACGCCCTCCTTGGTATGGGAGAGTATTTTGAAACCTCAAGTCTTTATGATAGTGCTATAAATGTGTATAACAAGGCTCAGGTTGTGGCTAAAGAGATGGGAAGTAAGGCAGGCATAAAGGAGTCCTTGTTAGGTCTGGGGAGTGTTTTTAGTTCTATTCAAAAGTTGAATGAAGCCGACTCAGTGACTTACCTATGTATAGCAATGGCCGAAGAGAGTCCAATTGATTCAGGAAGACTGGCCGTATGTTATACCATATTATCCACTACCGCCTATTTCAGAAGTGAATATGAAAAGTCAATCGAATTGGACCTTAAGGGTCTGTCTTATATTACAAATAACCCTACCCAAATAGCTAGATCTTTTTTAAATATAGGCGCAACTTATACTGACTTACAGGATTATAAAAATGCCGAGAAGTATTATCTAAAAGGCCTGGAAATGGCTGAAGAATCAGGTTACTATCGATATTCAGCATTAGCTTATTATGAGTTGGGATTATTAAAAACCTACACGGAAGATTTCGAAGAAGCGAGAAAATTTCAAGAGTTGGCCATGGAGCATTTTGAAACGGTCAATGACAAAGTAATGATCGCTCATGTCCACAGTAGCCTAGCGAAAGTTCTTACAGAACTCAACGAATTCGATGAGGCAATACGAAGGCTTGAGTTGGCCTTGGCGCTCTCTAAGGAAATTAACTCTCTTTATAGTCAAGGCGATTTTCTCCATCAGCTTGGACTGACTTATTATAAAAAGAAAGATTACCCCAATGCTGAACGCTACCTTCAAGAGGCCAAATCTATTTTTGATGAGTTGGAAGACACGACCAAGAAAAGAGCGATTTTATCTGGTCTTCATAAGTTATATGATGCCATGGAAGATTATCCACGTGCCTATCAATACCTAAGCGATATAAAAGTATTGGATGATAGTTTGTTCGAGGCCAATGAAAAGGTGAAGATCGCCGAAATTGAAGAAAAGTACCAAAATCAACAGAAAGAGCAAGAAATAGAACTACTAAGTGCAGAGAATGAAATCGCTAGCTTGGAATTGCAAAAGCAAGAGAACCTACGAAACTATCTTATTGTCGCAGCATTTCTGTTAGTCCTTTTGATTGGAGTGGTCTACAATAGGTATCAGCTTAAAGCGCGTGCCAATGCAAAACTTCGAGAACTCGACACCTTGAAAACCGGCTTCTTCACAAACATTTCTCATGAATTTCGAACACCTCTCACCCTTATTCTAAGCCCTTTGCAAAGGCTGCTACAAAAAAACAATGATGTAGAAACCAAAGAGGCACTGGCCATCATTCACAGGAATGCCGCAGTGCTAACTGAATTAACCAATCAGCTCTTAGACCTTTCTAAGTTGGAAGCTGGAAAGCTAAACCTGACTGTGGCTCCTCAAGATTTCAAGGCCTTTATTAAGGTGCTTATTGCCTCTTTCGAATCATTGGCCGTAGCTCAAAAAGTCGAATTCATCACGGAAATTGAAGCGGCTCCTGAAGATGCCTACTTCGACGAAGACAAAGTCCAGAAGATTTTAAATAACCTCCTCTCCAATGCGTTTAAGTTTACCTCCAAGGAAGGTAGCGTAACCATTCGGGCAACACATGGAGAAGGTAGATTGACGATTTCAGTGCAAGATACCGGAATGGGAATTTCCCAAGAGGACCAAAAGCTCATATTTAAACGGTTTCACCAAAACAGCACCAATACGCCAAACGCAGCAGGTACAGGTGTAGGATTGACCCTATCAAAGGAGCTGGCGCTTTTGCATAAAGGCGATATAACTGTAGAAAGCGAACCGGGCCAGGGTGCTACCTTCATCTTGCAGTTCCCGATCAATAAATCGGCGTATTTACCAGAGGAAATTGTAGAAGGTGAGCCTCAAGCACATCAGCCAATCACTGAGGTAGCGTCAATTCAGGTCGACAAAGAAGCCGCTGAACCGGAAGCAGCTGAAAAAATCGTGCTGGTTGTAGAAGATAATCCTGACCTAAGAAACCATATGGCATCACTGTTAAAAAGTGATTTTACGGTCAGACAGTCAGTGGATGGGAAGGCCGGCATTGAAGACGCATTGAATTTGGTGCCGGATATCATCATTACGGATTTGATGATGCCTGAAGTGGATGGGGTAGAACTGTGTGACACTTTAAAAGCCAATGAAAAAACCAGCCATATACCAATTATTATGCTCACCGCTAAAGCTGACAGGGATACTAAACTGGATGGCCTCAAGACAGGGGCGGATGATTTTCTTACCAAGCCATTTGATAATGAAGAATTACTAATACGTATCCAAAATCTCATCGCGCAGCGGGAAAAATTACAGACGAAATACGAGCAGACACTGCGTTTAGCGCCTTCAAAGATTACGGTTAAATCCCCTGAAGAAACGTTTATTAAAAAGGCCTTAGAGGTGGTGGATCAACATCTTTCCAATCCCGAATTTACCGTGGAGGCCTTTCAAAAAGAAATGGGCATGAGCAGAATGCAATTGCATCGTAAGTTGAAAGCTTTAACCAAGTGCTCAGCCAGTGAGTTTATTCGTGATATTCGATTGCAGCGTGCCGAAGACCTACTGGCCGGCAATGGACTAAATGTCACTGAAGTAGCTTACAGTTGTGGCTTCAGTAGCGTCTCCTACTTCGCCCAATGCTTTAAGCAAAAGTTTGGGGTTAGTCCTTCTAGTTATGAGACATCTCTTCTAGAAAATGTTGATAACAATAATGAGCTTTGAGCTTTATAAACTTTAGGAAAGTTTAAAACTTTCCTAAAGTTGTCAGTTGTCGCAAAAGATGCCAATGATACCTGAAACCTTTTATCATGTTTATAATCGTGCAAATGGTTCAGAAAATCTCTTCAGATCAGACGAAAACTACAATTTCTTTCTTCGAAGGTGGACAAAGTATATAGAACCCATTGCTCATAGTTATGCGTATTGTCTAATGCCTAATCATTTTCATTTTCTGATCAGAATTAAATCTGAACCAGAAATAGAAGAAACGTTTAAAAAGTTTGAAAATCAACAAGCGCTAGAGAAGAAAATCAGCAAGCAGTTTTCTAACCTTTTCAGCAGCTACACTCAAGCTTTTAATAAAATGTATGGTAGAAAAGGAAGTTAGGTATGAACA
>JBCBSS010000145.1:0-20313 GCA_039819065.1 Bacteroidota bacterium
CTTCTGTTTTCTACATATCATTTAAACCTTTCTAATACCACTTCAAATGAGGTATGGCATTCAGTTACATCCAAAGATGCTAAATCAGGTAGTTCAGCCACCGAAGGAAGTACTACACATTTGCCCAACTCCAATAAATCTTCTAAAAGATACATGGGGTTAGAGCCATTTTTCAGTAGGTCTTTGAAAGGTTTAAATGATATGTAGAAAACAGAAGTGACCTTACTAGCTATGATTCCATTATCAGTGGTTTTTTGCGGTAATTCATGGCTATTACAAGCCTTGATCCTCTCTAGTAGTAAAGCTTGGGATTGGGCTAGTGATTCATCTTTAACATCTGGATTGTTGATGAGCATTTTCAGATGATCAACTGACTCAAGTGTCAACTCAAGAATCTCTTCGGTAGCAGCCAATGCGTTTTCTCTCAGCGCATCATATATGTATTCTAGCTCATGGGTAAAATCGTTGACAGTACTGTAGCCAAACATTGCACTTGAGCCTTTCAAGGTATGCATTACCCTAAAGATCCTTTCAATAGAGGCCTTGTCTGTCAAGTCCCTTTCAAAAGTGAGTAGTGCCTCCTCGAGTTCACTTAACAGTTCAGTGGCTTCTTGTATGAATATTTGCTGCAGACCGTCCACCTGTATTTTATCTTAAGATTTTTTTCACCACAGCTAAGAGACGATCTTGGGCAAATGGCTTTACAATCCAGCCGGTAGCGCCAGCCTTTTTGGCTTCTTCTTTTTTGGCTACTTGAGATTCTGTAGTAAGTAGTAGTACCGGTAATCCCAGTTTCGAGTCATCCTTACGGATTTCTTTGAGCAGACTTATGCCATCCATATTGGGCATATTCAAGTCGGTGATCACCAAGTCAATATCAGCATAGCTGAGTTGATCAATAGCTTCGACACCGTCTGCTGATTTGTGTACGCGATATCCTTCAGATTCCAAGGTCATCCCCACCAGTTCGCGTATACTTTCGGAGTCGTCAACAACTAACACGTTCATAACTATTCAGATTTAATTCACAATAGGTTTATAATATTCAGTCGGGAAAGAAGTGAAGCATCTTCCTCGGAAAAATCGAGATTAAATTCCAGATCCAGTTTCTTCCCTTGTAGGTCTTTTTTCAATGTGAGAAGCAGTTGAATGAAAGAGAAATCTATCTTCTCATATGGTTTCAGTTCTACGATTACCTTTTGAGGGGATTTCTCAATCTGCATGAGTATTTGAGATTGCGCTTCTATCAAGTTTTTAGCTTCTAAGTAGCCATGAAAGGCAATCCTAAGTACATTTTTTCGCATGGTTGTGTCGCAGCACTTCATATCAAAAAAGGCTTATTCGTTCTTTGTCAGAATCCACATCATAACCTTGTTCGTAGTTCATTTCGCTTCTCAAGAAAGCATCGAACACAACACGCTCCTGCTCCATGGTGTAGTAAGCTGCAATTTTCTTCAACTCATCTACACTATCTTTCTCTGGTAATTTGGAAGGGTGCCGATACCTTAGTAGTTCTCTGCTATGGACTTCATTGACCAGCGTTGTTTCATGGAGAATTTCTGAATTGTATTTGTAAAGCAGTCTAGCTTGTGGGATATGCAAGAATAGCATTTTGTGATTCTTGGATATATCAGTCAGCGCGTTGTGTACGGCATCTGTGGTATGTAAATATAGATTGATGGCATCCTGAAACTGATTCAAATTCAACTGAATCATATATCGATAAGCCATCATTGAGCTTTCAGGGCGCTCAGTAAATTGCACCAGCTCTTCTCTTATTACTTCATTCGTTCGGGAAATGTGGGACAGCCTCTGTTGAAGCACATCCACATATTGTAGATTGGAGATTATAGCGGATAGCTTCGATCTGGCTGGGCCTGACAATACATGTTCAATATCAAGATCAGTCAGCACATCCAGAATGCTTTTGGTTGACTGAAAGTCATTGCAAGCGTGGTCTTCGATGTTCTGTAGTGATTGCTGTACAGTATCCAGTGCACCCAGTATATCTGGAATATGAGCGGCCGATATAATGGTATATGTAATCATCAAAACAAGTCCACCGATATCTTTTGAAGGAAGAGTGTAAAAAGTATGTCATCGGCCAGGGAAATGGTGTTCGCCGTCACCAATACGGTGATTTCCTCATTCTGAGCATCAATAATTTGAATCTCTGTCTTCTCGGATAGCATTCTGTCCTCTGCGCCATGATGAATCAGCATAAAATGTCCATCTTCTTCTTCTTTAATGGTTACATTGAGTAGTGTATCTACAGATTGACCGAGAATGCTACTTTTATCCAGTGCTATTAGTTCGGCGGCAGATCTATTGCAAAAATCAATAACACCCTGCCTATTAAAACCTATGAAACCATCTGCACAACCTTCAAGTATGGCCTCACTCCGTAATTTTTCCTGTTCAAGCTGCTTCAGTTGAGATTGCTTGGCTATCACGCGCTGATTGAAAAAGTGGGCTCCAAATACCTCTGCCACTCTCTCAAGGTGATTTTTGATGAGTTCCGATTCAGGGTATAAGAAGCACAATTCCATCACACCATGCGCTTTACCTTTAAATGAGAGAGGAAAAATGGCGATCCATGTAGGATCAGACTCTCCTAAGCCCGACGCTACTTTGACATATCCTGGTGGCACCTCTCTTACAATGATTAGCTCATTGTCAAGGGCTGCTTGTCCGATCATACCATCGCCATAGCTGATGATTGTCTTATCTTCTTTTTTGTTGATTCCGTAACCGGAGATCAGCATTAATTCTTCAAGCTCCTCATCAGCCTTGTAAAGCGCAGCATGGTGGCATTTAATATCTTTGCAAAGTTGGCTGAGCACCTGCTGATTTATATCTTCGCTAGTTGAGTGTTGTAGAAATAGCCTGTTGATCGCGTCGAACCCTTTGGACAAATCTTGCCCAGAAACTTCACTTACATCTCCACTGTAAACTATGGGTGCCGAATCTAAGACAACTGTTTCATCTAAGATTACTTGCTCCTCTATGACCGTAGCCGGTGATTCTTGTATGTCATGAATGAAGTTTTGTTCAACTAATTGAGAATGATCATTAAACAGCACTAATTGTAGCGCATGACGACTTATCGCCACTCTATAAATCATGAAGAGTAGCACAAAAATCAAGATCAACGTTGTAACATACATTAGCATAATGCAAATTTGAGCAACTTTTGACAATAATGGAATCCGCTAAAATTTGCATTATATATTAGGTATAATTACTTACAATAATGGGTATTTTGAATGAGTTTTCATCGTTAGCAATAACAGTCATAATATTTGAAAAGTACAAATATTTCAATAATTATGAGGGTAAACCTGGTCACTTATATTGGTTTGTTAAAAAACACTTAAAATTCTACTTTTTGAATGCAAGTCATAACACAAAATGCCATCACATGTTTAGTTTTTGATAAAAAAAATTAAACAGTAAAATATACTTGAGCCTAACATATCAGAGGTCTTGCGCATCATGGCTTGGTCACTCATCATTCCAACAAGAATATGGTTAATACTTTTTTCGTGATTACATTACGCTGCACACGCCTTCACGGGAGCGGCCATTTCGGTGTATCTTTAAATGGTTTCAATAACATCTGACAGGTATAGATTCTCGGCTAAACTGACCAAATGAAAATTCTACTATTAGGTGCTACCGGCAGAACTGGTAAGTTAGTATTGGAAACGGCTTTGCGGAACGATCATGAACTGCATTGTTTAGCTAGAAATGTTGAGCGCATCACTCCCCAAAAAGGACTACAAATATTTGATGGAGATCCGGCAAACGAGCAAGATCTGAAACGAGCCTTAGCAGGCTGTGACGCCATAATCAGCGTTCTGAATATCTCCAGAAAGTCGGACTTTCCCTGGTCGAAATTAAGAACACCAGAACGGTATCTATCCAAAGTAATGAAAACGCTGGTTTCGGTATGTGAGCAAGGCAATGTAGAACGTGTAGTGGTTTGCTCTGCCTGGGGAGTGGCAGAAACCAGGCAAGATATACCCGGATGGTTCCGATGGTTCATAGATCATAGTAATATCGGCGTTGCTTATCAAGACCATGAAAGGCAAGAGCAAATACTTATATCATCAAAATTAGATTGGACGATCGTACGACCTGTTGGCCTAACTGATACCAAAAAACCTCAAAATGTCAGGTTGACTTTTGACAATACACCTAAGCCATCATTGACTATCAGTCGTTTAAGCGTAGCTCAGTTTATGATTGATTGTATTACCAGTGAGTCACTGATCGGCAAGAAGCCAACTATTTCCAGAGATTAAAACGGTCAAGGGTTGCACACATTACAATACATCGGGTCTTCAACAGATTTTCCATGCTGCTTAACCTCTTCTCTGTGACCGCAACGCTGACATTCATAAACAAGTAGCTTAGTGCTATTCGTTGGATTACCGCACTGTTGGCAAGGCAAGCCTTTTACAATTTCTACAGCAACGAACCCAGGACTACCGCATACATCGCAAGTGGAGGCTAAATTATTCAATAAGTCTTCCGTAGCCTTTTTGATCACTTGCATCCGTGTCGGATTAAACATGGCCCGCATGTCTGTCTCAACAAAAACGGATTGATTATCAAACATCAGATCATCGAAGGAAGCGCTTAACACAGACCAGTCTTTGATACCTTTAATGACTTGTGTAAAATGCTCTTCGCCGTCTTTGAGAATTAAGGCATGTGAAGGAAAGAGAACGCTTTGGGCAAAACACTCAAGTTCAGAGATGTCTTTTACTTGCTGTCCACTGAAGTTTGTATCGGTGGTTAGTTTACGTCCCGTTACTTGTAAGTCATTCGCCTGATCATAAAGCATGACCAGCTCATCATGCGCATTTACAAATGGAATATTGGGATGTGATCCAAATGAACCTTCTGTAGCCACAGCCAGGTCACACCCGGTAGCCCCTATACCTCGCCTACATTTTTGCTTAAGCGTAGTTAAAGGATCATATTGGCGTTCTACCTCTCCTGTAAAAGTACCTAGCTCATCGGTATCAAACCCTTCTGCAAGAACACATTCGACACCAATGCTTTCTTCCAGCAATGGCGCAATTACTTTTTCCTTACCATGCTTGGTGGCTATGGCCATTTTCCGGCCGGAAAACAATGCTCGGAGTTTGTTTAGATCAGCTCCCACTGCAAGTCGCCAACATATCGATAGGCTACCTTGCCTTCATCGTTCATTGCGAAAAGATATATCCATTGGTTATCGCACAATTGTCGTATGGATTCGTGCTTATCCAAGATTTTGCTCATTTCGTCCACTGGTGCTTCTATGATCACGTTCAATCGCTGTGGCTCGTGTTGGAATTGCTCTCCATCATGAACAGATTGCCAGGCTAAACCTGTACGCAAGTCACCAGCAAAACCTTCCAATACGCCCATACCTCCTACTACATTATGCAGGGCTTTGTTTCCAGCACCAAACTTCTTGTTATCCACGGTAGACGCATAATATTGAAGGTTGATCCAACTGGTTACCACCATAGGGGCCGTCATAATCAATTCTAACACACTGAAGTCTGTGTCTTTGCGCCAGGCATAGCTATGCATAAACGCTTTTCCGCCAAAGTTCAATGCTGATGTGCGTTCCCTTGGTGCTACGATAAATGATGAGCAACCAGCCAGTCCCCACTCAGGTCTCACTTGCGACCAATCCTGACTTCTTTGTATGACTTGCTTGCTCACATCCCCGTTTGAGATCTTCATTCTAACAGCACGTTCTTTTCTAGCCTTCTCTCCTGCCAGATTGAGTGCGTATTTGAGTTCGGCGATGTCCTTAGCGTGTGAAGCAGGGATACTATCTCCTGCCTGAAAGATTTCAACGTCATCAGTGGTAGTATCATGAAGTGCAGCGACGAACAAAGTGGCATCGGGAATGTTGATGCCAGAGGTTTTAAGCCCTTCTCTTACTTGTGGATCATTGAGTACGGCGGCAGCCACTTTAGCGTTGGCCTCACCAGAGTGTCCACCACAGGCACCGCAATCCAGACCGGTAGCGTGTGGGTTATTGACGGTAGAAGAACCATGGCCAGTCACCAAAACGATACGCGCAAAATTTTCAGTCAATGACATCGCTTTCAAAGCAGAAGTAGCCATTCTAAGCCTATCTTCAGTTGGAATCCCAGTGATGCTATTATCTATATCTTCGGAGTCGAGTTTTACCCCTTTACTTTTGATTTGTTTTTTTGTTAATCCAGCGTCGTCAGGATGTGGAACTGGGCGAGTTAAGCCGAAAGCATCAGTAAGCAACTTGGGAAGGAAGTAAAGACCTAACGGGCTCACGAACCCAAAGCAGCTGATGGCTCCCGATTTGAAGGATTTCCAGGCTTTCAGTACATGTGCTTTAACGGTCCTATTGGTTACTGCGCGTTGCTCTTCCTCGAAATCCTGCATCGCTTCTTTGATGGTATGTGAAGTAGTCAACAAAACCGGGCACTGATTCGCACCCTCATTATGAGCAACCGGAACATATTTGATAGGAAAAGCAAAGAATCCGGCAAATCCCATCGTTTCAATATCATTGTCTACCGCTTCTAAATTCCTACGGAACACTTCCGAACGTACGTCAATACAAAAGATAGCCTGAACAGCAGGTGTCTTTTGTTTTGGTGAAGCTACTGGTTTTTGATCATTGATCTTTTCAATAATCATACGCTGATTGGCTATATCAAAGGCCTCTTGCAACACAAGTTGATGTGCAAGCCTTTCGCTATGGCGATTATCGAGCAACATGGTCTGTGTGGCATTTTTAGCCTGTTGCCATGTTTGGTTCAAGTCTTCATAAGGAAGCAATTCTTTCACTGACATCTCCCACACCAGCATAATCGCCAGGAATTCCTCCACTGCCTGACTACTTCTTCCCTCAAGACCGGCGTCCCAATCAATACGAGCAGCAAAGCCCGCCCAACCGTTCATTTTCATCAGCAGGCCAGTCAGATAGTAATCCAATATACTTTCAGGAATATCTAATACCGCTAAAGCCTGCGCCGCGGCTTCCAGGTGATTGTTCGGTAAGGATTGGATATGCTTTCTAAATCCTTTCAATCCCATGGCCTCGGTGCTGTAGTCAACTTCTGCCTCTTGCTTCCATGCTAAGTACAGGGAATTGTTACCAGAAGCCGTTTTCCACATGGCTTGCTCTTTATCGAAATAGGCAGATGCCCAAAACGAAATTCTGTCTACCATGAACCTATGCCATTTCTTGCCGTTGATCTCACCAGCTACATCAACCAGCGTGCGTACGCGTAAATCGTCATGGTCTACTCCATTAGCGCGCAATGTGTTGATCATTTTGTCAGCACTGGAAGCTACATTGAAGTTGTTTCTCTCTAGTGCCTTGTTAATGTCACTTTCTGTAAGCCGACCCTGACGAAATGCCTCCAGGTAGAATGAGATGGGCAAAGTCGCTTCGGCCTGGCCTGTTTTGTTAAGAAAGTCCATGGCTTCAGAAAAATCCTGATCTACCATACCCAGATAAGGGTTAACGGCCACAAAATTCTCAAGAGACCAAAGAGGCGCTATTTTACTGACGCTGCGTTTCAGGATAGCGCGCAATTCTATTTGATCGGTTGAAGTATGTGATTGATGCATATAATTAAGTTTAACAGACTGCGCCCGTTGAATAGACGAAGTGCTTCGTTAATGCTAATTAGTTATTGATATATTGTTCGGAAGTTTTGGGTTCTGCCTGATAGGCTGGAGAATCTTCCCATTCTGCTTTACCCTCTTTGACCTCCAGGTTAGCCCATTTGAATTTCTCATGTTTGAGTGATCCAATGATCCTATCGAAAATCACATTCACATAGAGTCCATTTCTTAAGTGAACACCCAGACGATATCCGAAATCACCAGGTTTCAACCTTGGCGAAATCAATTGTATGAAAACCGTGATCGCATAAATAGCGATCAAGGTGGAAGCTGCCCATTTGATGGCCATACTTGGTGTGGCTGATACAGGCAATTGTGATGCTAAAAGTAAATGTGCTCCGTGTTCTAACGAGAAAAAGGATAGTGCCACTATGAAGGCAATCACTCCAGATTGCACCACCGCGCTCAAGCTCCCTTTGGAATCAACCGTTGACACGATCACTTGGCTTAAGCCTAATACGATGATCGCACCTGTGGCCATTAAGTTGAAATCTTCTTCTGGCTTAACACCCCACATATAACAGAATAACACGTAAATACCCAATGCACTTAAAATACTCAACGTTATTCGGCCAAGGCTACCAACCCTAGAGGGTACCGTCATCTTACGAGACCTTACGATATCCACGACACTGCCTGAAGATAGGAATGCATGTGCCTTATAGAATGAGTGTGCTACTACATGTAGAATAGCGGCGGTATGCACCCCAAAACCACAAATGAGCAGTGAAAAGCCCATATGCGCTATACTAGAGTAACCCAAAGCGACTTTCACAGACGGTTGCGTGAGGAATACAACCGAAGCAAACAGTGCCGTAAAACCTCCAATGATAATGAGCATTAGAGAAGCAGGTGTTGATTCTACCATGAGGAAGCCCATTCTTACCATTAAGAAAGGGCCGGCATTAAGTAGTCCGGCATGTAAAAGTGCCGAAACAGGAGTTGGCGTTTCTACTACCTCTATTAACCAGCCGTGGGTCGGGAACTGGGCAGATTTCAAAATGGCCGTGAAAACGAGCAATACAGTGGCCCAGATCAACGGAGTGGTCAAGGTGCCCATATTTTGGATAGCAGCAAAAATCTCTTCCAGGTTTCCGGTGCCTAAAGCATTGTAGATCAACAGCGTGGCTGCAAATAGACTCACATCACCCAAGCGCGCCACGACAAACTTCTTGCGGGCGGCGGCAATGGCCTGAGGACGGCTTCTGTAAAACACGAGCAAGTAGTGCAAGCAAACACTGGTGATAACCCAAAATATGAATAGCTGCCCCAAGTTACCAGAAAGAACAAGTAGCTCAACCGAGGCAATAGTGGTAGCCAATCTAATCATGAATACCCATTTCCTCGGATCACCGGCTAGATAGTTTTTGCTAAATCTTAATACGATCAACCCGAGCAGAGAAATCATAGTCAGCATAGTGATACTCAATGGATCAAGGCGCAGTGCTAGACCCAAACCTTCCCATCCGATCAAACCAGACTGTAGCGTGCCGTACTGGAAGACGGTGATGGCGCTAACCAAAGAAACCAATAAACCAAAAACGCTTAGGTATTGTAGAATCTGGTCGCGCTTAGCGAAGTCTTTGTTTCTACTGATAAGGATGATAAAGGAAAAGATGAGGAGAACTGCAGGTGCTAATAGAGGAACTATTGAAGCTATTTTTTCTTGCATACATGTGTTATTTAACCACGCAAAAGAAGGAAGTACACCCAATAAATAAAAGTTTATATTTTTTATCTATGTCATAAATAATATTTATGAATAAGTGATCGGAGGGTAAAATCGGGATGTAATCCGCAGGCTGAAGGTTTAAACCAGGTATATGGGGTTTAAGATGTTGGCTTTAAAAAATTAATCCAACATCATGAACCGTGGAATGACAAACTAAAGTGGTCTTCAAAGAAAAGCAGCAACTCCCATTTAGAGCATGGGTGGTGAAGCCAGATGCGAGTCTTTTTTAATCGGCAGTATCCTTTTTAACGCAACGATTGTATTAGATTAAGAATAGCGGCAAAATCGCATGCTGACCTAAGGTTCTATATTCTAATCTAAAAACACATGAAGTTGAATCACATGAGTATTACTTCTTTTATTAAAACCAATTCTCAAAGAATATTATGTTTCATTGTACTGGTAGCAGTAACAAGCTTTTTTTCAGCCGGTTGTGAAGACAATACAGGTCCAAAACCAGCTAGTAATGCCTTGAACAAAATCATGCCTTTGGGTGCGTCCAGAGTAGAAGGCGCCCGTCCTGAATTTGAGAGCTACAGGTTTGAGCTATGGAAGTTGTTAGTGGCCGGAGAATGGGATTTTGATTATATCGGTACTATGACGGATGAGGCGTCCTATCCCGTGTTCGCAGATATGTCTTTTGATCTGGACCATGAGGGGAGAGGTGGTTGGACCTCCGGGCAAATACTCAATGGGATTAACGGTTGGTTGGAACAAACAGACTCTCCGGACTTTGTATTGTTCAGCTCTCCAGCCGGTAATGACGTACTTACCGGAATGCCTTATGATCAGGCCATTTCAAACATTAATTCGATCATAGACGCCTTGCAAGCTTATAACCCTAACGTCACTATCATCATAGAGCAGTTAGCACCGGGACGCTCGGACATAATGACTTCAGAATTAACCGATTACTTCAACCAGCTTCAACAAGATATAGTAACCATTGCATCCGAGCAGACCACCTCATCATCACAGGTGATTACAGTAGATATGTTCACTGGGTTTAGTGATTCATTACTCGCTGATGACGTTCATTACAACGAAGCTGGTGCTATTTTTATAGCAGAGCGTTATTACGCAGTGCTTCAAGATATATTGAAGCAATAAAGGAAGTCCGTACGACCATGAAAATACCTTCCCAGTAATTCTTGAATTGAAATACATACCTGTTTAGTTTGGTTCTTCCGTATTTCATATCTTGTGCAGATGCCAAAGCAAAGTGCCGGTATATTACTTTATCGCTGGGTCAACGACAGTTTTGAAGTCTTCCTGGTTCATCCTGGCGGCCCATTTTTCAAGAATAAAGATGCGGGTGCATGGACTATCCCCAAAGGAGAGTTTGAAGCCGAAGATCCTCTGGCAGCAGCGAAAAGAGAGTTTAAAGAAGAAACAGGTTTTGAACCGGATGGAGACTTTTTAACGCTTGAACCCATAACTCAAAAAGGAGGTAAAAAAGTCCATGCTTGGGCTCTTGAAGGTGATATAGACGGCACCAAGATCGTCAGCAATACATTTGAATTAGAATGGCCTCCCAAGTCGGGGAGAGTCCAGCACTTTCCAGAAATTGATAAAGCGGAGTGGTTTGATGAGGCAAGTGCCGAAAAGAAAATTAATCCGGCACAATGGGCATTGGTTTTACAACTCAAGGTGTTGTTGAACCAAGATTGAAATACATGCTCTCAACACAAAAAAGCAACGGTTTATTTTACCGTTGCCTTCAATGCATTAATCCTTGATGTGGCAGCTCTTTGAACTGTCACCCTCGTATCTCCCTCCACATAAGCTTCAACAGTGGACGCCGTTTTGTAGCTTCTTATGGCTGCTATGGCCTGGCTGGCCGTACCGTCAACAGATTTCTTCCGTGCTGGTTTGGACGCCGGTGATTTGATAACTTCTGCTTTAGCAGAACTCTCAGCTTTTAATACGCCTTCGCTGGTTACGATTAGCTGCTTTTCCGAACCAGCTTTAAGCTTTTTTTTTGACTTGGCTGCTTTCTTTTTAGCATTCTTGACAGCCTTTACAAATTCAGCTTTTAGCTGCTTTAATTTTTTGTCTTTTTTCTTGGCTGTCGATTTTCCCGCAGCCAGCTTGCTGCCTAGTTTCTCAAGTTTACCTAATATGGCCTTAAGCTCTTTTTTAAGGGCTTTAATCTTAGCCTTAGCAGATTTCTTGGCTTTAAATTTCTTCAGTTTTTTCTTAAGCGACTCTTCCTTATCCTGGTAAGTGCTTTGCGCCTTCTTCAGTTTTTGAAGTTTACTTTTGGCTTTGGCTAGAGACTTCTCGCCTGACTTTATTTCCTTTTTGCTAATTGCTTGGGTCTTTACTTTTGACATAATGATTTATTTTGACGCAAGTTAACATTAAATTAACATTAACTCAAATTACTTAACATTGAATTAACAAAACAATATCTGAGCTTGGCAGTACGCTGCCAACTATGCAGGCGCTTCTGAAGTCTGGAATAATATGCCTATATTAAATAATGGCAGTGGTACATAATATGTTTAAGAAGGTCTTGTATTTACTCGCTCCGCTTATTTTAGTTCTATGGTCAAAACCAGAAGTGTTGAGCCAAACTAAATCTAGCTACACGCTGGCCATTGACAAGTACTACATAGCCGCATCTGGCACTCCATTCACCAAGGAAGGGCTCTTTTCCCCATTAGGAAGTTATGGAGAGAGACCGGATATAAGTGTTGTCGCCCATCAGGACAATAGCTATAGCATCGCATGGTTGGGTAGAAAAAGCAAGAAAATCAAGATTTCTATGGTTTCGGCGGATCATCAGTTGATCAAAGAAATCGAGCCCTCATACTTACCGGAAAAAACGTTTTTGTTGGGCTTCACTGCCTTGCCCAATCACTCCGGATTTGTCATTGGATATTCTCGAGATAACGAGCATGGCAATCTGAACTATGAATATTGGATAACGCACCTCGACACTGCTGGCACAATGGTGTTCAATACGCGTGTTTTTGGTGACAGACCGGCTTCAGAAGAAAAAAGTAAGGGGGAACCAGCCGAAGCCGCCACAGCAAGAATCATTTATCATCCCAACCTTAAGACTATATTCTTTTATCTGGGTCATAAGATGAAATGGCATGATGGTGTCCGTCATCAGGGTGGTTATCTAGGGAAAATGGATCTATCAGGAAACTTCAAGGGAATCAATACATGGTTAGTTAGTCACAACTTCGATCAACGCATTATTGCTTGTGAACAAGATATTGCGGTAGCCTACCATGGAGACGCCTATCCACGAGCTCTTGGAGTTCGTCATTTTAAGCAAGGTGACAGGGCTGGTCCAAAAGGTGATTTCTTTAACATCGAAGGAGAAATTGGTCAGAATAGGACGAGTACCTTGCTTGGGGGGCTAGTTTACCTTGGACGTGGACGTTATGGAGTTAGTTTCGCTACGTCACAGGGTAAAGCCAAATACGAACCGGCCTATCGTTTCTTAAGGCCTGAAGGGTATAAGCTAGCAGTCCACAAGACCAAATGGTTCGGCGTTGCTACCGGTTCAACGGCGGCACTACCAACGCTTACCATGAGAGACAATGGCCGACTGTTGGTAGGTTTCGAAGAGCTGGATGAAGAAATCGGTAAGGGAATTTATACCAGATTCTACACACGAAAGCATCAGCAGCGCACTGTTTTTCAAGAGATAGATCACAACGGCCGGGTTCTAACCGAAAGAATGGAATTTCATGATGTGCAATTGCCATCGACTCATGAAATGGTCAGGTTGCCTAACGGAAACATCATCTGGGCCATCGCCAGTAATTCAAAAGATGAGGGACCTGAGGGTTCCTATCACACTAAGGCCGATCAGTTTACCGTGTTCTGCATAGACAGGAAAAACAATAACAAAAGGCTCTACGACAGTTATGATGCCACTTATGAAAAAGTAATGTTTGACGAAGGCTCTGGAGGTTTTTTGATCGTTAATTCTACCTTGAAAAAGAACAGAAAGATCCTCATCCAGATAACTTCTGGCATGGCTAAGGAAGGAGATAGAATTGTACTCGTTCCCAATACCAACAAGGGTACTTATAAATTTACAGATGCCTTGATCAATGATACCCCTTTCAAGTTTTTGTCATTGAGCAAGCTGAGTGCTAAGTCAACCGAAAAGCTAAAGGAGGCTTACGGCCGTGGCAATAAGAACCTCTTAATTACAGTACCGACCAATACTAGTCGCGAACAAATGATTACTTTTTTGTCACCCTTGGCCAAAAGGCTTAAGACTCATGATGAATTGCTGGTAGTGAGTGGCGACCAAACATATTCCATCCACAAAGCAGACTTGCTATAAATTGGTATATTGAAGCAGTTTAGAAACTTCCTGATATGAGGCGCTACCATTTGCTATTTCCCTTTTTGATTATCCTTTCCACTTATATTACAGCATGGGGCCAACAATTTCCTTCTGGCTTTAATGGGGCTATCGTTGCCGAGAACCTCAACCCGACTACCATGGTTTTTGGGCCGGATGGCAGACTTTACATCGTAGAAAAAGATGGCAAAATCCTGATATTGGATGACGATCAATTACTGCCCGACCCTTTTCTGGACATACCAGTGGATAACTTCAATGAGCGCGGCCTTTCCGGCTTGGCATTTCATCCAGATTACGAAATCAACAACTGGTTCTATGTCTACTACACAGTGCCAGGCGCTAACCGGAATAGAATTAGTCGGTTCACCTCGAATGGCGATGCTGCTATCCCTACTAGCGAAGAAGTTCTGCTGGAACTTGATCCACTTGGCGGTGCTATACACAATGCGGGTGCAATGAAGTTTGGTGCTGATGGGAAGCTTTATGTAGCGGTTGGGGATGGAGCACTACCCGAAAATGCTGCTAATCTTACCACCCTGCTAGGCAAGATACTCAGACTGAATGACGACGGCACCCCACCTGAGGACAATCCTTACTTCAATATTCTAACAGGCGATTTAAGAAGTATTTATGCCAGAGGGTTGAGGAACCCTTTTTCAATGGATATTCAACCTGGTACCGGTAGAATCTTCGTCAACGATGTTGGGCAGGCTAGTTTTGAAGAGGTTAACGAAATCGTCGCTGGTGGTAACTATGGATGGCCAGCTATCGAAGGCTTCATTACCAATCAGACGCCGCCACAGAATTATCAAGATCCTGTATTTTCCTATAGCCATTCGGAGGGCTGCGCCATAGTCGGCGCTGCATTCTACAATCCTTCACTGCCTAGCTTCCCTCCTACTTTTGTGAATAAGTACTTTTATGCCGACTTCTGCGGTGGTTATATCAATACCATCAATACCGACGGCTCCGACCCAACAACGTTTACCACTGGCATAGACCGCCCTTTAGGTATTGCATTCAACGAACAAGGCATCATGTATTTCTTAGAACGTGCAGGTATTGGAGGCGGCTCACCTGATGACAATACGGGTTCTAACAATGCCAATTTATGGCGGGTAGCATTCACCGGAAGCGGGGAACCCTTCATCGGCAAGCAACCTGCTTCTGTCCTTGTACCAGTCGGAGAAAGTGCTCAATTTGAGGTGATTGCCTCTGGGGAAAACCCTTTATCATTTCAATGGACTAGAAATGGCATTGATATTCCGGGAGCGATATTTACTGAGTTCACTGTTGAGAATGCTCAGCTTTCTGATGACGGCACTGTCTTTACCTGTCGTATTTTCAATGCTTTTGGCACCATTATAAGCAACGAAGCGGTGCTTAGCGTTACCAGCAATACCCGGCCGGTGCCGGTTATATCATCACCAGTTGATCAATCCAGCTATGCCGCAGGTAATGTAATCAACTTCAGCGGCAGTGCCACCGATGCCGAAGATGGAAACATACCTGATACTAATCTGTCCTGGCGCATTGACTTCCATCACGACGACCATACACATCCTGCACTGGCTGCCACCAGTGGTATAAGCAGTGGCACATACAACATCCCTAAGATTGGAGAAACATCAGCCAATGTCTGGTACAGGGTCTATCTCACCGCTACGGACAGTGAAGGACTGTCACAAACCACTTTTACTGAGGTTTTCCCTATTACAAGACAGATCACATTTGTGACCAACCCACAAGGGCTTTCTGTTAATGTAAATGGTAGGATGCTATCCACTCCTTTTACGCTGTTGGCTGTTGAGGGCACCACACATGCTGTCGGCGGTGTATCAAGCCAAACCGATGGTGGCAACTTCTACACCTTTGATGGTTGGCAAGATGGCTTCCCTGATCTATTTAGAACCTTTGACATTCCCGCTCAGGATTCAACTATTACCGTCAACTATGCAGAAATTCCTGTTGGCAATGGCACCGGTTTGACGGGCGCCTACTACTCAAATCAACAAATGACCTTCGACGGCACACCCACCCTGACAAGGTTAGACCCTGAGATTGATTTTGATTTCGGGCTGCAATCACCCGACCCCGGCATAATTTCTTTTGACAACTTCACTGCCAGATGGACGGGCTTTATACTCCCTCAGTTTTCAGGCACCTATCGCTTTTTTACTGTTTCAGACGATGGCGTCAGACTGCGGGTTAACAATCGATTCATCATTAATCAATGGATACCCCAGGCTGCCACAGAGTGGTCTGGTACCATAGACTTAGAAGCTGGACAGATGTATCCCATTACCCTCGACTACTTTGAATTGGGCGGCGAGGCGGTCATCAGATTGCTTTGGGAAACTGATCAATTAGCCAAGCAGGTTATACCTCAAATGCAATTGTTTCCGAATAATGTCACAGGAATAGAGGAAGATATAATAGCCGATCTAGCCATATATCCTAACCCCGCTCAGCATACCATCAACATTCAAAGCTCATCTCGCATATCCAAGATCAGTCTAGAATCCCTTGAAGGGAAAAGGCTTCTTCTAGAAGATGTAAATGATATTACGGCAGTACTATCGCTAGCCAATTACAAGGTGGGTATTTATCTCGTGCGCATCACTTTTGACAACGGTTCTATCACGAGGTTGGTCTATAAGGAGTGATTCTAATCTGAAGAACACGAATTCAAAGTATATCAGCACTTTACGACGAGATCAGCCATACTAAAAAGCTCAGTTGGCTCGCGTTTTCAACGCGTGACCATGAACCTGAAGAACGCGTTACAAACGCGCTCGATCGGACAAGATTGGTTTACAAGGAGTGTTTTTAACCCTAAGCACTTGAATTCAGAACATATCAGCATTAGACGGTAAGATCAGCAATACTAAAAAAGCCCGCACACCAGTTTTGAAGCCACTTTCTGGGCTTTATTTTGAGTATAAATAAATTTCCATGATGCGTGAGTTTCTATCGCATCGTGCGTGAGTTTTTCACGTACCTCTACATCCCATCCTGCGTGTTACTGGCGTCCACACGTTTATTTGGGTAGATTCATACTCTTTTGACATCCACTAATTCTGTCTATGGAAAAATCATTTCAAGCCAAGGAAGAACAAAACAGCAATACAAGCATTGTGCAGTCGCCGTTCGATGCAGCCACTGCTCAGATAGATGCACTTTTTAAGGCGCCTTGGGAGGATCATTTCCAAGCTATAGACCCTTTCTCAGCGGCTCAAGCAGACCCGGTTTTAAAGCCGGGCACATACACGGTGAAAAATGCTAATGCTGAAGGTATTAACCTATTCTACCAACCTAACATTGCTAATCATGATCATTTCATTCCCAATGGTACTATGGTTCAAGTATTGTCATACAACCACCCTCAAAGGCAATGGTTGAAAATCAGGTATGAAAGCCAAAATAAGATCAAGGAAGGGTATGTAAAGGCAAGCCTCGCTCCTTACCTGAAAACTGATCTTGCCGATGTACCTGAAACCTTGTCCGAAGAGGTCGTGGTCACGCATTCGACTCAGCTTGACAGGCTAGAAGAGTTAAGGTCTGGAGATGAGGATGGGTTCTTTAGCTTTCTTGTAGACATCGAAAGTGAATCCAAGGCCGTTAATCTACTGAGAGCATTAACCCCAACCGAGCAGCGCCTTTTCTTGCAAAATGAAAAACTGAGTAATTACTACCGTCATGAGTTGAGTATGTCGGAAATCACGCAAGCGGTCGCAACTTGGAATATCTCTCTTGACGAAAAGTTAACCTATCTGCTACCAGCCATTAAAAAGTATAACTATAAGGAAGAGGTAAAAAAAGAAGACCTACTTTCTGCAGCCAACACCTATCAAGCACTTAGGCAGCCAAGGGTATACAAATACAAACGAACTGAGGAGTTCCGTGAACTCTTGGCCTATCATAGTCTTCAGGGCAGCGATATCAACCCTGAACTGGTTAATAAAAAAGATACACTTTACGATGATTTCCAGCATCCGGATCGTGAATTCCAAATCACCACGACCGACCTTGAAAACATAGATCAGCTATCTTCTTCTCAGCATAAGGATGAGCAAACGAAAGAGGCTTTCTACAGTTTTTTCCTGAAAAACGCTGCGGTAGAGGCCAATGCCATGATGGACTTCAGTCAGAAAGAACTCAACAAATATTTGAAGGTGTATGCGAGGGGTGGGTTCGATCAATTGAAGGCAGATTTTATTCAGGTGATGGAGGAAGCCAGTACTAGCGGATTGACTTATGTACAACGGTTTAACCGTAGAATGAATGACATCCACACGGAAAAGTCCGCTTATGACACCAACGTAAGCGAAATACAGGACATTCTGGCTAAAAAGCATCCCGTATTGATGGCTATTGGAGACTTTCCAAAATTCTACCGCTTACTGAAGAAAAAGGATGACGACAAAGTCCGCAGCTATCTTGAGGAGGTCATCAGTGATAAATTGGATAACATAAGGGAGTCAAGGGAAAACTTAAGAGATGATCCTGAACTAATATGGCTACTGCCCAAGCTCGTACAAATTACCAAACTTGACCTTCAGGGATCAGCTAAGTTAGGTATCGGTAAATCTGAGCTTTTTGCAATCATAGACAAGAAGGCCGCTGCTGAGCAAGATTATAAAAATACGGTTGATATTGTCTTGGGTTCCATCTCACTGGCTTTGGGCCTGGCGGGTGCCCTCACCACAGGCGGGTGGTCTTTGGCCTTGACCGCAGGTAGTTTGGTATCCGGTGGTGTAGAAGCTTATCGTGCCTATCAAGATTATCAATTCTTTCATCCAGCATCTGATACCTCACTTTCTTCGGTCTATGCGATCAGCGAGAATGATCCGAGCTGGATTTGGGCTGCTATGGCCATACTGGGCGTGGGCATTGATGCAGTGACCGCCTTGAAGATAGTCAAGGCGCTGAAAATCAAAGGTGTGCAAATCAAAACAGCGGCTGATATAGAAGCAGCTACTGAGGAAGTAGTCACTGTAATCAGACAGCATCGCAAAGTGGAAAGTGCTGAAGAATTGACCAAGATTCAGCAACGTGTGAGGAAAGAGGCACGGCGCAAGCTGGAATACGATCAACTCAACGAACGGCTAGCCACAGCCAAAGGAGAGTTCCAAGCCTACTCCAGAGGATTGGTCTACAGCAACCCATTCGCTGATCCTCAATTCGTTGAACTCTTCACACGTTACGCCTCTTTGGCCATAGAAAAAGGCGTGAAAGACTTTGCCCGCTTTCTAAAGGAATTGCCCGAGGATGTTCGTAAGTTAGTGAGTAAGAACCAGGCTGAGGGGGAGAAAAGGTTTGGGAAGCTGGTAGAAAAAGGAGGAGCAAAAAGTGAAGAAAACCTTATTCAGACTAAAGACTATTCTCAAGGGGGAGAGACCAAGGTGGCTAGGGTTGGAGGGAGTGAGATTGCTCATTCATTTAGATCACGTCTGACAAGTAAGATAGAAGCGAATCCTAAGTTTTCTTTAAAGTATACCGATACTGAAATACAATCTATCGTTAAGAAAGGAAGAGAATTAGGCTTAAAAGATGAAGTAATAGATGATCTTTTGTTTGTCGGTTCCAGAGATGCTAAACGCCTCCAAGCTGATGAGTTATTACAACAAATGGACAACTATGTCAATGTCGTTAGTCAAAGAGGCTTCCCTTACAAGTTCAAGAGTGTTGAAGAGTTTGAAGCTTTTAAAAATGATCTTAAATTGGGTTTAAATAACCTAAAAATACCTACTTCTGATGTTCGAATACAAGGTTCATCATTAAGAACACCTAAAGCTAATGATGTTGACTTAGTTGCTATTCTGAAACAAGAAGAGTTTGACAACTTAGTTAAAACTAAATTTAGAGCTAATATTAGTAAAAATGGGGTTAATATAGACATCTCAAAAATGACAACACAGGAGTTAAAAAATCTCGCAAATGACATTGGCCTGAATCGATCATCTTATAACCGAAAAGCCTTTGAAGATTTTAAATACACTATTGATAATCAAATTATCAATGCGAAAGGAAGTAAAAACATTGTAAAAAATTTTAAGACTCTCAGAAACGACCTGATTAAAAAGTATCCTGATTTGAAGATTGACAATATATCAATACAGCCGGTTAATAGTGGATTTGATTTAAACCCTTTTATGAAATTGTAATATGCCTTATCGAGTTGGAGGAAATATTTCCAAGGTTGATCCTATGGATTTAGTTAATAGTCTTAAAAATGTATTTAGTGATATCAAATATAAAGCAAGGGTTTTTGGTTATGATATTGAGTTAAATAGAGAAGATCTAGAACTTTATATTAATACATATAATGAAGACGAGTATAATGTAGATATTACACTCAATACTAACGAGAAAGAATTATTGGCTCTTCTAGAAAAGATTAAAAACGCCCTATTAAATTTAAATATTCCTTTTGATTTGGGCTATTACTTTGAAGATGACGATGGGAATCAGACATCACCTGATTATCCTTTCTTTAGCAAAGAATCTTAATACCTTAAATCAGGCCTAACCTGAGATTTAGTTTAAT
>JBCBSS010000146.1:0-20271 GCA_039819065.1 Bacteroidota bacterium
ATTAAATCAAATAAACCTTTTTTCAAACTTGAATACCCCATACTTACTTTGCTCATGAAACGAGTTATCTTGATATTTTTGCATCTAGGTTACTATTGCTCAATATATTCTGCCTTACTTTCGGTAAATATTAAAATACATTTCCCATCTTTCTTTTCAAGATCAACATACGCTTCTCCGTGGTCGCCGCGGTAGTAAAACTGATAATCTAATAAGTCTCCATTTTCAGTGAGGGTAGATGTTTCATAGACATTGGCACCGTTCCAATGTGATCTGTTTTCGGCATCGACCCCGAAGGTTTGCTCATGATCCATTTCCTGATGCTTCAGGGTTATTTTTTCTCCTAAATCATTTATTAATAGCAATTCTGGCAAAAGAAGTTGTGCTATTGAGAAGGTCTCTTGCAGGTTGCCAATATCGAAGGCCAACATCACAGAGCGCTCTTCTTTTTTGAACTCGATTGGTAGACCAATGGAAAGCAACTCTTCATAATAACTTAAAAAATCTCCTTTCGAATAAAATTCTTTAATCGCGAATGAAGGTGGGGGATATTTACTTAAGCAAGTATGTATGACATACCCTGTTTGGTCACCTAATCTAACTTTAACCATATCCTCCTTTGAGTTTTGCCCGGATATTTCATGCAGTTGGTCTGTTTCGAGAATTTCTAAGGGTGTTCCTAATACGAGTTTCGCAATGACCTCTGATTCAATATTGGGTTGGCTATACAAAGACAGGTTATTTGGAGCTATGATAAACCGCGTATTAGAATTATAACCGCTTTGGTGAAACGTAGATTGCTTGCTTCCATTACTTTCTGCAGTTGGTTGGCAACTACAGATTAATGTGGACAAATACAGGCAAAACAGTAGATTCTTTTTCGGCATCAAATTCTAATTACTCATAAATAGGCTCTACAATTCTTGTCTGCTCAATTGTTTCAGCAACCTCATCGAAGTTTTCCGGGAATGTGAGAATTTCCTCGCTTCTTTGGGTATAAGTTTCTTCTAGTGATTCTGTAGAATATGATATTCTGTGTCTTTGTACTTTACGTTTTTGCCAGATTAATTGATCATCAGGATATTCGAAGATATTATATATAATATCCGTATCCAGGCCATGATCATATAGTTCTATCAATCGTGAAGGCCTGCCAATCTTATCGTAAGATAATGCGATTAAGTATCGTGGGTTTATGAACCTTGATTGCCGGTAAGACCTATAGGTAATTAGGCCTAGTTTGTTCTTCACAATTACCTCTGGAAACAATTTGTCAGTATTGAACATACAGGTGTCATTTTTCCACTTTATCTGAGTTACCAACGTGTCTATTTCTGAGTTTCGATAATATATTGTCTGTTCTCTTATCAGTTGTTCGTTTTCAAAATCATTCTTGAAGCCAACCTTTAAAGAACTGTCGTAGTAGTCGTATACTTCCAAATTCAGAAGGCTACCATCTGATTCTAAGTATTCTTGATAATAGGAAGACCCATAGGCGTCACGAACATGCATGGGTAGGTAGATCGGTGCTACACCGGACTCCACCTTGTAGCTGGATATGTCGTTTTTAGAATGGCATGAGACTAGTACAACTAAGCAAATCGATATAAAGTATTCTCTACTCATTGTTGATTCTTATTTGGGACAAATTGTATTTATTGCTTTTTGCGCTATCCCTATCTTTACTTATATATAATTTATTCTCTGTTGATATTCCTTTTTCCTTTTTATTTCCAGTTCCTGGGTCAAAATAGCGAAAATACCATCCTTTTTTATCTTTTCCTTTACCCATTATGACTATAAAATGATCTGTAGTTCCCTCATTACGTTGAACCTTACCTTCATCTGCCTTATCGATAGCCACAAAGACAGCCTTCCCTTGCCTCAACTGCCCATCAATGTACTTAATACCTAATGCGGCTTGTTTGGTAAATTCTCCATCTTTTCCTACCTCTTCAAGGAAAGTTTGTATTTTGGTATTTTTTCCTTGAGGCTCAGCCCCGGTAAAACTCAACATTTTTTTTGCTGCATCGTAGCACGAAACCCTATTACCTTTATCCTTGCTAGTTTTATCACTTGTGGATATTGAATTTTCTTTTATTTCACTTTGATTGAACCACTTTCCATCGTCTTTAAAGTCTTTGTGATCCTTGACTTGGTCTATTATCTTCTGCTTCGCCTTGTGCAATTCATTAGCATCATTATACTTAGTTAAATCAGTCACATATTTTATATAATCCAGTTCCTTTTGACCAGTATAGAAATTATACCCATATCTGAACTGGCTTCGCCATTGATCATCTTTCAATACTGTTTTTTCTTCTTCCAAGAATGGTTCATTATCATAGGCATTGTGAATATTAGTCATTGATCTCATGGAAATTTCAGTTAGGCCACCTTTGCCAATATTTCCGTCACCTTGCCAGACGCTTTTCTGTTTGCCTTTGCTGAACGAAACAGATGAGCCATATTTTTGGTATTCTTGAATGGCATCTATAGTCTTAGGTATGCCTTCTTCTTCCACATTATCCTTGCCTTGTTCTTTTGCCGAATTGGTTTTAGATATCTCATCACAGTCTGAACCTAAATAATCAAATTGAACCAAGAATTTCTGCACTAGAATTACATCATCAACCTTGTTATCTCCTCCTTTACCCACGCTTCCAGTTAGTTTGAAATTATCAAGCTTCTCAACTTCTGCGGTCTCCTTCTTCTCTTCTACCTCACTGCCTTCCTTTTCTCCTGGATTCAAAATAGCATTGATGCGCCTGATATGCTTGCCATAGGCGCTTGAATCGTAGGACACGAACCAGGCCTCCATAGCCGATTTCATGATTTTAAGTACTGAATGATCAAACGTTTTCAAGAGCTCGTCCGATGCATGGTTGGCCATGACATAAGCGAGGTTATCTTTTTCTGTTCTGCCTAGGTAATTGAAGACCTTGAGTACAAAATCAGGATTAAGCGAAACGTATGCTAGCAGGTCATCACCCAGTCTCAGCATATCCGGCCTGGCTTTCACGAACCTTTCTGCATTCTCCGTAGTGGCCGGTTCGTTTTTAATAGCCGCTATACGGGCTTCTTCTGCTTTTCGTTGTTCCTCGGCTTTGCGCTTTTCTTCAGCCTCTTTGGCCAGACGCTCTTCCTCTTTTTGTTTAGCTAGTGCTGCCTGTCTTTTCTTTTCTTCTACCTCGGCCTGGTAAGCTGCTCTTGCTTCGGCCACGGATTCTGCTGTGGCCTCCGCCAGCTTATTGACTGTGCCCCCTTGAGGATAAATGTAACCCGGATGATCTCCGTTTTTCACCTCACGCTGGAATACGACGATGGCAGCGATGGTAGCTTTCAAAGTGGTATCAGAAACTTGTTTGGGTGGGGCAGGAGTCGTATTCACCTCCTGACTTGCCTCAGGTTGAGCGATACTCAGGTTTTCTAACCCCTCCGGTACCTTTGAGGCTATTTTCTTCAAAGGTAAAGTTTCCATAGGTCGCTCTTTGATGTAATCCGCTTCAGCAAGCAATCCGATCTCAAGTAGCTTGTCCTGAACTGCTCTTACGTCCGGGGCATAGTTCATTTTATCCTGGTATTTGCCAGCATTCTTGCCTACAGCACTGGTCAAAGCCAATGTATTGTTTGCCTGATCGTCATCGGTAGGGGATGTTTCTTGCTGTTTAGATTTTCCTGACGGAATCATTTCAGATGAATAAACCTCTCCCCACATGTCAGTGGCAGGGTCTCTGAACAAACTGTCAAGAGGAGATTCTACAACGGAAGTATATTCTTTTTCAGGTTCTCTTGTGCTTTGTAGGCGTTGGTATGCTCTCATGGTGTTCTTGTGATTAACCGAATACAATATAAGACTTTAGACTTTTATAATCTATCATATTGAACAACGTTTATTGTTTATAGTTATTAGAATTTAAAGGAATCATTTTAATCAATATTAGAATATCCATTAAATTGAATTTAGGAGAATGGATGAATCAGTCGATTAGCAGGGTGGGGCAGTCTCAAAAGCCAGTCATTTCGACGTTAGGAGAAATCTCTCTCGATTTAGAGTGCCAATTATTAAAGAGATAGGTTTCTTGTTACACTCGAAATTACCGTTCGGAACGGCTTTTGACTCAGCCCCGAAAGCAGATATCATCAATTGATTATATCGACTGTATCCTTGGGTAGATTATTAACAGAAAACCAAAATCATATTGTCACAAGTACAATTGCCTAGCATTAATATAGACCGAAAACCTAATTGAACAACTTAATCACTTTTTATGTCAGACATCACAATTCCCCAAAAGGCTTGGGAGCCGACGCCAGACCTTGATCGTTTTAGTAGCATTCTCAAAGAAAGACTGGACGAAGAACCTGACCTAGTGGGTTATGCAACTCCACCTTTTAAGGAACTACAACCGGCTCAGTTCAGCATGATCAAGGGCCTGGACGAAAAGGAAAGCCTGATCGTCATGCTTTGTTTGGTGGCCAAGTGTTTTCCTGAGCGGCTGCACCCTATCTACGAAAAGATGGCCAGTAATCATGCATACCTGGCCTTATTGGGAGGGAAGAAACAGAAGGAAAGCAGTATTATGACACCTACCGGTAGAACAGCACTGTTTCTTATAGCGGGACATGATCCTCAAAAACGTATGGAGAATTGGTCATATTTCAATACCGCCCACAGGCTTTATCAGCAAGGTATCCTGGAATTCTCTGGCGACATTGATGATACCATTACCCTCACTGATGAATACGTTCATAGGTTCACTACCGGTAAACCTTACCAACCCCAATACAGCCTTGATTTTCCTGCCAAAAAGATAAGTACAGGACAACGCTGGGATGAGTTAATAGTAGATACAGAAACCAGAGGATATATTGATGAGGTGAAGGCATGGATCAAACACCATCAGCAATTGGTACAAAACCCTAATTTCAGTAAAGAGATCACTGGTTATAGATGCTTATTCTATGGGCCTTCCGGAACCGGTAAAACCTTGACTGTGAAACTCTTAGGTAAGGAAGTAGGTATGGATGTCTATAGAATTGACCTCTCTAAGATTGTATCTAAGTATGTAGGGGAGACGGAAAAGAATCTGGGCAATATCTTCGATAAAGCAGCACACCGTAATTGGATGCTTTTCTTTGATGAGGGAGATGCACTATTCGGAAAACGTACTGCCACCAATAGCTCCAATGACCGCTATGCTAACCAAGAAGTAAGCTATTTGCTTCAAAAGATCGAAGACCATCCCGGTGTGATCATCCTGGCCACTAATCTCAAGCAAAATATGGATGGCGCTTTTTTACGCCGGTTTCAATCCGAAGTGGAATTCAAAATGCCCGAAGAAGAGGAGAGAAAACTGTTGTGGCAGCATGCCTTTTCCGGCGATTTTCAAATCGATGCTCAAGTTGACCTGAACCATATCGCTAAACGCTATATCGTGAGCGGGGCGGCTATCAAAAACGTGAAGCACTATACAGCTATCATGGCCATGGAGCGTCAGTCCAATACCGTCATTGAGAAAGAATTCCTTGAAGGGCTGCGTAAAGAACTGGTTAAGGATGGAAGGAGACTGTAGGGATTTGATGATTTGATAATGAGATGATTTGATGATTTAATGATTTAATTTGTTAGCAACTGGAGATGCATAGATGAGCGTTACTGCTTTTTGCCTACTGCCTACTCCCGAAGATCGGTATATTATCAATTGATCATATCCGACATAAGGCTTCTGGCTGTCATTGCGCGGAGAGACGAAGGAACGACAAAGCAATCCAGTGGCTATGAGAAGTAAGAAGAAATATATAGAAATAGTAGAATTAAATAGGAATAGGCCTGTTTTGCGGTTCGTAAGTAGGCACACGAACTCTGACGGAGGGAGATAAAGCAATCCTGTGGCTATAAGAAGTCAGAGGTTAGTAGAAATAATTGCAAACGAGCTTTTTATCGTGTTAAAGGCTCGTAGCTGACATCCGAGACATGCTCTAATGCCTTACCCCTTCTTACTCAATTTCACAATAGATTTTCTTGACCACCTTTTGAATCTTCCCCAGAATAGTCGCTGTGACTTGCTCCAAAACCCCTTCATAGAAGGTTTGACATAGGCACTTAAAGTACAAGTGATGTTAGTTCCTGATTCTGTCTCTTCGGTACTGAATTCAAGGCGGTATGGTCTAATCCATCGGAAGCTGATGGCGTAGCTACCGTAGTTATATTGCAGGTCCCGATAGTTGTATTCTATCTGGGTAAGCACCCCAGCAAGGTTGATAAAGGGGCCATGGTGGTTGGTCAATACGCCTTCATGAAAGCCATTGGGGATTCTATCAGGATAGGGGCTGTAGAATTCTACCCGCCAAGGCCAGACCTGGGTGTCGGTAAACGTACGTGTATCATTGAGCCATTGCCATACATATTTGGCGTCAGTAGGAATTTCAAATGAGAATTCGTGCTTATGATCGACAAACCCTGGTGGGGGAGGTTGTAATAACATGTTAATAGAACCTGTTCATGCCCCTAAAGTTTAAACCTTTACTAATACATATGTTTAATTACACCCCAAATCTACCTTTGATACCTCATCTGCGTTGGGAAAACATTGATTGCTTAAAATAGCCTGGGGTATGTGCCGGTCAAGGTTAGCATCATACAGACCATCGCGCACGAAAGCCAATAGGTCTTGTACCTCTTCGTCGGAAAGGCCTAAAGGCTCAAACCGTTCGTCTAACCTAAACGGATTAATGGTATTCTGCGGCTCGGCCAGATTGAAATATTGAATGACATCTTCCAGGTTGTCAAAAGAGGAACCATGGCCGTAGAATGGTGCATCCTTCAAGTTATAAAGCTGTGGAACCTTGAATTTGAAATTGTCTTCCGTATTACCGGTAAAGCCTCCACGCCCTAAACTAGAGCCGATCACATCAGCTCGAAAGATATCTGGTCCGGAAAGGTCTTCCATGCCTACGGCTGCGAACTCCATATTATTCAATCCTGGACCAGCATGACAGTTAACACAATTGGCTTTACCAAAAAATAGAATAGCACCTTGTTTTTGCTGGTCATTAAGTGCACTTCTATTACCGCGCAGCCATTGCTGGAATGGAGCCTCATAAGTAGTGATGGTTCTAACATAAGCTGCGATAGCCAGGCCCATATAGACACGGCTGGTAAGGGTGTCATCGGCTACACCAGGGAAGGCATTTCTAAGGCTGCTCATGTATCCCATTTGATCAAGCAGGTGATAATCTGCATTCATTCTATGTACTTCTAAACCCTTGATCGCTTGAGATTCAGCTCCTTCAAAACCAAGTAAGTTTACCGATGCATCACCAGTCCATAGGGCTTCCGTACCTGCATTGAGTCCGGTAGCACCAAACATGCCATTCCAAAGTAAGTTTTTTTGATAGGCGACGTTCAATGTGGAAGGTACCCGAATCGGTTGGGCATCTACTTCATCGCCCAGATAAACTGGGTTCTTTTCCCTCGATTCTCCGGAAAGACCAAACCCTGAGCCCCCTTCGGCTATACCCTGACGCCTACCCGATTGCATAGCTGCCTTAGGGTTGTGACAACTAGCGCAGGAATAAGTCAACATACCCTCGGCTTTCAATGCTTCAGTGGCCAAGGCAGTCTCATGAAACAGCATGCGACCCAATGCCACTTTTTCCGGTGTAATAGGGTTGCGAGGGTCTTGGGGTAATTCCGCCAGGCTTTCAGGATCGGGTAGCATAAAACCTTCGACGCCCAGATCAGGGTCGGCTTCATGCAATAGCGTCAGCAGCTCATTATCAAGCTTTACTTCCTCAAATGGTTCTTCATTATTTTGATTACAGCCTGATAAAAGGATTAAAAACCCCAATAGGGGATAAGTAAGTCTGTTTAATTTGGTCTTCATGTGTTATTACGGTGTTGTTGTCTTTAGTTTACTATTCTAAGGTTAATAATACGACTATAATAACTAAAATATTGCTACATAATAACTGATTTCCGTCATATTCTATTCGTTTCTTGTTAGCGTGTTTCAACGCTGGTACACAGTAACCTTTCTTATTGACCATCCTCAACCGCATATAACCACCTATGACAATTATACCCTTCAATATGGGGTTGCTCTCGGTTTTTCTTAAATTGTATTAACACCATGAACAGATTATTCTACAATACACTATTTCATGAAAACCGTCAAAATAACACTCAACGGTGAGGATAAAACCATAGAAAACGTACCTGAGGATATGCCTTTACTCTGGGTGATCAGGGATATTGTTGGGCTCACCGGAACTAAGTTTGGCTGTGGTAAGGCACTTTGTGGCGCTTGCACAGTTCATCTGGATGGCAATGCCGTCCGATCCTGCAGTTTGCCTATTGGGGCATTAGAAGGAAAGCAAATCACTACTATAGAAGGGTTGAGTCAGGATGGAGATCATCCCTTGCAAAAAGCTTGGGTCAAGGCCAATGTGCCACAATGTGGCTATTGCCAAACGGGGCAGATTATGAACGCGGCTGCGTTGCTTTCCAGAAATGCCAACCCCTCAGATGAAGAAATTACATCCGCAATGGCAGGTAATATATGCCGTTGTGGTACCTATAATAGAATTAAAGAGGCTATTCAAATAGCGGCTAAGGAAGGAGGTAATGGATGAAAAAGACTAATAAATCGACCGTTACCAAAATCGACCGTCGCGATTTTATCAAGATCGGCTCTGTGAGTACCACTGGACTACTTTTGGGGATGCATGTGGCATGCTCTCCCAAGCCTGTAGAAGAAGTAAGGCCAGAACCCACTTTTGATTTCTATCCGAATGTTTATCTGAATATCAATGATGTAGGAGATATCAAGATCATTGCTCACCGTTCTGAAATGGGGCAAGGGGTTAGAACGGGGCTTCCGCTGATCATTGCAGATGAATTAGAAGCAGACTGGAGCCGCGTAAGTATAGAGCAAGCTCCCGGGGATGAAGCCAAATATGGTAACCAAAATACAGATGGTTCTTTCACCATACGCATGTTCTATATGCCTATGCGGCGTGCCGGTGCTATGGCTAGAATGCTGCTAGAACAGGCGGCTGCCAACCAATGGCAAGTCGATGTGTCTGAGTGCAAAGCCAAGAACCATGAGGTAGTGCATTCAAGTGGCAAGAAGCTGGGATTTGGAGAACTGGCAAAAGCTGCTGCGGAACTAGAAGCACCCAAGGAAGAAGACATCAAACTCAAGGATAAGAGTGAGTTCAAAATGATCGGGAAAGCAACCCCGATCGTTGACTTACAAGATATAGTGCAAGGTACAGCCGGTTTCGGTATGGATGCCAAAATGCCTGGTATGAAGATCGCTGTGGTGGCCAGGTGTCCTGTTGCCGGAGGAAAAGCCAAATCCCACAATGCCGAAGCCGCTATGGCAGTGCCCGGCGTTTTACAAGTGGTCGAATTGAATTCACCAGACTTTCCTACCGCTTTCAATCCATTGGGAGGAATAGCGGTAGTGGCCGAGAATACCTGGGCGGCCATGAAAGGCAGAGAAGCCCTCGCCGTAGAATGGGAGGGTGGCATTAATGCTGGCTATGACTCAGAGCAATTCTTGGGTGAGCTAAGCACAAACATCAAAAAGCAAGGGACCGTTAGACGTGAACAAGGCAACCTGAAACAAACATTCAATGGTGCCTCAGAAGTAATTGAGGCGACTTATAAATTGCCACATCTTTCACACGCTTCAATGGAGCCTCCTTGTGCGTTGGCACATTTCGAAGATGGCAAATGTGAAGTTTGGGCACCATCTCAGCACCCGCAATGGGCTAAAGGTGCTGTTGCTGGGGCGCTTGGACTCGAACCAACGGATGTCACTGTCAATGTAACTTTGTTGGGAGGCGGTTTTGGCCGTAAATCCAAGCCAGACTTCATTGTTGAAGCAGCTCAAATATCGAAAGAAACCGGTCAGCCCATCAAACTGATCTGGACACGAGAAGATGATGTGCAGCACGATTTTTATCATGCTTGTAGCATCCAGCATGTGCGGGTAGCGCTTGGAGAAGATAAGAAAGTGATGGGGTGGAATCACCGCTCTTCATTTCCTTCTATCGGTGGTACTTCCAATAAAGACGCTGATGAACCATCGGCTGGTGAAATCAGCCTCGGTATGGTTGACTTTCCTTATGACATTGGCACCATTTGCTGCGAAACACATAAGGCTCCAGCGCAAGCTAGAATTGGCTGGTTGCGCTCAGTCGCGAACATCCAACACGCCTATGGTGTGGGCAGCATGCTAGACGAAATAGCCCACGCCCGAGCTATGGATCCGGTAGAGAACCTGTTGGACTTATTAGGTCCTGACCGGCTCATCAAGTTTGATGAATTGGTTGATAACTTCCAGAACTACGGCGAACCGTTAGCCGAGTTTCCAGCCAATACAGCCAGGCTTAGAAATGTGATCAAAACCGTAGCTGAGAAATCAAACTGGGGCAAGGCCCTTCCAAGCAGAAAGGGACAAGGTATTTGCGCTCACCGTAGCTTCCTCACCTATGTAGCCTGTGTGGTTGAAGTAGAAGTAGGCGATAATGGCAAGATCACCATCCCGGAAGTACACTATGCCGTGGATTGTGGCGTGGCCGTCAATACCGATAGGGTTAAATCACAATTCGAAGGCGGATGCGTATTTGCATTGAGTGGCGCATTGAGAAGTAGCATTTCCTTTAAAGAAGGAAAAGTAGAACAAAGCAATTTCCATGACTATGAACTGGCACGAATGAACGACGCGCCAGGTAAAATACATGTACATATTATAGACAGCGATGAAAAGCCGACTGGGGTAGGGGAGCCACCTGTTCCTCCTGTTGCTCCAGCGCTCTGCAACGCCATTTTTGCCGCTACTGGTAAGAGAGTAAGGGAATTACCAATAAAGTTGGCCTAATTTTTTGAAACACGGCCTCATCCACCACGGGGCCGTGTTTTTGTTTTATACTATCTTCATCATTTCAAGCTTCCGCCAATAAAACGACCGACTTTCTTTTGATAATTGCTAAAACTGTTTCACAGCTATATTCATAGCTTGCACAATTGGTTAAGATTTCTATTCGTCAACAATCAACCCAAACCGAGTTCCTCAACGTAGCACTAGTTGTCAACTACATCAATACTTATTGATCTGTACTCCAACTAATCTCTTTAAGTAGACAATTAATTAACTTGAATAATATTATAATGATATTTTTATATAATAAAATAAATTTTTCATTAACTTATTATTGAATTTATATGTGTTGAAGTGTTAATTGTTTGATTGTTAAGTTATGATCGAAAAGAAAAGGGATCTCTTTCAAAGAGAAATAATTGATGATGAATTAATTGAACTTGAAAAGAGGAAGCTGAGAGTGGAGATTGAACAATTGGAAAAACCTATTTGGAAGAAACCAGTATTTTGGGGAGCTATAATACCTGCGTTAATTACGATTATTGCGGCCTACCAAGCTTATCAATCAGGTATATTTGATATTCAAAAGAAGTTAATTGAAAATGAAAATTGGGCTCTGAAAAGAGAACAAGTCGATCTAAAAGGAAAGAAAACCAAATTGGAAAGTTATTATAATCTTAAAGATTCCCAATTGGAAAGTGAATATAGAGGCAAAGTAAGGGATCAAGAGCAATTCCTTAAAAGAAAGACAGATAGCTTGAAAGTAATTCATAACACTTTAAGGAAGAATTATCAAAGTCAAATTGATTCGTATAATAAGGAAATCTCTTTTATAAAAGATAGCATTCCGACTGTTGCAGATTTTCACTATTTTATTCATAACCTGGTGAGGGCAGAATATTACTTGGATGATGGAGAACATCCGGATAAATATACAACATGGGAAATCATAAGATCAATTCAATCAGATGATAGTAGGAATCGATCCAAGAAAATAGATAAGGTAAAATTAAACCTTTATGATATGCATGTCATATCAAAAGTCTATTCCGATTATGTGCTCTTTGCGTCAACCAAAGATTCTGTTTACATCGACAATATGGTAAACAATGGCTTTTCGGCTGCTCAAGGCAATTCTATTCAAAGCCGACAATTAGTGAGGGATTACTTCAAAGAATTCGATTACTATGAGTTATGTGACAAGAGGTTTGGATCAATAGGACTGAAGTTTTTCGAAACTCGTGATTCGTTGGAATCTGAGGATGGTACGCTTGTACCGATACTCAGAGTAGTATCTAAATGTACTGATGAGCCTCTCTATAAAACGAATCGCGTTGGCTTTGTTAAAGCAATTGGATACGCCAAATATCTCTTAAACAATAGTCAAGTCGATCAGAATTTAGAGACGTCAGCTTTGTTTTTAGCTAAACATGCACCACAAGCATTAATGTCTTCTATATGTTCACGATTATTAATTGATTATGAAAGAGGAATTCCGGTTACCTCAACAAACATTGACTCTCTTACGAAAAAGCTCAAGCGTGATTTTATGAAGACATTAATTCCAAACGTTCCTTGGCAAGAACTTAGTTTTAAGTATGACAGCTTTAATTATCATGAATTCGATGGGGAAGACGATTACGAGAAGTTTACAAGAGCCGTAGAAGACTGGCAAAAGAAAAACTCATATTCTATGAAAATCTGGTCATCAGACGATCTAAATGATGAGTTTGACTCTGAAGAAAGGTTAATTTCTTTTTTATACTGAAGGTTAGTTAATGTGATTTGATCAATTGATTTTCTTGGAGACTTTTGCGTTGACATAAATATGTTTTACATCATAGTCGTAAGATAATATCAAAGTCTTCAATCTTTTGTCTGGCCTCTCTCACCAAAACTTCCACCAAGGCCTCTTCTCTTCAGACTTCGAAGACGTACCCTCTGATGCTACCGTTTTCTCCGCTTTTTTATAATGTCGGATGACATGTTTGTAGTTATGCTTTTTAAGTAGTGCGTCTACCCTTAGTGCTAATGGCCCGCCCTTTTCCGGATTCACCATTTTGATGAAGTTGGCGTAGCCTCGAATAGCAGAAAGCACATTGTCAGAACCATTCCAGGTTTTTCCGGCTGGGCCATCCTTTTCTATTTGGAAGATCAGCGCGCGGAATCTATCCAACTGCTTTCTGGTGATGTTAGGCTTTTCGTTCACTACAATTCCTGTCACTTCTTTTCTGGCACCCTTGCGCATGATGCGCAACTTGTCCGGGTGAATGTAGAAACCTTCTTCCTTGACCACTCTTCTGATATTGGCCAGAAATGCTTTAATACCTTCCTGTCCTTCTTGGTCACAGGAGAAAGTCATGTCGTCAGCGTATCTGGTGTAGGTGAACTGATATTTTTTAGCCAGGCCTTGCAGACGAGCGTCCAATTTGCGGCATAAGAGATTGGTAATGGCCGGGCTGCTTGGCGCCCCCTGAGGCAAATGCCTTTCGGAAGCAGCGATGTAATAGTTTTGATCATCCAATGTTACCTGTTGTGTATTGGCTTCGGTACAGATCAACCCAAGAATGGTACTGATGCGTTCAGAATATCCCAATGACCGGAATAACCCCTTTACCCGTCTGTAAGTGACAGTAGGGAAGAAGTCTTTAAGATCTATATTGATCACGGTATCCTTGCCCAGATGCGGAGAGGCATTGGTAAGTATGGATTTCTTAGGGTAGAACCCATTCACAACATCATGAACAGGTACTTTGTATAGGATATTGTGCAGTACCCATTCTTGTGCGGCCTTAAGGTCAGGCATCGGGGCAGAGATCAGTCGCTTGCCTCCGGTTTTCTTGGGCATGTAGAACTGCCTGTAGTGCGATATCTTGGATACCTTTCTGTTGAAAGCCAGGAAGCGCAACTTGCCAACGGAGATTTGCATGCCTTGGGCCAATGCGCCTTCATGAATGAATACGGGCAGGCTGTACTTGGCTAATTTGGCCTCATCGTTCTTATTGTCTTTTAACCCTCCCGAAACGCCTTCACCGAGGTATACGATCTGCTTTTCTTTGGTTTCTTTCCACTTCCGGGCTTTCTCTTCCCTTTCTTGCTTGCGCCGCTCCTTATTCTCCTTTTGCTGCTGCTTGGACGCTATCAACCTTTGCTTGCGCATTTCGCGCAGCATGGCCTCCTTATCTTTATACTTCTGCTGCTTGGCGACCAACTCCCTCAGCTCTTGGGTGAGCTCGGCCTCACGTTTGATCAGTTGCTCCGAGAGCGAAGGCATATCTTCACTGTCGGGCCAGAAGCCCAACTTCTTCATTCCTTCCAGAATGACACTTTCTTTGGAAGATTGGCGTATGCGGTCGTAAAGTTCTTGCCGGGTAGGATTGCTCATTGTAAAAAGAAATGACAGCGGCAGGCTGATCTTCGAACACTCCTGGAACTGGAGCGGTCAACTCAAGTAACCTGCCACTAGTACGTTATTTCACATCTCCGATGTCGTACCGGAAATGACGTACTAGTGGCATAGGTTACACAGTAAAGAACGCGCCAGTGACGCGTTGCATAGCTGTATGCGCGGATGGTGATCCACCACCCAAAATGCAAGGTCTTTAGCCTGCTGCTGTCGGGTTTAAAATTATATAATCCAGTTTAAATTAAACGATCAGTTGCTCATTTTTTTTGTTGTCTGCAATACGCACTGCTAGTATATGCTCGCAAGGCCCTTGCCGAAGTTTGTTCTGCTGATAGAAATTGCAATCGCAAACTGCTTTGGCTATCCTTTCGTCGCTGTCAATGAATACCTGAGGGTGGAATGTTTTACCCTTGTGTACCACCGTGCCTTTAATCCAGTAACCTGACCCTTCGTAGGACCTTTCGGTATGCACTTCGCCTTCATTGACTAGTTTGTTGGCCTCAGCTTCGCGTTCATTGGCAAAGCGCAAGTCTTCCATGGGCAGTGATTCCCGGCTCAACTCCCGAATGCGATAGACCTTTTTGTCCATATCATAAATGGCACGTCCGGCCTGCACGAAAGCTGACAATGCCCCCAAAACCACACTTTTATCTAGTCCCAATCTACTGGCCAAAGAATCGGCTGTTTCAAACCAGTTCTCTTTAAGCGCTGTGTATATTTTCTGCTGTGTCAATGAATCTACAGATTGCCTGGGCGCCATCAGGTCAAATTGCCCCATTCTGGACCAATCATTGGCTGTCCAGCCTGAAAGGCCAAGCGTGTAATTCATATCGCCCAGATCAGCTACATAGAATGAAGGTAGCCCTGAACCTAGCAGTGTTACGGTGAACTTCTTGCTGATAGGGATCAACCTTTCCAGCAACAGCAACCGTCTTCTGCCCCAAATCCTAACCTCCTCTTTTTCAGGGCCCTGGTATATGGAGCGAGGGCAAACCAATTCATAATTCCAAGGTTCGATGACCAGTTTTACCGGTTTGCCCGGTTCTAGCAAAAACTTGATTGACCTGGGTCCCTCTTTCTCCTTGTATCTTTTTAGAAAGAAGCAGATGTTGTGTACATCCATTGGCGCTAACTCAAAAGTACGAGCGGCGATGGTCATGGCAGAACTGACTTGTAAAAAGCCACGTACCCATGAGTCGGGCAGGTCTATCTTAACCTCTTTATAGCTATCCTCATTGGTCGTTTGTACTTCAAAACCGCTGGGGTCGACCTCAAACGATGTCTCTTTGTAATCTCGTATTTTCTGAAATTCGTTGTATAGGGCGGCGGAATAGTCGATGTTGGTCGTGCCACACTCGAACTCATTGATCTCTTTGAATACATTATAGTTACAACCTAGCTTACCATAGGTGGATTCATCCTGGCTGAAGCACTCAAAGAAAAGCTCATCAGGGTGTACAGTAATGACCGGGTCAAGTACGAACCATGCATCTCTATCCTTTTTGTAGAGGTAATTAAAATATTCACGCTGCGCCTTGTAGAATGGCCCCATGACCTTGCCCTTCTGATTCCTGATCTGTTGTAACTCCTCCCGCTTTTCATTCACCAATCGGTCTACTTCACCCTGTCCTGCCATCGCCTCAGCCAGCCAGATGGATTCTTGTTGAGCCGCCCACGCTTTGTATTCGGTTTTGTCTTTCGGTTTGAACCTAAGGTCTGACACCACCACGTCATGTAAGGCCGAAATGGCTTCGCGAAAGGGCAGGTGTTTATTGAGCTTACCAATGAAGAAAGTAGGGTCGCGAAAGGTATCCGGAGCGAATTGCACACCCGTAGCGTTAGCACTGCTACTTACTGTTGAACTCCCGCTGTATTTATAATTGAATATCATATGGTGTCAATCTCCTTTATGGTTAATGGTGATTCCAGGTGAGGGTACTGGCGCTGAATGCTATGCATGAGCGTTATGCAGTAGGCTTTGTCCCTTATGGCTACCGTCAGGGACACCCTGGTCAGTAGCGTTAGTAGCCATTTGGCCACTTCCTCACTGGCTGCTGCTTCTTTGCCTAGAAAATCATAAGCCCGCTCTTTGGCTACCCGTCCTTTGTTGACCTGTGATAGTACCGCGGTAAAATAATATTCTAATTGAAAGATCCTATCAGCTTGCCCTTTGGCAAAACGTTCTAAGTAATTAGAAACGAATAGTTGTAAGCTCGTATTAGGATGCTGGCTTAGTTTGAGCATGTATTGTACGCCGTGTTCCTCTTTGAAGAATTGCGTAAGCAACTTCTTGCCCATATCCTGTACGGATTCGTTAGTGCTATCGCAGATGCTGATTAGTAATTCGGGCGTCCAATCAGCTTCTCCGAAATGTTCGGAAAAGAAGTCAAAAGCAAAATCGCGTGAGTCGTCCCATTTGGCATCGAACAGCTTCAAAGCCTGCTCTGCTTCATATTTGACCCTTGGAATGTTTCCGCTGAAATAATCCCAGCAAAGTTGGCGCAAAGCCAACAGCTCATGATTGCCCAGTGATACCGTTCTACCCATAGGCTCATTATCGAGTAGGTGCGACTGCTTAAGCAAAATACAGCCTAATTCGTTGCCGGGCAGATAATCGCATTCTACCAGCTTCCAAACCGCTTGGGCGGGTGTATTGGACAAGTAAGGCAATAGCTCTTCACTCATCAAGGGCAACAGATCGTCATGCAAACCTTCATGAGGTTCTTTGCGCCACATGATAGGTAGAAGCAACTCCACTAATTCCTGACCGAATTCTCCATGTGCCGCTATCAGTTTGCGAACGATAGTACGGGATTCCCTTCTGATTTCCTGGTATTTTGATATGCAGAAATTGATGACCATTTCTCGCTTGGCCATCAGTTTGTCTTCTGGTAGTTTACCGAATAGTGCCACCCCGGCAGCCCTTACCTCCGGATGATCGCTGGTCATCAACATGGTAAGCAAAGCGTCCGGCATTTCTGCTGTCGGCGCTTCATGACGCACAAGAATCTTGGCGCCCATGGCTTGCACCAATGGCCGGGAGTGGTCCAGAAGGCGTTGCACGGCGGCCAATGGCACCGTTCTTACCTGCTCGGCAAACACGATTAATAGGGTATCACTCAGTTTGGAAAGATAGCTATCCTGGTCGTCCTGAAATTCTTGACCAGCCAATCGATCTAATACTTTGGCCAATACCTTATCGGCGATGCCCGGCTCCCAATTGATAGGTGTGAGGTTTGTTTTCGCCCACTCTGCTACGATTGTATTTGGACATAGCACAAGTACTACCAGCAAATCCTCATTGGCCAGGAAGACCGTTTTTTGGGCTTCTATCCATTCAATGGCCAACTGATTGGCCGGTTCATGGCTGCTGTTCAACAGGGCTTCTATAAGGCTGATATCAGGCTTTTCGGGGTCGTAATAGGCTTGTGCAAGTTCTAGACCAAGACTATTGGCTGTTTCATAGGGTTTACCCAACAATTTGACGATCAGGTCAATATCAGTATGTACCGTTCTATGCGGATTGGCTTTAAAGGCCTTGGCCGCAAATGCCTGGACAATTCGACAAGCACTGCCTTTTAAAAGATCTACCAATGCTTCAGGTGAAGCATCCCAGAGTGCTGGAAATGCCTCTTCACGCTCTGCCGGTTCGGGTTGACCGGGTTGGTGACCTAACTTATATTGCCATTTCCTGGCTTTATTTCTAAACTCGAAACGAGCGCTGTTTCCGTAGAGTAAATGAAAGAGTACCGGGTACTCCGAGAAGGATGGGAAATGGGTCGTAGTATTGGATGATTGCCTTGATTCCCAGTCATAGTGCCATTGGGTAAATCGACTTGGGCCTTTGTCGTCTTCGTCAGTAAAAACCAGCAAGACGTCTCTGGCGTAAGCCGTGTATTGCTGATCGGCACTATGTCCCATCTTTTTGAGAGAACGTGCTACTCGACTCCTGAGATAAGCACGTGTCTTGCTAGAATAAGCAAGTTTGGAATCTGGCTTCTTAGACTCTTCAGATGGGTTCAAGTAATCTCCATCCATCCAGACAGTTCCCCATTCTGGTGTATTGTAGAACGCCTCTTCTCGTTCAAACCGAGCTGCCAACAACCCATAGACTAAGGTGTCATCCCTGAACTCTGATGCTTTGAAAATGTATCGCAGTTGCTTGAAGAAATTGGGCTTCAAAGGGATACGCTGCAAGACCTCCATCAAGGCTGTGTGAACCAAACTGCTACCACCGGCTAATACATATAGGTTGGGTAGGAAATCCGTATTGGAGGCTCCCAACTCAAACAGAATTTCATTCAGGCGTTGGCTTAAGCTGGCCATGTCCTGCTTTTCTATGGCCTCTTTGATAGAACTCGGAAGTACCTCTACGGCCTCCCGCTCAATCGATGCTCTGTCCGATTCGTCACCAATCTTATAAATTGCCTCCTTTGCAATGCGGTTTAACTGGGGCGATCTTGTACCAGAAGTCAACGCCCTGATCTGACCCACTGCACCACTACTGCCACATCTACCCAATGCCCAGATCAGTGAATAGTTGAAGAGCTCATCACTATTGAATGATAGGGATTGCAAGGACTTTTCTGCTTCTTTCAATCGCAACTCACCTGCGCGCCAAATGACTCTGGAAAGCTTCCATCTCGTAGATGGGTAGCTTCCTGAAGCAGCTTGTTGTAAATACTTTAGAATATGCTCATCCAGCTCTTCCCGATTATCGCTTGATTGAGTAGGAAGGGTTGGAGATGCAGCAGGAGCGGCACCGGCAGATTGATAACCTTTACTGGTTTTGCTGGATACCAGCTTGTCAAACACCTTTTTGGCTTCCTGATAGGGGACAGGGAATACCGTTTTGGTACCTTCCTGAAGTTTAGTGCCCCGACGGCCGTAGCGGAAATTGACCACGAATTCATTCTTACCTACCTCACAAATCTCCGCTTCATATACCTTATCAGAATTGCCCTGCTGAAAATGCAGAATGGCTTGTTCTACTAACTTCACTTAGATGGTTGTTGGTTTTGATTAGTATAGTCCAAAGGCTGAAAAATAGTAAATGTGTAGGAGAAAGGTAAGGGTAACAGAGAAATTAATCTGAATTATACAATACACTCTTTTGAGCTTGTATTTTCATCCGTTATAAGTCAATCGCATTGAAATACGCCTGTACGCCTATATATTTTATTTATAAGTAAGCATTGATATTTTTATATCTAAGTTTATATTATTGAGAGATGTCTGTAACAATGTTTAATTTGTACATTTTACTAGATACCCTATTAGCTCTTGGGAAGCCCCATTAATGGTAAGCAACATGAAAAATCTGTTAAACCCTATTTTGTGTGTATTGATACTATTTTTGATATCATGTGGGTCTAGTGTTGAAAACGAGAATTATAAGATTCAACTCAAAGAGAACAGAGAACGATCAGGTGATCTTAACAACCTATTCGTAAAAAGACTTTTGTCTTTGTTAGAGGATAACTTACAAGGATTAAAATCTCAGGGAAGGTATTCGGGTAATTTAAGAGAGTTTGAATCTTTATATTTTAAAACGAAAGACGAAGCCGATGAACTCAAGAAGCACATGCTTCTCGAGGTGATCGAAAAAGAAATACCAATAACTGAAGCAGAATTATTAATCTCTGTTAGAAAAGCGCAAGACTCTCTTTATCTCAACAAAGGGTTCTCTTTAGAGGTAATAGAACTTAAGGCAAATTATCGAAAAGAACTAAATAAGCTAAGTGAGAAAAGAAGAGAAATTTTATTAAAGAACAAAGATGAAATTCTAAGAGAACATACAGGGAAAAGATAACCCGAATGTCGGGACATGGTTTCAGTTTAAGATATCATCAGAATCTGTCCGACCATAGTTCATTTACTCATCATATCATTACCGCATCAAATCATCATCATATCACCCAATCAAACTATCATCACATCCAATAGTCTCCTCATCAAACCATCAAACCC
>JBCBSS010000147.1:0-20073 GCA_039819065.1 Bacteroidota bacterium
AAGTGTTAAGTCTAAATAACGTAGATTCGAGAGGCTTAGTAGTACTGTCAATTCATAAACAGGATTCTGGCTTAAGTTCAAACCTCTAAGTGAATTCATTCCATTTATCATCTGAATATCATCTAAATCATTCCGACTTAGATTTAATACTTCAAGCTGATCAAGATGTCTTATGAATTCTATATCATCTACTCTATTATTCGCTACACCTAGATATTTCAAACTTTTAATCGTTCCTAAAACCTCTAAATCATCTAATCCCCAAGAATCAGGCCCAGCGGAATCTAGGCAAATTCTTTCCAGTCTCTTAAGATTTTCAATACCTGCTAAAGAAATATCGTCAAAATAGTTTTCATCGTAATTGTTCGAACAAAGATCGTAACGCATACTGTTGCAGTTCCACAATGAGCTACTAAAATTAAGCTCCTCCAACCAAGTCAATTCAAACAATTCTTTAGGAATATCGGTCAACCCAGTGTTACCCAAATCCAGCTTTCCAGTTTTTTCCTTTTTCTCTTGAGCAATCAGTTGTAAGGCTAGTTCGGACATGGTATTAGATATGAGATTTTAGATAGCCTTCAATAAGGCTATGGTGATTAAGTGTGATAATGTTCTTTACTAATATAATTTCTCAAAATAATGAAAAGAGAGTAAGATGTAAAGCAGAAATGATCTATTTATACGAAGTACTTTTTCATCCCCATAAGAGGTGATACCGTGTTTCAGAATGGCACAAATTTTGGTCTCTTTTTACCGATCACTAATAGTCTAATTACAACCTCTTAACTACAACTTCTATGAAAAGCATCAATCTCATTTACCTCATTCTAATAGCAACTCTAAGCTCTTGTGCCGTCCATAACGGTATGATGTCTGGCAATACATTGCCCACACCTGAAGCGCGCCTTGTCGATATGGGTGTCGGTGTGGCCAGTACCGAAAAAATACTAGGCATCGGTGGGCTGAAAAAGCAAGCCCTCGTGCTAGAAGCAAAGAAGAGTCTCTATGCCACGCACCCACTGCAGCCGGGGCAATCCTACGCTAATATGTCGGTGGATTTCAAGAACTCTTTCTTCTTCCTCTACAACCGTACTACTGTAACGGTGTCGGCTGATATCATGGAATGGTCGAGCAGCAAAGTCGGCGAAAATGGCGACCTATTCAAGCAGATAGAAAATACTACCGATAAGTCCAATGAACTGGTGGCTACCGGCGATGACGCACTCTTCTTTAAGAACGGGAAACTGTATCCGTGTAAGATCACCAAAGTGTTAAATAAATACCGGTGTTTGATCACTTTGGAAAAAGGCCCGGTTACTAAAACCATCACAGCGCAAATGAACAGCATTTTTATTGATCGCAACCTCGAAAGACTAGCTGATAAGTCCAACGTATTAAAAGTCGGTGATACGTTGAGAATTAAGAACAGCGTCGGGCAAATGCAAAAAGCCACCGTAGTGGCGGTAAGCTTGGGATATGTCGTAGTAGAGGTACCTCTACGTGAAGACAAGACAGAATTGAGAAGGGTCGGGTCCACTTCTACCAACTAATGTGAAAATCGTTTAAGAAACCGCAGGGTAGTATCTGAAACTCAAAAAAACTGTCTTATTCATTCAGGCGTATCCGAAAGAGATGTGTTTTAAGACATGAGATGGGAGATACTAGATACACACACTGTGCTTCTGGAAGAAACTGATGAAAAGTCAAGCACGACTAAAGCATATATACTCAATTGATGATATAATAGTAACTAGGTTACTCAAAGTAACCTAGATACTTATAAGCGCCAGTTCCTATCACCACAACCCTGCCCGTCGGCTAGCCAGGGCACGAAGCCATCTCGAATCAGGTAGTAGGCAATAGGTAAATACAAACTGGCCAATTTTGAACTAAGAATAAACTATGCATCATAATATCAGCACATTAACACCTCAAACCCTCATACAGTCCTCTAGGTAGCACCTTACCAGAGGTTAAGCACCACTCAAACAAAATATAACCAATTGATGATACGATTTATCATCAATTGTGGATATGGGTACTACAGCAACCCACGCTAATGTTAATTTCGAACATCATAGCCGATAGACTGTTTAAATGGTTTGTAGAAAATCTAAAATCAGAATTTATGTTATCTCAAATCATTTACACCAGTACAAGAACCAAAGATTGCACGCCAGAGGAAATTGACAAGATTCTGGAAGCTTGTCAGCGGAACAATTCTCACCTGGACATTACCGGCCTGTTACTCTACAATCAGGATAAGTTTGTGCAATGCATGGAAGGTGATTATGGAAAGATCAAAACGTTGTATGATAAAATCAAGGAAGATGATAGGCACGAAAAAGTGGCGCTGATCTCTTATGGACCAATCAAAAAGCGCTCTTTTCCAAGTTGGCAGATGGCCAGAAAGGACATGACCGAAAGTGAGGCCACGTTTAGAACTAGTATATCGGCTGAAGACCAAAAAGTTTTTGATGGTATCCTGAATGGAGAAGAGCAGGATGCATCAGTATCGCTTGATTTATTGAAGAAGATTTTCTTTTAACAGCCATTCTGTTATAAATAATGAATGACCACAGTTTGGTCAGCATGAAATAAAATAGTATCTAACCAAGTTTAATTGTAAATTTTATAAATAGGTCCTATTTTCATTATCATGCCATCACACATTAAGAAAACATCATCTCCTCAAGCGCCAACTGGTTCAGATGCTTCGACCTCCTCATCCTCAGAGCGCCTAAGCAAACCCAACAACTTCCGCTCACTTCAACAAAGTGCAAACGAGAGCATACAAGTTGAGCAACAAGCTAACCTGCAACGGATGGTGAACGAAAGTCCCTTAGTGAAAAACAGAACACCGGTGATTCAGAGAGCGGTTAATGCCCGTGTCATGGGAGGTAATGATGCTGGCGCAGCCTACAGTACCCTGAGATCGCTGGCAGAAAAATTCGGCCTTACGCGTGCCGACTTCGTCGCTCCGATCAAAAACAAACTATTTGAAGGTGACCTTTTTCCAGACACCTACAAACATGCCTATGACGGAAGCCCTGAATTGCAAGCAGAAGTCAGAAGGATCGTATATGGATTGGATGACCTTATCGCTGCGGTTAACTCAACAAATTATATCGTAGCCAACTCGGGAGATGCTAACTCTGTAGCGGTTCAACTTTATCACCAAATACGGCTGGGTATAAATCAGGCGAGGCTGGATGATAACCCCCATTATAAAATGACCAGACAACTGGGAGCCCCCGGCACCAACTATATCGATCTGGTTAACCTGACCGTTCAAAAACTAGGTGCATACGAACAGCAAATTGACCAAACACAATTTGACTTGCCCACGCTTAACAAAAATGAGGAAATGGGGAACCGTATTGCTCAATTTAAGGATCAGGCAAAGCAACTGGTTGATGAACTAAAATCCAAGTTGGCCGAAGCTCAAGACCCGGCTCCGGTAATAGCTCAGGTCCGTACTTTCATTGATCAAGTAGGTGAATTCGAACATGCCTGGGACTTAGACAAAAGGGCTGAAAAACAGGGATTAGAAGACAAAATAAATACACTGGCCAGCCATGGTACCGCTTCTCTGGCGGATCACTACAAAGTAGATGGAGGCACAGACGATCATGCATCCGTTGGTGACGCGTGGGGGCCGCTTTTGGCTTGTTCCCTTTATTCAATCTTGGCCCTAAAAGGAAAATGGTTAGGTACTGATGATCCCGAGGTATTACATAGAATTCTACGAAAGACAGGCCAACTCAAAGAATATGACGACAACCGTGTAGCCGGAAAGGTCAGATATCTTGCCGGTCTCACACCTACTGCTGTTGGCGGTATTAACCTAAGTACCTACATCGGTAGAAAAAAAGAACGCGGCGAAAAAGACAGCTTCATTGTGGATGTGGCAGGTGTCGCTCACACCTTCGCAGCCGTCTGGAAGAATGATGATTATAAAAAAGTTGACGAAACCGGCAGTAATGGAAACCTTGGAGAATATGGTACAAACGAGGTACTATGGATTTGGCAATGATCCCCTGGCATACTAGTCTATTCAAAACGGCTGATCACCAGACCTTGTATCATGCATAGCAAGGTATGTAAACTAGAAAGCCAATAATCTATTTCTTATTATCTTAGGGTCATGAGCCATTATACCAAAACCCTAGTGCTAGGCCTGATGCTATTATTAGTTTCGGCCTGTCAGCCTACCACCAACGAATCATCGGAAAAGGAGTCAACCAAAGAAGAAGTGACTACCGAATCGACTACCTATGAGACTGTTGGTACCATAGAAAGAGTCGGTCCGGCGGTAAACGATCTTATTCCGGATGATGCTAAAATAGAGGTGCTGGCCAGCGGTATGGTCTGGTCTGAGGGGCCTCTTTTCGTCCCTGATCAAAACTGGGTCTTGTTTTCTGATGTCCCTCAAAACAAGATCTACAAATGGACGGAAGCAGAAGGACTTTCTGTATACCTCTCTCCTTCCGGCTTTACCGGAGATACTACTAACCGTGGTGAACAAGGCTCCAACGGGCTGATATTTGACAGTGAAGGCAGGTTGGTGCTTTGCCAGCATGGAGATCGCCGAGTGGCCAGAATGGATGCTTCGATAGAGGCTCCTAAATCTCAATTCATCACCTTAGTCGATAACATTGACAGCAAACGATTCAACAGTCCCAATGACTTGGTCTACGATAAAAATGGCAACCTGTATTTCACCGACCCACCTTATGGGCTAGGCGCAGACATGATGAACAATCCCAAAAAGGAATTGGCCTATCAAGGTGTATTTCGCTTGGACCAGGACGGCACCCTTACTTTACTGACCGATGAACTCAGTCGCCCAAATGGCATTACCCTTTCACCTGATCAAAAGACGCTTTATGTGGCCAATTCAGACCCGGAGAGAGCCATTTGGATGAGTTACCCGATTCAAGAAGATGGCACTTTAGGTGATGGCAGTGTATTCTATGATGCCACAAGTATGACCAGTGTCGATCCGGGATTACCCGATGGCCTAAAGGTCGACTCAAATGGCAATGTTTTCGCCACCGGTCCCGGAGGAGTTTGGATCTTTAACAAAGAGGGCAAGGTATTGGGTAAAATCAAGCCGGGCGAGTTAGTTTCGAACTGCGCCTTTGATGACACATTCAGCACCCTTTACATGACCGCTGATGATTATCTAATGAGGGTCAAGCTAAAGTAAGTCTATTCTAACACTATTGATATTGAGCATACCTAAACTAAGCGCACACTACTTTTTCCTATTTTTCCTATTCGCTTGTAGTACGCAGGAAACCGCTTCATTAAAACCTGAGTTAGCAGTACTGAATGCTAGCTATGATAATACCAAGGGTGCTGTTGAGCAAACCTCTTTCGGGAAGGTCGATCAACTTTTTGACAGTTACATAGCCAAGAAAAACATTCCGGGTGCAGCTGTTCTGATCGCAAGCAAGGGAAAGGTCGTGTACAAAGCAGCCGCCGGTTGGCAAGATGTAGCAACCAAAAGCCCATTGGCTATAGATCATATCTTTAGAATCGCTTCAATGACCAAGCCCATCACCAGCGTAGCCATTCTACAACTCTATGAAAAAGGGAGCCTAAAACTAACCGACCCTGTTTCGAAGTACATACCCGAGTTTAAAAGCCCCAAAATATTGACCTCTTTTGACCAAGCGACAGGCACCTGGAAAAGTCAACCGGCACAATCAGAAATCACCATTCATCAGTTGCTGACCCATACCTCAGGCATTGGTTACGGCTTTGAATCCAAAACATTGAAAAGCATCTATACCAAGCACAAAATACCGGACTTACCCACTCACCTGCCCTTCCTGTTAGCCGATAAGATGAGTGAATTGGGTCAACTGCCTATACTGCATGAGCCAGGCAAAGCATGGAGCTATGGCCTGAGCCATGACGTGCTCGGCCGGGTGGTTGAGGTGGTATCAGGCCAGCCACTGGATCAGTATTTCGAGGAGTCCATTTTCAAACCTCTTGGCATGTCAAGCACGGGTTTCTTCCTTGATGCTCAATCGGCTAAAAGGCTAGTAAAGCCCTATCATATTCAAAGGCAACAACTGGCACCTCTACCTGACTTGCCCAATGATCTCTACGCACCTGACTACCCGGTCAACGGGGCTAAGCGTTACTTCTCCGGCGGTAGCGGCCTGTGTAGTACAGTTGAAGACTATTTCCAGTTCTGTCAGGCACTACTAAATGGTGGTGAGCTGAATGGTAAACGTATTCTAAAACCTGCCACGGTAGCATTGATGACCTCCAACCAAATCGGTGCTATCAATCCAAAGTACGGTGAAAAGTATGGCTACGGCGTGAAAGTAACCGTTAGGAAAAATAACAATGCACTTAACCAGTTACCTGGGCGCTATGGATGGTCTGGTGCTTTTCACACCACTTTCTGGGTAGATCCAGAACGGGAGGCTATTGCTATAATGATGAGTCAGGTACTTTGGAACCCTCATGATAGGGAAATCAACCGCAATTTCGAGCGATTGGTCAACGAAGCGTTGACGCAATAAGACCTTTAGCAAATAAGCTCTATCGACATCATTCCGGTATGGTCTTTGCTCCATATTGTCCTAAAACATATAGCTATGAAAAAGACCTTTACTCTCCTACTTATTATCCTCTCGTCGACACTCTTCAGCAACCTTCAGGCGCAACAAAAACTAGAGGTTGGCGTGTCTAGCGTTCCGTTGATTGATTTCAATCAAGGTTATTTTGGTTTGACCGTTGTACCCAGCTTTCGCTATTATATCACACCTCGGCTGGCTATCAGCAATAATTTCTTCTTTCAGTTCCAGAATGATATTCAGGTAGAATTCGAGTTTTCGAATTTCAACGTCAGATCCTTCGGCTTTGTTCCTAGTTTACGTTATCTGTTAACCGAAAATGAAAAGTTGAACTTCTTCGCCGAAGGAGGTTTCGGCTTTGGGTTTTCAAAATACAGTCAAGTACCGCCAGATGGAAGTTCTATCGGCCCTTTTCCAGCGCTAAGAACGTTTTCTGAAGAATTGCTGATACTCAATGTCGGGGTCGGCCTTGATTACAAGATCGGCGAAAGGACAGCCCTGGAATTATCTATCCCTTACATTGACGCAGATAATGTAGATGGATCATCCTCAGGATCGATTTATAGCGGGGTTGGATTCTTAGCTGGTTTTAAATACCGGATTAGGTAGTGCATTTCTAGGATGCAGCCAGGTGTTCCCACCTGGCGGTTGTATTCCAGATGGCTACACAGTTGTTAACAAAGACTTAGCGTCTGTGTGCATGCCTAACACTTAGTAACCGTCAACTTGGAGAATCTGACAAATTCCTTTCCTATGAGATAGTATTTGTTGTTATCGGGAGTCCCGTAGGGACGATCTGTGCATAGATTATCAATATAGACACACCCTTTAAGCGCCGTAGGTGGCCCTGTTAAGCTTTGGGTCGCACCTACGGCGCTTTTGTTCGGATATTCGACCTTTTACTAATGACAGCAAGCCCCTACAGGGCTTTTTATCATCGCTCCCGTAGGGTGCAGCCAGGTGTTTCCACCTGGCGGTTGTATTCCAGATGACTACAGTAGCTAAAAAGATTTAAAGCCTCTGTGCGCACCTCATGCATAATGACTGTCAACTTGAGGAGTCTGGCAAATCCCTTTCCTGTGAGACCATATTTGTTGTGATCGGGAGTCCCGTAGAGATGACCTGTTCATAGATTGTCAACACAGACACACCCTTTAAGCGCCGTGGGTGCGACCCAAAAATAAATTCTCGCACCTACCGCTTTCATATTATTGCTCCAGATGCATATCAAAAAAACGCTATTTTACCACACCACCCCTTTTTATAAATCATACAATTTCAAATTAATTTTTGCTAACTAAATATAGTTTTATAACTTTCACGCCCTTTTCAGCAAATTTAAAACCATGCATTGCCCGAGATGTCAATCTGAGAAGTACGTGAAAGATGGTATTGTCAGCAACCGCCAACGATACAAGTGCAAAGTATGCCATTACCATTTTACAGTACCTAAAAGAAGAGCTAAACCGGCTAAAATCAAAAGAATAGCACTTCAACTGCATTTAGAAGGTGTTGGATTCAGGGCATTGGAAAGAGTATTGAATGTCAGCAACGTAGCCATTATGAAATGGATCAATAGCTATGGAGACAAGGTAAAGCAGCTCAAAAAGGATAAGACCAAAGTCAAAATCACTGATCTGAAGGAAATACAAGCCTATATCAATCAAAAAGAAAAAGTAGAAGGATACGGCCTGCTCGTAATTGATATGGATGACGAAAATGCTGGCTCATTCTGGGTTAAAGGAGATTTAAAAGAGAAAAAGGAATAATAGTCAATGATTTTATGGTTAGTGGATTTGCAATTCATATTTATCTATATTAAGTTAGCAAATATAGATTAAAATTAACCCATATGAATCGGTTTACTACCCTCTTCTCATGGTTGGCTTTCTTGCTGTTTACTGCCTTCACCAACGACAACACTGACAACGTACAGTGGGCGTCAAGGCTCGTTTATCAATTCAATAACTACAGCGACGCAAAATGGTCAGGATGGCAAGCATTAGGTGCTCCTGATGCCTGGCCGCTCGGTGCTGACAATCCAAAAGCTTTCAAGCTCAAGTCAGAATCCGAGTATGGCACCATCATCGTTTCTTTCCCTGAACCACAGGTGGCGCAACAGGTGGTGATCGTAGAAAGCAATTTGCCCGGCAGAATCAGTGAGGTCAGTATCATTGACGATCAGGGTGAGATATATGACATCTATCAAAACCGATCTTCTATAACCGAAGACAACTTCAGAGCCTTCTGTTTGGGGCTACCTAAACTCAATATCAAGGTCAAAGATGTACGGGTGGTTATCAATACTTTGGACAACAGCGGTTGGAGCCAAATCGATGCGATTGGCTTGTCCAACTTCAACGACATAAAAAAACTACAGGATTATTTCCTAGACAAAGGCATAAACAGGTTTCATTTCGAGATGGCCTACATTTCTAAGAAGGAAAACCTTGGTGAAATCGTCAATAGCAAGGAATCAGAGCTAAAACCGATCATTTCACCGGACGGTAAGACCTTATACTTCTCTCGTGCTTTTTCCGATGAGAATGTGGGTGGTAGAAAAGATGCTCAGGACATCTATGTATCCACTTTGGAGAATGGCAATTGGTCTATTCCTAAAAATGTCGGTGCGCCGCTTAACAATGAAGAGCCCAATGGCGTAGCTTCTATTTCGCCTGACGGTAACCAACTTTTACTGCTCAATGACTATTCGGACGCTACCACTAATCGCGCAGGGGCGTCAATATCTAGGCGTACGGCAAACGGTTGGTCTACACCTAAGCCACTCAATGTCAACAATTACTACAATAAAAGCGAGTTCGCTGACTTCTACATGGCCAACAATAATAAGATCCTGCTCATGGCCATAGAAAGACGGGATACTCGCGGTTTACAAGATCTATATGTCAGTTTTTTAACCAAACAAGGTCTCTGGACCGAGCCCAAGAATCTGGGGAAAACCATCAACAGTGGCCAAGCTGAGTACTCCCCTTTCCTGGCTTCGGACAACAAAACCCTTTACTTCACTTCTGAAGGTCATGGCGGATTGGGCAAAGGTGACATATTCTACACCAAAAGACTCGACGATAGCTGGACTAACTGGAGCGATCCGATCAACCTTGGTGCCAAGGTCAATTCTCGTGAATCAGATGCTTATTACAGTGTTTCTGCGGAAGGGGATTATGCCTACTTCGTCAAATCGAACGACCGAAAAGGACGTGACCGTGATATCTACCGTATCCCTCTACCTAAGCAATTCAAACCTGAGCCTGTGCTGATGATTACCGGTCGTGTGTTGGATTCCGAAACGGGACTACCGGTATCATCAAAGATCATTTTTGAAGACCTGGAGAAGAACATGAAAGATGGTTTTGCACACAGCCAACCGGGTAGCGGCGAATACAGCATTCTACTTACACGAGGCAAGAAATATGGCTATCTGGCGGTGGCTAATGGCTATCTGTCACAAAACGAAAATATTGATCTGGAGGAGATTGAGGGTTATACCGTCATTAAGAAAGACTTATACCTGGTGCCCATTGCAAAAGGCAGAAAGCTGGCCCTTAACAACCTGCTCTTTCAGCAAAGTAAAGCCAAAATACTACCAGAGTCACACCCCGAGCTCTTGAGATTAGTAGAAGTCATGAAAGAATACCCGGATATGCGCATTAAGCTCACTGGACACACTGATAATCAAGGTGTTAGAAGCGATAATTACAGACTCTCAGAAGAGCGAGTCAAAGTGGTAAAAGCGTTTCTCACTGATCGAGGCATTGGTAGCAATAGAATAGAATTATCAGCTGCAGGCAGTAGATTCCCTATTGCTGATAACAGCGACAAAGAAGCCAGAAAACTCAACCGACGAGTTGAGATAGAGATACTAAGCGAATAGGTTAAGTTAGATTAGTTTATGTTTTAGCGTCCAAGAAAGGCTGCCTGTAACCCCTCGGCAGTCTTTTCTTTTTTACCTAGAATTTGCTAGTAACGAGGTCACTCTGAGTGACCTCGTTACTTTTTATAGGGCCTGAAAGATCCCCCGGTTGAACCGTGGGATGACGTTTTGAATGAATGTAATGCTTGCCTAGATCTATCTCTCGCTGGCGCGCGTTTGTAACGCGTGCCATTCAGCCCTGAGAATATGTTACTAAAGTGCTTGATCGAAATTTGGTAGTAACTAGATTACTTCGAGTAATCTAGTTACTCTTTGGGGAAATAACTTCGTTGGCGCGCGTTTGCAACGCGTGCCACTCAATTTTGCGAACGCGTTACAAACGCGCTCGATCGAAATGACCGGTTTTTTTAATACGTGCTATTAATCCTTAAACACCAACCTGCTGCTTCCTCAATTCCTTTTTAAGGATTTTGCCGGTGGCGCTCATAGGGAGACTATCGACAAAATCAATGTAGCGCGGGTACTTGTAACCTGCTACCTTTTCTTTGGTCCAATCGATAAGCTCCTCTGCTGATATCGCACTACCTTCATTTAGCACTACAAAAGCCTTTATTTCTTCGCCGTGCTCGTCATCAGGCACACCAATGACGGCCATCAACGAAACAGCATCGTGCTTGATCATCACTTCTTCTATCTCCCTCGGGTAAACATTAAAACCACCTCTGATGATCATGTCCTTGGTTCTATCCACTATGAATATGTAGCCGTCCTCGTCGGCATAAGCCACATCTCCTGAATGCATCCAACCGCCTTTCAGCGAAGATTCATTTTCCGCAGGCTTATTGTAATAGCCTTTCATTACGTTATGGCCACGGTATAAAATCTGTCCTTTCTCCCCTTGTGGCACAGGATTGTCTTCCTCATCGGCGATGATCACATCGACCCCCCAGACGGGAGTGCCAATTGAACCTGGTTTACGTTCCCTGTCGGGATGATTGAAAGTAACAACCGGAGAACCTTCTGACATGCCATAGCCTTCGATGATCGGTACGTTGTATTTGCCTTCAAAATCCTTGAGTACCTGAACCGGCAAAGACGCACCACCAGAAACACAAATACGCAATTGCTGGGCAATTTTATCCATATCGAATTGCTCATTCTGATAATTGAGTAACCCCCAATACATGGTTGGCACACCACAAAATACAGATATTTCGTGCTTTTGAATAAGTCCAAAAACGGCTTCTGCGTCAAAACGAGGTAGCAATACACTGGTTATGCCATGATAAATACCCGCATTGGTCTGTACGGTCATGGCGAACATGTGGAACATCGGCAATACGATCAGTTGCACGTCATTTCTTTCCAACTGTAACAGATCGCGGCTTAAGTTCGCGTTGAGTAGGAGGTTCAGGTGGCTTAATTCAGCTCCTTTTGGCTTGCCTGTGGTGCCGGAAGTGTATGGTATACAGGCGGTGTCATCAGGGTTGGTAGCAACTGTTTCAAACACTGGTGATTGCCCTGCCATGAGCGCACCCAAAGTTTCCGTACCTTCTATTGGCGAAGGATCAGTTGGTTGAGCTGTGATCATGTAGAATTGAGTGCAAGAATCAACCGTTTGGAAGCCCGCATACCCTTCCTGTCCCATAGGCAGTTCTGGTGTTCCTTGAAAACAGACATAGGCTTTGGCTTCAGCATCCTGTAAATGATATGCAATCTCATCCCTTTTGAGCAATACGCTTAAAGGAACCACTACAGCACCCGCTTTTAGAATGCCAAAATAGACCATGGGGAAGTAAGGCAGGTTCAAACAACTGAGCGCTACTTTATCTCCTGGTTTGATGCCTCTGGAAACCAAGCCATTGGCAATCTGGTTCGCTGCGGCATTGATTTGAGTAAAGGTGAAAGATTTGTCCATGAATATGAACGCATCTTTGTTGGGATATCTTTTGGCACTATCTTCTAGAATAACGGCTAGATTGAGCATATTAATTGGTTTTGGGTTAATGGGTTAGTTCAATTAAAAACACAAACAGCCCGGCACGCCACCAAGCTATTGATAACACAATTTAACCATAAAATAGCATTATTACACCAAACCAGGCTTATCTCATCAGACACATGCATCCTTAACAGGGACCGGATGCAAGTACGGTGGCTAGTTTCATTACTGGCACCTTTTCATTAAACTTGTTAGGTATAGTCTATTTCTGTGGAATGTACCGAACATAGACATGCGTGACGTCATTCTAAACATCAAAACCATAATAACCATCAATGTACGTACGAAGGAATATTAAATGGAGTATCATCTTCCGTTTCGGATGGCGAAACCTAATCTTCTTTGCCGTCTGGTCAACGATCATCACATCCACTTATATCTACCTCGATATGGTGCATGACGTTGATATTGGTTTGCCATTTCTTCCTTTAAGCACTATCGGTATTGCCGTTGCTTTCTACATTGGTTTCAAAAACAGCCAGTCCTATGATCGTTTTTGGGAGGGTAGAAAAATATGGGGTGGAATAGTCAATTATAGCCGAACCTGGGCTAATCAGGTCATGTCGTATGTACCGGCTCCCGATGCCGCAAGCTCATTTGATAATGCTTCGCTCAAAGATCTTCATCGCAAATTGATCTTCAGGCATATTGCATGGATGAATGCACTGCGCATTCAATTGCGCGCCACCACCATATTCGACAGGACCAACATCAGCTATGTACCGGATTTCAAGCTAGATAATGACCGAAATTGTACGGAACACATTGGTAAGTTTTTAGAACCAGAAGAATACGATGCCGTGATCAAAAAGGCGAATACTGCTGCCCAGATCATCAGAAACCAAGGCGAGCAACTTAAAAAACTCAAAGCTGCTGGGGTGGTTGACGAATACCCTCACGTTGATATGATGAAATCACTTGAAGAGTTCTACAACCTGCAGGGAAAGTGCGAGCGCATTAAAAACACCCCATTCCCACGACAATATGCCTACTTCAGCACTGTCTTTGTATGGATCTTCACTTTGCTTTTACCCTTCGGCCTGGTGGAAGAATTTGCCAAACTTGGCAACGATACTTTTATCTGGCTCACCATACCTTTCGGTGTCTTGATCTCATGGGTATTCACTACCATGGAAATTGTCGGTGATAATAGTGAAGATCCTTTTGAGAATTACATTAACGACGTTCCCATGACCGCCATTTGCAGGAATATAGAAATCGATTTGTTACAGATGCTGGGAGAAGAGCAGATCCCGGCCAAAGTACAGCCAGTTAATGATATACTCTTATAGCAGATTTAGGTCATCTAATGAGGTAGCTTGTTTCTCATCAACCCATAAACGAAAGTGCCGAATGTGGCACTGAGTATGACGATACCAAAGGCCAGAAAGCCTTGCCCAACCAACACAAATAACGGTCCAGGGCATGCACCAGTCATGGCCCATCCGAGGCCAAAGATAGTACCTCCTAAAAGGTAGCGTGTCCATCCTTTTGCCTTAGGAGCAAGTTTCATAGGTGCACCGCTCAATGCTTTGATGTTGCGCTTTTTGGCCAATTGCACTAAGGCGGCACCAACAACTACGGCCGAGCCTATGACACCGTACATATGGAATGATTGAAATTTGAACATTTCATAAATACGGAACCATGATACCACTTCAGACTTACTGAGGATAATACCAAACAATATGCCTACTGCTAAAAACTTAATGTATTTCATTATTAAGGATTGTCTAAAACTTGATGTTTGTAACTAGATTGAAATGATGAAAATTCGTTTTGTTAAAAACGACATCAGGAGATTCGTCGATTTCACCTAAACCGACCTTAGTGACATAAAGGAACCTAAAGTCAACTCCTTTAAGCCATTCTTCACGTTTGTACTTTATGTCTAAGTTGAGTTGTTCGTAGCTTTCTTCTTTGTACTTATTGAGCCGCAGGTCGTCAACACCAGGCGTAATGATCACTGCCATATCAAGGCCTAAAACCAGAGATCGGTCCTCCAGCGGATAGTACTTCAGTCTGGTTAAGAACGAGGTCGCATCTCCTAAGCCTTCTATCCTACTTCTGGCTATACCGGTGTAGAATCGTCCGAAGCCAAACTCTCTGGGAGTAGTATAACGACCTGAGCCAAATATGTGTGTATAGTTCAAGCTCAAATCCAACTTACCGAAGTTTTTGGCCAGTTGTGTACTGATCAGATTGGTCTGGTGCCCTTCATGATAATAGCGCTGCGCCGGATCGGGATTTCCACCTTCCCCAACACGATCTTGTCGCAAGTATTGAAAACCAAAAGTCCAACCTTGGTTGTGATACTCAGTTTGCGTGAATAAGGAGTTATCTACGTTGTGCATCCAATAGTTGAAAGCTTGAAAGTCCCAGTGTCTTCCTAAATCATAGGTAATGGCAGCGATAGCAATACCATTGGTATGCAGATTGCCTTTATATCCTGATGGTGAGCCATCCGGATTATACCCTCTACCGAACTGCCCGATGGCGTCTTCTATGCTATACCATTGGAAATGGGCCCATGGTGAGGCACCATTTAACCAACCCAGGTTGACTCCCAGGCGTTTAGAAACCTGTAACTGAGACCAAAGGCCCTGGAATACAAATGGTTTCATACGGGCATCAACTGAGTTGAATAGTGGCGTAGAAAGATACATACGTCCATATTTGACATAGTTATTACCGAAATTGTATCGTAGAAAAAGCTCCTCGGCACCGATAAAACTCAGTTTATTACTGGGGTTTCTGGCGTCCACTAATTGCTTCTCGAACCTACTGGTTTTGCCTACAATCGGGTCTTGGGCAGAAAGATCAGAAGAACCTAAATTATAAACCAACCTGCCGGACACCTTGAACTGGAATCCGTGAAATTGAGGTGACCTATAACTTAAATAAGTACCCAAGGTATTAGCCCAATAATCGGTTAGCTCCTTTTCGTTGACTGTTGCCATGAAGTAATACCTGGCCTCGCCTACCCTTTCTCCTTGTTTGATCCATTCTTTGAAATTAGTGGCTCTCTTGGCAGAATCCTGCGCCAGCACCAATGTGCTGGAGAGTGTTATTAAGATGAGTATGGGTAGAGCTTTTAACATGATGTTAAAGTGCCAGTATAAACGGCAGCAAAAGGTGTGTCATAATCAGGCCTCCGATAAAAAAGCCAATGACAGCAATGAGTGACGGTAACTGTAGGTTACTCAAGCCGCTAATGGCATGACCGGATGTACAGCCTCCGGCGTAACGCGTGCCGAAGCCTACTAAAAAACCTCCAACTACCAGCATCACCAAACCTCTCAAAGAGAGTAATGATTCAAAACTGAATATGGCTTCAGGCACAAAATTGTTACCCGGATTCTCTACGCCCAAAGCAGTCAGATCAGAGACCGTTTCGGAAGAGATATCAACACCAGGATCAAAAGAAAGGTATTGATGAGCGATAAAACCTCCGATCATGGCCCCAGCCACGAAAATGAGGTTCCAAATTTGGCTCTGCCAATGGAAGTTGAAGAAATCGGAAAAGCGTCCGGCACCTCCTATCGAACATAGCGTCCGTAAGTTGGATGATACGCCAAACTGCTCTCCGAACCATAAGAGCAAAAACATGATCAGGGCAATAAGCGGCCCTGCCACGTACCATGGCCATGGTTGACTAATAAACTCTAGCATAGGAAATCTTTGTGATTTTAGATAAGCTTTAGAGGTCATTTCACGGCCATTTACACCGTGAAAGTACCTATGATCATGTCACCCACTCCCGACTTGCATCAGCATAAATGGTGACAATAATCAGTAACGGCCAGCATCGTACTGAATGACGATGTTGGCCTATAGAATAAGTATTATTTTGAAGTTGTCGGACAGACAAAATCCGTGACAGGTAGCCCCGAGGATTTGATGGCTTTGAATCCACCAGCTACGTCGATGAGCTGATTAAAACCCCTTGCCTTCAAAATAGAGCTCATGATCATCGACCTATATCCCCCCGCGCAGTGCACATAGTATTCCTGGTCTCTGTCCAACTGTTCCATATTGTCATTGATGTAATCCAAAGGTGCATTGATAGCGTCAAGTAAATGCTCTGCCTCGTACTCGGTTGGCTTACGAACATCTAATACGGTATGCTTTCCTTCGGCCATTCTGGAAGCAAACTCCTCGGCAGAAATAGATTCGATGCTATCCACATCTTTACCTCCTTCTTTCCAGGCTTTCATGCCGCCCTTCAGGTAACCTAAAGTATTATCATAACCCACTCTGGACAGCCTGGTCACTACTTCTTCTTCCCTACCTTCATCGGCGATGAAGATAATAGGTTGTTTCAGGTCGGTGATGAGCGCTCCTACCCAAGGGGCGAAACTACCGTCAATACCTATGAAAACGGCGTTTGGAATATGTTCCGCTGCGAATTCGCCCGGGCTTCGTGTGTCAAGCACCATGGCTCCTTCATGGTTCGCCATAGCTTCAAATGTCTCAACATCTAAAGGCACTGTGCCCTTTTCAAGTACGTTTTCCAGGCTTTCGTAGCCAGTTTTGTTGAGCATGGCATTCTTGCTGAAGTATTGAGGAGGAGGTAAAATACCTTCAGTCACCTCTTTAACGAACTCTTCTTTGCCCATATCAGCTCTCAAAGCGTAATTGGTTTGCTTCTGATTGCCGAGCAAGTCCCATGTTTCTTTACTCATATTCTTTCCACAGGCAGAACCAGCACCGTGTGCAGGATAGACGATCACTTCATCAGGCAACACCATGATCTTGTTTCTCAAGCTATCAAAAAGCATAGCAGCCAGGTCTTGTTCAGTCAGACCAGACTTCACTGCGAGGTCAGGTCTTCCCACATCACCTATGAAAAGCGTATCTCCGGAGAAAATAGCATGCGCTTTTCCTTCTTCATCATAAAGCAAATAAGTGCTGCTCTCTGGTGTATGACCTGGTGTGTGAAGCACTTCGATCTGTACATTTCCCAAAGTGAACCTTTCGCCGTCCTTCGCCTCGTGGATATCGTATTCCGTTTTGGCACCTGGGCCATAAATAATCTTCGCATCCGTCTTGGCAGCCAAATCAACATGGCCCGATACGAAATCAGCGTGAAAGTGCGTTTCAAATATATATTTGATTTTAGCCCCTTCTTTCTCAGCCTTATTCAGATATGGCTCGGTTTCCCTTAACGGGTCAATAATGGCGGCTTCACCATTGCTCTCGATATAGTAAGCGCCTTGAGCAAGGCAACCGGTATAAATTTGTTCTATTTTCATATGCTATTCACTTCTCATTTAATGTTCACAAATATAGCTTGACAGCGTATGTATATCGGTAACTTTTGTTACACAAATGGCTCACTTTGATTCAACATTGTCGGGCTGCTGTTGATAGTGCCGTTCTATCTTGCGGCGCATGATAAAATAGTTCAGGAAACCAACAATGGTGACCACAACACTCATGGCTATGAACAAGCCACCCATTGCGCTCAGTCCTTCTAACATATCTATTCTCATCACCGCCAAAGCAGTGACCAATAAGTACAATCCCGTTCTCAGAAAGGACAGCAGTGTGCGTTGGTTAGCTAACCTTGTTCTATCAATGGCAAGATAATCCCTCAGTATAATATCGTTGCGACGCCCTACGCCATTGGACATCTTTGTTTTTAGCGCTTTGATCATGATTTTAAAGGTACGTTGGTTTGTAAAGCATACTCACTCACTTCTGTTGATTGGTGGTTTTTGATCTTATCAAAATGAGACACCGCGTGTTCGGTATGCATAAAGAAGTTGGTTTCTCCGATTTTTTGGGTCAGTCCACTTTTGAACATGATATCCCGTATCGGGCCTTTGACTCCGGAAAAGTAAATATCAACACCGCGCGCTCGATAGTCATCTACCAAGTCATACAATACACCCACAGCACTTGAGTCCAATCCGTTGATGGCTTCCGCGTTCAACACCAGCAATTTAACAGGTGTCCCATGGTCATCTTCCAGTTTTTGTAGTTTATCCCTGAAAAAACCGATGTTGGCAAAAAAAAGTTGGGCATCAAACCTAACGATTAGAATCTCAGGCCGCTCCTGGGCATCAGGGAATCGGTAAATATTACGATACTGCTTCGTTCCGGGTACTTTGCCCAGCACCGCGATATGTGGATAGGTAGCCCGGTATATCACCATACCTAGAGACAGCACTACCCCTATGGCAATGCCTTCTTCAATACCCAAGGTTAGGGTAGCTAGAAACGTAGCGATAAGCATGTAGAAATCCCGTCGGTCAGCTTTCCATAAATGAACTGCCTCTTTGAAATCGATGAGGCCAAACACGGCTACCATGATGATAGAAGCCAGAATCGCTTTGGGTAGGTAGTAGAACAAAGGTGTTAGAAACAGCAAGGTCAATATGATCAATACGGCACTTATGATAGAAGCCATGCCCGTTCTTGCACCAGCCTGATCATTTACCGCGGTTCTGGAAAAACCACCTGTGGTAGGAAAAGATTTGAAGAGTGAACCGACAATATTGGCCACTCCCAATCCGATCAATTCTTGGTCTGCTTTGACCTCATAGTTCTTGTGTTTGGCCTGAATGGCTTTGGCAACAGCGAATGATTCCATGAACCCTACTAATGCAATGGTCAACGCCGTCGGTAACAACAATGAGATATCATCTCCTGAAACCGCAGGTACGGTGAGTCCCGGAAATCCTTCAGGTACTTCTTGTACTATCTTGAGCCCTCTCGTGTGCAAGTTGAGCAAGTAGACGGCCAACGTACTCAAAACGACCGCTACCAATGGCCCTGGAATGGCTTTATTGAACCTTTTCACCAGTAGAATGACGGCAATACCTCCCAGCCCCAGTATCACAGTGGGCAGATGTATTTGATCTAGTTTTTGAAAGGCATTGATAATGATCTCATGTACGAAGTTACTTCTGGGAATATCTAGCCCTAATAAGTGCTTTAACTGGCTCAAACCAATAATTAGGGCCGCTGCAGAGGTAAATCCACTGATGACTGGATGGGAAAGGAAGTTGACCAGAAACCCAAGCCTGAACACACCCAGTGCTAATTGGATCACTCCGACCATCAAGGCAAGCAAGATAGCCAATGCAATGAACCGGTCGCTTCCGGTATCAGCTATCTGCCCCACGCCATTGGCAACCAATAGGGCTACCATAGCTACTGGCCCTACCGCCAGCTGTCGGGAGGTGCCGAAAATTGCGTACAATATCAAAGGTATGGTGGAGGCATAAAGTCCATAGATCGGTGGCATACCGGCAAGCATGGCGTATGCCATGCCCTGTGGGATGAGCATGACGCCCACCGTCAACCCGGCAGAAAGGTCGCCCCTGAGGTCTTGTTTATCATAACTCTTGATCCATTCCAACAGTGGAATGTACTTAAATACGCCCATAGTTTAATTTACTAAAATATTGTGCAAATCTAGGCTCATGACCTTTCTTGCTTTGTAACAAATGTTACCGGACCAATATTGGCATTTAAATCCAGCTACTGAGTCATTCACAAACTTCATAATTTAACGTGAGTTCGATATAGATAAGGAGCAAAACATTAAAAAAACAGTCATATCGCAGTGA
>JBCBSS010000148.1:0-19991 GCA_039819065.1 Bacteroidota bacterium
AGGCTTCTTTCTTCCATCTAATAATATTAAAGTTGAGCACTAAAGTAATTATTAATCTAGAATGCAACAGCCCTGCCGCTGGCGGGGTATCTCTCGATTTAAAGTGTTGGTTATTAATAAGATAGATTCTCGTCCCGACTTGTCGGGATGACCGCTCAGAACGGCTTTTGAAGCAGCCCCTTATTATTCTAATCAAGGTAGTCAGGTCTTTCGACCTGACCGTATATCTTAACCTTACGAAGTCACCCAGAATACCCGACTATGGCAGCCAAGAATACCCATGTCGGTTTTTCCAGAGGAAGTATTTCTCTAATAGGATCTTACCGAAGTCATTGAATATGTTTGGTAGAATGATCGCAAACTGTCTCGGACGGAAGAGGTGATTAGCTACCAGGTAGACTTCTTTTCTTCCTGCGTCCATCACACAAAGCGCCGGTATACGTCCCCATTCTTTTTCGACCAACTTAGTCTTCCCGTTAATCATTTTGATGATGTTCTTGGCAGCAATTTTACCAGTCACATCACTAGGGTAACCTGTCTTAGGTACGCCGTATGGCACGCCATTAATATCAAATGGCGGCTTGAGCTGGACAGCGAGCCCTGCTGCGAAAACGTTAGGGTAATCGACGTGTTGGTAAGTGCCTTTCACCGGTACGAAACCTTTCTCGTCACTCAGTTTGGGACTGGCCTTCATGACATCTGCACCTTCAAAAGGAGGCATCAGCATCGCCATTTTAAAAGGAAGTTCGGTACCGTCTTTCAAGATGATCTTATTTTCTTCCAGCTTTTCAATATGAGCATCCGTAATCCAATGGATATTGTAGAGCTTCATGAACATCTTGAGCATGCCCTCACCTCCCGGCATACCGTCGATACCAAAATTGCCTAGATATGGCTCAGGTGTAATCCAATACAACTTCACCTTGTTTCTTACCTTCCTGTTTCTCAACTCTTTGTCCATGTTGAAGAGATACTCGTAAGAGGCTCCCATACAACTCGCACCTTGGGTTGCACCGATCACCACCGGGCCGGGATCTTCGACCAGTTGCTCAAAAGCTTCCCTGGTCTTCATGGCTAATTTGGGCAAGGCGATGTTCTGCACCTTATTATCTTCAGGTTTTAGGCCATCTAGAATATCAAAATTCATCTTTACGCCAGTGGCTACTACCAGGTATTCATAGTTCAATATAGCACCGTCCTGAAGGTGAACAGCTTTTTCATCGGGGTCTACGTTAGTCGCAGCTTGTTCAATGAATTTGATTTTCTTCTTCTGCAATATGGGTCTCAGGTCGAATTTGATGTCTTCCATCTTTCTTCTACCAAAGGGCACCCAAATCAATGAGGGCACATAGAGGAATTCATGAGTAGGAGATACAACACAAACCTGATAGTCTTTGTCTTTGAGTTGTTTTTTGATCTGAAGAGCAGCAGTAAATCCAGCGAAATTACTACCGAGTATAACTATATTTTTCATCTGCTGGTCATTTGTTTTGACTGGAAATTGGTTTTTTCCAGCATATCCCAGCATGAGCCAGCGCAGTTTATGAGCTGATTTCAATCAGTAAGGGTGGTTATATGACGCTACTAACATCGTTTCGTGCGTCATTGCCCGGTTCATCCGGGTAATCTCCTATTCTAAACATTATACCTATATGTTCCGCCCTGGTCGGAGATGTCTCCAACGAGTATAACATAAGGCAAAACTCATTTAGTCATATCTCTAAGGACTATGCTACCTTTTGGTGACAGCACCAAAACGGGTTTTAAGCAGTACAATTAATTGTATGAAACGATGTACCAACTATCATCCGCCCCTTCGTTTCTGGAAGGCTTACTACGATCTAGTTCGACCGAAACCGATTTCTCAAACTTTCTGGCCATGGTGGTAATGATACCACGATCAAAATCGCATGGATATGGGTTTTTACAGTGCATTTTGATCGTTTTGTTAGTCCTATCATGGTAGACCATCTTATAGAAACCTATGTCTCCATTGCGGTGATTCATATTGTAAGCCACATCAATAGAAGCTAAGGCTTTCTCTATATTGTCGATCTGAGGAGGGAATTTGGCGTTAGCTGGTATTTTTTTGCCAATCTCAAAAAGTGTATGACCACCATACTTTTTGGCAATTTCCCTAAAGGAATTCAGCCATGCTTTTTGGCAGTACCAACTTTCGGGCTGGGGGTCGTTAATGCCACATTCTTGTAACATTTTCAAGGCCATAGTTCTCATGAAATTAGGGAACGAATTGATGGTTGTTAGTACGGTCTCCCCATTAACTTCTACATTCGGTGCAAATTGTTCAAACTGTGCCATAGTCTCAACGCATTAAGTTTTTAAAAAATGAACTAAGTGATTCACCACTACGCTTACTAAAAAATTGCTGGTTTTGATTCATCTTTACTCGCAGTATCACTTCATATGCTGGCGGTAGCGGTTGTCTCAACGTTAGCAAAACTAGATCAGGTCATTACCATAAAAAGTCAATGCGACATCCTTACTGAGCTACGGTCTACGGACTTACATTTAGCAGATGTAATATTTAACAACGACTGTGTATCTAAGTGCTTGTCAGACACACAAACCGCATTTTTATTCAATACCCACCGGACAGAACGATCTTGCGTGTTAATAAGGACGTGCTATAGTTGTAGGCTCGTAAATGCCTGATTATCTGATATTAAGGTACTGTTGAACCGGGAATACCATGACCAATAATTCTCTTACCGAAAGGAAATAAGAGAAAACTTTGCCGTGTTATGGATTTTGTGTTTTTTTGGACGGAATTACTCTTAGGAGCACTTATTAATTCCCCCTCTCAAGTACGTGTAATATCTTAAGCTGACCTCCCAACCTCTCATTAAGAATGATCTTGGTTGGGCTGATTGATATTATTTCTATTGGAATGGAGTCGTATTCAGGCCCCTCTCCGAAGGCAAGGTTCCAAAACATAGTTTTTTCATCCGAACTAATAGAAAATTTTCCGTGCGCCTCTTCTACATTACCGTGTCTGACGGTCGGTTTACCTCTTTCAAAAGTACTATCTTCAAAAAAGCGATAAGTATACTCCTTGTAAGCCTCTTCAAAAGTTTGATCATCAATATCAGTCCCGTGAAGGCTCATATTGCCGCTGATGAATTCTGCATTAGTCACTTCCCATTCCCCAAATATGTTGTCATATTGCTTATCAACCACTGGCTTCTTGGATGAATCGCTGCACGATACAAAAGCAATGAGAATAATTATCAAACTGATCTTTTTCATTTGTATACTTACTCCGTGCAATCTATCTCATAAACCAGAATTTAGAAAGTTATAGTGATATTCAGACTTAAGATTGAATCCAATACATCTTTGCACCATTTATAGCCCCACGACTTTTCGGCGTACTTTATCTCTGGCTGGCTAAATATATTTTCTAGAAAACTCTCTACAGTTTCTTTTCCAAATGAAAATGGGCTGAATGTATAGAGAATAGGATCTAGCCCAGTCGATTCCTAGTAATTATCCAGTTCCTCCTCCAGAACAGTGTAAAAGGGTTTTAATAGGCAAAAAGGAATGACAGAGAAAATCTCTAAAAAACTACGGTACAAGTCCTTAAACCTCCTAAACTCTAGAATTGACCATATGGTAATACTCGGGATATGATTCATTGATGCGAAACGATCCGAGTAATTATCCCGCTCGTTGTTATAGTTTTTTGATTATCTCGCTAATTGAATTAGTATCTAACAAGCATAATTTATATTCGACACCCTCGTATTTTAACATGAACAAATATTGATTAGATGAAATAGTCTTTGATCGCCTAAACGAAATCTTTAGAACCCTTGAACCAATTTTAATTGTACCACCAAAAATACACTCCTAAAACACCGTAAGTACACGGTTTAATCAAATTGTTAACTGCATAACCAAATTTCACTTTTGTATAAATTGATATCATTTCCTACATTTATGAAAATTGATATTAGATGAAGGGATCTCAACTGGGTGAATTCGAAGAATTGGTGTTGTTGGTGACAGGGGTTTTGTTTCCTGAGGCTTATGGCTTGAATATCCGTAGGGAAATCACGGAGCAGACTGGACGCAATGTGGCACTGGGTGCTATCCATTCTGCCTTGAACCGGCTGGAAAAGAAAGGGTTTCTCAAATCTAAGCTGGCAGAAGAAACACACGAACGCGGTGGGCGCCGTAAGCGGCTTTTCTGGATCACCGCTGCTGGCAAGCGAGCTATGCAAACCAATCATGAAGTAAGGAATACGCTTTGGAACCGCATTCCGGAGCTGGCATGGAAGGGATTGGATTATGGCACTGCTTAAGCAAAGAACACCTCCATCCAGTGCGGATGAGTTACTGGGTTGGTTCTGCAAAGACCAACTGCTGGAAGAGATCAAAGGTGACCTGCATGAATTGTATGAGGTCGACCTAGCTGAAACGCCCAAATGGAGAGCCAACCTCAGCTATTGGTATCATGTACTGCATTTCCTCCGTCCCTTCGCGTTAAAGTCCTCCAGTCAAAACTCAAATACCGTTATGATCAGAAGCCATTTCAAATTTGCCTGGCGCAATATTTCAAAGCACAAGATGAGTGCCGTCACTAATATCGTCAGCCTGGCCGTAGGCATAGCCTGCTTCATCTTTATTTTCATCTACCTGAAGGACGAGTTGAGCTATGACCGCTTTCATACTGACTCAGAGCGCATCCATCGGATCGCTATTGATTTCGTATCGGCAAATGGTCGTATCCCTGATGCCACTACCCCACCAGCATTGGCACCGGCGCTCAAGCGGGATTTCCCTGAGGTAGAGACCAGTGTGCGTCTGTTCCCCAATTGGGGAAGGAAGTTTCTCTTTGAAGTGGATGGTAAGAAATTCTACGAGGAAGAATATATCAGAACGGATTCTACCTTTTTCGATGTATTTGATTTCAAGCCTTTGCATGGTGATGTTAAAACGGCGCTAGATGCTCCCAATCAAATTGTACTGACCCGCAGTACCGCCATCAAGTATTTCGGCGATGACGATGTAGTGGGAAAAACAATGGTGTTGGGTCCCAGCGATCCATTGGTGTTAAGGGTTTCTGCTGTGGTTGAAGACGTGCCGGACAATTCTCATTTCAAATTCGACATGCTCGGTCGTATCACTTTTAATGACATTGAAGAAAATTGGGGTTGGTATAACTTCTACACTTATATCAAAGTATTTCCAAATGCAGATATGGCTGCTTTCGAAGCTAAGCTGCAACCCTTTTTTGAAGGTTATGAAGACCCTGCAGAGTACTATAATGCCATTTACAGCCAGCGGCTAACGGATATTCACCTGAAGTCCAACCTGAAATGGGAGTTAGAAGCGAACGGCAATATTGAAACGGTCTATATTCTGGCCGGGTTGGCTTTGTTCGTATTGCTGATCTCTTGCTTAAACTATCTTAACTTGGCGGTGGCAGAATCCCTCAAACGATTCAAGGAAGTGGGCGTACGCAAGGTTTTTGGTGCCCATAGAAAGTCATTGATCAACCAGTTTTTGGTAGAAACGATGCTCATCACCATCATCTCATTATTGTTAGGATGCCTCTTTGCAGAATTCTTGTTCGGTGCGCTGCAAGACCTACTTGGCAAGCCTTTGACGCTATTCGCCGACGAAAACATGGGTTTTCTATTGGGCTTGGCTGGATTCATTTTATTGATGGGTCTGCTGGCAGGGCTCTATCCCGCTATTTCCATTTCGAGGTTCAAAACAGCACTGGCTGTCAAAGGGCAAATCAACCGCTCAGGCAAATCAGCTCTGGGTTTGCGTAAAGTACTACTGATCATTCAATTCTCGTTATCCGCGTTTATGATCTTCGGCACACTTACGGTGTACCAGCAGTCGGAACATATTAGAAATAAGGACAAGGGTTTTTCTACTGAGCAAGTTCTGGTCATAGAAAACGGAACCAGTATCGATAATCAAGCACCACTCAAAACTGAGCTTCAGCGGCTCTCGCAGGTCAATGATGTGGGCGTCGCCAGCGGTATCATCGGTGGGCTGAACTGGACTACCGGTGTGGGCTACCCTGAAGAGCTGGTCATGAATTATGTGGTGATCGATCCCGGCTTCATCGAGACACTCGATCTCAACTTGATAGCGGGTAGAAACTTCGAGGAAGAGCGGGAGACGGATCGTCAAGGATGGAATATGATCATCAATGAGACCGCGCTTGATGAGTTGGGGCTTACGCTTGATGATGTGGGCAAGCCAATACCGTTGGTAGAGCAGAATGATGATTCTGTGGCCAACGGCACCATCATCGGAGTGGTGAAGGATTTCCATTTTACTGATTTCAAACTAGAGATCAAGCCATTCGCTTTCTTCTATCGGGATAGAAGTCTGGACTACGTCAGTGTGAAGCTCAACACGGCGGACATTTCTGAGACCATCGGAGAAATAGAAGGTATCTGGTCGAAATTCACCAATGGAGAGCCGATGGAGTACTTCTTCATGGATCAGCAATTCGCCGACATTCACGCACAGGAAAACAGATTATCCAAAATCTTGATGTACTTGACTATGCTGGCGTTTTTCATTGCCTTCGTGGGTATGATCGCTATCACTAGAATTACCATCAAGGACAAGCGAAAAGAGATTGCTATTAGAAAAGTGTTAGGAGCATCCGTAGCAGGGGTCACCAATTTGATCACCAGTAGGTTCTTGATTTTAGTAATTGTCGCCAACCTTGTAGCGGTGCCTGTTTCTTACTGGCTCATGAATACATGGCTTGATGGCTTCGCCTACCGAACCACATTAGGCTTGGAGCTGTTCCTGGTAGCTATTGGTTCTACTATCCTGGTGGCGACCAGCATTGTCGGGCTTCAGTCGGTCAAAGCAGCGGTGACTAATCCTGTTCAGAACTTGAGGCAGGAGTAAGTGGATTAGATATAAGAAGAAAGACGAAAGATGTAAGACTTAATTCTGGGTGTCATTGCGAACCGTCAGAAGTATTCTAAGAGAGAAAAGAAGTTGGAAGTTAGAGGTTGGAATAAGGAAATAGATGGAAATAGTTAGAAGTAGATAGAAATAAATAAGCCTTAAAGAACGAATACCATCAAATGATCACCACATTACTGCATCAAACCATCATCCGGTCCTCCTGAAAGGAACTTAGGGGCGTCGAGCAACACATCAAAGTAACTTTCGCTAGGATAGAGAAAGATTTCTCTCTGCGTTCGAAATGACACGCTGTAGCTAGGGCTTTTCTTAAACAACACAAACAGCAAGGCAAACATCACCACAAAATAGCATTACAGCCATTCTGGCTGTCCCCCGCTGGCGGGGGTTGGGGGTGGACAAAAAGTAATTAGATTACTCGGAGTAATCTAATTACTAGGGAGGATGAAGCACCAGCAAGAGTGGTTTAGGACCAAACTTTGACTTTATCATGGGATTCCCCGGATTCGTTCCTACGTCGCGAACCGGGGAATGACGGCAGTAGTTCGATCAACTCTCACGCACGGAGGCTAGAACAAAAGCACGAAAGTAACTTTCGCCTAGGTTAGAGTTCGCTGTACAGAGTAGATTGCATCAATTGATGATATGAAGTATGTTCATTTGTGGATATGCTGATTCGGACATAATAGTAATGAGGTTGCTTTGAGTAACCTCATTACTAAAAAGCCTCTTCTAGAATGGCCACGTCAGCCAATCTCTCTACAAGAACTAGCGATATTTCCTATATTGCTAGAAATCAGGCCTATGAAGCAGATCGTCTTATTAGTATCGTTTATTTTGATCGTTCATGTTGCAGCATGCCAAAAGCAGTGTGATGGCCTGGAAGTCAGGGTCAAGGGTGATGTGGCTTTTTCATTGGAGTATTACCTTGACGAGGAGTACAATTTTCTGGAATCCAGGAAAATCAACTATACCAAAAACAGGCGTATATCCACGATAGACTCCAAGATTTACTATAAGCATCCAGAAGATATTGAATACATGCAATTGCCTGATAGCCTTGTCAGTGATGACGACGGGGTTTGGGAACACATAAAACACATCAAGCTGAATTTCAGATACGAATATGGAAGCAATGGAAAGCTGCATCAAATTTCTGAATTCTATGGGACAGCTTTACTAGAACAAATAGGTTATGATTATCCAGAAGAAGGTGTCATACATCAGACTTTCCACAAACTAAGTACAGATAATAAAACTTATGCGAGGTTCAGCCTGGACGCAGATTGTAAGCCTGTTCAGTATAAGACCCTTGACAAGGATGGCAACGTGTTGTATGAACAACCAGATGACTTGTTCACTCACAGGGCCATTGAAAAAGATGGTTTGGGCAATGAAATACACCAACATCTGATGCTCAATTCGCAAGGTCAGGAGCCTCGAATACAAAGAAGAATACTAACTCACCATGTTCTTGAAGGTATTCCAAAAACAGGCAGTATTGAAGAGCTAGCCAATCAACTGCTCACCTACTTAAAAGCAAATGATTATGGGTCTATCAAAAGTAAACTGCTCGCTCATAGATTCAATTATCTCGAGTTCTTCAATCACATCGGTGACGGTTCGGAGGTTTATTTTGAAACTGAGAAGGTAGAAGGTATACAACAATACCAGATCGCTCAACTCAAGGAACAACTGCTGAAAAGCGACGCTGGTTTTAATTGGAAGAAGGCTTCCATTAAAGAGATCGACAAAGACTTACACGATGATGACGGCTTGGCCTCCGCGGCTTGCGATATTGTCCTTACAGACGGTCAGAGAGATATAGATCTAAGCTATTTGACCATGGCTAAATTTACCGATGGCTGGCGCTTGTTTTTTGTGAAGTAGCGTTCAAAAGTGCTTTTATTCCATAAAAGCATCTCGGAAATCTCTCCCACCAGTTTGTCTTTGGCGGAAAGTGACCAATTGATGATCACAATGATCGTCTTGTCAGCATATTTATCATGCTATAATAAGCTGGATGTTTTTTAGTGCATTTGGTCTACCCTTTCTGAATGTTTTGCGGTTTTGCCTGTATCGTGTTTAAATCAATTTCCCTGTTATCTTAGAGCAACCTAATTTTCCTGATACAAGTCATCGAAATCATATACCATGAAAAAACTCCTCCTGACCCTTCCATTTACTTTGTTCATTTTCCTGGGTGCTTGTCAGAAAGAGTGTAATGAGAACTTTGAAAAGGTTAAAGGCAATATTGATTATGCGATACGATATCGACTAGATAGAGAATACAACTTTGTAGAGTCCCAAAGACTCAATTATAACGAAAACAATTTAGTGGCTTCAATTGACTCTAAAGTCTATTACAGAGGCACTCATGAATGGGACCACCTGGGTTTGCCTGACAGCTTGATAAAGCAGTACGGTGAGCAAAGGCTGGGTTGGTTACCACCGATCAGACTGGTTACAAAAAAGAGCTACAATAAGGAGGGCAAACTGATAAAGACCCAAGATTATTATCATGATAATTTAGTAAAGGAGGTCACTCTTGCCTATCAAACAGGGGGTTGGATTCATCAAACTCATCATGAAATTCTTTCGGATGAACGGACCTATTCGAGATATACCCTGAATTCTAAATGTCAAACAGATCGATATCAGACATTGGATTCGCTAGGTAACTTAATACGAGAGAGCAACTTGGACCAATTCCATCTTGAAGAACTCGAGACTGATGGCTATGGCAATGTGACACAAGAGGTCTTCATTGAAGATCATGAAGAACTTGGGAAGCTAATTCACAACAGATTTTTCGTACATCACATCTATGAAGATGTTAGAAGAATTGAAAGTGTCGACAAATTGGCCGGCAAACTACTGAGCTACCTGAAGGTTAAGGATTATCAATCTATTACAGACGAACTGCTCGGTCATAGATTCAATTATCTAGAGTTGTTCGATCATATCGGTGGAGGTAAAGAGGCGTATTTCGAAAGCAAGAAAGTGGACCTACTTCAGCAATACCAAATCTCACGGATAAAAGAGGATTTATCAAAAAGAAGTGCCAGAGGTTTTGACTGGGCCAAGGCCTCTATTAAGGAAATTGACAAAAACCTTCGAGATGAGGATGGTATCAAAACTGCTCGTTGTGATTTCATTTTTACTGACGGACAAAAGGAGGTTAAGCTGAGTTACCTGCAACTAGTTGAATTTGTGGATGGCTGGCGCCTCGTCTTTGTGAAGTAGGTTCCTGAAGTTATAAGCTAACATGAGTATTGGATAGGAAACCAAAAAAGCCTTAGCTATTCTAACACCAACTCATACTTCGCGTGTTCCTTTACCCGCTCTTCAGATAACCAATAAGGTATCCATTCTTCTGCCTGCCATTTTTCTAATTGGGATTTATAATAGGGGTGAAAAATTCTAGCGGCACTCCCGCCGGATAATGCGCCCATGATTTTCTCATCATCATTCAGATCTGCTACCATCCGAAACGTACTGAACCAACCGGTTTCAAAGCTGCCTTCCGGGGTCTTATCATAACCGCCTCTGTTGATGGTACTATTAGAACCCTTCTTGGCAAACACCTCTGCGCCCAGAAGCGTACTGCCAAATCCATCCTGACGTATAGGACTGACGAATCTTACAGTGTGGATTTTACCCCATGTCCAACCCTGTTGGTCAGCGCCTAATCTTTCAGTCAATATTTGCTTCGCGTTCATTCCCGCCTGCACAATGAGGCCGTTCAGCGATTCTTTCTCAGGAGTATTGACATTATCTAAAAACGGATGATCGGATTGAATGAATGCATCTATTCTTTGGTTCCAATAATATCCATTCTTCCAGAATACATCTTCCAACTCGTCCGGCAATTCATCATCCAGAATAAGGTTAAGCAGTTCATTGTACAATACATGATACACCGTAGGACCAACTGCGTCCACTTCATCTATGTAATCCCAACCTTGCAGAATGGTAGACAAATCCCGCGTGTTCTCATCTCCCTTTAGCGCTTCGATGAATATTGGAGCGAGTTTCTCGGCTTGGTTATTCTTACTATCCAGAATAAGCTGCCACAAATCATCGGCATCAAATCGACGATCCTCAGATAGGACATCTTTCATTCTTTGATATCGGTAGTACGGAGAAAAATGCGAAGAATAATAGAATGGATAATCATCCGGTCGCGTGTCGTGATTGGCTGTACCCACCCATCCTCTTTGGGGGTTGACCATGTGTGGAAGCTGGTCTTTGGGGATAAAACCCTGCCATAGGCTATCCTGATCAGCCTTTTGGGGTATGGTACCTTGTCGACTACTTCTGATCGGCACTAGTCCAGTTGCCTGGTGTGCTACATTACCATGGATATCCGCCATCACAAAATTGAAAAACATGTTATCCATACCGCCTAATGCCTGACGAAACTCAGCGACGTTCTTTGCCTCCATGAGGCGTTCTACACCGATAGAATTACTCTTCGTTTCAGCTAGCGACCAACGCAAGCTGACTACATCTTTCGTCATGATACCAAATACCTCAAAGTCAGAAATGACAGGGCCGAGATCGGTGGATCGAATTTCTATACTTACATCGGCACTGTCCTTTACGCTGATGGTTTCTTTACGCACAGCAAAAGGTATTTTATCATCTCCACGCAGGTAAGCATTCTGGTCAACTGTCTCAATGAATAAATCCTGGCTATCTCCATAGGCGTTAGTGACGCCAAAGGCAACGTGTTCTGTACGCCCCACTATAAGCCCGGGTATACCCGGTAGTGCCACACCTACCCCTTTGAATTCAGGGCAAAACAACCCGATGGGGTAGAAAATACCGGGCAGCAAACGTGCGTCTAAGTGGGGATCATTAGCCAAAATAGGCTTTCCTGCAGCTGATTTAGCTGATGAAATGGCCCAGTTGTTCGAACCTAACTTAGGCGCTGGCAGCAAAGTAGGCTGCAGTTTGGGTATAGTCTTCACCAATTCCTCAGAAAGCTCAAGATCGATAGAATCTGGTAACAGCTTCAGCGGTTTTGTTCTATCAGGGTTGATGGTCAATGGCAGTAACTCTGCGGCAAAGTCTACCTTGGTGGCAAGGTTCATGCTCAGAATTTCATCATCCAGGTTCTGGCCGTGATTAAAGCCTATAAAATGGATAACAGCTATTAATTCTACCGGGCTAATTGGTTTAGGTGTGATATCAAGTAGGCTTAGTTCAACAGGGAATTCATCCTGACCTGCCCGCAAATACGCGTTGAACCCTTCGCTATACCAATTGAGGAAATTTTTACTCTGGTCATCAAGGTATTGGTAGCTCGTTTCAGCATTCTTTGTAATATTAAGCACCCTCATTTTGATATCCGATTGGATCATAGAAGGGCCTATCAGACTTGCCAATTCCCCTTTGATCAGTGCGCGGTAAAATTCTATCTGGAAAAGGCGATCCTGCGCTACCACGAAAGCCTGCCCTCGTATCAAGTCTGCTTTGGTTTCCGCTGTAACGTAAGCAATGCCGTACTCATCACGATTTATTTTGATGGGCTTGTCGTTGATGGCAATTTCAAAAGTACCATCTCTTTTGAAGTTATTCGAGTTCGACAACCAGACCCATCCAGCCACTAAAAGCAATACAATGACTAGGAGTGTATAGGTTAATATCTTTTTCATAGTGAGGCTTATCACTTCAATCTATCACTAATGCCGGAATTTGTAAAATATCTGCGGCCAGAATTGGGATCATTTGCAAAATCAAATATTGTTTCTACATTTGTAGAATAACTTCTACGTATATAGAAATGAATCTTTCAAAAGCAGAAGAACAATTAATGCAATACTTATGGGAGCATGAAGGTGCTTTTATGAAAGACCTGATGCAGTCTTATCCTGATCCTAAACCGGCCACCACTACGGTAGCCACGCTTTTAAAGCGGATGATTGACAAGGGATATGTGGCCTACAAGGTTTATGGGAATAGCAGGGAATACTATGCACTGGTCAGCAAGAAGGACTATTCTACCCAACAATTGCAAGGTTTTATCAAAGGCTTCTTCAATGGAAGCTCTTCGCAATTCGCTTCCTTCTTTGCCAAAAACACTGATTTGACTAAGGAAGAACTGGAAGACTTAAGGTCTATGATTGACAAAAAAATTGATGAGAAATGAGCGACCTGAGTTACATGATTAACTTTTTACTGTGCCATGCCATCTTTTTCTCTTTCTATAAAGTCTTACTAGAACGAGAGAAAATGGATCTTACGAAACGATACTTTCTCATTGGGTCGGTATTCATTTCATGCATCATTCCACTGATCACTTTTCCGGTTTATAGGGAATTCTCCGTTCAGGCCCTACCTATTCCGTACGAGTCTTTGGTTTCTCAGCCTACTGGCCAGATTACACCACATGGGGATGCCTCTACACCAATCTCATGGCTTTCCATAGCCGGGACAGTTTATGTGATAGGGGTTATTCTTTTTGGCGTCAGGTACCTAATTAGCCTATTCCGCATCATTGCTAGAATACACAAGGGCAAAATAATTCGCCACCGCGGTTTCAATTATGTACTATTAGCTGGGGAGGGTCAGCCCTTTACTTTTCTTCATTTTATTTTTCTAAACAGGGCTCAATTTGAACATGGGCTAATCCCTCAAGAAGTATTGCTTCACGAAGAAGCCCACGCGCGTCAATTGCACTCACTTGATTTGATGCTGACAGAATTGCTGGCCGTAGTCTTATGGTTCAACCCAATAGTTTATGCCATGAGGACTTCAGTAAGATTGAATCATGAGTTTTTGGCGGATAGCCATGTGTTGAAGTCCGGGGCTGCCAGAAGAAGTTACCAGGAGTCAATATTGAATTTCGCAATGAATGAGCCACCGCTCGCATTCAGTAATACATTCAGTTATTCTTTTCTAAAAAAACGATTTACTATGATGGAAAAACGCCAAAACAGAACGTCTTCAGGGCTGAAAATCATGCTAATGCTACCGCTGGTAGCCGTACTGCTTTTTAGTTTCAGTGGTAGAAAAATAAAAACGGCAGCATGGCAGGATAAACAGGGAGAACCAAAAAGCGCCAATGTATTAAGTGATCCGATTGCAGAGTACAATCGATTGGCCAAGTATTATAACACGTATCCCAAAGTAGACTTTGTAAAGAAGGTAAAGGATATGTGGATCATCCGCGATCTTTATGAATCCATTCCGGTTGAAAAAAGAGGCACATTAGAAAAATATCCGGTTTATACCACTTCTCTGAGTATTTACATTGCTAACGATGGCACCTACCTAATTGATGATCAAGAAGTAAAATTGGAAGAAATCACTTCATTATTTTCTGCTTTATCTGACCAGGAAAGATCCAACATATATCTGTTTGATGACCCCGGGGATTATCACGCTTTCGTCGCTGCAAGAGGTAGCAATTATAAGCATACAGAGATATTCCCCAACGACGTCTACATACACCTAAGCTCCCAGGAATTGATCAGGAATAAGTCACCGGAATTTGAGAGGATGTTTGACAAAATGGAGAAGTCTACAAAGTCGAAAGGCATAAGGAGGGTCAGCCATGCCTTAGAGAATGAAAAGATCACCGCCTTTGCCGACGAAGTGCGTGAGGTACTGAGAAAATATGATGTAAAGATAGAATATTGAGATTAGTACCATCGACTAGCCTTGTCGAATAAGCTTGAAAAACATCGCTTGTCAAGCTCATTATCAGCATGACTTGTGCAGAACAGCGGAGAACCAGTATAGGTTGTTGCTTAACCACATGTAGTGACAGGATTATTACATTGATCTTCAGGAGCCAGCCATCCTTTCTCTCCGTTGTTCTCAACCAATACCCACTTATCTTGGCAACCAAAGACATTTAGCTTTTTTCCTGAGTTAATTGTCATTACGCTTTTAGACTTATCATCAGGGTATTCATACAGGGAAACAATCTGACTTTCACTATAGCTAACTACCCCAATTTCGATGTTGTTGGATTTCACCCAGTAATGCTCAAGATTGGGATAGTCCTCATCTTTGTTTATCTGCAGATATCCGTTTTCCGAGTTTTTGAAATTAAAACCTCCACCGAAATCATATTCCGGATCATCCTCAAAGCGAAAATACAATACCGCTTCACCCCCCGGCTCTTTGTATAGAGGAAGTGAATCTCTATAAATGACATAAGTTGTGAAGTCGCATGAACGGATGTCCTGATCGGAACTGTCCACTTTAGGTGATGAATCTAACTGCTTATTTTGGATAGAATCACTTGCATTGACAGTTTCAAGTTCGGCGTCGGATACATCACTTTTATTGTCGCGGCAGGATACTAGAATCATAGCAACTAAAAAAATGAATGTAGTTTTAGTCATGCTTCTTTCATGCTAACGCTTTATATAAGGTTCATTTATAAACACCATAAAATAAGATCTCGGAAATACAGGTGTCATTGTACTTCGTTCCTTTGTACACTCCATCAATTCTAAAACGAATTTTAGATGTCGTTCCGATTTGCGCAATAAGCTCGTCGATATCTTCCGATACTAGCTCTAAGCCGCCCGAATCCAGAGCAATATCCACCATAAGGTAGAAGTACCTTTTATTGATCATTTTGTATTTACGAACCGATTGCTCCTCAAAACCTTTAGTATGCACCTCTTTATTGACTACATCACCGTTTTTCGAATAAATCTCTATTGTATAGGATTTCACCTGATTGTTAGTGACATAAGTACCTTCGCTTTTTGTGTAGCCGTTCAAAATGGCTATCCCACTTATGATCACGTTTTCATTGAATTCAAACTCTACCCATTCGCCTATGCCTTCACCTTCCTTGCCTTCTACCCAGGCTGTAGTGTGGTCCCGATCAATGAGATTTTCAGGGGCATAGTTTCCATGTAACCGCGAGGAGGCGGTTACATGCTTGATTGTTTTACTCGGCAATGCATCAGACAGCTCATCAAATAGCAAAACGCTCGATCGATCCCAAAATATCTCCAGTAGTGCTGCACCGCTTACTTGATAATCCTCTATAGTCTTGGAATACGCGTTATTATCTACTTTCAAATCACCTATTCCTGCTATTTGTATCTCATCTGGATAAAGGTCTTGTGAACGTTCAATCTGCAAATTAAACTCACCAATTTTTCCGTCTCCCCAAAAACCAGCAGGTTTGAGGTCGTAGAAAAACATTCTTTCGGAATAGTAAGAAAAGTGATCCAATCCTCTGGGATAGTCACCATGATTAGAAAGAATACGATATCGGACTTTCAACTCTTTTGTTGCGTTGGCATCAAAATGCAAATCGGTGATGTACCATCTTCTAGAGACATTTTCTCTTCCACCATAATTTGAAACAACATGATCTACCTGAACACTGTCTTCCAAAATGATCGTATGTTTTAGACTCTGGTTATCATACAGGTAGTTGAAATATGCTACATATTCTGTGTCGGGGTAGTAGTATCCATCACTGGGTATAAAATCCACAGGGAATCCATACTTAACATCGTTAGCCGCACCACGATTTTTGAAAAGGTAGGTCACTTCAACATTGCAATAATCACCGTCGATCTGAATGTTAAGGTCTTCTTTTAGGATTTCAATGTCGTGCTGGGTAATCAGTTTGATGTTACCGGATTTTTGCACGTAGGAACCGCTAATGGGCCCACCATTGGCAAAGGCCAACTGATTAGGCAAAACGATTAGCAGCGAAATTATTAACAGTCGGGATAGGTTCATTGAGGTTGCTGTATTATGAATTCTACCTTTAAAACTAATCAATTCCCTTAAGACTAATTCTATCGACAGCTAGTCAACGGTTAGTCTGGCTAGGTATTCCTTCGGCGTCGTTCTCATTTTCTTCTTGAAGGCCCTGTTGAAGGTGCTTTTACTATTGAAGCCCGCATTTTCCGCAATGCCGGCCAAAGTGGTTGTTTTCAGAGCACCATTATCCATTTGTACAAGCGCATGCTCAATTCTAAACCCGTTGACGAAATGGAAGAAATTCTGATCGTATTCCTGATTGATTAACTGTGAAAGCATGTAGGGTTGAACAGCTAAGTATTCGGCCAGGCTATTGAGATTCAAATCCTTAGATAGATACAGCTGATCTTCTTTCATCGCCTTTTCCAACTTTTTCTTTAACTCATCAGATATGTGATCTGACAAAGGAGAGGTTTTGTACTTATCAGGTTCTTGGTAAATGCCGGAAATCACCTCCGGCTGCTTCCATGACTTCATCACTATACTGACAATAAGCGTAGCAATCAGCGCCAGAAACAGGAAGTCAGCGGTATTGTTGATTTCGTAATACCCACCTGAGATGATCAGCAGGAACATGGTGATGATTAAAACTGCAAAGAGTGAAGCGGTAATGATGAGCTGCTTCATCCACTTTAAATTGATCTTGGAAAGTGAAGAGTAATACTTACCGAATTGGCCTTCATATACCCTTATGATACTTCTTGACAAGAATAGGTATAGTATCAAATGCATGATTTGCAGGGAAATGAAGATTACAGAAAAAACCTGAAGCATGGACATGTTATTGATCTGCTTGATTTCTATTCTGAAGAAATACAAAATGACCATGAAAATGGTGGATACAATTGCCGGCAAAAAATGAAGCAAAACGTTCCTGTTGGTCAATTTCTTACCGGTGATAGAGGTGAGGTGAAGATAGATGGCAGGCCCTACGAGATAGATAATACCTTGCGAGAGAAAATAGAAGAATAAGGAGAACCCTTCGTCTTGTTTCAAAGAAAAGGTTTGTCTGATGATCAAAACGGCCAACGAAATAAGCAACAGTGCCAAAAACCTATTGGCCCGTAAATTCCCTCTGCGGTGAATGATCAAAAAGTAAGCCCAGGCCAACCCTAGCAATGCGCAAAAGGCCAGTATGGTCTGTGCATTGAGCTCAACCTTTAAGAAAATAGTGGCGATTACTTGTGTCATTTTATAAAGTGCTACACCTCCAAGCTTTTCCTCTTAGCCATTGAGAGCGGTTGAATAGTATAATTGATCTAAAACAACCTTAATAAAACCTCCTTGTGAACATTATCACCTTAAAATCGAATCTATGAAAAATAAACTGAAAAAAATCGGCATTTGGTTTCTTCAAATCATCATGGGAATACAGTTCATTCTGGCTGGCCAAGCCAAATTCACTCGTCCGGAAGCATGGGAAAAGCAATTCAGAAATTGGGGTTACCCTGACCATTTCTACATGGTGATTGGCGCACTTGAAGTAATCGGCGCAGTGCTGCTTTTCTTTCCAAAACTAGCATCAAAAGCGGCTTTAGGGTTAGGTGTGATTATGCTTGGCGCCACCGTCACTCACATAGCACATGCTCAATGGGACGGAGTTACTGTTACCGTAATATTGACAGCTTTACTCGGGCTTCTGTATTATGTTCGTAAAGGCTATGGCAAGAAAGATGAGATGGCTATAGGTAATTCGTGACTCTCCTTATCGATCAGGTTAGCCTATCAAGTCGAAAGGCTTTAAGGTCTAAAGCAAGTCCTAGTCAAACATCACCAGAACATATTGAAACTGTTCTTTTACTTTATCAAAAGGGGGTTTCGCCTGCCTCATATCAATGGCCGTACTTTGCTTGCCTAGACTTTCAATCAAAGTTTGCTTTTGCTCTGCGTTATCAACGTCTAGATGATAGGCGCGGTCATTCCATCGATAACCTGAACCATCATCATTCAACTGATACGGCTTGTAGGCGGTTGTACTTGTTCCCAGTTGGCAACGATAGCAGTTTACACCAATAGACAAGGTTCTACCCTTATACTGTGGATCTTTCAAAACCATAGCCATAAAACCTCTAAAATAAGGTGCATCGCCAATAGCGATATGTCCTGCTCCAAATTGAGCGTAAACAATATCATCAGGTCTAACCTGTAGTTTGAAGTTTCTGACCATGGTTTTTTCACGGTGTAAGCGTGCCTTTTTAGAATCCCCATTTCCATAGATGAGCACATCATGGACAGCAAGTGCTATTTGTTCAAGATAGCACATATTCGTCTCCAAGTTTCTCTTTTACTGCCGCAGCACCTTCGGCTAATTCGCTATCAAATTGGGTTACCCATTTCTTTAGTTTTCCGAAAGAAGGTTTCTCAGATTGCGCCAGCTTAGCCAGCGCTTGATAGGATTGTTTGAAATATGCCTGAACCTGATGCTTTTCTATCAGGTACTGCATAGCAGCTAGTTCTACAGTACCATGTAGTGCCTGGTTGAGATCGACACCTACTACTTTGATAGACATGTCATTCTTATGCATGAACTCATAAAGCCATTTGAACAAGCCGTATGCATCATGTGACACTTCATCTTTTCTACCGAATTTATCAAACGACCAGAATGTATCGGTGGCTATTTTCAATATGGTAGTATCTCCGGTTGCCAGGTATTGACTAACCAAATAGCCATAAGCGTAGGGACGCTCCATCACTAGCTTATCAAGCCCCTTTTTCAAAGAGAGGTAGGTGATGAATTTCTTGTATTGGGTGATCGCCGCCTCACTCCGGTGAAACTCTGAAGCACAGAAATAATTGAACTGATCTAGGTCCCGGTACAGAAAGGACAGCTCTTCAGGGTCAGCGTTCCGGATGTCGGCTTTATAATGGACGGTTCCCCATTGTGTTTTTTCCTGGGCGAAACACGCTGTTGAACTGATGACAAAGATGGATAGGATAATGAATAAGGCTTTCATAGTTGTTTGTGGTTTTTGGTATCGATAGAATAAAGCGATCCATCACCAAATATTGCTCTAGTTAAGAGTTAATACTTTATTACTAACCTTTTCCAGTAGTTTACTTCTCTCTCTACTGAATATAGCCCTAAATTTATCCACTGCCAGGCCTTTCTAGGCACTTCATTATTATTTCCTGGTGTGATTTTAGAAAGACTAAAATGCAATTTAAGTTGGCGTTTCTAACTATGCGATGATGAATCTGATTTAATAGCTTTATAGATCAAACCACCTCTTTTGTTTAGATTCTCTTGTATTTACTTAAATTCAATCAAAACATCGACAAAAGATCTAAGATCTTTTGTC
>JBCBSS010000149.1:0-19881 GCA_039819065.1 Bacteroidota bacterium
AGTACCTGATCATAGTATGTCAATTCATCAACCAGTCCGTACTTGAGGGCATCTTTTGCATTCCTCACCAGCATCTCGTCGGATATCTTCATTAATTCATCCTTATCCATCTCGCGCTGCTCGGCAATGTTTTCAATGGTATGATCATACAAACCATCTAGCAGGTATTTGACTTGCAGTTTATTGGAATCACTCATGTCCGTTCTAACAAAAGGCTCAATGGCACTCTTGAAGTCACCAACCTTGAACACCTGAGCTTCTACTCCCAGTTTTTCGAATGTGCCTTTGAAAAACATCACCTGTGCACTCAACCCATTAAATTCCACTTGCCCTTGGGGATTCAAGAATATCTTATCGGCAGCCGATGCTAGATAATAAGCACCCTCAGAAAATATCTCTGAATAAGTAACTACAAATTTCCCAGATGTTCTAAAATCGATCAACGCCTCTCTGATCTCCTCCATTTGTGCATAGCCAGCCAAAATGACAGAGGCGTCTAAGTAAATCCCTTTAATCTTATCATCATCCTTAGCGTATGCAATAGCTTCGGTCATTTCGATTACACCAACTTTACCAGCTCCAGCTCCTAATGCTTCGGCCAATGGGTCTTCTAAAGACCTTTCACCTACCGGCACATTCAGTTTTATTTTTAGAATGGAATTATCCTTCACATTCACGGGTTCTTCAGCTGTAATGGCACCAAATATCATAAAGAATAAAAGGGTACCAAACCCGAAGAAAATCATCAACGCCACCAACGCAGCCAACAAATTCCTAAGAAATTTCATAAAGAGTATTCTGTTTATAAATAATCAAATTAAGCTTGTAAAAATAGCGACATCAGCGCCATAAATAAAACTTGAATTTGTCATTAGTCAGAACCTAAGGATGGACGGAATATTTTTGCTTTTAGGGTCTAATATAGGGGACCGAATATCCAATTTGCAGCGTGCTCAAACGCTAATCGGCACCAATCAATGCAAGGTGCTCAGATATTCTAAAATATATACCACAGCTGCTTGGGGCAAGACTGACCAGCCCGACTTTCTCAATCAGGTGCTTGAAGTATCCACATCATTAGCACCTTTGCAACTCCTGGAAACCATACTACAAATCGAGCAAACCATGGGGCGAAGAAGAATAGAAAAATGGGGTGAAAGGATAATCGATATAGATATCTTATTCTACGGAAGACAAATCCTGGACACAAGTAAACTGCAAATACCTCACCCACATATTGCAGAAAGAAGATTCACTTTGGTGCCACTAGTAGAATTGGCACCAGGGTTTGTCCATCCTGTTTTGAATCTTAGTAATACATCACTATTAAATAAGTGCAGCGACCCTTTGGATGTAGAGCCGCTGAATGATACTAATATTTGATCGAGGATTAAATACTTCTCACCTCGGACTCAGGGGCTATTTTTTTCACCAGGCCCTGCAGAACTTTACCAGGCCCACTTTCAATAAACGTAGTGGCTCCATCCCTAACCATACTTTGCACGGATTGTGTCCAACGTACTGGTGATGTTAGTTGCGCGATCAGGTTACCCTTAATCTCCTCCACATCTTCTGACTTCTCTGCAGCTACATTTTGATAGACAGGACATATAGGCTTTTCGAAATGCGTATCACGAATGGCATTTTCCAATTCTTCACGGGCCGGCTCCATCAATGGCGAGTGAAATGCTCCTCCTACCTTCAAAGGCAAAGCCCTCTTCGCACCTGCTTCTTTCATTTTTTCACAAGCAATAGCGATTCCTTCGTTTGATCCTGAGATCACTAACTGGCCTGGAGAATTGTAGTTGGCTGGAACAACCACCTCGTCGATAGAAGCAGTAACTTCCTCCACTTTTTCGTCACTCAATCCTAGAATGGCAGCCATGGTAGAAGGATTGATTTCACAGGCCTTTTGCATGGCTAATGCTCTTTTAGAAACCAGCTTAAGTCCATCTTCAAAAGAAAGTGCATTGTTGGCTACTAAGGCCGAAAACTCTCCAAGTGAGTGTCCTGCCACCATATCAGGTTGAAAGCTATCTGCTATTTTGGCTAGAATTACTGAATGTAGGAATATAGCAGGTTGGGTCACTTTGGTTTGTTGCAGCTCTTCAGCCGTTCCTTCGAACATCACCTTGGTAATATCGAAGCCTAGAATATCATTAGCTTGATCAAACAACGATTTGGCAGTTGCACTGCTCTCATATAGGTCTTTGCCCATACCAGGGAATTGAGCACCTTGACCCGGAAAAACGTAAGCATTCATAGACAATGGATTGTTTTGAAAAATGCAAAGATAATTAGAGGGGAATCATCCCCCGGCAAAAATATATGATTCAGGCTAATGTGGGAGTAGAATCCAGAAATCTTTGCTTCAGCTCAGGGGTGGGCATGCGACATTCATTGGATTTGCCAAACCAACGATAACGGTTTTTAGCGATTAGATCATAGATTGGGTTTCTGATGAACCATGGTACAATCATGAAGACATAGAGTAATGGCCAAAGCCCTCTCAGTTTTCTGGCAACCTCCAAGGCAGCACGGCTTTTTTTGTAGATTTTGCCGTTGCTAACCAATACAATGCTATCAAAGTTCTCGGTGGGCTGGCCCAAAGACGAGAGTAGCTCCTGACCAGCTTCAGATTGAAGTGCAGCAAATTTGAAATATCGCCCTTTGTCTCTGTCAATCACAAAGTTGACAGAGCTATTGCACAAGTTGCAAACGCCATCGAATAATATGACATCGTTTTTCATAGCCATAAGCTACACATTATCTCAATAATTGGATCCACCCTTTTATCTGCTGAACGCTTTCGGCTGGATTAACCACATCAAATTCTACTTCTGCCAGGTAATAATACACTCCGGTAGATAATTCGGTTCCATCGTTTGATCGGCCATCCCAATTAATCAGAATACTTCTTTCCGGATCATTCTGATTGGTATATACTTCTTTACCCCAGCGATTATACACTGTAAATACTACCGATCTCACAAACCGAGCACACTTCGTTGGGTCAGTGGATCTACAACCTCCAGTAGCTTCTCCACCCTCTCCAATTACTTCATCATCCGTGAATGCTCGGAATAAATCGTTACACTCATCGCCATTAGGTGTAAATACATTCGGCAGCTCGTAGAATGGGCAGTTATCATTACAGATCGTCTCTGAGAAGTCGCTTTCGTTGCCTGACCGGTCTACCGCCCTAATGGCGTAACAGCCGGCAAAGGAGGTGAGATTGTCATGTACAAAGAATGTATCACGAACGTTGGCCAGTAGGCTAAATTCTTCTTCTGTAGTTCTGGCAAAATAGATATTGAAACTGGCAATATCATTAGCACATTCAGGATCATCATCCCGACGCCATGTCAGTTCATTGAAGAAGTCATTGAAGTTACACGATCGCTGAGCGATGAACTCTTCGCATGAAGTAATAGCCAAATTCAGGTCTGGTGTACATGGTGGTATAGTATCACTCGGCTGTGCACATATAACTTGCGAGAAGTTCTCCAATGGTTCTGGTAATAGATCATTACCATACGAACCTCGGGTCTGCACGCGATAGCAATAGACTATATCAGGCTCTAATGGCGTATCGTTGTGAGTTCCATCATCTACATAATTAAATCCATCCACATTTACATTTACAGTGGCGATTAATATCAGGCTGTCAGGGTTGCCATCATCGACATTGTCCCTGAATACATCGTGTAATGGAAAGTCTTGAATATTGTTTGACCAAGGTACATCAGCACTCCAGCTTAGCAGAATTTCTTCAAATGACGGAGTTGGTTCTAGCCTTACGGACGAGGCCATGGCCGATGTGTCGATTGGCTCATCCGGTGCCAAGCCAATGGTGTTGTTAGGGTCAGTAAAGACGATCCTATAATTGTAGATATTATTTAAAGTGTTAAGTCCTACATCAGTCAGTGTCGTATCTACCGTTTCCCCTACAAATGTCAAGCCTGCATCACCGTTGAAACCTAACGCCCGATACACCTGGTAACGGTAAGGTCCAGGAAATGCTGTTCTATCTATCTCGAATGGAGAAGTCCATTCCAGATCAATTGTACCATCAGTATCATCTGTTTCAATGATGCTTACCTTGGTAATGACAGGGGCTTCTGCTTCTATTGGTGAGAAACATTTTTCTTCTGAAACAACACTTTCTGTAGCACCGTTATTGGGGAAAAGTGCTACCAGGCGATAACAATAGCGTGCACCAAAGGCTAGGCCTTGTCCGTTGTTATCATCAACATAAGTAGTGACGTTAATATCTACTTCATCGATTAATTCATATCCAGCGCCTTCCCTAATGCCGGTTTCACACGAATCCGGCATGTACATAAAGCTATCTACACGACGCCATATCTGCATTTCGTTTGCTTGACCGAAGGCTGAACACTCATACGGGTTCCATTCCAGCGTAATTTCACGACCAGCCGGCGGCTCTTCGTTCGGATTCACAAATTCTGGCGCTGGTCCGATGACCGTTATATTCCAGGTGGCAAAACTCACTAGTTTAGGCCCCATGGGAGGGCTATCTGTAATTTTGAATACCACTTGATAAGGTTGATCTCTTACGTGTGAACAATCCGTTTGCCAAGAGAAATCCAATTGAGCTGGCGTGGGCAATGTGGGCTGCGGTTGGTCATCCTTAGAAGGAGTGACTGTGGCAGAGTTTGATACCAGATCAAAAACTTGTGAAAAAGCTTCTATGATCACATCGTCTCCGTCAGGGTCAGTACCGAAAATCGCTTCCTCTATCAATGTACCGGCTTCAACACATATATCTTCAGGGATAATAAGTTCGGGTCTTTCATTGTTACAATCCTCAACAATGATCTGCATATCACGTGTTACAAAACCGAGTCGGAAGAATTGACCGTTCACTTTACGCCATTCTGTGATGGTGAAGGCGATGATATATTCACCTGCTCCCAAATCTCCAGGAGCGTTCCAAACCAAGTCTCCTGTAACTGGATTTATGCTGAAAGTCGGTTGCCGGGAACCGGTTTCATCACCTACTTCAAAATTGGTATAGAATTCACGACTATTTGGATCGCGATAGTTGATCACATCTGTTCCTACATCTCTTTGAGGAGTCACCAATTCGAATGAGATACTATCTCCATCAGGATCAAATGCTCCAGGATTGTGGAAGAATGCTACTCCTGTACAAGCGCCATCAATAGGCGGAATAAGCAACTGAGGAGTACTGTTCGCAATGAAAGTATCGATTAAGATTTCTGTCTCAACGAAAAAAGGTGTGTCTACTGAGCCATCAACATTCAAAATACCTTCGTTACGATTAGGCTCACCATAGCTGATCAGGTAAAGACCTGAAAATGAATAGGTATGGATGATAGTGAACTGCGCTACCGCCACTTCCGCTGCTAAGTCAGATGCATCAAGTGGTTCTATCGTTTGCGAGCCATCCGGATTGATGGTCAGGTGGGTATTGTTTTCTATTACAGGGAGTTGGAATGCGTCACTATTATCACCAAAATTCAAGAAGCCCTCTCCAAAACGAACATCTGAACCCGTATCAGTGTACACGGTTATGGTAATTCTATAAGTCAGTAAGCTGATGCGTTCAGCAATTATCTCACCAGCTCTCAAGTGTGTTGCCAGTGCTACAGAACTGTGCAAGAAAAGAAAGCCGAACAAAAGGAAAACAAATTTCTTCATTAATGCCATTGGCTAGGTATAAAAGGCGCCGAGTTGTCATTGGTATTCATAGCGCTCAGCTAATGTTAAGAACATGAAAATTAAGCAATATGTTACAATTATTTCAATCGTTTAGGCGACATGTTAATCTTTCAAATAAACAGCCTCATTTCGTAGAACGCTCTCATTATATACTTATTTTACGTATTTCAATTAAACCTATTTTCGAATTTTCGGTCTAAGGTTGTATAATCCGTCGTACATACTTGACTCATGATAAAAGAAGCTCAAATCAAACACCTACTGAATCGTGCCACTTTTGGTATCAGTATTGATAAATACGATCAAACGCTAAAGAGTAATCCGGACCAAGTGATTAAAGGTTTATTTCAAAACGCAAAAAGTGCTAAATCGATACGTGTTAAAGGTGTACAACTGCCAGACCTTATGGCGCTAAGGAACATGAGCAAGGAAGAACGCCAGCAGTTCCGCAAACAATCCAGGGAGCAGTTAAAGGATGTGAATATGACCTGGTGTCAACAGATGGCTGGTGAGGATGGGCTGCTAGCGGAGAAGATGACTTTATTCTGGCATGATCATTTTGCCTGCCGCAACTTGAACGGATTTCTGGCCCAGCAACACAACAACACTTTACGCAAACATGCTTTAGGGAAGTTCGGTGACCTGCTCATGGCAGTAGCTAAAGATCCTGCCATGCTTCAGTTTTTGAATAATCAGCAGAATAGAAAGGAGAGCCCCAATGAAAACTTTGCGCGCGAACTGCTAGAACTTTTCACAATGGGTAGAGGAAATTATACCGAAGCAGATATCAAAAATGGCGCACGGGCTTTTACAGGTTGGGGATTTAACCTTCAAGGGGAGCATATCTTTCGTAAGAGGGTGCATGATTATGGAGAGAAGACATTCATGGGTCGTACAGGGGACCTGAACGGAGAGGATATCATAGAGATTGTACTTGAAAACAAGCAGACTGCATACTTCATCACCGAAAAGATCTATCGATATATGGTGAATGACACACCGCAGGAAAACATCATCAAAGAGCTTGCGGATGGATTCTACCGGTCTGACTACGACATCAAAAAACTGCTCAATGACATTTTCAAGTCGGATTGGTTCTACCGCAACGAGCATGTCGGTACCAGAATTAAATCTCCGGTAGAATTAATGCTGGGCATTCAGCACCAGTTGGGTCTCTCTTTTTCTGAACCGGAGTCTGTTTTGTTTCTACAAAAAGCATTAGGTCAGGTACTCTTGCTTCCTCCTAACGTAGGTGGCTGGCCAACTGGACGGGAATGGATAGACAGTAGCAGTCTTACTTTCAGAATGGCGATACCAACCCTGATAGCGAACAATAAGCCTATCACCTATGAATCTCAGAAAGATGGTGATGTGAACACTCAGAACTTAGGCAAACGAGTCAAAAACCTAGTTGGTGACATCGCATGGCCGAAGCTGATGGAGCATTTATACGATGACAATGATCAGCAATTAGTCGAGAAAGCAGAACGGTATTTTCTCAGTACATCACTTACAGCTCAGACGAAAAAGCAGGCGGTAGCTTATGTGGGTACCGGAACAGATGAAAATGACAGGCTTAAGAAAGCTTGTGTAGCCATCATGTCTATGCCTGAGTATCAACTTTGCTAACCCTAACATCAAGTCAACAAGAATTCAACTAATATGAAAGATATATCCAGAAGAAACTTCATCAAGAAATCCGCGCTGACCTCGGCGGGTAGCATGCTTATTCCTGGCTTTCTAAAAGCTTATGAGCAAACCAACCTGGGGAACAGCATATTGGCTTCGGAGAAGATATTGGTAGTCATTCAGCTCTCCGGAGGTAATGATGGGTTGAACACGATTGTTCCGTTCAACAACGACCTATATTACGAACTAAGGCCTCAGTTGGCTATCGATAAGTCCTCAACGCTGAAAGCTACTGACGAATTAGGGTTTCACCCGAGCATGTCCGGTTTGAAAGGGCTGTACGATGATGGCCTGCTATCCATTGTCAATAACGTCGGTTATCCCAATCCCGATCGCTCTCACTTCAGATCGATGGATATATGGCAAACTGGTAGTGATGCTAAATCTGTATGGAATACGGGTTGGATTGGCCGTTATCTGGATTCAACCTGTGGGGATTGTGGTAAGCCACATGCAGCGATAGAAATTGACGATTCTTTGAGCTTGTCCTTGAAAGGAGAGCAGATCAAAGGTATGGCGATGCGCAACCCTAAAAAGCTCAACCGTGCTATCGATGGCGGGCATTATAAAAGAATAGCCGCTGCTTATGATTCCGAGGAAGTTGCTAACCACAACCTCGATTACCTATATAAAACGTTGATTGAAACCGTCTCTTCTTCAGAATACCTGAAGGAAAAGTCGAAGATCAAAAAATCAAGGATTGATTATCCACAAAATGCCCTAAGTCGTGATCTTAGAACCATTGCAGAGTTGATCGGGTCAGGGTCAGACACTAAAGTATACTATGCATCACTTTCTGGATTTGATACCCATGTCAACCAAAAATTCCAACACGAAAGGCTTCTCAGTACTTATTCGGAAAGTGTCAGTGCTTTCGTCCGCGATTTGAAAGCCATGGGCATGCTTGACCAGACCATGATCCTGACTTTCTCAGAATTTGGTAGAAGGGTGAAGCAGAATGCCAGTAGAGGTACTGACCACGGAACGGCCAATAATCTCTTCATCATCAACGGTCAGTTGAAAACACCAGGTTTTGTGAACGAGGCACCGGATCTTTCTAAGCTCGACGAAGGGGATCTCATCCATTCTATTGATTTCAGAAGAATCTATGCAACGTTGCTGAACAAGTGGCTCGACACCGATGATGTGTCCATACTCAAAGGGAAATTTGAGCATTTGAATTTTATCTGAGTGGGTAATTGAGTAACGAGGTCGTCTTTTCGCCCATAAGGAGAAATTTCACGTCATTCAAAATGTTGATTACCAAGAGAGTAAGATTTCTCATTGCATTCGAAATGACACCAGAACACTAGTCTTGCGACTTTTTTATTACTACCGACCCTAGCGCGAAAGTTACTTTCGTGCATTTAGCCAAGTTCGATATCATCAATTGATGATATGCCTTCAGCAAAGTCAGTGCTTTACCTCTCATAAGTTTCTTACAGAAGGACATTTGTGATGGTTTGATGTGGTGATGTGATGATGGTTTGATGACGTTTGTTCTTTAAGACTTATTTCTAATTACTTCTAAACCTGATATCATCAATTGATGATATGACCTTATGTCAGGTTATGCTAACCTCCAATAAGTTTCTTTCCTTATGACGTATTTACTAATACGCCGGTTGCTATTCTTACCCCTTTGTATTTCCCCTAACATTAGGGGAAAACTCCCCAGAACAACGGGACTGCCAAATGATTTCGGCCAATGTCATTCGATTTTGTGTATTTGAAACTAAAATATTGAGTCTCAGAAGGACGGAAGCCCGTAAGGTAGTATACGAAATAGCAGTAAGGTTCTATTAAAAGCCTGACCGTACATTAGACTTCCCATATTAAGCCCATTGCATCAAACCATCTCATCACCGCATCATCAAATCATCTCATCATCAGACCATCAAACTATCAAACCATCTCATCATCATAAGTCCTCCTTTAGACTATCGATTTATTCGTGTTTGCGTAGTTTTGAGGAAAAGACATTATTGTGCGAGTTGTAAAAGAAATACCCCACCCCGCCTGTAAGATTACGGTCTTCGCTTGGAATGGCAAATACCTGATCAAACTAGAACAGGGTGATTTAGAACAGACGTTCAAAGTATCAGAGCTTGAATTAACATCTGAGGATGAACTGACAGAGATAGTAAATGATGATTTCATGAACAAGGCATTGGAGCGCTTCGGGGAAATGCGTCAGGCATTTGGTGAGGCCATGCAGAACCTCTGACCATGAGATCGATTGACGGAGAACCGGTGGTGGCGTTTTGCTACCTGTACCAGGCTGACGACCAACGAAACCTTGGTATACTTACTTCTAATGCCTTGATCATCAGAAGAAAGGGTAAAGATGCCAGGTTTGCTTTAGATGATATTAAAGTGGTCAACTTCAAAGAGAAGCGTCTGTTGTTTCCATTGGTCATTGGTGGTGTAGCTTCTACCATGGCTACCATTGCCATTTTCAAGAATGTCTTTGACCCCTGGGCCATGCTCATCACTATGATGGTCGGTCTCTTTCTACTCTACATGGGATGGCAGGGTTCTAAAACGCTGACCATCACTACCTCTGTCAAAGAATATGACTTTTTTCTACGCAGTGTCAGCAAAAACCTGGAGGCCTTCACCAATTTTGTCAATGGCAACCTAGCCTCAGGGTCAAATATGACCGCTTCATTTTTCATCCCCGTTTCACGCGCAGCATGGAACGATATACAAGCCAATGGAGGTATTGAACCTAAAGAGGGAGTGATAAGGCTTTACATGTTGACTGACCTTAGGAAGGTATCTCAACAAATTTCAGGGAAGGAATTCACGCTCCTTATTGTAGATACAGAAAAGTTACCCTTTGAGGTAAAGTTCGAGTCGCACGGTAATGATGGCCAATTACATCCCTATTGTTACGGCAAAATTCCTATTGAAGCGCTCAAAGAATATAATCCATAATCTAGAAGCAGTGTCAGTATCTTTATTCTATATTTGATAAAGATGCTAGCCAGGAATTCATCAATACCACTTTTCAGTTCTATTGAGGAATACAACTTCAAGATTAACATCTCACCACCGCGCTATACCGACTTTGACGTGAGAAGCTTCGAGGACAATATGAAGACAGTTCGTCTTCAGATGGCTCCTTTTAGAATTCCCTTTTATCAATTGGCGATCCTAGAATCCGGTGATGGAAAAGTAGGCTCGGATGGTAAAGATGTAAACCTGGATGAATTGACGCTATTTTTCCAACTACCAGGCCAGATCATATATTGGGATGTACAGCAGAATTGGAGGGGTTATTATGTTTCCGTAGAAGAGAGTTTTTACACGGTTCAGATGGATTCATTTAGAAAGCTCTTTGACCTGCCCTATTTTCAGTCTTATACGCCAGGCATACGTTTGCAGAAATCAGAAGCTGAGCTTATCACGGATGTCATGCAAAAGATGGATGAAGAATATAGCCATCCCACCCCCTACGATAAGCCCATTATCAAATCATATCTCAATAGTCTGCTCGCACTTTGTATCAGGTTTTTTGACCGTCATACTAAGGATAGCATGCTCAATAGGCAAGCTTCTTCGCTGAGTGAAAGGTTCAAGCAGACTGTCCATCACAAAGTATCGGCACTGGTACTCAATTTAAGTGATCAATCTATAGGCGTAAGCGAGGTGGCCGATGAGCTAGCCATCACGGCCAAACATCTGTCCGAAACCATCAAAAAAGACCTGGGGGTAACACCGACAGATTACATTAATCAGTCTTTGGTGGATGAGGCTCAAAAATTATTGACCACCACAGATTTGCAAGTAAAGGAAATCGCATACCAACTAGGTTTTAATGACGCCTCATATTTCAACAGGTTGTTCAAGAAAGTAAGCGGCCTCTCCCCTGCCAAATATCGAAGTAACCAATAAATCCGTACTTCCGAAACCTGTACCATTTAGTCCGAAGTCTGTCCCATTCTAGCGGCCATTCATTACCGTTATTTGTATTGTAATCAATGACAAACACAGAAAAGGAAAGCCCATGGTACAAACGTTAGTAGAAAAAAGCAATATCGAAAAGGTGGTTACCAGCCTTTTCGTGGCTACCGATGAAAATGACTGGAGCCAGGTTGAAAAAGTATTTGATAAGCTGGTCATACTGGATTACACATCGCTTGCTGGTGGAACACCACTTTCCCTTCACCCTTACCAGATCGCAGATAGTTGGAAATCCGTTCTACCCGGTTTTGATCATACACATCATATGATTTCAAACTTTCAAATAGAAGTTTCAGGTCATATCGCTGAAGTAAAACATTACGGGTTCGCCCAACACTATTTGGATGATAATATCTGGACTGTTGTAGGGACTTATCGTCATAAATTAAGGCATACGAATGACGGTTGGAAAATTTACCAATTGCAGTTTAACTTAAAATATATGACCGGCAATATGGACTTGCCAAGGTTTGCTAAAGAACGGCTTACTGTTGAGCATGTCTGATACAAAATGAATTCACTTTAACTTAAATCAAAATAAACATGGCACTAGATAATTATTACACATTAGGTAAATCAGGATTAAGAGTCAGTAGACTGGCACTGGGTGCAATGACCTTCGGCTCAGAATGGGGCTGGGGCGCAGAGAAAGACGGCGCAAAAGCTTTATTCAATCATTACGTTGATGCAGGTGGTAACTTCATCGATACGGCCGACCTTTATACAAACGGCACCAGTGAATCATGGCTAGGTGAGTTTGTAAAGGAGCGCAACCTTCGAGATAAAATAGTGATTGCCACCAAATTCAGCTATAACGCTGAGCCGGGAAACCCCAATGCAGGTGGTAATGGTAGAAAAAACATCCTCAGGGCCGTAGAGGGGTCATTGAAAAGGATGGGTACTGACTACATCGACCTTTACTTCCTGCATACATGGGATACGCTTACCAGACCAGAAGAGGTAATGCGTACTATGGATGATTTAGTGAGAGATGGGAAGGTCAGACATATCGGTCTTTCGGATGTTCCGGCCTGGTATGCTTCTCGGGCACAAACTATTGCTGATTGGAGAGGTTATGAACCGGTTTCGGCATTGCAGATGGAATACTCATTGACCGAAAGAAACATCGAAAACGAATATATAGATATGGGTCAGGAGTTAGGTATGGGCGTGATGGTGTGGAGTCCTCTAGCCAGTGGTTTACTTTCAGGCAAGTACAAACCTTCTGAATCTAAAGTTGAAGGAGAAGGTAGGCTGGCATCATTGGCTGCCTCTGGAAACCCTGCTTTTGCCAAATTCACGGACAAAAACTGGAAGGTCGTGAGTGCATTGGAAAAAGTAGCTTCAGAGATCAATCAGCCGATGGCAACGGTAGCCATTAATTGGGTGGCTAATCGACCAGGGGTTTCGAGTGTCATATTAGGCGCTACGAAATTGTCTCAGTTAGAGCAGACTACTTCTTCATTGGATTTCGAAATACCAGAAGTCCTGATGACGGAACTGAACGAAGCGAGTCAGCCGGACTTGCAGTTTCCTTATACTTTCTTCACGCCGGGTATGCAATCCATGCTTGCGGGAAGTACGAAAGTTGGTGATAAGCCTGGTTCTTACAAAAAGACGAATTTCATTGATGCCGCTCCTGCCGGAGTGGAGTAATTAATGGATGTACATTATGTGCTCGGGTCGATAAGGTGCAGTCAGGTTTTTCAATCTGATTGTTCTGGCTTAAAACGCCGGGTGGAAACATCTGACTACACTGAATGTCTGATTGCTTGAAAAGAGATTCCCTGGATTTTCTCCTACGTCGAAAACCATGGAATGACGGTGGTTGTGATAACTTTAGAGTAAAACGAACATTCCTGTTCGTTATGGCAAGCGAACAGGAATGTTCGCTGTACAACGCAGATTACATCAATTGAGATATTCCCGAACAATATCATCATTACAAGCTTAGAAGAAATGAGAATCTCTGAACCAAATAAAGTCTAATCAAGGTCGCACCTACGACGCTACCATTAGAGGTGTGACAGCCATTTCTATTGACATATCGCCCCTCTGGGGCTTAAGGTTATTTAGAATAAAGTGCTGTGAATGAAAAGATTAAAAATATCCTTGGTGGCCCTCAAAACTCTAACTGCACCAAAGATTTAAAAGAGACGAATGAAATGCTTATGATCCTTTTTGAATAACTATGGTCTAGTTTATGCTAGCCCCTTTAGGGGTGATATGTTGATAGAATTAATACAGCAATATTTTATTCAAGCGCCGTAGGTGCGACCCATTCTACTCAATCCAATCAAAAAGATATTTGTCATCATATTCAACATTGAATTTCTTTAGGAACATGACGTATTCATCTTTAAAACTAGCATTCCGATGATGCTCTTCTTGCCTGTCTATGTAGTTAATTACATGATTCAATTGTGAGTGAGAGTAGGAGAAAGCGCCATATCCCGACTGCCATTGGAATTTGCCAACAACCCACTTTTTATCGTTGATAAAACCAGAAGATCCCGCTTTAATATCCCTGACTAGATCAGAAATATTTTCAGTTGGTCTTATTCCTATCAAGATATGTACATGATCAGGCATACAGTGAATTGCAAAGAGCTTTTGATTCCTCCCTTTGACTATTCCTGTAATAAATCTGTGCAACAACTCTTTCTTGCTCTTAGGAATCAGATTTTGTCTTCCTTTAACAGCAAAAACTATCTGAATATAGATTTGAGTATAGGTATTGCTCATTGAATTATCTTATTGCTTTTAGCCTTAGATGAAGAACTTTAATGGTTCGCACCTACGGCGCTTGTTCTAGGGTTGTGGCAGCCATTTCTATTAACCTATCGCCCCTCTGGGGCTTAAGGGTATCAACATCAGAATTACGTCTTTGTTGACGTATTAACAGTAAAACCAGTTTATGAGCTTCTAGAAGAAAATCAAAGCAAGGGTAAAATTTCTGACTGCTTGAAAAGAGATTCCCTGGATTTTCTCCTACGTCGAAAACCATGGAATGACGGTGGCGCTGGTGGCTGTGCTGTAAAACGAACATTCTTGTTCGTTTCAGCTAGCGAACAGGATTGTTCGCTGTACAATGTAGATTACATCAATTGATGATATTCCCGCAACGATGCTGTTCTATCTTCTTACGTGCAGTCAGGTTTTTCAACCTGACTGTTCTGGCTTAAAACGCCGGGTGGAAACACCCGGCAACACCGAATGCTATTCTACTTTTTCTTTCCAATTCTAATGGGGCCTTTTACGGATTCGATACTTACTTCTTCTCCTTTTTGGGTGATGCGGACATGGCCTTGGTCGGCTAATTCTTGTGCGATTGTTCGAATCAACTCCATTTTGTCCCTCCATTGGTCAGGGTAAAGGTTTCGCGCTATGTCTGAAGGGCAAAACGTTTTTTCTACGCCTCTCTCCTCGGCCATCTGTAGCATCTTTATTTTGATGAGCGATGTTTCGGTCGTGTTATAATCGGAGGACATATTGATTTTGAGGAGGTTAGAATAAGTCTATTTTCTGGGCCATTGATTAGCCCTGATATTCTCTCCTGCCAGTTTAGCGGTTTCAGTGACTCGCTTTGCTCTTGTTTCGGCTCTTTTGGCATTGAGTATCCATTCTAGAATACCTCTCCTGGCCGATTTTGGGAAAGCCTGAAAATAGTCAAGTGCGTTCGGAACTTGCTCCAACGCTTCTTGAAGATCAGATGGGATGACCAAGTTCTCAACATCGTCCAGCGCAGTCCATGCACCGCTCTCCCTAGCCTTGTTAATAAGTGCCATACCCGCCTCGGTCATTTGTCCGGTTTTGATTAACCGCTCTACTTTTTCCTTGTTTACCCGGCTCCAATTACTGGTTGGGTTTCTGGGGGAGAAAAATTGATAGAAACTTTGGTCATCGCGCTTGTTGGGTTTACTATCCACCCAACCAAAACAAAGTGCCTGATCAACAGCTTCCGGGTAGTAAACACTAGGTTGACCGCTGCCCTTCTTGTATATGATAAGCCAGACAGAATTGGCAATAGTGTGATTGGCTGCTAACCAGTCGCGCCATGCTTCTTCGTTTTCTGCGTAAAATGTATTCTCTTTTTCTTCCAAGTTTATTCAACTAGCATGCTATGCCAGATTTAGGTTATGCCGAAAATAGCAAAGCCCTACTAATGTTCAAAGTAACAATGCATGATGAAATTCGAACGCTAGCCTTATCCTGACGTTAAATGAAAGTGGCAAAACTTTAATCTGATTTTGAGCAGTCGTGAGAATACAACGGCTACGATTCACGGCTAGATTTTGTACTTTTCAATTAAATTCATTTTTTAACCTCATATCGGTATATGCCAAAAGGCGAGTCTGAAAAGAAAAAGAAGAAGAATCACAAGTCCTACACACCCATTCTATCGGGAACCAGCGATTGGCCAGTAGTACAACTCACCAAAAATCGCAAAGAGTTTGTAGAGGAAGTGACTGAAGAGAGCGTCAAAAGACTCAAGGCCATTAAGCCTTCTACAGAACAGTTGATCGAGGAGTTAGAGCTGACTCTTTACAAGGAGAAGCATAGAATCAAGCAAAACCCCTGGAAGGTAGATCCTGATGATGAGTATAAATTCTGGAGTGGTATCAAATCCGCTCTGGTTGACATCTCTTCTGGCAATGGCAGCGAATCAACACCTGATGACCTACTTAGAAGCATCGTAGCACGCTATGCTGATGAAATAGCCGGAGATTTTAGAAGAAGCTATTATCGTCTAGCCCGTGAAATCGTCAAATTTGGCTTCGCAAGATTGCTCAATGCGGCCCGGGGTAAGCGATTCGGCGACTTTTTCAGGAACAATTATACGCTTCAAGATAAGATCCAGATCAAGGGTAAGAAGTCGCATATCAGGAAGCTAGCCAAGATTGGAACCGTGGTAATGGTACCCACGCACTTCAGCAATATGGATTCTATCCTAATCGGCTGGATCATCCATGTATTGGGTATTCCTCCATTTATCTATGGTGCGGGACTGAACCTGTTCAACACCAAAATATTCGCCTACTTCATGAACAGCTTAGGCGCTTACAAGGTGGACCGCAGGAAAAAGAACTTGATCTACCTGGAGACGCTAAAAACTTATTCTACCCTAGCCATACAAAAGGGAGCACACAGCCTGTTCTTTCCTGGTGGTACGCGCTCACGTTCCGGTAAAATAGAAAAATCACTCAAGCTGGGTTTATTGGGTACCGCCATAGAAGCGCAGCGCATCAACTTCATGGAAAACCCACCCGATACAGCCAAAAAAATTTTCGTCGTGCCTGTAGTGATCAACTATAACTTTGTGCTAGAAGCACCGCTACTAATCGATGAATACCTGGAAAGAAAGGGGCAGGAACGCTACTATATCGAAACAGATAGGTATTCTACTTCTTTTGGGATCATCAAATTCCTAATCCGGTTTTTTACCAAAGGGTCGGACATTTCTGTTTCTATCGGGCAAGGCATGGACCTCTTTGGTAATTATGTGGATGATGAGGGCAATAGCATTGGCAAAGACGGTAGAATCATCGACGCCAGGGAGTATTTCATGAGCAATGGTGAGGTGGTGCTGGACAAACAACGGGAAGAGCAGTACACCAAGTTGTTGAGTGATGCTATAGTGAGGGAATACCACCGTAACAACAGGGTGACAGCTAGTCATTTAGCCGCTTTCACAGCCTTTGTTGTACTGAGAAAGCGCTTTCCTACCATGGACTTATACAACTTCCTCCGGCTACCTCCTGAAGACCAAATCATCAGCGCTGAAGAATTCAAAACGGCTTTTAAGAAATTGAGAAAGCGTATTTATGAGTTAAAAGACCAGGACAGGATCAACATTGCACCTAGCCTGAAGGGGCCATTGGATGATGTAATAGATGAAGGGATAAGGCACGTCGGCAGGTATCATGTGAAAAGGCCACTACTGAAGAATGACAATGGGGAGATCATCACAGAAAACCTCAATACACTGTATTATTATCACAATAGAACGGTAGGTTATAACCTCGAAGATTATGTCTGAAAAATCGGTTGGTGTCATAGGAGCGGGCAGTTTCGGTACGGCCATAGCCAATATACTGGCAGAACGCAGTGATGTCATGCTATACGCCAGAAAGCCAGAGGTGATAGAACAGATTAAGCAGACCGGTAAAAACAAGGGCTATGACATGCGACCGAATGTCAGTCTTACCAACGACCTCGCGCTTTTGGCCAAAAGTTGCGACATCATATTCCCTATCGTGCCCTCCTCGGGTTTCAGGTCGCTGATGAAAGCACTAGCGCCTTATCTTCACCCCTATCATATCCTCATTCACGGCACCAAAGGTCTTGATCTCAGAATACCTGAAGAATGCCCCGAAGATGCTCCCCTGAACCGCGACCAGGTAAGAACGATGAGCGAGGTGATCAAAGAAGAGACCGTGGTCGTACGCGTTGGCTGTCTTGCAGGCCCTAATCTGGCCAAGGAGCTTTCCGACCAACAACCTGGCGCTACGGTAGTAGCTAGTAGATTCGATGAGGTGATCCAGGAGGGACAGAAGCTGCTGCGCAATGAGCGTTTTCAGGTCTATGGTAACCCCGACCTGATCGGTATAGAATTGACTGGTGTGCTGAAAAACATTATTGCCATTGCTTCCGGTATATTGGGTGGCCTTGGACACGGTGAGAATGCCAAAGGGTTACTAATCAGCCGTGGGATGGTAGAAATGATCTATCTCGGTCGTGCACTAGGTGGTAATATCCAGGCCTTTCTCGGCCTGGCAGGAGTAGGTGATTTAGTAACCACTTGCAATAGTACCCTGAGCCGTAACTTCACCGTGGGCTACCGATTAGCACAAGGGGAAAAACTGACCCATATTGTAGAAACGATGGAAGAAGTAGCAGAGGGGATTAATACGGTTAGAATTGCCAAACGCTTTGCAGAAAGGTATCAACTGCGCGCGCTAATCACAGAAACACTTCACAAAGTCTTGTTCGAAGACCTTCCTGCGAATGAAGCTGTAGATAATCTGATGCGATATCCTTTAACGGAGGATATTGATTTTATTTAGTCTTTTTGGCTTGTAATGTCCAGTTCACCTTAACCATTCAGGTAACTCCTTAATTAAGTTGATCATCAGGAATGACATCATCTGCCTTGGATTGAGATAATCCGGTTTCAATCTTTTCGAGTAGGATTATTTCGTCAATGACCTGTTCCACAGAGAATTCTTTAGGAAGTTTATTGACTACCTTTATGACTTGTTCCTTTGTTAGCATACTTGAAACTAAAGATTATTCTGCGTTAAGATATACTGTATTGGCCAGGGTACAAGTTAACAGTGGATCTTGTAACTAAGATTATGCTAATCTGATATAACCAGTTCCCAAATGCTTGTTCTGGAATGATTCTGGATGAAATATTTCTGCCAATATCTCCACTGATTCCATAATGCGTGGCCCGGGTCGGTTGAAGTACTGATTCCCATCCGTTACAAACACATCCCCTCCTTTCACTGCTCTTAGGTCGCTCCAACCTTTCAATGCGGTAAGTAATTCTATTTCCTTCATTGTTCTGTCGATATCAAAACCACAGGGCATGATGACAATAATATCTGGGTCAAGTGCTTTGACCTCCTCCCATTCATGATAGTGCGAGTGCTCTCCGGCTGATGATAGTAAGTTTTCGCCGCCCGCTATGTCAATCATTTCGGGCACCCAGTTTCCGGCCGTCATGATGGGAGAAAGCCATTCAATGGTCAACACCCTCGGCTTGTTTTCCAGCTTAGACGTTAGGGCACTAATTTCATGCAGCCTCTGCTTGATCTTTTTTACCAATTCTTCTCCCCTTTCAGGTACGCCAAGCGCTTTAGCCACCGTCATAAAGTCACCATAGACATCATCTAAGCTGTTTGGCTCAAGATTAACGATTTGCGGATTTGAGGAAATCAGCTCACAGACGGCCGCCTCCACATCGCTCATACTGACCGCACATACTTCACATTGTGATTGGGTAATGATATAATCTGGCTTTAGACTTTCTAAAAGGGATACATCCAGTTTGTAAACCGACATACCAAACTTCAGGATATCCCTCACCTGATCATTGATCTCTATGCTGGTACCGAACTCGTTGAATTTCGGGGCAGTCAGCACTGGAAGAGAAGATAATCCTCCGGGGTAATCACATTCATGGGATCTACCAACGATATTATCCTTAAAGCCCAGGGCACAGGCTATTTCGGTACTGCTAGGTAAAAGGGAAACAATAGAAGGCTTTTCGCTCATTTACTTTTGGTTTAATGATTAGGCTAAAACGAAAAATAGATTCGACAGACTTTTTCTCCAAGTTAATTCAAGATTGGTTAATTGAGTGGGAAAATGAATAGATTCAGTAAATGGCTCTTCAAGTAAGTCCTCTAATGATTAGAATGAGTAAATGGAAAACATGTCGTTTATCAAGAATACAAAAGTGCCCCGTATTGGTTAACTTTATATAAATAAAAACGCATTAATGAA
>JBCBSS010000150.1:0-19466 GCA_039819065.1 Bacteroidota bacterium
TCTTACTATAGAAATATCAATCATTTCAATTGATATTTAAAGGGCAATATTTTGAACTCGGAATGTCGCAGAACTCATTTGATTCCACGAAACACCAGCCCATTTTTTTCTGTTCTCATTTCGATTAAATTTGCAGCACCTCGGATTCAGCTATGTTCGATTTTTAAGCTTTACTTTACCACGAACGGAATCCTCTTTACAATTTTTTTGCAGGTGACTAGTAATATTGTGAATCATTCTAAAATCTTAAACCAAAAAAAGACATGTCAGCAAAATATGATCTTATAGTTATTGGTAGTGGCCCTGGTGGATACGTGGCGGCCATCCGCGCATCCCAGCTAGGGATGAAAGTGGGTGTGGTAGAGCGGTCAGAGTTAGGTGGTATTTGCCTCAATTGGGGATGTATCCCTACCAAAGCTTTATTGAAGAGTGCCAACGTATTTGAATATATCCAACATGCCAAAGACTATGGAATAGATGTGAAAGGGGCGGAAGTTGATTTTACTGGCATGGTACAACGTAGCCGAGGCGTAGCTGACGGTATGAGTAAAGGTATTCAATTCTTATTCAGAAAGAATAAGATAGATCATATAGCGGGTTTTGGAAAACTTAAAGCCGGTAAGAAAGTAGAAGTTACCACTGAAGATGGTAAGAAGACCGATTACAGTGCCGACCATGTCATTATTGCTACTGGTGGTAGGTCAAGGGAATTGCCACATATTCCCATCGATAACAAAAAAATCATCGGTTATCGCAAGGCCATGGTGATGGAAAAGCAGCCTAAGAAGATGGTGATCATCGGCTCTGGCGCTATTGGGGTAGAGTTTGCCTACTTCTACAATGCCATAGGTACAGAAGTAACCGTGGTAGAATTCATGCCTAATATTGTGCCGGTTGAAGACGTCGATGTTTCTAAGCAATTGGAAAAAACCTTCAAGAAGGCCGGTATGAAGATCATGACCAAATCTGAGGTGACGGCTGTAGATACCAAAGGCAGAGGCTGTAAGGTAACCGTCAAGACTCCGAAAGGAGAGGAGACACTGACTTGCGATGTGGTACTTTCTGCAGTTGGTGTGGCTACTAATATAGAAGGAATAGGCCTTGAAGATGTAGGGGTAAAAACCGAAAAAGGTAAAGTGTTAATTGACGACTTCTACAAAACTAATGTTGACGGTGTTTATGCCATTGGTGATATCGTCAAAGGGCCTGCACTGGCACACGTAGCTTCTGCTGAAGGGATCATTTGCGTAGAGAAAATTGCCGGGCATAACCCTGATCCACTTGATTACAACAACTTGCCAGGTTGTACTTATTGTAGCCCTGAAATAGCTTCTGTAGGATATACGGAACAAGCGGCCAAAGAGGCTGGCTATGATGTTAAAGTTGGGAAATTCCCATTTACTGCTTCCGGTAAGGCAAGCGCAGCAGGCGCGAAAGATGGCTTTGTGAAAGTGATCTTTGACGCTAAGTATGGAGAGTGGTTGGGCGCTCACATGATTGGAGCCAATGTAACAGAGATGATCGCCGAAGTAGTGGCCGCCAGAAAGCTTGAAACTACAGGCCATGAAATCATCAAATCTGTACACCCGCACCCTACTATGTCAGAGGCTGTGATGGAAGCAGCGGCGGCAGCGTATGATGAGGTGATACACCTGTAATACAGACAAATTAGAGGTCTCTGATGACCTTAATATGAATAGAATCGTATAAAGCATTGGTGAAAGCCAATGCTTTTTTGCTTTCTGCCTAAACCAGCGATGTGATTTTTTTGCTATTATTAAAAATTTTCTTGTACAAATTTTGGATAGATTTACCTCAACGAATTGATAACATGCTGGTTATCAAAGAAATTTTTTAAGAATTGAGACATGAAAAAGCGTTTTAGACTAGCCGTACAGACGGCCCTGATTTGTCTTTTATTTTTCTGCTACAGCAATACTGATTCCTTTGGTCAAGCTGAAAAGGCGATTTTCCAAATACAAATCCTGAATGGCAGCAACGAAGTAACTTCCACTGCCACCGGATTCTTCATGAATGCCCAAGGCGAGGGAGCTACCCGGGCGGATGTATTTAATGGAGCGATCAAAGCCAAGATTCTAACAGCCGATAGTACAGTTCATAACATCACCAGAATCGTAGCCCATGATAAACTTACCGGCGTAGTACGGTTCTCGATTGACAATAACCTCAGCGCTAAGTTTCAATTCTTGAAGCCTGCTTCTAATGCCACTAAAGAGGGGGATAATCTTAAGGCAATGCAAGCCAAGGACGGTTTAAGGGTGGAAAATACAGGTTTGAAAGTTACCAAAGCTGTAGATATAGCCGGTTACGGTAGAATGATCACAGTAGATAAAAACCCAGGCATTCTACCAATCATTAATAGCTCCAATGAACTGGTTGGAATTGCTGCCGGTGATGTGGTTATTGAGTCCAAAATTGTTACAAAAGCCAAAGCACAAAGAACACCTTTTAGTGAGGCCATTAATAGTATCAAAATAGATGATGCCTATTTGAGTGGAATGCAAGCCTACGCCAATGAAAACTGGTCGAAGGCGCAATCTGAGTTTGTCAAAGCACAAAGAGAAAACGCCGATAATTCCAGACCATTCATTTTCGCTGGGCTCTCATCCGTTAAGGAAGAAAAGTACCAACAAGCTGTAGACCAATTCTCCAAAGCCTTACAAATCAGCCCTGAAAGCAAAACGTCGCTGACGCAAAGAGGGGTGGCCTATTTCAAACTTCAGGATTACCAGAAGGCGAAGGATGATCTTGACAAGGCTGTACAACAGCGTGTGAATACACAAGAAGTTTTCAAATATCGAGGTCTGGCTAAATACGAATTGAAAGATTACTCAGGAGTCATTCCTGATCTTGACAAAGCCTTTAACCTTGGTGCTAAAGAAGCGAACATTCTTTTTACACGAGGTAATGCCAAGTTTAGATTAAAGAATTATCAAGCGGCTGTTAAAGACTATGACCAAGCGGTAGCGGCTGGACAGAATGACGAGGTCATATACAATAACCGCGGTAAAGCCAAATTCAACTTGAAAGATCTAACAGGCGCGGTAGCCGATTTTGACAAGGCCTTATCCATCAAAGCTGACTACGAGAAAGCCCTGGAAAACCGTGCCGAAGCCAAATATGCCCAAAAGGACTGGCAGGGCATCGTGGCGGATTATGGTAGCCTCATACAAAAGGGACAAAACGAGGCGCAAAATTATGCACGCTTAGGAGAGGCACATTATAACCTTGAAGCCTACGCAGACGCTTCAAAAAACCTGGAAAGGGCTTCACAAAGCGGAGACAATAGTAAAGAGACGCTTTTAATGCTTGGCCTGTCATTATACAAACAGATTCCAGACCAAAAAGCATTAAGTGCCTTGCAGAAAGCAGCCTCAGCAGGGGCTCAAACTTTAGAGATTTATGAAGCCATAGGCGAAATACAATATGATCTCAAGAACTACCAGGAAACGGTAAACGCGTTTAACGAAGCGACTAATAAAGGAGCAAAGAGCAAAGAAGTATTTCTGTACCGAGGGCTCGCCAAGTATGAACTAAAAGACGAAGCAGGAGCATTGGTTGACCTTGAAAAAGCAGTAAGTCTCGGTGCTAAAGATTACGATGCACTTTATACCATTGGTAACATCAAATTCAAGAAAGAAGACTATCGCGGTGCGGTAGGTAGTTACGATAAGGCCACAGCGATCAAATCTGATGATCCGATCATTTTCAATAACCGAGGTAAAGCGAAATTCTTATTGAAGGATTACCAGAATGCTATCAAAGATTATGATCAGGCTCTGAGCATTAAATCAGATTACGAGAAGGCGCTTGAAAATAGGGCCGAAGCCAAATATGCGCTGAAGGACTGGAATGGTATCGTAGCGGATTATGAAAGCCTAATCAAGTCAGGCAAGACAGAGGCGAATTATTATACCAGAATAGGAGAGGCCAAATACCAGAATAAAGACTTTAAAGGAGCCGCAGACGCGTTGACGACTGCCGTACAGAAGGGGGAAAAATCCCAAGAGAATTATACCTGGCTTGGTTTGGCGCTTTCCAAAGATAAAAACTACAAAGCGGCCATTCCTAATCTCTCCAATGCCGTTACGGCCGGTGCAGATAGTAAAGAGGTGTATGAGGCTTTGGGTATTGCCAAATACCAGGTAAAAGATTATGAAGGCACAAGCAAGGCGCTAGACCAGGCGATTCAAAAAGGAGCCAACTCTAAAGAAGTTTATCTCTACCGAGGTAATTCCAGGTATGCCCTTGATAATGGCGATGGCGCTTTTCAGGATTTAGAGAAAGCAGTGAGCTTAGGTGCCAACGATTATCAGGCATTCTACAACCTTGGCAACCTCAAGTTTAAAAAAGATGACTATCAAGGCGCGATAAGTAGCTATGATAAGGCTATCAACATTGGTAGCGAGGATCCTGTGATTTACAACAATCGTGGAAAAGCGAAACTCAATCTTAAGAATTTTAAAGGGGCTATCCCTGATTTTGATAAGGCTATTCAGCTAAAAGCGGATTACGGTAGAGCATTACTGAATCGAGGTACAGCAAAGTTTGAGGTGAAGGACTTACCCGGAGCCATAACTGATTTAGAAAAAGCCTATCAATCTAATGGCCAGAATAAGGCTTTAGTGCGTATGCTGGCCTTGGCTAAATATGAAACAAAAGATGTTGAAGGCGCTAAGACTTTCCTTGATAAAGCTGTCAAGCTAGGTGTAGAAGATGGCAAGGTGCAGTTATACGATGGCTACATTAAGTATGACGATGAAAAATACCGAGAGGCAGAAGGAAGCCTGAGTAAGGCATTAGAATTGGGAGAGAAAGCTCCTCAAATATTCGAAAAGCGGGGTAATGCCAGGTTCTACCTAAAGAACTATCAAGGAGCGGTTGGTGATTTAGAGAAAGCGGAAGAACAAGGCGTAGGCAATTTGACTCTATTCGAAAACAGAGGCCAATCGCAATACGCGTTAAAAGCGTATAAGGAAGCCAGTGAAGATTTGAAAAAGGCAGGCGATCTAGGCAGTAAGAACACACAAGTTTTCTATCAACTAGGTAACGCATTGTTCAGGTTGGAAGGATATCAAGATGCTATAACTGCCTATGATAAGGCCATAGGTCTTGGATTGAATGATGAACTGGTTTACAACAACCGAGGAAAGGCAAAAACATTCACTAATCAACTGCAAGATGCTATTAAGGACTTTGACAAATCTTTGAGCATCAAGCCTGACTATCTGAAAGCTTACGAAAATAGAGGTGCTGCCAAATTTGATTTGGAGGATTACAAAGGTGCCATAGCCGATTTTCAATATATCGTTGACAAAGGGAAACCCAATAACAATACATACACTTCGCTGGGCTATGCTCAATATAAGATCGGTGAATTGCAAAGTGCAGTGAACAAACTGAATAAGGCGATCAATCAAGGCGCTACAGACAAACGTGCATTCTATGCGCGAGGAAATGCCTACTACTTCTTAGCGGATTACAAAAAAGCGATAACTGACCTGGATAAGGCGATACAACAAGGTGAGGCTGATATGCAGGCTTACTATAGCCGGGGGGATGCCAAGTATAATCTAGAAGATTACAAAGGGGCATTACTTGATCTGGACCGGGCAATAGAACTTGGTGCTTCTGATGCCAAGGTCTATCATAATAGGGGTAACGCCAAATATGAAACAAAAGACTACAATGGAGCGCTAGCTGACTTTGATAAGGCCATATCAATCGACCCTAATTATGCTTCTGCCTACTACCTCAGAGGCAATTCTAAGTTTAGGGAAAAGAATTATGACGGAGCCATAACGGATTATTCCAAGGGAATCGATCTTAAGTTCGATGACCCGAGGATTTACAACAACCGAGGCAAAGCCCGCCAATTGGTAGAAAAGTACGATGCCGCCATCAGTGATTTTAATGAAGCCATTAAGCTTGATGAGACTTACAGCCGAGCATGGGAGAATCGGGGTTACACTTATTTCCTTATGGAAAAGTACAAGGAAGCGGTATCAGACTTCGGCAATTATGAGAAGCTGGAAGAGAAGGTCAAACCTGAAATTTTCAAATACAGCGCAGATGCCTACTACGCGCTAGAAGATTATGGTTTAGCCGTTACTTACTTCGACCGAGCAGTTGAGGCTGGTATCAAAGACAAGGATACCTATTACAGTCGGGGACTGTCATTGGTAGAGATCAACGAATTCGAAAGCGCCATTAAAGACTTCGACAAAGCCATTGAAGGGGGTATAAGGACAGCCGATATTTATATTGATCGGGCTAAGGCTAATATCGCGGCTGAAAGAGGTAGGGCTGCTATGGACGACTTAAATAAGGCTATTCAAATAGATGCGAGCAATACTACGGCACTTTATAACCGAGCGGTGCTACATGAAGAAAATGAAAACTACAAAGACGCCATCTTGGACTACAATCAAGTATTGGCGAAGTCGCCAGAGGATGCTAATGCATTCTATAGCAGGGCCAATGCTAAGGTACTCTTAGATCAATATGGAAGCGCTCTTGAGGATATAATCCGCGCTATCAAACTGGATGATGGTAATATGAGGTATTTCAGGGTGCAGGGTAATGTCTATTATCAATTAAAGCAAACTGAAAAAGCCTGTGAAGCCTGGAAAAGGGCATTGGAGCTCGGTGATGATAAGGCCTCTTACTATATCAAAGAGTATTGTAAATAGATCGGTGAGATACTACGGGTTAACCGCCCTAGTTTACTAGTTGACATTGTAAAACGGTCAATAACCTCATTTCATCGAGTCAACGCTACTGATCGTCGATTATACCCATCTGAAACCGAAATATTCACGCCATCGGTTTGTTTATTCTATAGATGTCTCTGATGGTCTTGTTACTTATATCGATAAATCTTACACGAGAAAGTAATACGGATCATTAGCACGATAATTGAGCTTACTTTAGGATAATCTAACGTATCCATACTGTGTGTTGATATTGTGATGACGTATAAACTGGGGCGTAGGAATACCCTCAATTTTTGAGTAAAACGAGATATGTCTATGAAAATGAGAAGTTTGATATTGCTGGCGGTGATGGGGTTAATTTCAAGTTATTTAAACGCCGAGGAGCTTACAGGAAAGGTAATCAACGTCATTGATGGCAATACCCTTGAGCTTGAGACCAAAGCAGATGGTGTCTATAAGATAAAATTAAGTGAAGTGGATTGCCCCGAGATCACTCAGGACTTCGGAGAAGAGTCCAAGCAATACACTGAATCATTGATCCTAAAGAAGAAAGTAACCATAGAGATCGTTGGGAAGGATCGCAAGGGCACAAGGCTGGGCAAGGTAGTTTTTGGTAAGGGTAAGGTGCTGAATGAAGAACTCTTGAAGACTGGTTACGCTTGGTATTACAACAAATCGGCTACGAACGAGCAATTGACGTCACTTCAAGACGAAGCGAAGGCTGGCAAAGTTGGGCTTTGGCAATCTGAAGATCCAACACCTCCTTGGATTTACCGCAGAAAGCAAACGATGATGACAGCTAAGTCGCGATAAGATTTTAAACCTAACTTGTTTAAGTATTAACCAGAAAGGCAGGGGCTATAATAGCTTTCCTGCCTTTTTTATTTAGTCAGCCGACGGCTTAACGTCGATACCTAGTTCATCTAGTTGATCGCCAGCTATTTGAGCAGGGGAATCAATCATAATATCTCGCCCTGCATTATTCTTAGGGAAGGCAATGAAGTCCCGTATAGAATCAGAGCCCCCGAAAAGCGCGCACAGACGATCAAAACCAAAAGCAATACCGCCGTGTGGAGGTGCTCCATATTCAAAGGCTTGCATCAAGAAACCAAATTGTGCTTTGGCCTCTTCGTCCGAAAAGCCCAAGTGCTTGAACATCAATTTTTGCATTCCCTGGTCGTGGATACGAATTGATCCACCGCCAATTTCAACGCCATTGATTACCATGTCGTAAGCATTGGCCCTTACTTTTCCCGGATCGGTATCTAAAAGTGCCATGTCTTCTTTTTTCGGAGAGGTAAATGGGTGGTGCATAGCATGGAATCTTTCAGTTTCTTCATCCCATTCTAGAAGAGGAAAGTCCACTACCCAGAGTGGGCTAAATACATTCTTATCTCTTAAACCCAACTCATCACCCATGTGAAGTCTCAATTCAGATAAAGCTTTACGAGTGGCTGAATTATCTCCAGCAAGAATGAGCATCAAGTCACCTGGCTTGGCTTCGAATTTTTCAGCCCATGTTTTCAAGGCTTCCTGATCAAAGAATTTATCTACGGAAGACTTAAAGCTGCCATCTTCATTGTACTTCACGTAAACCAGACCTTTGGCTCCGATTTGAGGCCTTTTTACAAAGTCCGTAAGCGCATCTATTTGCTTTCTAGAATAGGAAGCACAGCCAGAAGCGTTGATCCCCACTACTAATTCAGCGCTGTCAAACACCACGAACCCTTTTCCCTGAGCCAAATCATTGAGCTCAACGAACTTCATTTCAACCCTTGTATCTGGTTTGTCTGACCCATAGAACTGTATGGCGTCAGCATAGCTCATGATAGGGAAATCAGGAATATCTATACCTTTTACCTGTTTGAAAAGGTGTTTGGTCAAACCCTCAAATGTTTGAATAATATCTTCTCGTGTCACAAAAGACATCTCGCAGTCTATTTGCGTGAATTCAGGCTGACGATCGGCTCTCAAATCCTCATCACGGAAGCATTTGACGATTTGATAATAGCGATCAAAACCCGATACCATCAACAACTGCTTGAAAGTCTGAGGTGATTGAGGTAGTGCGTAGAATTCTCCCGGATGCATTCTGGAAGGTACCACGAAATCCCTTGCGCCTTCAGGTGTAGACTTGATGAGAACTGGGGTTTCTACTTCGATAAATGATGACTCGTCCAAGTAGGATCTCGTTTGTTGCATCATCTTATGCCTCAACTCAAGGTTCTTTCTTACAATGTCCCTGCGAAGATCCAGATAACGGTATTTCATTCGCAATTCGTCTCCACCATCGGTATCATCCTGTATGGTGAATGGAGGCAATTCTGATGGGTTTAAAACAGATATACCGCTTACCTTTATCTCAATATCTCCAGTAGGTATCTTGTCGTTCTTAGAAACCCTTTCAATGACCGTTCCAGTAGCTTCAATCACGAATTCACGGCCAAGCTCACGCATTTGATCAACTACACCACTATCAGCATGCTCTTCTTCTAAAATGAGCTGGGTAATCCCATATCGGTCGCGCAAGTCGACCCATATCAAACTTCCTTTGTCTCTGACTTTTTGTACCCAACCGCATAATGTAACTTCTTTGTTGACGTCGGAGATTCTCAATTCCCCGCAGGTGTGTGTTCTAAGCATGATGTTCAGCTGTCTTTGATTAAGAGCGACAAAGATAAATATCTTTAAGAGATAGGAAGCTTTTAGAAGGTGATAAATACGTGTTTTTGATCTCGTATAATCGCACTAATTTAGCGTAGCATTGGAGAGGCTAAATATTGTTTGTTCTCCAGCGTTACTTAACCGAATAGAACGACACTGAACTATGAAAATTAAGCTCATATTGCTTTTTGCCCTCATCTCTTTATCATCATTTGATGAACAACGCGGTTCTCGTGTAGCTGTAGCCGATGGCATATCCGTGGTATTGCCCAAGCGCTTTCAGCCTATGACAGAAAGCGATATCGTGTTGAAATACCCTTCTGTGAGGCAGCCATTAGCAGCCTACACTAGTGAAGATAGACTAGCTGATTTCAATGTGAATATCTCTGCGACCCAATGGAACCCTTCAGATATTGCTATCGCCAAAGACTTTTTTAAAGCAAGTGTCGTCAATCTTTATGATAAGGTCTCTTTCTTACAAGACGAGATCAAAGAGGTAAACGGTAAGCAGTTTGTTACTTTCGAACTGGAAACGCTGTCAAGAGGAGACCGCGCCAGAAACAAGGCTTCCGAAAGAAGGTACGTCTATGTACAATATACCATAATGAAAGGTAAAACGCTTGTTTTCAGTTTCAACTGCCCTTTGCAAATGAAGGATGATTGGTATGATCCTGTTCATAAGATGATGGAAAGTGTGAAAATCAAGAATAAGTTCTGATGGCACTTTCCGTTTTCAGTGATGAACATTTTATGAAAGAAGCCTACAAACAGGCATTGATTGCACTGGAAGAAAAAGAAGTGCCAGTTGGTGCGGTGGTCGTTTGTGAAAATAGAATCATCGCCAAGGCATATAATCAAACTGAAAAGCTTAACGACGCTACCGCGCATGCGGAAATGCTGGCTGTAACGGCTGCGGCCAACTACTTAGGTACAAAGTATCTTGATCAATGCACGCTCTTCGTAACTCTTGAGCCTTGCAGTATGTGTGCAGGTGCTCTTTATTGGTCTCAACTTCAGCGGCTGGTCTATGGAACAAATGACGCTAAAAGAGGTTATACATCTATAAGCGAGCGATTGGTTCACCCACGGACTTCGATCACCAATGGAGTGCTTAAAGACGAGTGCAAGGGCCTCTTGGATCGCTTTTTCAGAGAGCTACGCAAGTAGTATATTTGAGCGAACTCAAAATCATGTTAAACCTATAAATCAATACGAAAATTATGGCTTTCGAATTACCAGCTTTACCTTATGCTTTTGATGCGTTAGAACCCCACATCGACGCGCGTACTATGGAGATTCACCATGGGAAACATCATGCGGGTTACGTTTCGAAATTGAATGCAGCCATTGAAGGCACGGATCTGGCAGGCAAATCTTTAGAAGAGATATTGGCCAATGCCGGTCAGCATGGAGGTGCGGTAAGAAATAATGGGGGAGGAGTTTACAACCACAACTTATTCTGGCAGGTCATGTCTCCTAATGGTGGAGGAAACCCTTCGGGAGACTTGGGCTCAGCTATTGATAGCAAATTTGGTTCTTTTGATAATTTCAAAACTGAATTCTCGAATGCTGCTGCTACAAGGTTTGGATCAGGATGGGCTTGGTTGATTGTAGACGGAGGTGGAAATTTGGCCGTCACTTCTACTCCTAATCAAGATAACCCTTTGATGGATGTTGCTGACGCAAAAGGTACTCCTATCCTTGGGTTGGATGTATGGGAACATGCCTACTACCTCAACTACCAGAATAGAAGACCTGATTACGTTGCAGCTTTCTGGAATGTGATCAACTGGGACGAGGTTGCATCGAGGTTGGCTAATGCCTAAAAAACAGCATTTATAAAATCAACAAAGGCCCTTCAAAGGGCCTTTGTTATTTAGTTATGTGTTGATGCAATAAGTTCGTGCGATCTTATCATGTAATGCCTGCCTCTCTTTGTCAAAAGCCACAAACAGTACAGAAACCAGTATGACCAGACTCATTAATTGAGATACTGCTGACAGTGGGTCTCCTTGCTGGACTTCACCAATCTCTAATAAGCCTATATCTCCATAAAGGTTGGAAAACAAGAAGTAACTGGATACAATCGAAATCATCTGATTCACGAGATACAGTGAAAACCTCATGATTGATTGTTCCAGTGTAATTGGCTCTAAATCGCTGTTAACTACTTTGATCTTTACGGCCATTTTACCCAGAGTAGCGCCATATTTCCACTCCATAACTGGCTTGTAAACAATGTAAACCATGCTGAGGATTACACTAAATGCGAAGCTCTGAATGGAGATGATGTTGTATACACTGACGACAATAACTGGAATAAATAGCAGTAGATCAATTAGACTGGCACCTACCCGAGACCAAAAACTAGCGTATTCTACGTTCCTGATTTCGTTTTGACCATCAAAACCACCGTCAAGTATGTCGTCTTGCATGGCTCTAATCTATAATCGGAAGTAGCCAGATATCTGAAAAACGTTGTTTTCAATACTTGCTACACTATCAAATACGTCGGTGAGACCTATATTATATCTTGCCCCAATACCAATCCTTCTTTGAACATAGTATGTGGCACCTAAACCGAGCGAGAAGTTGAATGCGTCTGCATTTGAACCATCGTCTCCAATAATGAATCCCAACTGTGGGCCGCCCTCAATATTGAATTCATTGGTGAAATAATACTTGGCCATCGCTCCGAAATTGAGGTTAGTGAAACTAGTGTTATCATCCCCTTCAAGCGATATAGCCGCTTCAGGTTGCCAAGCGAACTGACGGCTTTTGGCTTGATTATAAAATGCGCCAATGTGTATGCCGAGTCGATTGTCTGAGCCAGGTGTGCTAAAACTCGCAAAGTTAAAACCACCTCTAATCCCCCAGCCAGATGATTGAGCGTGAGCGGAGAATGATGCAGCAAAGCAAATCGCAATGATTACGAACAGTTTTTTCATCTGATATTCAAGATTTTAGTTGACGTACAAAGATATACTTAAAGAGGTTATGGAATATTAATTCTTGGTTTCCTGTAACTTTTTAAGTTCAATTAACTCATCGCGAAGCCGGGCGGCTTCAATAAAGTCGAGCTCTTTGGCCGCCTTTTCCATGTTTTTCTGAGTTTTCTTGATCAATTTCTCCAAATCATCCTTGGCCATGTATGCCACTACCGGATCAGCAGCAACAGAATGTTCTTCTTTTTCGATGTAATATTTCTGGCTTGATTTCTTGGAATCAGCCACTTTTGTCTGCTCTAATATGGCCTCCTTGGATTTAATGACTGTTTTAGGCACAATACCGTGTTCTTTATTGTAGTCCTGCTGAATGCGTCTCCTGCGGTTCGTTTCGTCAATGGCTAATTGCATTGAATCTGTTACCGTATCAGCATACATAATCACTTGACCATTGGCATTTCTGGCTGCTCTACCGATAGTTTGCACTAAAGATCGTTGGTTGCGCAGAAAACCTTCCTTATCAGCATCCAGAATAGCGACCAAAGATACCTCAGGAAGATCTAGCCCCTCTCTAAGCAGGTTTACACCTACCAGTACGTCAAAAACACCCAGTCTTAACTCCCTCAATATCTCTACCCTGTCCAGAGAGTTTACCTCAGAATGAATGTAGCGGCATTTGATATCTGCTTTTTCCATGAACTTGGTTAACTCCTCCGCCATTCTTTTGGTCAGCGTAGTGACCAGCACCCGCTCGTCCTTCTTTATGCGCTCATCAATTTCCTCCAGAAGGTCATCAATTTGATTGATACTTGGTCGTACATCAATTTCAGGATCAAGTAATCCAGTTGGTCGAATGAGTTGTTCAACTATAACACCCTCTGATTTTCTTAACTCGTATTCACCCGGTGTTGCACTTACATAAACCACTTGATTGAGCATGGATTCAAACTCATTAAATGTCAAAGGCCTGTTATCCAATGCTGCGGGTAATCTGAACCCATAATCCACCAAGTTAACCTTTCTAGAACGGTCTCCTCCCCACATAGCCCTCACCTGAGGTACAGTTACATGGCTCTCATCGATGATCATCAGGTAGTCGTCAGGGAAGTAATCCAGCAGGCAGAATGGTCTCTGGCCCGGATTTCTTCTATCGAAATAGCGTGAATAATTCTCTATACCAGAGCAATATCCTAGCTCCCTCATCATTTCCATATCGAACTCAGTACGCTCCTTCAAACGCTTAGCTTCCAAATGGCGCCGTTCTATTTCAAACTGCTGTATTTGTTCTACCAGATCGTCCTGTATTTCTTTGATGGCTTGATGAAGTAGGTCTTTGCCAGTAACAAATAGGTTGGCAGGGAAAATCGTCACGACGTCTTCGTCGGATATTTTCTTGCCAGAATAAGGGTCTACTCTTTGAATCGCTTCTATCTCATCGCCCCAGAAGTAAATGCGATAAGCAAAATCTGCGTAGGCTAGAAAGATATCGACCGTATCGCCCTTGACCCTGAAATTCCCACGTTTAAAATCCGCTTCTGATCTGCTGTAAAGAATATCGACTAGTGAGAATAATAGCTTATTGCGAGATATCTGCTCCCCAGCCTTCAACCTGATCACATTCTTGGAGAACTCGTCTGGGTTACCGATACCGTAAATACAAGAAACTGAGGCTACCACAATGATGTCTCTTCGGCCTGTCATCAATGATGAGGTGGTACTTAATCGCAACTTTTCTATTTCATCATTAATTGAGAGATCCTTCTCTATATAAAGGTTGGATGAAGGAATGAAGGCTTCCGGTTGGTAATAGTCGTAATACGATATGAAATATTCGACTGCGTTTTCAGGGAAGAACTGCTTGAATTCCCCGTACAGCTGTGCAGCGAGCGTTTTGTTGTGGCTTAGGATCAAAGTGGGGCGGTTCACCTTATTGATCACATTGGCCATGGTAAATGTTTTACCCGACCCAGTTACACCCAGCAATGTTTGTGATGGTTCACCTGCATCGACACCTTCTACAAGTTGATCAATGGCTTTAGGTTGGTCACCGGTGGGCTCGAACTCACTCGTTATTTTGAATTTCATAGGTAGAAAAGTGGCTTGGGGCTATTACTTGTTCCAAATTTCCCAGGACTTTTCCGCCTGCAGATGGAGCATTTCAAGCCCATTTTTAATATAGGCTCCCTGAAGGGCGCCCTTATTTAAAAATACGGTTTCTTCGGGATTATAGACAATATCATAAAGAAAATGCCCATTAGTCAGCAGGCTATAATTCAGATCAGGATACGTATCCGTTTCTGGAGACATGCCCAAAGGAGTAGTATTGATGATTAGTTTATGGGAGTCGATCAGGTTTGGATTATCCTTAACATCCTGATAAGACATTCGTCCTTGGCCATTAGAACGGCTTACTACTTGGTATGCAATGCCTAGGTCTTCTAGTGTCGCACATACCGCCCTCGAAGCACCTCCAGAACCTAACACTAAGGCGCTTAGATCATTCGCTTTTCCAATCCATTCCATTAATGATTCTTTGAAACCATAGTAATCCGAGTTGTATCCGATTAACGTATTTTGATCACCTACCTTAATCACATTTACAGCACCTACTTTTTGGGCACTCTCATCCAACTTGCTCAGGTAGGGGATTACTTGTTGCTTGTAGGGAATAGTGACATTTAGCCCCTTCAATTCCGTTTGAGCTTTGATCAGGGCTGGTAGTTCTTCGATAGTTTTGAGTTCGAACGTTTCATAGCGGCAATCTTTGATATGCTCCCGCTCGAATTTTTCTGAAAAGTATCCCTTAGAAAATGAATGACTTAACGGAAACCCTATCAGACCATACAAATTGGGCATTATTGATGTTTTTTGATTCTACCGTACGCAGCGATTCTATCAATGGCCAATACCATCACAATACCGAATGATGCTAGTAGAAGGGCTTGAAGTACCTGGGGGTCGTTTCCAGTGATTTCCAGATAGTCATTGGGAGAAACGCTTCGGTCAAACTTGGGAACTTGGTTACCATGGCTATCGATCCTGAAATCCGTCACTTCTTTCCAAGGCCATACTTTGTTCAACGAACCAATCATAAAACCGGAGAGGAGGGCAACTGTCAAGTCGTGATATTTTTTGAGAATAAAAGAGATCAATCTGGAAAAACTAAGCAGGCCAACCAAGCAGCCCAACACAAAGGTCAAAATGACACCTAGCTTAGCAAACACAGCATTGAAATCCAGTTCAAGGACTGACTTAATAAAATCAGATAGGCTTTGAGTGATATATTCATACTTGCCCAAAATCAGCAAGATAAAAGCACCCGAAATGCCTGGAAGTATCATTGCGCAGATGGCCAAAGCGCCAGAGAAGAATACGAATACGAGGTTATTAGGTGTGTCTGAAGGAGATAGAATGGTGATGCCATAGGCTATTGCTGCACCAAGAACGATCATTAAAACCACTCCAATATGCCATTTCCTCACTTCTCTAAGTACTATGATGGCGGATATGATAATCAGCCCAAAGAAAAATGACCAAATCAGAATAGGATGCTCTTTAAGTAGAAAAGTAACTAGCCTTACGAGGCTAAACAGGCTAACTAATATGCCAACGAAAACCGGAACTAGAAACCTCCAGTTGATGGCAGCAAAGAAATCCTTCAGTTTCAACCTAAAAAGTAACTTGAAGGTGTTCAGGTTGATGTCTTTGATGCTGTTAATAAGCTCTTCGTAAATACCCGTAATGAAAGCTATGGTACCTCCCGAAACACCCGGTACGATGTCTGCGCTGCCCATAGCCAGGCCTTTTAAGAACAGAAAGAAATAGTCTTTTGGTCCTCTCATGAAGATCTGTTGTGTTTAGGGTCGTAAGTAAAGGTTAAATCTCCTGAGTATCCAGAAAGTCAAGAAATGTATCCCCTCTTAAGCCCAATCGGATAGTTTCCAATGGAATAACTTCATGAGGAGCAATGTTACCGAGGTTGACATTAGAACCGAGCAACTTAATAAACCACACTTGTTGTGCTTTTTGAGGCGCTTCCCAAATGATCTTCTCAAAAGGTATTTTAGTGAGTATCTCTTGTACCAGACCAGAACGCACCTCACCACTCGACCTAAAGAGACCGACATTACCTCCTTCACGAGCTTCCCCGATTACTTTCCATGCTCCGGCATCCAACTCTGCTTGCATCAATTTGATCCACTGATAGGGGGGTATAATCTTTTCTTCGTCTTTAGAACCAACCTCTGAGAGCACAGTAACTTGTTCAGAAAGCTTATTGATGTAATCGCACTTCTTATCATGGTCAAGCTCAATAGACCCATCTGACACTTCTGCAAATGATAATCCGTACTTGTCTAATACCTTACGGTAGTCTTCAAATTGGTCTCTGACGATAAACGCCTCGAATAAAGTACCTCCTAAATAAACCGGCACGCCGGCTTCTTTGTATAGTTTAAGCTTTTCTTTCAGGTTAGGTGTAACGTAGGAGGTAGCCCACCCCAATTTTACTATGTCTACATAATCGCTGCACACGTCCATGAAATCTTCGGCCTGGCGCAGGCTTAACCCTTTATCCATAGCCATAGTAAATCCATGTTGCCTGGGCTTTTTGGTTCGCTCAGGAACATTTTTAAGCGTATAATTCATTAGGAATTCTCTTTTCTAAATTGATCAATGATTTTAAACAGCGCTTTCTGTGTTTCAGGTTGAGGGAAGAAATCAAAAAGCAATGTATGATTGTCAAAATTCAAAATTAATGCATTTTCTAAAAAATTAAATGCTTCTTTGTATCTCCCCGCTGCGATTAGGTAGGCTGTAAGTCTGTAGAAGTAGTCAGCATCATCAGGAAATTCCTCCAAACCCTTGGAAAGAATATTGACTGCCTGCTCATGATTCCCTTGCTCATAGTATATAAAAGACCAATCAGCCCAGACTTTGCGGTTGTCTGGTTCTAACTGACTGGCACGTTCGTAGGCATCTACACTAGATATTACATTCCCTATTTTATATTCAGCTTCGGCCACTGCAAGCCAATAAACAGCATTATGATTGTCTAGCTTGAGCGCTTTGTTAAGAAAATGCACCGCTTGGTGCCACTTGTCTTGAAACCCTAGGCAGGCTCCCACACCATACCATGCCTCGTCGTATAGATTATCGAGCTTGGTGGCTTTTTGATAATATTTGGTACCAAGTGCGAATTGTTCAAGATTCTCATAGGCTGCCCCGATGCAGCAATATACCTCCGCGCTAGGCCCTTCACTATCGATGGTCTTTTTATAGGCATCTAAAGCTTTGGTGTATTTCTTCAGATTCATATAGGAATTACCCATATTGAAATATGCCGAGGCAAAGGAATCATCTATCACAATAGCATAATCATAAGCATCAACAGCCTCTTCGTATTTCCCCAATTTGTCGAAAACCGTTCCGAGGTTATACCAGGCCACTTTCGAATACGGATCGGCATCAATGAATTTCTTATAATATGAAATACTACTACCAAGACGGCCCGTAATGTCAAGACAATAAGTCAACTCAAACAGCGCTGGTTCATGTTGAATATTGGTCTCAATAGCTTTTCTATATGCCTCTATCGCGTGATCGTAGTTTTCCTGATTTTGATAAGCCAACCCTATCTGGTAGTGTACTTCGTCTTGCTCATTTGACAGCGGTAGCGCTTTTTCATATTCATCTATTGCCCTTTCGATTTCGCCCGAATCCTGTAGTATTGAACCTTTTAACAAGTAAACTTCAACCTCAGTAGGGTGTAAAGTTTGTGCAGTGTCTAATAGTTCTAGTGCCTGATCATATTTCTTCAAATTTTGAAAAATCTGGGCTTTGCTGATGATTATTTCTGTAGAATAAGGATGCTGGGAGATGGCTACATCACATGCGTGCAGTGCTTTTTCCAGTTCTCCACCAAAAAGGAAGTGTTCTATGATCTCTTCAAAGTCTTCTACTTCAAAAAATAAAGGGTCGTTTGCCGATAAGAATTGCTCAAATCTCTCTATCAATTCATTCCTTTCTCTACTTCTCTTTGAGTTATCCGACATATATGACTTAAATGTTTTGGTGGTTTTGTATTACAATTTAATTTAAGGAAAATGCGCGTGAATATTTCAAGTGCCTCAGAAAAAAACCATTGTGTCTACCTAATGGTTCGAGAAGCCATTTTTTTCAGAAATTAACTGACAAGCCCAGGCAACAGTATCTTCTAATTCACGAAATTCTAACCCTAGTTCGCTCGAAGCCTTACTATTATCGTAAGCAAGATTTAGACTTCCGACTCTGCTAGTTTCCCTTGTTATTAGCGGTTTTTGGTTGGTAATCAAAGACTTAATGTATTCAAAGAAAGATGCAATCCTCATCATTAACGGACTTACTTCTTTAGTCGGAGGTTTCTTCTTGAATTGTCTAGCAATGGCTTGGAACAATTTCAAGTAAGTTGTTTTGCCAGCATTGATGATGAACCTTTCACCATTGATGGTAGAATGATAAAGCTTAAGGACAGCTGTACATACATCTCTCACATCAACGTAATTGACTGTGCCAGGTGTGTAGTACTTGTTTTCTTCCCACACATATTTAAATATTCGGGTACTACTCTTACCCCAATCTCCTGGACCTAGAATGACCGATGGATTGACAATAACTGCGTTAAGCCCTTCTGCCTGCCCTCTCCATACCTCTAACTCCGCCAAGTGCTTACTAACCGCATAGTTTGTATTCAAGCGTGAACTCTGCCACTTCTCGGTTTCATCGATCGTACTTTTTAATTTGTTTCTTCCGATAGCGGCAATCGAACTCACGTGTATGAAGCGCTTAACGCCTTTTTTGAGCGCAGCATCGACCAAATTCTTAGTGCCTTCCACATTGGTTTTATTCATGATGTCTCTGTCCCTTTTGTCAAAAGAGATCATAGCAGCACAATGGATGATCGTATCGACTCCTTCCAGGTTGGCTTCTAATTTCAATGGATCCAAAATATCTCCTTCCCGCCATTCAATAGTCTCATTCACAGCCCCGTGGAAACCATGATTACTTTCGGCTCTCTTTAAAGCTACGACTGGAATATCCTGTTCTGAAAAAGTCTGACAAAGGAAGTTACCTAACAGACCGT
>JBCBSS010000151.1:0-19249 GCA_039819065.1 Bacteroidota bacterium
TAAACCCATTTTGGTGAGTTTTTCAACTGCTTTTTATCCGGCCACAATGGGATATGCATGCTCAATGGTATTATCCTAATCAGGTATTTTTCCGTTCAAGTGTATATGATACCGTCTGACTTAGACGTTTAAAGAATTCTAAATCATTCTATATCTTTAATGTATGCTCAATACTTATGAACAACAGGTCTTAGCGGAAGTGGCGGCTTGGCAAGATGCAATGAGGAAACCACCTTCCAAGGTTAATAACGCCACCAAGACTGTTCAGCGAAACATCAATAAGATCATTCCTGAAAAAGTACACAAGGTCATTACCGGCGCTATCAAGCAGATGGTAAGGGGCGTACTTTTTGGTGCAGATATTACCACGTTCAAGCCCAAAGACATTAAGTCGTTCGAAGCTACTGAGGTGAAGGTAAAGGAGAAAATTAACATCTACTGCTCTACAGCCTCAGCTGAAGGTGCCATCACTGGTTTTGGTGGCTTCATCTCAGGCATGGCTGATTTCCCCATATGGTTGACCATTAAAATGAAGATGCTCTATGAGGTAGCCAACTTGTATGATATAGATATCAAGGATTATAAGGAGCGGCTATTCATTCTCAATATCTTTCAATTGGCCTTTTCCAGTCAAGCGCATAGAAATGAAGTATTCAAACTTGTTTCTGATTGGAATAGACGCAAAGAACTGCTACCCGATGATATTCATCAATTCGATTGGAGAACTTTCCAGTTAGAGTATAGAGAATACATCGATTTAGCCAAACTTCTCCAGTTAGTACCTGGTTTAGGTGCCGTAGTTGGTGCCTATGTTAATCATAAGCTCACCGATAAGCTGGGTAAAACAGCCATGAATGCTTACCGGCTCAGAAGGCTGAGCGGAGATACGCCCTATGTCAAACTGATCAAGTCTAAAACGGCTTAGACCTCGCTATCCATTTGGTTAGTAACCACATAATAGCGTGGATCATCGATGGAAGTCTCAATGACTGATTCCAACTGAGGGCTGGCCTTCAACAGCAAGGTTTTACATTCAGGGCTCAAATGGGTCAGTTTCACTTCCTTTCCGAGGTCAAGGTATTTACCGGCTAGGTTGCTGATAGCCTCTACACCGGAGTGGTCACTCACCTTGGATTCTATGAAATCAATTTCTATTCTTTCCGGGTCGTTTCTGGCGTCAAACTTAGCATTGAATGTCTGAACGGAGCCAAAGAATAACGGCCCCCAAATTTCGTATACTTTAGTACCGTCATCTTTTGTTCTCTTTCTGGCCCGGATCATGGTGGCATTCTGCCAGGCAAATACCAAGGCCGACATGATCACACCTACGATAACCGCGATTGCCAGATCCTGCCAGACTGTAATGGCCGAAACAGCCACTAATACGATCGCATCAGCCAATGGTATCTTGTTAAGAATTCTAAAACTACTCCAGGCAAACGTTCCTATCACCACCATAAACATCACTCCCACTAAGGCCGCTATGGGGATCTCTTCTATCCAGGAAGAGGCAAAGAGAATGAAACTCAACAGTCCAACAGCGGCGACAATACCGGATAGTCGTCCTCTTCCGCCGGAATTAACGTTGATAATGGATTGACCGATCATGGCACAGCCTCCCATACCACCGAATAAGCCATTAAGAATGTTAGCACTTCCTTGTGCTACACATTCACGATTGCCGCTGCCTCGTGTTTCTGTCAATTCATCTACCAAGTTTAGGGTCATGAGTGATTCTATAAGGCCTACAGCAGCAAGTAAAAAGGCGGTCGACATGATGAGCCCCCAATGCCCATTGATGGTATCGAACAGGCTGAAGATTTGGATTTGAAATGTTGGTAACGAGCCTTTAAGGCCTTCCCCTCCACCATTTACAATGAAAGACTTAACGGTACCGACTTCAATGCCACCATAAACGGTAATCAAAGCTACTGTTATGATAGCAGTTAGTGCTGCTGGTACTTTCTTAGTTACCTTGGGTAGAAAGAACATAATACCCATAGTCAATGCTACAAGACCAAGCATAATGAATAAATCAGAGCCCTGTAACCATTGCTCCTCACCATTTACTTTTTCTTTAAATAGGTTGAGTTGAGAAAGGAAGATCACTATGGCCAGTCCGTTGACGAACCCCATCATCACAGGGTGTGGTATTAGCCTTACGAATTTCCCTAATCGCAATGCTCCAGCGGCAATCTGGATTACTCCGACAAGCAGCAGTGTAATGAACAGCCATTGCAAACCTAGGTTATCAATGGGGTTAGCTAGTGTTGCCCCTACTTCATTTCCTTTTTGGATCATATGTACCATGACTACCGCCATAGCACCGGTAGCACCTGAAATCATACCTGGCCTACCGCCGAACATGGCTGTTACCAGTCCCATCATAAAAGCGCCATACAACCCGACCAATGGGTCAATGCCGGCTACAAAGGCGAATGCCACCGCTTCTGGAACTAGCGCCAATGCCACGGTGAGACCCGATAAGACATCACTTACAGGGTTAAAAGTGAAATTGCGGAATACTTTACTCATGCCTACCTTGTGTTAAAAAGTGGGCGAAGGTAGAGTATTCAGCAATAATTACTGTCTTACTTGTACCGTTTTTAACTTAATTAATGAAAGAATAATATTAGAGCAGACTTCTTACTTCTGAAACTGGAAGTCAGGAATGGGAGAAGATACGTCTACCACTAAGCCATCGGGGTCTTTCAATAATAATCGACGTTGTCCGTAAAAGGTATCATGCGGTTTTTGCAACACATTATACCCGCTCTTTTGGGCGACGTCATACAGGCTATCAGCATCGTCTACCACGAAAGTGAGATAAAGACCATTGATTTCCTGTTTACTCTCGTTGGGCACAATGTCATTGTTTCTATCTATAATGCCTATTTCGTAGTTTTTATCTGTAGAAATCAGATTGACAAACCAATCGCTATCGAATTCTACTTTTAAATCAAAAAGGGTAGTATAAAATGCCTTGCTTTCCTTTAGACGAGTAGTACTAATGTTAATTAGTAGTCGGTTGATTTTCTTCATGCACGTTATGGTCTAGGTTCTAACCTATTGAGGTTAAGTGGTTAAATAGAATTAAGATTCCGATGATCAACTGATTTTATAATGTCAATTATGTAATCTTACTATTGTAAAAATTAACACTTAGAAAAGTGAGAAGTTTTGATTTAAACCGCCATAAACACCTTATAAAAGCACTTAAAGTCGCCATCGCGTCAATAAGTGCCTGTGTTTAAGCTAGATAGAAATAACCATCATTTATATCATTTTCAAGTTTTTAGCCTTTTAATTTTATTTATACTTCAGAATATTAAATTTTAATTGATATAAACCATTATCAAATTGTCTTATTGAAGTATAATTTGATTTAAAGACAGTATTTGTCTTACGAAACATTTAGGTTTTAAATGGTTAGTTTAATCTTAGTTCAAGGTGTACGCCCGTAGGAGTTGTTGAAATGACTCCTTCATCTAATGGCTCTTATTTCAATATGCTATTCCTGCACTAACATTCTATCTGTTTTCAAAATTCGCCCAGTAGGATTTGATATCTGTAGTATGTAAACCCCTGCTGAAAGATTAACATCAATGAGGTTTTGGCCAGGAGGCAGCGGATCGGAATGCATCAGCCTGCCAGAAGTGTCAAATATGGATAATGAACCTTCGCTATCGGATTGGTTTAATACCATGAAACCGGACAGGCTGGCTGGATTGGGATAGGCTGAAAAGGCGTTTTCTAAATCACCGAAAGTTACAGAGGCCAATGGAAATGTCTCACTGGTGCCATCGAAGTCGGTTTGAGTAAGCCTGTAATAAGCAATACCTACTATAGGCCTAATGTCAATGAACTGGTAGGACAATACTTCCTCGCTGTTGCCAGCACCTCTCATTCTGGCAATTTCCTGGAAGTCAGTACCATCGCTCGACCTTTCAAGTGTAAAGAAGTCATTATTGAGTTCGGAGGCAGTAGCCCATGAAATCACTACGGTATTATCATTGGGTTCTACTTTGAAGCTGAGTAATTCTATAGGTAAAGGACCCGAAGTGCAAAAACTACTTCCATCGGTTACGCTACAACCGCCTGAAGTAACGGAACCTGTTCCGGTGGCGCTTGCCCGCTCTCCTACGTCAATGTTTCCGGCTACATCAACCGAGCCATCTACATCCAGTGTCAGGTCATTGGAAGCCTGCAAGTTACCATTGATGTCAAGGTTCCCATCTACGGTAAGAGCAGCTCTTTCGCTTGCCACAAAATCTCCCTCAATGGTCACGTTCCCTGATAAATTAAGTACGGCGTCGTTAGTCATGTTAAGAGACCCTTTAATGATCAACGTGCCTGCCACGGCCAATTCTAGCCCAACATTGACATTAAAATCCCCCCAAACGATCATCTGACCACCGCTATTGATAGTCACTGTCACATCATTTGTTGCGGTGAAATTGCGAGGGTTACCTGATTCACCGATGTCAATTATACCACCACTGCCTATGGTCCAATTCACCCTATCCTGGGCCTGTACATTACCAACGGTAACGGTCAAACTGGATAATGTTACTATTCTATCCGTTTGAATCGTGACATTTTCGGCGAGCATATCAGCTACATTTCCGCCTGACCAAATACCGGTATTAGACCAGCTTCCATCCGCATTGATGGTATTTTGTGCTTCAAGCCATAACGGGCAGCATAGGAGAATGAGTAATAGTCTCTTCATTGTGAGTAGGATTTTTAGATTGTACTCGGAAAACATGTCTCAAACCAAAATGTTTAAGAAATTCTCTTAGTCTTAAGAATAACCCTTAAAGCAAAGTCTAGCCGTCTCAATACAGATATTACTTATTGACGTGGTAAACATTCCTAATCTAATGCTATGTGATGGAACCGGACTTAGAGTCGTGATTATTGTTACGGTTAGTTTTCATAATTACTCAGCACTTTCTACGATCTCGCGCATAATGTCTATCTTAGTGAGAGGTTATTCTTCGGCGCCTTTGTTTTCATTACTCATTGCCCCCAACCCGAAAATCCATCTAGTGAAAAAATACATGTATGATTGAAACTCTCCAACCTGATAGAAAGTATCTACGCTTATGGCAGAAATACCGTCCTGTCATTCTTAAGCTTATGGTCACATCCGCTGACGGACCACAACAGTATAACCTTTCTATGCATGAGTTTTATGATATTAACACAAAAAAGAAAAGCGGGTATGCTTTTTCGCTTCAAGTGTATAAGAGTAAAGCGGTCAATAACATCAAATCATCAGTTATAGCACAGGACTTGCTATATGTCTTACAAAACTCCAAAACGGCTGTAGAGCTCATGGAAGAATCTACCTACGAATTTGAGCTTGATAAAAGTTTCAAGTTCTATGTAACTAGAAAGGACATATAGAGCGGCCGATGTTATCTAAACAACCGGACGTACCTGAAACCAATACTTACCTTCATCTGATTGTTTGGTTGTTAATCATATTTGTAAGCATACAAAAAGTAGATGCACAAACGAACAGCTATTCTATAAGCCATGGAGGCAAAGAGATTGGTGAAATTACTGCTTCTCTTTTACAGCATGGAACAAAAAGAACATATGAGGTGAAATCAAACGTCGATTTCAAGGTCTTATGGAAAAACTACAATCGGAAAACCAGCAACTTTGTTGTTTTTGATGGCCTAAACTTGATACATAGTATTTCTGATGTATATATGAACGACGATTTGCAAGATTCTACCAGAATTGATGTAAGGCAAAATAAGTATGAGTGCTACCGTTATCCTGATGAACAGTTTGAAATGAATGACTTCAAAGGATTGAATTTTTCTACTGTACAACTATACTTTCAAGAACCTACCGGTATAGGGAGAATATATTCCGAACGATTTCTGGACTACTGTATATTGGAGAAAATTGGCAATCATAAGTACAAGCTACGCCTTCCTAACGGTAAAGTGAATTTATATACTTACAGAGAAGGTAGATTAAGTGAGGTCATTGTAGACCGGGGTTGGTTCACTTTGAGGTTTAAAAAGAAGTGAAACTAAGACCTTCATCGGGCTTATTTGGAAGCTTTACTGAAAATTAAAATAGGTAGTTTTTCAAAATGCGCCCTGGTGCTCCATGGCGTAGCTTTCTGGTGGCTGTATCCTTTATTTGACGGACCCTTTCCCTTGTTAGGTTAAGTTTTGATCCAATTTCTTCCAAATTCACTGCCTGTTGTCCATTAAGCCCAAAGTATAATTTAATGATTTCTGCTTCTCTCGCGCTAAGCCCGGATAATGCATGGTTTATCTCTTTCTTTAAGGACTCATCCATCAATTGAGCATCAGGCTTTTTTTCATGCTGGTTTTCTAATGTATCTAAGAGATTCTGATTTTCACCTTCGGTAAAAGGGGCATCTATCGAAACTTTCTTACCTGAAATTTTGATGTTGTAGTCAACTTCTTCCGGTGTCATATCAAGTACGTCGGATAACTCCTCGGATGACGGCTCGCGCTGATATTTTTGTTCGAGCGAAGAATAACTCTTCAATATTTTATTCAGGGAAGAAATACGGTTCAATGGCAGCCTTACAATTCTGGATTGCTCCGCAAGCGCTTGCATGATACCTTGTCTAATCCACCAGACGGCATACGATATAAATTTAAAACCTCTTGTTTCATCAAATTTTGAAGCTGCTCTGACCAAACCCACATTACCTTCATTGATAAGGTCATTCAAAGAGATGCCTTTATTTTGGTATTGCTTAGCAACTGAGACAACAAACCTCAAGTTGGCGTTTACCAATTTCTCAACTGCTATCAAGTCACCTCCCCGTATCCTTTCTGCTAGTTTAACTTCTTCTTCCGCTGAAAGCAGAGGCATTTTACTGATCTCCCTGAAATAGCTATCGAGTGCTGGCGTCTCCCGGTTGGTTATTTGCTTAAATATCTTCAACTGTCTCATACTCGATCACTCCTTTATGGGTTTGAGGGTGTAAACACCGATTCATTTTCTTTAATGTATCATGCAATCTTTTGCACAACATTTGTATCATCTTGGAGCGGAAAATATTGGTAAGTTGAAAGTGCCGTATGGAGTTTTTATGACGGCTTGAATAGTAATAAGATAAAATCTAAGTACCGATTGCTCTAGAGTAGACAGCATTAAAGCTAATCAATTCATTTCGATTTATTACTCCAAATAGCCCTAAACATTCGAGATAAAATGGCGCACAGCGATAAATACTGAGTTATATATTTGTATGATATATCAGTAAATTCAACACCTTGGCATCAAACTAACGGTATTGGTTTGGCGCTATGTATACAATCTTAATCTATAATTACCAGGCTTTTAGTGATTGTCTTGTCTTCAACGGTGATCATTACTTTGTAAAGTCCTGAACCCCAATTCCAGGGCAGGTTTATTTGTTGATCCGATGTTACTTGCCACTGCTTTAGTCTTCGCCCTCTTTGGTCAAAGACAACCACCTTTACTTTAGATCCAGACGCTATTCCTTGCGTTTTAAGGTTCAAAACACGGTCGCGGTTGGGGTTAGGGTAGAATGATACATCTATCTCTCCAGCATCTTCTATTAGTAGTGATCTTACTTCAGAATAGGAGAATTGGCCATCGTAATCTACTTGCTTGATACGATAATAAAGTATACCTACATCCGGTTCACTATCAATGAATCTATAATCTTGCTGCTCGTCAGTCGTACCAGCTCCAGGCATTGTTCCTATGCTTTCGAAGTCGATCTCGCCGATAGAACGCTCTATTTCAAAACGCTCATTCTTAATCTCGGTAGCAGTGCTCCACGTTAATAGTACTACGCTTCCTTGTTGTACTGCATCAAAGCTGATCCATTCTACTGGCAGTGCTTGTAATAGCAAGCCATCAAACGCTGCCATCATACTGCCATCTCCGCTGCCTCCACCGTATATATTCATTAGTTGCCCATTTAAGGTCTGTGCACTGGCTAGAACCACTGAATTGCCGTCACCATCTCCTCCGCCAAATAAAACGGCGATCAAGTTTCCCATCAACAATCCACTATTGGTGTTTTCAGCGAACCCATCGCCATCTCCGCCACTATACAGGACTAGCGTAGGGCCAAATGTCAAAGACGTTTCTTCACTTATAGCAGAAAAACCATCGCCATCTCCACCGCCATACACTACAGCAACGACAGCCCCATTCAATAAAGGACTGTCCTTAATAACGGCGAATCCGTCACCGGCTCCTCCGGCATACAATGCGGTAATGTTAATGTTGGTCAAAGCGCTGGAAGTGGATAGAGCAGCATGACCGTCACCTGCTCCCCCTGCATATAATAAAAGGCTATTATTGAGAAGTGAAGTACTGGATATAGTGGCTGTAAAGCCATCTCCATCCCCTCCGGTAAATAGCACTATATTGGAGAGTAGGTTACCATCAATTCTAACTCCAGTAAGCCCGGAACTATAGTGTCCATCTCCCGCCCCACCATCAAATTGAGCAATAGCAGGCTTGAGGAGCGTTAGCACCATTAAAAGGCCTATTGCCTTCTTGGGTATCATCAGGCTACAAAGCTAGAAACTACGAACTCCTCTAAAACCGAGCCGGTTATTGGCTCCTCCAATAAGGGAGGCACCATCAAATCTATCCGAAACGCGTAAAAAATCGCTGCCATTGATCCATGCTGCTCCGCGATAGCTGTAGCCATCTCCTGTGGTCGCATTAGGCCAACCTGAAGCAGTGCCGTTGCCCAAGGAGCTAATGATGCCGTTGCCATGTATGCCGGTAAAGTTTCTACCTTGTACTGTGCCAACTGTTACGCAGCGTTCATACACGTTGCCAGAAAGCTCCATCACACCGTAGTAGCTACCTCCTGTTTCTTCACGGTTTTTACTAATAGCACTAGCGGCAAAAAGACCTGCCCTTACCGGGCCATTGATAACGCCATCTGTATCAATATATGAAGCATTGCCTGTTCCTACTTCTGGATTAGTGATTTGCTCGTTACTGGCACCATCATTAGTCAAATTGTAATCTACGGAAGCTATGTTGGCATTACCCCAGGCAAACTCTCCCGCTTTAGGGAAAACCGGTCCACGGCATGCTTTTTCATATTCTAATTCGGTCATTGGCCTCAAGCCTGCCCAGTCCAAATAAGCGTTCATGTCACCTACGTCGGTATAATTCAAGGCTCTGTCCGGCGCAGCAGTTGTCGCACTGGCTGTACCACCTACCCAGGATATAGTGTTTCTACTTACCACAGCATCACTATTCTTATGTGTCCCATCAGTTAGGTCCCGATTGGTCTTTTGTGATTCTGACAAGGTATTGAAAAATGCCACCCACTGCCCCTCTGTTATTTCATACTTCATGCAATAGAATGCTGCAAAACCCTTCGGCCAACTTCCTGTAAGTGTGCCAGTTTGATCTCCCGCATTACCATTATCCGCCACGTAATATAAATTACCAGCAGTGTTAGAAATGGTAATTACATTTTCGGATGTGACTTGATAGGAGCTAAAAGTATTACCGCCCCCATGGAATTTATTGGATTCGTCGCCAGAGGTACCACCCACATAAAAGGAACTCTCCGGGATGTACACCATCTCCAACGCAAAAACCTGAATGTCCAAGACATCCGATACCTGGATTCCATTATCACCATAATCCCATTGCAATTGTACTGAAGTGAAGTTGACATCTCCGGTACCGTCTGCATTTCTGTAGAGCATCGCCCCTACCTCATCTGTGGAGACTTGGATAGAAGCCCCAGCCGCTCCTGGTGATGCTGTATTGATCCGGGCATGTGCCCAAGACCCACTATTAGCTCTAAACTTAACGAATATCCATGCTGCATCCCAGTTGGATGGCCCTGAGCTGATCCGCCAGGAATTCTCCCAGCTCAAGTCAAATTGAACGATTACTGTAAAGTTACCTTCGTCAAGATTCTCAAGAGAGATATTGGTAACACTGATGTTGTTAGAAAATGAATTGTAAGACAGTAAGAGGAGCGATAAAGCTATCGCTAGGGTTGGTTTTTTCATGACTTTTAAGGTTGGTTAGTTATTGCTTAATTTAAAAAAGTCGTGAAGGTAACCCTAGTAATTTTTCTTACAATTGACACCCCATATGGTGATTTTCACTTTGAATTTAATTCATCTAAGTATCTGGTAATCAGAGGTTAATGAATGAAGTCTATTGAAATAGGTTTCTAGATTGCCATTTGTTTGACCAAACATAGTTTGTTTCATCAACCAATTAAGCTTGACACACCAGAAAGTGCTCTCCTTCTAAATACTTTTTACCACTATTACATCATCACCTGTTGATAAGCTACAGAATCTCAAGGCCATAATCTATTACAAATCACTATCCAAAGTATCCAAATCAACCTTTGGATCCTCACCCTTTAGATAGCTTTTGGTTTTCTCGTTCACCACCAAAATCAGCATAACAATTTGAAATAAAGGCAGGCTAAATTGTAGCAAGCCGTAAATGAGGTGCAAAATGACCACTACCAGTAAGCCGGTGTATTTACGATAGTGCAGAAAGACCAACTGCAGTATGATGGCTATAATTGGGAAGATAAAATTACCGATCAGCAACCCAATAAGAAAGGCATTATTGCTTCCGGTAGTATCTGCGTCGTCAAACAAGGCCTCTTTAAAGCCCTGAAGAAAAGGGTTGCCTGAATTGCTTTCTAAAGCATAAGCGGCAATTGCTATTACCAGAACTACTAAGGCTATTTGAAAAATCAATATCCCGTATATCCACTTAACGGATGAAGGTTTTTGCATGATGATTAGGTTTCTTTTAACCTCCAAAACTAATTGATTTCTTTTGACCTACAAACTGCTGTTTGTATTCCACTGTTCAGCATTGGTTCTTTCAAAAGCAGTCTTTCAGCCTGACTTTAGTGTCGTTTATTTAGGTATTAATTCGCATTATACCTGTCATTTCAACGTTAGGAGAAATCTATCTTGATTTAAAGTGTCGATTATTAATGAGATAGGTTTCTCTCCCGATAGCTATCGGGAGAGAAATGACCGTTCAGAACGGCTTTTGAGATAGCCTGGCCTGAGTACGACCTTTTGGTCAGCTTTAACTGTTTCACAACGATATTATCGTACTTGAACAGGCTCAATATAGAGGGCTAAAGCCCGGATCATAGTTGCTTATCATGTCTATGGCCTAAAGGCCATAGCAATTCGACACAACCCGATTAAAGATCATACGCTTAACTGAGCGGCATTAATTCTAGGTTAAATCAACTACTCCTTCAGCCACTTCTCGAACCATCTCTCCAACCGGGTGTACATATCGACCCTATTAGCTGGGTTTCGGAATCCATGAGGTTCGTTGGGGTAAGAATGGCTTTCGAATGTTTTACCCTCCTTCTTGAGTATTTCTACCGCCAATTGATACTGTCTGAATGGCGCTCTTACATCTGCCTCTCCATGCATAATTAGTAGTGGAGTTTTTACGTCTTTGACCCTAGAAAGTGCGTTGCTGACAGCGTAGATTTCCGGCTGCTCTTCAGGGGAACCGCTGTGTCCGGTTTTAATGAATATCTTACCGATTCTGTCGGCATTGGTATAGGCATCGCTGAAGTCATAAATACCCGCCATAGGTACCGCAGCGTCAAAGGCTTCTGGCACTCTTGAAATGGCAGCCATTGATGTAATACCGCCATAGCTATAGCCATAGATACCTACTTTACCAGTCGACCAGGGCTGTTGGCGTACAAACGTTGCTGCATGCGCCGCGTCCTTGGCTTGGCCATTACCCCAATCATTGGTTCCCAAGTCCTGGAAGGGTCGACCAAAACCTGACCCTCCTCTGTAATTCACTGCTAAAACCACATATCCTTTTTGAGCCAGGTATTGTTCCGTAAGGCTTAGCCTTTTGTAGTAAGAGTTAGTGCCACCTCCGTGAACCATTACTAGCGTTGGGTATTTCTTACTGGTGTCAAAGTTAGGTGGGTAGAACAAGAACCCTTGAATATAAAGGCCATCATAGCTTCGATAACTTATCTCTTGGGGGTCTACTAACCCTTTCCAGTTTGTAGAAAAATGGGTCAACCGTCTGGTCTCACCACCGGAGGTAGATACATAGTCCACTTCATTTCCCCGGGTTGATGTAGAACGCACAAAGACGAAACCGCTGCCATTCTTAGCACCATGATAGGAGAAAAAGGCTCCACCCATGTTCGTTACCCTCGTGGCCACACCACCAGCCGACGGCACGCGCCAAAGTTCTACCTCAGAGCGCTCCTGATAAGGGAAGAATAACTCACTGCCATCCGGTGACCATGTGACGGTATGATTATGCAATAAATCGGTCGCGTGAACCTGCATATCTAGTATTTCCTCTGTTCCATTATCAGGGTTGAGTAGGTAGATGTAGGATAAGTCCTCATACCAGTACTCCTTTTTTGAAGTACCCAGCACTGCGATTCTTTTGCCATCTGGTGACCAGACCGGAATAGACATCGCCATCAGTCCTTTTGATAATTGCTTTTCCTTTCCTGAAGCTACCTCTACAATCCAAATGTCATCTTCCCAGTAATCACCTTTGTTGGAGAAGTAGGCGATATGACTACCATCTGGCGACCATGCAGGGGCGAACCTTGGATCATCTAAGGCCATTGATTCTTGGGTGATTTTACGAGGTTTTTTGCTGCCATCTGAAGGGACAACCCAAATGTCCTGGTAACCTGAACGGCCACTATAGAAAGCTATACTTTTTCCATCCGGAGAAGGGCGTGCGGCCCTCTCGCCTTCACTATCATTGGTGATGCGCTTTGGTTCACCACCTTTAACTTCGATTGTCCAAAGGTCGCCACCACGTGAAAAGACAATCTTCTTACTGTTATCAAACCATACGGGGGAAAAGCCCTGCACCAAGAATCTGGGCTCTTGCTTGCCATCAACGGATACCAGGAATATGCCTGCTTGCTCCGAAGTTCGGGCCATGACAGCCACCATGCTCCCGTCAGGAGATATGGCAGCCTGTCGGGCTCCCGTATTTTTGGTAAATATATTTTCCCAGGTCAGAGAAAGCGCATCAGGCTGTGCGCTTAAGGTCTGGTTTAAAACTAATGCTATAAGGAGTACTAGAATCGTCTTGTTCATTTTCTTATACATATGACTTAGTCAGTTTCTGGGATAGTGTCCTCAAAACTCCGTTCCCTAGTGTAATGTAGGTTCGTCTTTACAATATTGAAGTCTAACAACACCCGGTACAGTTGGGCTTACCAAATGGGTATTATGAAGTAGTTTAAGCCTTAAAGTAAACCAGCTATACAATATATTCAGCTTTATTTTTCACCTATGGTGAAGGGGAGTACGATTTTTTGGTTAACAGGTTTGTTGTTGTTCATTCCTGGTGTCCAATGAGGCAAACTCTTTATTATCCGCATAACGGCATCTTGTACCTCAGGGTCAAATACACCTTTCTTGTTGGAAGCTTTATGTTTCTTATTAAATGACATAGCGGTATTAACACGTATTGATTGCGGGTCTATAGAGCCATTCTTCAAAACGACGAATTGTAAAAATAACCTACCTCTGGCTTCGCTTGCTTTGATTACCTCCGATGAATCAATTTTAGGATTGACATATTCATAAAAGCCCTTAATACCTCCCTTTGGTTCGGCCGGTTGTTCTACCAGAATATGTACTTCTTCATTGTTGGTTTCAGCACCTTGGGCCAGCAGTGAAAAGTTGATCGCACAAAGGAATGAAATGAGTAAATACCGCATATCTAACAGTTATGTTAATTAGGTACTTTAAAACTATTACATTTTAGGATGACTGAAAACTACTATGTAAAATGAAGTTGCATAAAATCCTGAATTTGACTAACTACCGTTACTCAAACCTAAATGCCATGAAATACATACTTTCCCTATTACTCATTGCTTCTATTTTCATTGATAGTGCAGAAGCACAACGTCGCAGTCGCAGAAATCAAACGCCTCCTAAACCACAACTGGATCTATCCGCTTTTGATGGTCTCAAATGGCGCAATATTGGCCCTTATCGTGGTGGCCGAGCTAATGCCATAGCTGGTGTGATTGGAAATGATCAGGTCTACTACGCTGGCTATACGGGTGGTGGTGTCTGGAAAACAGAAGATGCCGGAGCCAATTGGAGTAACGTATCCGATGGCTACTTTAGAGTGGGGTCGATTGGAGATATCGCGGTCAGTGAATCAGATCCTAATGTGGTCTACGTCGGTAGCGGGGAACATGCGGTCAGAGGTGTAATGACCTCTTATGGTGATGGTGTTTACAAATCCACCGATGCCGGCCAAACATGGACGAACGTAGGCCTGGAGAAAACCAGACACATCTCTGATGTGGTTATTCACCCTAACGATTACAATACTGTATTGGTTGGTGCCCAAGGTGCAGTGCATGGGCCCAGTAAAGAACGTGGTGTATATAAAACGACCGACGGTGGCAAAACCTGGAAGAAAACCTTGTTCATAGATGAAAACACGGGTGTTTCTAGCTTGGTAATGGACATGAATAACCCGCGTATACTCTACGCGGCAACATGGCAACACAGAAGGTATCCATGGAAGGTAGAAAGCGGCGGCCCCGGATCGTCTGTTTACAAGTCCACAGATGGCGGCGATACATGGCAGAAAATTGCCAAAGGCCTACCCGATCTCATGGGTAAAATTGGACTTACGGTATCAAGGGCCAATCCTGATTTGGTCTTTGCCTTGATAGAAGCGGAGAAATCGGTAGCCGGAGTTTATAGATCCGATGATGGTGGTATGAATTGGAAATTGATGTCAAACAACCAGATCATCACTGCACGCTCGTGGTATTATATGGAAATCTTTGCTGATCCTAATGATGTCAATGTAGTGTATGCGCTAAATGCGCCACTCATGCGCTCGATCGATGGCGGCAAGACCTTTGAGAGCATGCGCGTGATCCATGGTGATTGTCACGATTTCTGGATCAATCCTGCTAACAGCAATAACATCGCGATGGCTGAAGATGGCGGTGCGACCATTTCATTTACCAAGGGGACAGTGTGGTCTACTTTCAATAATCAGCCCACCGGCCAATTCTACCGTATCACTGCCGACGAAAGGGTGCCTTATTGGGTGTATAGTGGGCAGCAGGACAACTTTTCGGTGGCTATTCCATCCCGTTCTAAAAACTACGGCATTCTATCTACAGACTGGTATAACGGCCCGGGGTGTGAGAGTGCGATGGTAGCATTCGACGACCCTAAGAACCCCAGATTGATGTACGGGGGCTGCTTTAACGGTAGAATCAGCTTATTGGATTCCTGGACCAAGGAAGGGAAAGACATCATGCCCTACCCTGTCACCAATCTCGGTTACGATCCGAAAGACATGAAATACAGGTTCAACTGGAATGCGCCGTTGATCAACTCACCACACGATCCCAAAGTGATGTACTACGGTGGTAATGTGCTTTTCAAATCCACCAATGGCGGATTGAAATGGGATGTGATCAGTCCTGACCTTACCAAGGACGATAAGACCAAGCAAGGTCGTGGTGGTGGGCCTATCACCAACGAAGGAGCAGGTGGCGAGAACTACAATACGCTGTATTACCTTGCGGAATCACCGCATGAAAAAGGTGTAATCTACACGGCTTCCGATGGAGGTAAAATACAAGTAAGCAAAGATGGAGGCTCCAATTGGAATGACATCACCCCTACTGGTCTTCCTGAAACGATGATTCATGCTATTGAGGTATCACCACACGACAAGGGTACGGTCTACTTTGCTTCTACACGCTACAAATTCAACGACTATGCCAACTACAGTTATAAATCCACTGATTACGGCGCTACATGGACGAAGATCGGTGATGATATCGATAAGGATGATTTCTTCAAGGTGATCAGAGAGGACAAGAAAGTGCCTGGATTACTGTATGCCGGGGCTGAGCGTGGATTCTACGTGTCATTTGATGGTGGCCGTCACTTTGATAGGTTGCAATTGAATTTCCCTATAGTTCCCATTACTGATTTGGTCATAAGGGATAATGACTTAGCTGCCTCTACAGCGGGGCGTGCATTCTGGATATTGGATGATCTTTCTGTCATTCAGCAATCCAAAGGAAGCTTTGCTGGAGTTAAAATGAAGCTCTACCAACCCAAGGAGCATTATCGCCAGTTTGGCAGTGCGCCATTCTACCTGATCACAGAAAAGGCTTATGGAGAGAATCCTGCTGAGGGTATTACGCTTGATTACTACCTGGCCGATGCTAGTGGTGAGGAGAAGCTTAAGTTGGAGATCATGGATAGTTCCGGTGAGGTGATTAGAACCATAGAAGGTACCAGAGAACCGATCAAGACACCTCCGGCGGGTGGGCGCGGCAATATTCCAATCTTGAACACTGAAAAACTACCGATCAAGAAGGGACTCAATAGGTTTACCTGGGATTTCCGCACACAGGGGCTTACGAAAGTGCCCAATGCTTTCATATTCGGAGCCGACTATCGCGGACATCGCGTGGCCCCGGGTAAGTACAAAGCCAGAATGACGTTCGGAGATCAGGTTTCAGAGGTTGACTTGGTGATCAAAGAGCCCGTGGATATAACCGTTCCGGCCAGTGCATGGCGGGCCCAGCAAATGTTGATGGAGCAGATTGAACAAAACATCAATGACATGCACCAGTCGATCAACATGACCATGGACATGACTGAAAAGATCAAGTCAATAGAAAAGCAGATCAAGTCTGACGAAGCATTAGAGGACTTGAAAAAAGCTACTGAGGAGTTGGATAAGAAACTTGACGACTGGCGCAGCAAAGTGATTGAGCTCAGGCAGAAGGGCTTCCAGGATGCACTCAACTGGCCTGCTGGCATGAATGCTGAGTTCTTTATGTTACGCAATAACCTCGATACTTACGATCCTCGCGTACCTGAGGGCTATAAGGAGCGTTATAATGACCTGAAAACAGCTTGGGAGCAACACCAGCAGTTGTTTGATGAGATCATGAACAAGGATGTAAAGGAGTACAATGAGCTCTATAAGAGCAAAGAGCTCCCTGTTCTATCGCCACCAGAAGACAAGCCTATCAACAATTAGTGTTAAGTTAAGCATATTTTAGTCACACCAAGTATTGTTCTTTTTATCCAATACTTCGTTAAAAAATAATTACGTAGCTACAGCTATGCTCATATTTTTTGCCCTGTCTTGAACAAAAATAACGGCAACTTATGCGACACAATACACTTAACTCAACACTAGCATGTTGCATGATATCATTATGGCTATACCGATTGGGTACAGTGAGGTATCTTTTGAAGGTAAAAAGTATGGGTTGACCAGGTCTGATTTTAATGGAGGTAAAAGCCTGAAAGTGTATGCGGAGGAGTTAGGTGGTACTGACTTCATTAGCTTCAATTATTATATTACTTCCAAGGACACACTGCTAAAGCCTTGCGAAATGCCTGATGAGAAAGTCAGGCATTTTCTATTGCAGATGAGTTTTGTTGGAGAGTGACGGCTCTTGGTTATTTTTGTGGTACAACTTCAACCTAAAATACTCATTAGTGCAAGCGATTATTTTAATTGGAATTCAGGCCACTGGTAAGTCTTCATTCTACAAGGAGAACTTCTTCAACTCGCACATTAGAATTAGTCTGGATCTGTTCAACACACGTAATAAGGAGAACCAGTTTCTTGAGAAGTGCTTTGAACTACACGCCTCTGTGGTTATTGATAATACTAATCCCAGAGTGGAAGATAGACAACGTTATATCAAAATGGCGAAAGCCAACAAGTACCAGGTTGTAGGATATTATTTCCAATCCAAGCCTAAAGATGCGCTGGCCAGAAATGCTAAACGGGAAGGCAAAGCCAGGATTCCTGACGCAGGTGTATTGTCCTGTTACAGTAAGCTTGAACTTCCTAATTATGGGGAGGGGTTCAATGAATTGTTCTATGTATCCATTGAGGATGGTGATTTTAAAGTAAGCAACTGGAAGAATGAAGTTTGATGATTTAGATAAGAAAATGAAGGTTTTCGAAACCCTTAACGACCAATATGTACTACCCAATGTGTATATGGTAGCACGCATTGATGGCAGGGGTTTTACCAAACTCACTAAGGAAAAGCACGATTTTGCTCGTCCCTTGGATATCAGGTTCAAGCAAATGATGCAGGAAACGACAATGCATCTTATGAACTGTGGCTTCAAAGTGATTTATGGCTACACGCAAAGTGATGAGATCTCGCTTCTTTTTGACTTGCAGGAAAACGGATTTGCTAGAAAGATTCGTAAATATAATTCTGTTCTGGCGGGCGAGGCCAGCGCTAAGTTTTCTGTATTACTTCAGGATGTAGGAAGCTTTGATTGTAGAATTTCGCAACTGCCTTCTAAAGAATTGGTAGTTGATTACTTTAGATGGAGGCATGAAGATGCGCACCGCAATTCGCTCAATGCACATTGTTATTGGCTGCTTCGCGATCAAGGTCAAACAGCGATTGAAGCCACTCAATTGATCAACGGCAAATCAATAGCCTACAAGAATGAGCTATTGTTCGAGAATGAGATCAACTTCAATGAGCTACCCAGTTGGCAGAAAAGAGGCACTGGTTTCTATTGGGAAGATTATGAGAAAGAAGGCATCAATCCAATCAATAATCAAAAGGTTAAGAGTATCAAGCGCCGCATAAAAGTGGATGAGGAGCTTCCGTTGCTTGATGATTATTCGGAGATGATTCGGGCGATTTTGGCTGATGGTTGACGCTGTAGAGGCTTTTGCTAGGGTCGTACCAACCCTCCAATAAGATTCTTTCAGAAAGACTAAAGTAGAATACCTACTTCATAAGTTTTGCCTACTGCCAATTGTCAACTGCCAACTTTTAGCCATGGGACTGCTTCGTCGTTCCTCCTCGCAGTGACAATCAAGTGCCAAGGACTGAATACTCATTACTAAAGACTAAAGACTACTACTTGAGTTTCTTATAATCAGCCATATCATCATACACCGGTAGGTCAAGTGCTTCCATGACTTTCTTGAGCTTGTTCAATTCGGCTTCGGCATGGGCATTGAATTTTTGCCATTCTTCATCAGTACGACTTCCGTAATCTATTTTCAACTTAGCTAGCGCAGGGATGGAAGGGTAAATACGTATTCCTGAACAATAGAAGCAGAAACTGAGAGAAGCCACCGGTCGGTTTTCTTTATCGTAGAATACGAGGGCGTGATGAGGACTATAGCATTTGGCTAGTCCTTGAAT
>JBCBSS010000152.1:0-19240 GCA_039819065.1 Bacteroidota bacterium
GCCGAATCTCCGTAAGTATTTAACTGCTCCGTCTCAAGAATAACATCTTGCTTCTTCATCTTATGAGCGTATATATAGCCCATTTGCAGATGTGCATTGGCGTGATCGGCATTCTTATCGTCGGAAAGGAAAGTTTTTAGGAAAGGTTCTGATTTACCGTATTGCTTAGACTTTAACAAGACGAATAGGTCTTTGTATTTAACTCTCTGCCCAAGAGTAAGCCCTTGAATTGAAAGCAAAAGTAGTAAGGTCAACCAACTCGCCTTGTATGCCATAGCCAACTAATTTTTAAGTATACGTGACAAATCGTTATATCGGTAAGCAATGCTTTTTACTGCCTCAAACTATGTCTGCCATCATACTAATTTAAAAAATTAAATGATCTTATTAATCAATTTAAGATCTGAACTTATTCTTCAGCTTTGCCAAACTGGATTCAAAATCTTCCTCTTTGGGTTTTGACTGTCGTCTTGGTTTCTGTTTGGTTTTACGTTCTTCAAAAGGATCACTTTTCATAGAAAGCGCTATCCTCTTTCGCTGTAAATCAACATCAACTACAGTCACCCATACTTTTTGTTGCACTGAAACTACTGCCGCAGGATCAGAAACGAACTTATCTGACAGATGACTGACATGAACCAAACCGTCCTGATGAACACCTATATCAACAAACGCACCAAAATTGGTGATGTTAGTGACAATACCGGGAAGGCTCATACCTATTTTCAAGTCGGCCATTTCATTGACACCATCCTCAAATGAGAATATCTCAAATTGTTCCCTTGGGTCTCTACCAGGCTTTTCGAGTTCTTTAATGATATCCTCTAGTGTTGGTAACCCAACTTCTTCGGTAATATATTTTTTAAGCTGGAGGGATTTTCTAAGGCTGGACTTAGAGATAAGATCATTGACAGAGCAAGACAAATCGGTTGCCATTTGGCTTACGATACCATAACTCTCAGGGTGAACCGCACTTCTTTCTAATGGATTTTCTGCATCACCAATACGAAGAAACCCAGCAGCTTGTTCGAAAGCCTTGTCCCCCAGTCGCGGCACCTTTTTTAGCGACTCTCTATTTTTGAAAGGGCCATTCTCGTTGCGATATTCTACGATGCCCTTGGCCAACTGCGGCCCTAAACCAGAAACATATGACAAAAGCTCCTTACTAGCAGTATTGAGTTCAACACCTACGGAATTAACACAACTCATTACCACATCATCGAGACCTGCCTTTAACGCACTTTGATCAACATCGTGCTGATACTGACCCACTCCTATGGATTTAGGGTCGATTTTGACCAATTCTGCTAATGGGTCAACCAAACGCCGGCCAATGGAAACTGCACCACGCACGGTCACGTCCTGATCAGGAAATTCTTCTCTCGCCACTTCAGAAGCTGAATACACTGAAGCACCGCTTTCATTGACCATGACGACGATTATGCTTTTAGGAAGGCCAAGATTTCGGACAAAAGACTCGGTCTCCCGGCTTGCCGTACCATTTCCAATGGCTATCGCCTCAATATGATATTCTTCACACATTTTTTTAATCACTGTGCCGGCTACAGCGATTTGACGTTGCGGTTCGTTAGGAAAAATAGCTTCAAAATGCAGCAACTTCCCCTGGCGGTTCAGGCATACGACTTTACAGCCTGTTCTAAAGCCTGGATCGATAGCCAAAACATTCTTCTCACCCAACGGAGCAGACAGTAGAAGTTGTCTCAGATTTTCTGAAAAAACCCTAATAGCTTCTGTATCCGCACTCTTCTTAGATGAAAGCCTCACTTCCGTTTCCATGGAAGGGCGTAGCAACCTTTTATAGGCATCGTTAATGGCCAATTTCACTTGTTCCGATGCTTCATTAGTGCCTTTTAAAAACTGCCTTTCAATCAAGTCAATGGCGGTTTCTTCGTCAGGAGCAATGTCAAGAGCCAAGAACATTTCCTTCTCCCCTCTTCTCATAGCCAATACTCTGTGTGATGGGGCTTTCGCAATCGGCTCCTCCCATTCAAAATAGTCTTTATACTTCTGGGCTTCTGCTTCTTTGCCCTTGATTATCTTAGCAGTAATGATGCCTTCTTTAAGAAAAACTTCCCTCATCTTGCTTCTCAATTCGGCATCCTCGTTGATCCATTCGGCTATTATGTCACGAGCTCCCTGCAGAGCGGCCTCTTCATTGGCGACCTCTTTGGCCTCGTTAACATACTTAGACGCTTCTTCTGATGTATTGATATTTCCTTGCTCAAATATGACTTTCGCCAGCGGCTCAAGCCCTTTCTCCCTGGCAACTGAGGCCTTCGTTTTTCTCTTGGGTTTGTAAGGGAGATAAATATCCTCCAGCTTGGCCATGGTTTCTGCTTCCTTTATAGCCTTCTCAAGCTCGGGAGTGAGCTTCTCTTGCTTTTCTAAAGAGGCTAGAATGGCTTCCCTGCGCTTATCCAGTTCCCTAAGCTGCGTAATTCTGTCTCGAATCTGTGTTATTTCAACTTCGTCAAGACTACCTGTACGCTCTTTTCTATACCTTGATATAAAGGGCATAGTAGCCCCTTCATCTAACAGTTCTACTACTGCATTGACTTGATTATTCTTGAGATTTAGCTCTCCCGCAATCTTATGGATATTTGATTCTTGCATATGTTAAAATTAAAGGCTGACAAAAATAAAAAAGAGGCATTAAGTACCATGATCAGCCGCAACTTAAATTTACATCAGTAACCTGAAATGTAATTCAAAGCTTATGGCAGAACTTTTGATTACAATATTATGTAGTTTTAAAAAACACAAATTGTAAGCTAAATGTCTGTCAAAAAAGAAATCAGGGACTGGGGGATTTTCTTTACTATTTTAGGCGTACTTTACTTCACTGGCCTTTACACTGATGTAGCCGCCTTTGCCCAAAACATGGTATTAAAAACAGGCTTAATCACGCCTGATACCCGCCTGGCAGCAGAGGATATAAAAGATGCGGATTATAATCTTACCTTAAAATCGCTAGACGGAGAGATCGTCAAACTTGAAGAATACAAAGGAAAGGTAATTTTCATGAATCTATGGGCGTCCTGGTGTGCCCCATGCGTTGCGGAAATGCCGAGTATCGAGAAGCTTTACGAAAAAGTAGACAAAGAGAAAGTGGCATTTGTGATGCTATCCATGGATAAGGATGAGAGTAAGGCCAAAAGGTTTGTGGACAGGAAAAAGTTCGACTTGCCTTTTTTCTTACCAGCCAGCGGAGTGCCGAGAGCTTATTACAGCCCTTCTATACCTACCACGTACGTCATTTCCAAAGATGGTAAGATCGTATCCAAGAAAGTTGGTATGGCCAACTATGATACAAACAAGTTCTTGAAATTTATACAAAAGGAAGCAGGTTCTTAGAACGAAGAAGCCCTCTAGTTTATACTGCCTTTTCAATTAGTTCTTGCACCAATTGAGCTAGACCGTCACTACCCTTTTCTTCCCGCAAGTGTAGGTTCGGTCTCGGGAAAATATCTGGCATTTTAGGATCAATGACATATTTCGGTACAGTATCGGGAACATAATCAATTAATCCTGCTGCAGGATACACTACCATGGAGGTGCCTACAATAATGAATATATCTGATTGATTGGCAAGCTTGGCAGCGGTTTCCATTAGTGGCACCATTTCTCCAAACCAGACTATGTTCGGGCGAAGTTGTGAGCCTTTTTCGCACATATCACCTAATTTGAGCTCCCACCCTTCGATAGGATAAATGAGATGCTCATCCGACGTACTTCGTGATTCAAAAAGGCTTCCGTGTAGATGGACTACATTTGACGAACCTCCTCGCTCATGCAGATTATCTACATTTTGAGTGACTATAGTCACATCGAAATGCTCTTCTAATTGGGCTAGAGCAATATGTCCTTTATTGGGTTGGACGTCTAAAGCATTTTTCCTTCTGGCGTTGTAGAATTCGAGTACTAATTCCGGATTAGCAGCCCAACCATTAGGTGAGGCTACCTCCATAACGTCGTGGCCTTCCCAAAGCCCATCAGCGTCTCGGAAAGTAGGTATACCACTTTCGGCACTTATTCCAGCACCGGAAAGGACAACGATCTTCTTCATGCTATTTTTTTCTGCCGCGTCCCTTTTTCTCAGGAGCCTTTTCTGCCAATTCCAGGCATTCCTCTAAGGTCAGTTCTTTGGGTTCTTTGCCTTTAGGTATTTTGACGTTTTTCTTTCCAACTTTAATGTAAGGCCCCCAGCGTCCATTGAGTACTTGCACTTCTTCATTTTCTTCGAAGACTTTAATAAACTTCTCAGCATCAGCCTTCCTTTTCATCTCAATGAGTTCGACTGCTCTCGCTTCACTGATGGTCAATGGATCGTCCTCTTTGGGGATAGAAACAAATTTTCCGTCATGTCTGATATATGGACCAAATCTACCAATGGCAGCGATCATTTCTTTTCCTTCAAACTCTCCGATTTGCCTTGGCAATTTGAATAGTTCAAGGGCTTCTTCCAAGGTTATGTTCTCTATGAACTGGCCTTGTCTTAAGCTGGCGAACCTGGGTTTTTCCTCACTCTCTTCATCGGTCTCTCCGATTTGTACTATAGGGCCAAATCTACCGAGTCTCGCTATTACTTTCTTGTCGGTGCCTGGTTCCACTCCCAACTCTCTAGAAGACCCAACCTGTGACCGTTCAATATTTGCCGTGCCTTCCACTTTGGTGTGAAAATCTCCATAGAAGACTTCTATCATTTTCTCCCATTGTTTAGAACCATGGGCTATTTCATCAAACTCCTTTTCTACCTCAGCGGTGAAAGAATAGTTGGTCACTTTTGGAAAATGCTCGACTAAAAAGTCATTCACCACCATAGCTACATTGGTAGGAAAAAGTTTGTTTTTCTCAGCACCGGTTATCTCGGTATTATCATGTTGGGATATGTTACCTTCCGTTAGAATAATGGTCTTGTAGTTTCTTTCCACCCCTTCTCTCGACTCTTTCAAGACATAATTCCTCTTTTGGATCGTAGAAATAGTCGGAGCATAAGTGGAAGGTCTACCAATGCCCATTTCTTCGAGCTTCTTCACCAGACTAGCTTCCGTATACCTTGCAGGATGACGTGTGAAAGTCTGTCTACCTTTCAATTCTTTCAAGAGTAACTCCTGCCCTATATCTAATGGAGGCAACATACCTTTTTGTTCTTGATCGTCATCATCGTCGGTGGACTCAAGATATACTTTCAAAAACCCTTCAAATTTCACAACCTCGCCACTTGCAGTGAGTGTCTCAGGTGTTGTGGATATACCGATATGGGCTATGGTTTTCTCTAGCTCCGCATCGGCCATTTGAGAGGCAATCGCTCTTTTCCATATCAATTCATAGAGGCGCTGCGCGTTTCTATCGAAGCCCGTATCTACCTCGGCAAAATTGGTAGGCCTGATTGCTTCGTGTGCTTCCTGGGCGCTATTCGATTTGGTTTTATATTGACGAACCTTGACAAAGTTTTCTCCAAACTCTTTCTTAATCTCGGCTACCGCTCCATTTACTGCTTCTTGACTTAAATTAACCGAGTCTGTTCTCATATATGAAATCTTTCCCGCTTCATAAAGCTTCTGCGCCACCGTCATGGTTTGCGAAACAGAAAAACCCAACTTACGTGCGGCTTCTTGTTGTAAAGTGGACGTTGTAAACGGCGGTGCCGGCGATTTCTTAGCAGGCTTCTTTTGCAGGTCTTTGATATGAAATTCAGCTCCATTACAAGCTTCAATGAATGCTAAGGCATCCTCTTCAGAAGGGAATTTCTTGGGCAGCTCTGCATGTAATTCTTTCTTATTCCCAAGATCAAATATGGCCGTTATCTTAAACGATGATTCTGATTCAAACTTGTCAATCTCTCGCTCTCGTTCTACCACTAATCTTACCGCCACAGATTGCACTCTACCGGCAGAAAGTCCTGTTTTGATTTTCTTCCAAAGTATCGGTGATAATTCAAAGCCCACTAACCTATCCAGTACACGTCTGGCCTGCTGCGCATTTACCAAGTCCATGTCTATACCGCGTGGACTCTTCATGGCATTATCAATGGCGTTCTTAGTAATCTCTCTAAAGACTATCCTTCTGGCATTCTGATCATTGAGATCGAGCACCTCCTTCAGATGCCATGAAATGGCTTCTCCCTCACGGTCATCATCACTGGCTAGGTAGATCATCTCTGCATCCTTCGCTAGCTTCTTTAACTCTTTAATGACCTCTTTCTTGTCTTTACTTATTTCGTAGGTAGGTCTAAATCCGTCGTCTATATCTATGGCTTTGTCTCCCTTAGGCAGGTCTCTCACGTGGCCATAACTTGAGGTCACCTTATAGTCTTTTCCTAAATATCTTTCGATCGTTTTGGCTTTAGCAGGAGACTCAACTATGACTAAATTCTTGGACATATTACTTCGTTTAATTCGGTTTAGGCGGTTTCAAATATCACCAATTTTTTCAAAAAAAGAATGACCGGTCATATTAAATGAAATGCAATGATTATATTCGGTCGGTCTTTACGGATAACCATTAAACAATCCTAAAAGTTATGAGTAAGCACCTATACTTACTTAGACATGCCCAAACAAAAGAGAAGCAAACCGGGCAATCGGACTTCGACCGTGAGTTAACTTCCATTGGCCTGCAAAATGCCAACAGAATGGGAATTAACTTCAGCAATAAGAATATCCAACCCGATATTATCATAAGCAGCCAAGCCAAAAGGGCCAAGACCACATCGAAAATAATCGCGGAGCAGATAAGGTATAATCCGGACAAGATACATTTCAATGAAGAGATATATAACGCTTCCATTAGAACGCTACTACAGGTAGTCAATCAAATGAAAGATGAATGGAATAGCGTCATTCTAGTCGGGCACAATCCTGCCATTACCTATCTGGCCGAATACCTTACCAATGAAGAAATAGGTGACATGTCTACGTGTGGGTTTGTGGTGATAGAATTCCCATTCGATGAATGGCAGCTCGTCTCAGAGGGCAACGGTAATTTCATCACATACGAATACCCTGATCTGCTGAACTTCTGATCATGGAAAACAAGCAAGACCTCATCGAGGGCTTTGACCCGAATGCGGCTACGGTAAGAGGTAAGCTTTTTGGATTACCATTCACACCTGAAACGGCTGAGCTAGTGATCATTCCAGTACCATGGGAGGTGACGGTTTCCTATACTTCCGGTACATCCTTGGGGCCTGAAGCTGTTCTAAACGCTTCTTCCCAAATTGATCTGTTTCTTAGTGATATACCGGGGGCGTGGAAGTTGGGTATCGCTATGTTACCAGTATCGGATTCACTAAAAGAAGAAAACCAAACCTATAGAGTCAAAGCTGAAAAATATATCCGCTGGCTAGAGGGAGAAGATAAAGGTACATTGGAGGAAGAGGATTTTCATCAAATTAAAGAGGAGGTCAATCAAGTAGGTAGTAGACTCAATAACTATGTCAAGTCCCAAGCCCTTAAATATTTGAACGAAGGCAAGATGGTGGCTGTCTTGGGAGGTGATCATAGCACTCCACTAGGATTAATTAACGCTTTAGGCACTCATCATGAGGAATTTGGTATTCTGCAAATCGATGCGCACATGGACTTGAGAAATGCTTATGAAGGTTTTGAGTATTCCCATGCTTCCATCATGTACAATGCTTTGGATTCAAAGTCAGTCGCTAAGCTGGTACAGGTGGGTATCAGGGATTTTTGTGAGGAGGAGAATGATTTGGTCCGAAGTTCAAATGGCCGGATTAAGAGCTATTTGGATCAAGATATAAGGTTCAGATTATTCAACGGTGATAGCTGGCAATTGATTTGTCAAGATATCATTACCCAACTTCCACAAAAGGTTTACATCAGTTTTGATATAGATGGACTAGACCCAAGTTTATGTCCTAATACTGGAACGCCAGTGCCTGGAGGGCTTTCTTTTCAAGAAGCGCTTTTTCTGATCGATAGTATCGTCAGGTCGGGAAGAGAAATTATTGGCTTTGACTTATGCGAAGTTTCACCAGCGTTCGACGACGTTTCTATCACACCTCGACCTATTCACAGCTCGGAATGGGACGCCAATGTAGGCTGTAGAATTTTGTATCAGTTATCCAACCTGATGGCAGTTTCTCAGGGCAAGTTGGCCTACAAGGCTAATTAATAATTAAATCAACATTTTATTTCATTCTAAATAGGTTATTCAGTTGGTCGCGCGCTAGCAATAGTCAACATTTACTTGAGTAAAAACTTCCGTAAGCTTTAGGAATTTATATCTTTGGCGGTATTTTGACTATTAAGCAGCACCATTTTGGAAGAAAATCAGAATAATTTTCTAGAGCAATTAATTATTGATTTTGCGGGTTGGATTTGGGGGATGCCGTTACTTTTCTTGTTGTTGGGTGGTGGTTTCTTTTTCGTACTTTATTCTAAATTCATACCATTTAAATACTTCGGGCACGCTATCAACATCCTTAGGGGTAAATACGACAAAAAGGACGATCCGGGCCAAATCAACCACTTCGAAGCACTTTCCACTGCACTTTCTGCAACCGTGGGTATGGGTAACATCAGCGGGGTTGCGATTGCGATATCAACTGGAGGGCCCGGAGCCATTTTCTGGATGTGGGTCATCGCCGTGGTAGGAATGGCCACAAAATTCTTCACTTGTACATTAGCCATTATGTTTCGCGGTAAGGACTCTAATGGTGAGCTCCAAGGTGGGCCAATGTATGTCATCATGGAAGGCTTAGGAAGCAAATGGAAACCATTAGCCATTCTTTTCTGTGTGGCAGGGCTTTTCGGATGTTTGCCGAGCTTCCAATCCAATCAGCTTACTGCTGTCGTGCATCATGTAGTGTTAGAGCCAAATGGTTGGGATACCGGTTTTTCTTCCAGGTTTATCACCGGTCTGGTAATTACTGTCATCACTGCTTTTGTGATATTCGGAGGAATTAAACGTATCGGTAAAGTGGCCAGCAAGATGGTACCTGTAATGGTAGTCATTTACTTCCTCTGTGTGCTGTATATACTTATTATTAACTACGACCTTATCCCTCATTATCTAGGACAAATTTTCAACAATGCGTTTACTGCCAAAAATTTCGACGGAGATGCTATGTTTGGAGGGGCTTTAGGAGGACTAATAGTGCTGGGTGCCAGAAGAGCAGCTTTCTCTAATGAAGCGGGTATTGGAACCGCACCCATGGCTCATGGTGCAGCCAAAACAAACGAGCCGGTCAGAGAGGGGTTAGTTGCCATGCTTGGCCCGGCCATAGATACATTATTAGTTTGCACTTTGACTGCATTGGCTATTTTGATCACCGATGTACAGAAAGACGAAAGTTTGACTGGCGCTATACAAGGTGTAGGTCTGACGGTAAAAGCTTTTGATTTAGCTATACCTCATATTGGAAGTTACTTATTGATGATTTGCGTTTTGATATTTGCCTTATCAACGCTATTCACCTATTCATATTACGGAACAAAATGTCTCTCTTTTCTTGTCGGAGCTAAGTATAAAAATGGCTACAACTACTTCTATATTATAATGACCGTAGTTGGCGCGGTGGCTTCTATGGAGGCTATAGAAAGCCTAATATCCGGTACGTTTGCACTAATGGCTATTCCTACTATGATCTCAGCCATTATTCTAGCGCCGAAGGTTAAGCAGGCAGCGCAAGAATACTTTCAACGTATGAATGGCAAAGGCATTTAATGCCAATCATACATTGACAATAACCTTTCCCGTAGTTTGACCTGTTTGGAATAACTGAATAGCCTGCTTCATTTCCTCAAATTGGAATTGATGCCCCACATAGGGCGCTGGAAGGTTTAAAGTTTCTAACTCAATGAGAATTTCCCTCATCAAATCGGCTTTATCATATAACCATATCAGGTTAAAACCGAGAATAGCCTTATTCTCCTCAATCATCTTTTGAGGGTCTATTTTTGCGCGGGTCAAGTATTTAGCAATTAACTTAAGGTAGTTAGGGCGAGCTCCGGTTTGTCCGTATCGTGCCGAGCCATAAACCACCATTCTACCTTGACGAGCCATGAGCTCATAGCCAATCTTGAATATCTTCCCTCCTATGCACTCTAATATAATGTTCAAGTCACGACCGTGTAATGCCTCATTCAATTTCTGACTAAAATACCCTCCTCTTACTATCCAGCGATCATAACCTTCGGATTTCAGCAGTGGAATCTTTCTTTCGTTTCCAACTGTTCCGATAGTGAATGCTCCTAATTTCTTGGCTATTCTATTGGCTAATAGGCCTACTCCTCCTGCGGCGCTGTGTATGAGAACGGTATCTCCTTGCTTTAGCCCTCCTAAATTTACCAATGCATAGTATGCGGTAAGTGCCTGTACTAAATAAGCTGCTCCTTCCTGGAAGCTCCAGTCATCAGGGAGGTTGGTAATATAACGATGGTCAATATTGATAGCTGACGTATACCCTCCAAATTTGGTAACTCCCATTACCCTATCACCTCGCTTAACACTCTCCACATCATCCCCAACCTGGATTACAACACCGGCGTATTCCAATCCGGGAACAAAACTGCCTTTGGGGGTTGCGCTGTATAAACCGTACATGGCGAAAATGTCGGCAAAGTTTAGGCCGATGGCCTTGACATCAACCTGTACTTCATTGGGGGCGGGTGCTTCTAAATCGGTTTCTACAATCTGAAGACGATTGATATTACCTGCTTTGCTTATGCGATGTGCTCTTTTATTCATTTTCTTGTTTTCGATCCATTCACCGAATGAAATGCACCATTTGTCGTGCATATGTCAAAGGTGGTCTAATCCGGGTATACCTGAAGCTTCCGTTTTATCAATTGTACCGTAATAGTTGTATATCTTAATTCTAAGAAGTGCTAAAACTAATTTATTTTTATCTTTAATCACCTTTTAAGACAATTATGGGCTCGCACAAATTTTTTCTGGTCGTTTTATTTATATCCCTTACCTCTTACGTTTATGGGCAAGGGTGTAGTGATGCAGGGTTTTGTACAATGGGGGCGATGAAGCCTGATCAGGCTTATAATAAAAACGTCAACTTCAAGCTGCGAGCGCTTGAAATCAGCCAATACCAAGGCCAGACAACACTATCCCCAGTTATCAATGTAACAACATTGGACTTTACCTTCGGTTTATCGGAAAAAACCAGCATCCAATTAAAAGTACCCTATCAATGGGTAGAGGGCGATTTGGGAAGTACTTCTGGGCTCGCCGACATATCTCTCAGCGCCAGTACTAATCTGTATTCCTCGGACAAGTTTGATATAAACGCTACCCTGGGGACTAAGATACCGACCGGAAACTCCAATATTGACACTGAGCGTGGTTTTGACTATCCTATGTATTATCAAGTCAGTTTGGGGTCTACTGATCTGATTGCGGGTGTATCTTTAATAAGTAAGGGATGGCTTATTGCGGCAGGCTATCAGCAGGCGTTTGGCACCAATGGCAACCAATTCAGGTTCGAACAATGGGCGGGTTTTGAGAATCAGGAATACCTTTTGATGCATGATCTATCCGAAAACCTTAGGCGTGGTACGGATGTTATGCTACGCGTTGAACGTAATTTTAGGTTTTCGAGAATTAATTTCAACGTTGGTCTTCTCCCCATTTGGCGTATCACACGAGACGAAATTCTAAATCCATCTTCAAACGAAAGAGTCAAGCTTCCGGGCACCACCGGACTAGCCCTTTCTGGTTTGATGGGCGTCGGCTACCAGTTTAATGTGCACAATGGTGTCAAATTCATATACGGCGTCAAAATAAGCCAACGCTCTGTTAATCCCGATGAGCTCACCCGTGACTCGGTATTGTCTATCGCTTACGTTGTTAGATTTTAATAATGAAAAAACTGCTACTATTATGGGCAATCTCAATTGTGCCCTTTTTACTGAGTGCCCAAAATGAGCTACAAAAAAAACTTGAGAATGCTTCAACTGCTATCCGGGAAGGTAGATTGGAAGATGCTGAAGGAATTCTTTCCTCTGTAAACGAGGAGAATGGTGATATTTCTCGTGTGAGAGGTGAGCTTTATCTAAGGCAGGGAAGACTCGACTTAGCCCAAGAGAATTTCAATCAATCACTGACTTTCTACGAAAAGAATAATCTGGGAGAAACTGATGGGTACGCCAGTAGCCTTAACAGCATAGCTATAGCCTACTGGAACGCTGGCAAATACGATCAGGCGGAGCAAAATATCTTAAGGGCATTAGATATAAGGAAAAAGCTTTACGGTGACGAACATGAGCTTATAGCCGCGTCTTATAACGATATTGGGCTTATTTATAGCAATACTAACCCAGACAGGGCCTTGGACAATTATGAGAAAGCCCTGACGGTATATCAAAAGCTATATAAAGGAAATCATGAAAAGATAGCTCAGGCCAATACCAACACTGGGTTCATTTATGCTAAGTTGGAGCTTTATGGTGATGCTATTAATAACCTCGAAACAGCACTTGATATTTGGAGGGCAATCTATCCGGATGGTCACCCCAATGAGGCGTTTGTCCTATCGGGTCTGGGTAACATTTACAGAGCTTCAAATGATTTTAATAGTGCACAACAATATTACGAACAAGCCCTAGACATCTATCTACAATCCTTTGGTCCGGAGCACCCTGACGTCGCCAATACCTACAATTTCCTTGGTAATGTTCATATGGACCAAGGCGATTTTCAATTGGGTTTAGAAAACTTTCAGAAAGCTATTGAGGCCAATGTCCCGAATTTCAATAGTTCCGATGTAGAACAACTTCCGAGCATAGATATCTATTATAATGCCAACACGCTAATCAACTCATTACTTTATAAATCAAGGGCTTTTGAAGCCAGGTACTACGGCAAGACGCTTAAGTTTTCAGAACTGGAGCAAGCATTGGCATCGTTAGAGCAATGTGACAAGTTAATCGATAAGGTCAGACGTGTTCTGTCCAATGAAAACGATAAAATAGCACTGGGAGCGATAGCTGAGCAGGTATATGAAGAAGGTATAAAGATAGCCTACACCATGGGTGATGTTGCCTTCAAAAAGAAACCGCACTATGAAAGAGCATTCTATTTCTCAGAAAAGAGTAAGTCCGCCGTATTACTTGAAAGTATAGCAGACGCTGATGCCAAATCCTTTGCCAATCTTCCCGTTTCAATATTAGATCAGGAAAAAGAACTGAAATCAGAAATTGCTTTTATTGAGCAAAGACTAGCGGCCAAGCCGGGTGTTGAAGAAGAACAAAAGTTCAGACAAAGGCTCTTGGAATTGAACAGAAACTACGAGGCTTTTACAACGGAATTGGAGCAAAAATATCCGGAGTATTTTAACCTTAAGTTCAATACGCAAATACCATCCATTGATGATATACAACAAAAGCTAGATGACAAAACTGCTGTCGTTAGCTATTTCATTTCAGAAGGTGCTTCTCGCGTTTACATATTCTATGTCACTAAAAAGGACTTCAAAGTTAAAAACCTGAGCCAACGAGTAGATTTCAACAGATATATTACTGGTTTAAGAAATTCAATACTTTATCAGTCACCAGAGGTTTTTAACGAAGCTGCAAGTAATCTGTACAAACAGCTTTTTGCAGGTAGGTTGTCATCTACTATAGAAAAATTAGTGTTGGTACCAACCGGAAGATTGGGCACTATACCTTTTGAAACTTTAATAACTAAGAAGTTAAAAGAAGAAGAAGCTGATTTCGATAAGTTTGATTATCTAATCGAAAAGTATGCTTTCAGTTATGCATACTCTGCTACCCTATTCTACCAAGGTCAAACAAGTGATAATAGTACCAGCAAACTATCTAGTATACTGCTTTGCGCTCCGGTCAACTTTGAAGAAGAGGATATAATACTCCCTTCATTACCCGGTACAGCCAGAGAGGTTGAAACCATCAAGCAATCTTTCAGCGCTAAGGGGTTAACGGCCATGGATTTCACTTACGAAAAGGCAACTGAAGACCTCATCAAGTCGGATCGTATCGCAGATTATCAATACTTGCATTTCGCCACACATGGCACAGTGGACGAGGAGAATCAAGAACTGTCAAGGATATTCCTATCAAAAGACGCTAAAGGCTCAGAGGATGGTAATCTTTTTGCCGGTGAGATTTACAATCTGAATATGAACGCTGATCTTGTCACTCTTTCCGCTTGCGAAACAGGTCTAGGTAAGATATCAAAAGGTGAAGGGATCATTGGATTGACAAGGGCTCTGGTATTTGCAGGCGCAAGCAACATTATGGTGTCCTTATGGACTGTCGCCGATGAGTCTACCTCCGACCTCATGATCGACTTTTATGGTCGCATTCTCAATAAAAGCATGTACGGCAATTATAGTCAACCTTTGAGGGAGACCAAGCTCAATATGATTCGCGAAGGAAAGTATTCCTCACCCTATTATTGGGCACCTTTCGTTTTAATAGGCGAATAATAACCGTGTCACTGTACAGTCTGCTGAATGGGCCCGGCAAGCCGCTCAGCTTACTTTGAGGTTATCTCAAATGATTGTTTCGAAGGTCATTTTGAGTATAACCTTCCTTCGGCGGTAGTTGAGAGATTTATCCATTTGATTATCAAAGCCTTAAATCCAAATAGGTTCTTAGGAGTCGGGATGAGTATCCTTTTCTACAACATCTTATCTCGTATGTACAATGGCTATCTTCTTATGTACTAACGCCGTATCATTTGATCCTATGACCAGGAAGTAAACCCCCTCAGGAATATCTTTAACTTCGACAGTGTATCTACTATCCCGTCCAAAGTCCAGATTACCTTTTTTGATTTCGACACCACGCTGATCAACAATTTTCCAATCATAGTCGTCAATCAATTCAAAATTGGCTTCAAAATTCAAAATACCCGAAGTTGGGTTAGGATATACTTCTATATTCTCTGCTTGAGAAATCAGTTCTTCCTCTAATCCTACAATATCACCTGCGTCTTTCACCGGGCCTAACATGAATTCGGATTGATATATCTCTCGTGTTACTACATCCTGCACAAAAGCGATAATTGCTAGTCTGTCAGGGTTCTCAATAGGAACGTCAATGTTCACTTCTGCTGTAAGATCGTTGCGGCTCACTCCGTCAGACCATTCCATATTGATCACCTCACCTTCTCCAAAAATCAGTTTCCTTAGCACATTGGTTACACTATCTCCCGAATCTCCGGTAAGCCCCATCTCGACTAGAGCCGCATTAACAAGAATTGGAGCATCTAATGAGCCTTTAGCTGTAATGGTTAAGTTAACAGCCAGTGTGCTTCTATTTCTTGGCAAGGTATCAATTTGAATATCGAATAATGGATCTACCAGAGCTCTACGCTCAATGTCTACTCTAGCTATATCAAATGGATTACCGCCGAACTCGCCGCCCAGATTACCGTCTAAAGAGGTCGATGGTGGCTGTGATACACCGTAGAAAATCGACCTGGCACTTGGACCGATTGGGTTGTCTCGGTTCAATTGGTCAGGCGAAGGTGTAGCAATGTGATACTGTAGAATGGTAAAGTCTACAGTGTCAATCTCATCCTGTTGGTCATTATAAAGCCCATAAATGTATGCATTAGCGTCATTACTTATGTTCAGCGTAGAATTGCTAAAATGCTCGATCAACACATTGCGCTGACGTTGTCCTACAAATACATTATCAAAGGCAAAACCATTAAGATCAGTTCCTGAAGGATTATTTTCGTCACTACCAAATGCAACACGTAATCGAACGAAATTCCGTTCGTCAATAGGGATTTCGTCCAAACTAAATCTGGCATTTTTCCACTCTCCGGAAACATCCGACCAGCCTACCTGTCCAATGGTTTGTTGACCAGGATTACCTAATAAGCCTTGCTCATTATACCAGTTAATTCCTTCGCCAATCACGCCAATGTTACTCCAGATAAGTCCTCCGTCAATAGAATACTGTAATACGGCACCATCAAAGCCAACCTGTGTATCCACCCAAATATCCATTTCCACTTTAGGACGTGATAATTGTGAAAGGTCAAAGCACGGACCATTGACTACCGACTGTTCAGAAGGGAAGTAAGTTCCTTCTCCGGAACCACTATTTCTACCTGTCCACCAGGCACGAACACCGGAAGCCGCTGAATTAATCGTGTTCCCATTAGGTAAAGTAAGCAACCAGCTGGTGTCACTTGGCATGTTGGTATCAAGGTCAAGTAAGGCTTCTACCTCCCAACCACCATCGTCGGCTTCAAAGTCTTCAGAATATTCTTCACCGGGTAATGGTGTAACCACTCTGAACGGGAGTATGAAAACAGATTGTTGGGCAGAAGCCACACAACCGTTATCAGTTCTTACTGTAAGTGTAACATCATAATTACCGTCTAATACATATTCGTGGAAAGGGTTTTCTGCCATTCCTGTGGTCCTTCCACCGTGGGCATTAATGACAGCGCTAGTAGTATCTTGAATAGATTCACCATCTCCGAAATCCCATGTATAATTCACTATGGTACTAATGCCCCCGTCTCCTGTATCCGATAGATCAATAAATTCTGTAGCATCCCCATTACAAATATTTGTCCAGTCAAAAAGCACATTCGGCACTTGACCAATTTCTATTTGTACTGTCGTAGAACTACTACAAGCAGTAGGAGCATCGGTGGTAACCGTAAGTGTAACGTTATACGTACCTGGATCCATATATTGATGTGTAGGGTTCTGAAGGGAGCTGGAACCTCCGTCACCAAAGTCCCAATGCCATTCGATAATGCTAGACGAAAATGGTGTAGATGACAAGAAAGATGCATCATTAAACTGTACAACATCATCTATACAATTGGTAGTATCCACATCGATTTCAACAACGGGAGTTGGGTATACAATGATGTTCTTTGTAATAGCATTGGTAACGATACCATCAACGAATATGTATTGTATAGGATATGTACCTGGCTCTAGTCCATCAGTTTGAATAAAGAATTGACCTCCACTTATTTCTATAGGATTATCAAAGCCCGTAGGCACTGTGAACTCTGTACCCGGATCACCGCTACTAACAGGTGGATTACCAAAGAGTCTAACCAATCCGCTCTCTGCACATATCTGTGGTTGTCCCAAAACATCTTCAATCGCATTATCAACCACAAAATCTATCGATGTTACTGGATTCACGATTACATCTCTGGATATCATATTCATACAACCAGTGGCGGGGTCTGTAAATGAATATGTAATAGTATTTATTGTACCCGCAGTGGCTGCCCCAGGATCAAATATAACTTCATCAACTCCTGAAGAATTGACGAATGTGGTTCCTAAGCCTGAACCTGGTGTAATCGTAAATAACCCTCCAGCCTGATTAGCCGTGATACTCAAAGGAGCACCATTCTCTGCCACAGCCGCTGGAGCGGTAAAGAATACTACCGGTAAAGAACTGACATGAACAACCACTTCGTCAAATGCACTAACACAAGGCCCCGTACCATCAGGATCATTAGTTTCTAACTGGAAGGTAACAAACTGATCAAGGTCAGCTGGATCTACAGTGTAAGTAGCCGTTACTGTATTTCCTACGGTAGAACTAGAGGACAGTGTTCCAGCTCCAGAACCGCCCATGATTGTCCATGTACCAGATACGGCACTACCTCCTACGGTACCAACCACATCAAAGCTTACCGGGTCACATACTATAAAGTCAGCACCTGCATCTGATGTTGGCAGAGGATTGACTGTTACTGTTACATCAAAAGTCGCCCCAACACACCCTTCAGCAGTCGGAGTAATCGTGTAAACTACAGTACCGACGTTGGCATCGGTCGTTGTCAGCGTTTGTCTGATAGTCGAACCATCGCCGTCAAAGCTGCCTATAACATTGGCAGAAGGGCTTGCTGTCCATGAGAAAGCAGTGCCAATAACATTGTTTGGATCAGGTGTTATGTTAACTAAAGCTTCATCACCGCTACAAACCGTTTGATCCATAGCTGATGCTGACGGTATAGGAAGTACTCTAACGATAGATGTAATAGGCGAGCCCTCACAGTTATCCGGACTAACAGGAATAATGGTATACCTTACAGTGCCCGGTACATTGACTACATCCAGGTTGACCGTTTGTTGTATAGGCCCACTCACCGGCATCACCTGATCGCTTGCTCCATTAACCCCCATCTGATCAACTGTCCATCGATAAAGTGTTCCAGGAATGTTAGGATTGATTAACACGACATTGGTCATTTCCCCGTCGCACCTGCTTTGAAGTGGTTCTGCAACTTCTGCTACCGGAGTAGCATTTATGGTTACTGTCACTAGAATCGGTGTTCCATCGCATCCGGCAGCACTTGGCGTTATTTCGTATACGACAGTACCTGCATTGTCGCCATCTGCACTGGCTAACTGCTGTGAAATAACAGCTCCTGTGCCTGGTGTGGCACCCAGAGTATTAGTGGTACTTTGTACAATCCAGCTAAATGTAGTACCCGCCACCCCGTTAGGATTGGTAATTACAATATTAGTAGTTTCACCACTACAAATAGTTTGGTCGCTAGCGCTGACATCAGGTGTCGGATCCACCCTTACATCTACGCTGGTCACTTGTACAGGACAGCCATTAGCACTGGCCGTGAACGTATAGGTCACCGTCTGTGGGGTACTGTTCGTATTGTCTAATGTCTCTACAATCGTTCCACTCGCCCCGATGCTCTGACCGGTGTAATCTACACTGCCCGTTACACCGGATGGATAGGTCGCTGTCAAAGTGATGTCGCCATTCTCTGTCGGCGTATCGTAATCAATGTCTACAGGGACTCCTTCACACACAATAGGATCATTGTTGGTGATCGTTTGTGTTACCGCTGGGTTGACCGTCACCACATAGTCCTGTGTCACAGGATTCGCACAGCTCTCTGGGCCTGGGCCCGTCGCCGTGATCGTATAGGTGATCACCTCTATGTCGTTGCCTGTATTGGTCAATATGTCCGTGATAGCGCCAACACCATCGGTATTGCCCGTAATGTTGGTAGGTGTGCCGCTGGTCCAGGTGAATACCGTACCCGCCACATCACTGGTCGGCGTGAAGTTCAACTGGTCACCGCTACAGATCGTAGCCGTAGCCGGTAGGTTAGTGAACGTAGGCGTTGGGTCTACCACTACATCTACGCTGGTCACTTGTACAGGACAGCCATTAGCGCTGGCCGTGAACGTATAGGTCACCGTCTGTGGGGTACTGTTCGTATTGTCTAATGTCTCTACAATCGTTCCACTCGC
>JBCBSS010000153.1:0-19166 GCA_039819065.1 Bacteroidota bacterium
GCAGCAATAGACTCGGCAGACGGATCCTTTTTGTCGACGATTTCTACTCCAGACGTCAGAGGTTCCTTCAAGGTGACATTTTTAGGTTTCTTCGCTTCTTCCTTGGCGTCTTTTTCTTCCTTTCCTTCCTTCTTCTCTAGCCATTTGTGAAACTCTTCTGAATAATCGAAGCCTTGAGCATCTCTTACGCCTAAAATATAGCCACATATAAAAGCAACAAGGGAAGAGTAAGAGGGATCAAAAACATACAAACCTCTTCTTGTTTTTATGTTTTCAATAAGACGTTCAAATAAAGTAATGGTATTTTGATTCAATTGATTATAGGCTCAAAGTTGTTGAACAAATTACTAATAAGGTTCAAATCGCACTTGAAAATTACGCTTAACAAAAATGGATATTAACTCATTAAGATAATCTTCGCCTAACACGTTATCGATCAAGTCTCTATTCTTAAATAGTACAGTTGCACCGTTCTTGACCAGCTTTTTCTCAGGATTAAACATGTATATCTCGGAAAAACAATCGTAGAAGCCATCAATGTCTTGTCCAAAATACCCTCGAAATCCGAAAAACACTTCTCCAGTCAAGCAATAATAATCGACGTTTGATCCTATCTGCTGCCCATCAATTTCATAAGTCTTGGCAAGAATCGGTGTTGAAGGAAGCCCACTCCATTGTAAGCAAGCCTTTAGCCAATCTTGCTTGCCTTGGTTATTCAAATTACGCCAATCAAGCTTAGAGTTACCCGCCTGCCAATCGGTTATAATATCCGCCTTAGTCATGGCAATTATGCATTGAGTTTTATCAAACCTCCTATAAATCGACGTATTGGAATATTCCTTAGACTATCCAAACTTATAAGGAATATCCGGGTGATCGATCGGTACCCTCCAGTGGTCAGGGCCTTCATACTCATAAGCCTTGTCGACTATATTAAGCAGAGAGGATTCTCCGTAATGAATGTTTTGTACAGCATGAAATACCTTAGGCGGGATGCCCACCAACATGGGGCGACTGATACCGGCTTTGAATTCATTGATCAGTCCGTAAGTGGGTGAATCCTGACGGCCATCATAAAGCACCACTCTGATCACGCCATCGTTAATGAATATTCTATCTGTGGTGTACTCATGCGCATGCCAGCCGGATATAGCACCAGGATGCATCTTAATTTGGAATACCTGATCCACATCCTCATCATCAAGTGCCCAATCCTTTCTGTAGACCTCGGTGAGCATGCCGTCAAACTTCATCACGTTTTTCACCTCTTTGAACCTGACACCATCTATCAGCTTTTGGTCTTTTAAGTCCCAGTCAGAAGTAATGCTCTGCTTGTCTTTTTTCAGGTTAGTTATTTTCCAACTCATCTTATATGCGTTTTAAACCTCTTTTATTTCTTAAGTTATTCAAAAACCCTCCTTTGCCTCGAAAGCGAAAAAAATACTTGGCAGCGGTCGGTCTAATATTGAATTGAATTAGTAATGCTTTGAATAGATTCCACACGAAAGTCTTTAGATGACCCAGTAATGCCCGGTCTTTTCTGGCGCTGTAAATCAGGTTTCTACTTAGAATTTCTACCCGAACTTCATCAGGGTTTTCTAATCGCTCGTACCAATGAGCATTCTCAACATAATCCCTGTTCACATATACATTTTTACGTGGCCCTGATTGGATAGCAAGCATGGTGAGGTGGCCGGTAGATTTAATCGGCACTTTACTGAGATGTACTCTTTTCAGCCAATCTTGTGAAGGGATGTCATATATCTCTTTGAAAGATCGCCATTTACCAACTTTATTGATTATTTCTTTATCGAACAGCCATGCTGAAGCCGGTACAAATGTCTGTAGCGTATAATTATGATCAGGGTCTATCATCATTGGTTTAAAATGATGTGGCCCGGCGGATACAGGATTCCACCACGCATAAACCAAACCAGCATTATTTTCCTCAATACAAGCTACAAGGGAGGACAAGTGATCTGGAAACCAAAGGTCATCATGATTTAAAAAGGCTATATAATCTCCTTTGGCCTGGTCTAACCCAAAGTTATTCGGGCCGGACTGCTCGCCAATATTCTCAGGTAAATTGAAAAACGTGACACGGGAATCACCGAATTCGTTGACTACTTTTCCCGTGTCATCTGTACAATGATCGCCGATCACGAGCAGTTCCCAGTCAGTGTAAACCTGATTGATGACAGTCTTTATCGCATAGCCTATGATATTGCTGCGATTATAGGTTGCCATGATGACTGAAACCAGTTTTTTATTGCTCACTTACAGTAGATTTAGCAGGTATGGCATAAATCTAACTATAGCAGACTAAAAACACTTACCAATTTCTGATCGTATCCGTTCTTTTATGGCCTTCAAGCAGACATCGATAATGACCTGACTTTCATTATGTTTACCGGATGATTCCAAAAATTATCAAACAAGGCCTTGGGATAGCTTCAGGGAGTTTCGGCCAGAAAGCATTTGGAGTCATCAACATTTTCTTACTTCATTCCGTACTTGGATTGACTTCGTTTGGTCTGTTCATGCTCATGATGAGCGTAGTCAACCTTGTAGCACAAATGAGCACTTTCTCCTTGCCTAATGTCATTTTCAAGGCCATTGGTAAGGATAAGCAACAATCAGCACGGAAAGATCTTCTACCCAACATACTATACACTGCTTTAGGCACCTCAACCCTATCCTACGTTGTGCTTTTGGCCGTTGCCGATCCCTTATGCGATTTAATTTTGAACAGTAATCAGGTAGGTAATTTCAGAACTATTAGTCTCCTGGTCATCTCAACTACCTTTATCAATGTCTTCAGAGCCATTCTGGTCAATTTTGATAAAGTGAGAAAATCGATCTGGCCAGGATTGGCTGAAGTGATGGCCAGAACGGTAGGACTGCTCAGTCTATTGTTATTTGATACTAGTATAGAATATGCCGTAGCTGTCTATGTTCTCAGCGGCTTGGCAGCTTTGACTATTTCTGTGCTATTCAGTTATGGCATTTTAAAAGAGGCAGGCTTCCGTTTTTCTATTGGTGCAATCAAGTACACGCTACACCTCGGTAATGCTTTATTCATATCCTCATTAGGGATAATGTTGGTCTTTAACGTAGACCGGCTTATGTTGGGATGGCTTTCAACTCCTGACAATGTTGGTTACTACGTATTGGCTTCTACCATTGCCAATGTATTACTGATGATACATGGTTCATTTGCCACACTTTTTAAACCAAGAGCAGCAACCTTAGTGGAGCAGACCGAATACAAAACACTGGAGATCCTTTATTTCACCTTAGGCAGATGGTCACAGATCATGAATGGCATACTGTTCCTGTTTATGAATGTATTTGCCATATATATATTACAGGTATTCATTGACATTACCGATGCGGATAGTGTGCAATTATTAATTCTAATACTCTCTATCAATGCCCTGATGCATATCTCGGCAGGTCCTTCTTCCAGCCTGTTACAAATGGCTGGTGGTTACCGGCAAGAGATATTCAATACGTTGATGTTTTTGATAGTCAACATTCTATTGAATATTTTTCTTATTCCAGAAATTGGAGTGTCAGGTGCAGCCATAGCGACGGTTCTATCTGGCTTAATGCGTATTACTTTTCAGCTTGTTCAGATCAAAAAGATGGTAGGGTTTTTCATCATCCGATGGAAAGGCTTGTTACTTTTTAGCATGCTATCAAGTCTGGTGGTGGCTTTCCAACTTACCGGCGTAGGTTTAGTGATTCAATCCGTAATCGTTGTAGTTTATTCATTGGCCATCATGGCATTCGCATTGAGAATGAACCTGGAAGTTAAATAAGCTCCTGCTTTGAGGAAAACAGCGATTAAGGTATCTAATATCCAAATTCTATCTGACCCCGGCCAATGATAAAAAATAATTTCATTCTGGTGTAATGATTTCTAATTCCAGCCACTAAATAGGGAAAAAATAGATTGAGCAGCGATTTTTATTCTTCATCGATTCTACCATTTGCACCTATCATTATCAAAATATGTAGGGCGTATACCAATACGCAAGAGGACTTCGAAGATTACTATCAGGAAGTCTGTCTGCAGATTTGGAGAAGCAGTGACAGTTTCAAGCAACAATCCGAGTGGTCTACATGGATATACAGATTGTCTTTGAATGTGTGCATGACCCTACTTAAGAAAAAGAAAAGTAGGAGTCAATATTTCGCTTCTGATGCCCTGCCAGATGAACTCACTGAAGATAGTCGTGCATTCGCTGATGAATCCCTCGAGCATTTGTATCACGCCATAAGGCAGTTGTCAGAAGTAGATAGAGGAGTCATTCTACTCTACCTGGAAGAAAAATCATACCAAGAAATCGCTGATATCATTGGCACCAATGCCAACAACATTGGTGTGCGGATCAAAAGGATAAAGGAACGCTTAAAAAAATTATTAGATGGAAAAGTCAATTGAATCAATTTGGAAAAAGGGTTTTTTGGACAGCGAGGCATTAGTGGCACCAAAGGTTAACAATCTGTACAATCGGAAGTCGAAAACCATCATCGAAAAATTGAATAGAATGATGAAGGTCAACATTTACGCCATTTTGATCTTCGCTTCTTTGAACATGGTGTTGTATGCAGTGCTTGGGACACCCTTCGCCGGAATATTCATTTTATCGCTGTCAATGTGGCTCTGTTGGGTTAGTGTCAAGAAGGGGAAGAACCTGAAGGCGATTGATACCAGTTTGAATAGCTATGATTACCTTAAAGCCTATGATAATTGGCTTAAAACCGCGATTTCAGGTAACGTGAAAATGATGCGTTTTTTGTACCCCTTAATATTTCTGGCCTCCCTAATGCCAATCGTGCATGCCCTAAAGGTTGGAGAAGCAACGAGCAACGCGATTGCCAACTCTGGATTTCATCTCACATACGGAATTCCCACTTTTGCATGGGTCATAGCAATTGCCATAGCCATTCTCATTTATGCCTTCGGTGGTAAAATCTACAATTGGGATTTAAACATGGTCTATGGACGCGTTTTCAGGAAGCTTGAAACCATGATCGTAGAAATGGAAGAGCTTAGAAATTGAAATACAGGTAGTTCTCATATGATACTTATCATATCTTTAATAGTAAGGGGTAATTTCAAAAGCCTTGCTTAGTATCTTGTTGGACATCACCTGCCCTTGTCAATAGGAAGGTAGAAAATGATACCCTTTTGAGATGAACGTAACTCAATACACCACTTGGCCATACAAAGTAAGATGGATAAAGAGCTGAAAAGATTATTTGATGAGGATCAACAAGAGTGCCTAAACCAACCTCCTAACGGAACTCCAGCATACGCAGCTTTTCGAAAAAAACTTAAGGAGCGAATCAGGAGGGTTCAATTACTGCTAGAAACGGATAAACAGTTTTCAGGTCAGGATTACTTCCATGCTTGTATCATGTTTCTTCATGGAGACTGTCCGGAAGACTTTTGGCAGGCATATAACTTTGGGTTAAAAAGTGTTGATTTAGACTACCCCGAAGCCAAGCGATTTACTGCCGCTGCTTATGACAGGTGGTTAATGTACCAAGGAAAGCCTCAAAAGTACGGATTGCAATATGTGCCTGATGGAGTGAGGTTACGATTATGGGATGTTGATCCGGAGACCACGGATGAAGAAAGAGCGAAATGGGATGTCCCTCCCCTAAAGCAACTTCATGAGATCGCCGATGAAGCCACGAAAAAACATGACATGTCTAAGATTGTAATGGACAACAAACCTCAATGGCTGAAGGACGCAGTTAAAAGATGGAATGCAGAATAGTTTTGATGAAGCTAGTTCTACCGATATACACTCTTAATGCTCAGCACATCATGAGGTATTTCCAAGGGCGGGTTCGAGCGTCGATTTCGTTCGAGCAGTGCGGATAGTTTTGCTTTTACCTTTTCACTTCTGAGTGCGGAATAGTCAAGTTGGATGAGTTTATGGTTAAACTCAAGGGCATCGCAAATTTGCCAGAGGCCATAAACACCAATTCTATTCTTTCGGATATTGAGCGACTTAAGGGTGGTGTTAACTCGTAAGAATTCGGCCAGCAACTTGGCACCTTGATCACCAATTTCATTGGGATTCGCGCCCAGCACTTTTGTAGAAGGCAAATGCCCTAGATCAAGAGATATTATGTTAGTATTCTTAAGTGCTTCGAGCAATGTTCCTAGTCCTCTGCTGGTGATGCCATTGCTAGAAAGAGAGAGGTATTGCAAGCTTTTGTTGTTAGAAAGGTTAGTTACAAAACCCTCCATTCCGGCATCACCAAGTTGATTTACTCCTAAATAAAGCTCCTTAAGGTGGGGGTTTAAAAGCAGTCGGTTAAGGACAGCAGAGGCATCAGGGCTAAGGTGATTACCGGAGAGGTAAAGCCTTTCTATGGGATAATCGAGTCGCACCAAAGTGTCTATCAAGGCTTCAAGATCATTCAAATGAAATCCGGTATTGACCAAATCAAGGGTTTTGATATGGCGGTTGACCTTGAACAACTCGATTAAAGATTTGACGCCTTGACTGCCAATGGGATTGCGCTTGAGCCAAAGTGCCTTTACCCCTGTATTATATTTCAATCCTTCTGTGATAGCGTCCACTCCTTTTCCTTCAATCAGGTTGCAGCCCAAGTACACTGTTTCGATAGTATTGTTGGTATGCAGAAGCTCACCTACACTTTCAGCGCCTTCATTGCCGATGCCTCCAGTTCCAAACAAAATGGATTTGATCTTATCGTTAAACTTCAGTGACTCAGTAAGCAGCTTGGCACCTCCTGGGCCAAGATTCTGTTTACAGCAATCTAAGCGATTGTCTTCCGTAACGGTACCTCTTTGGAAGGTAATGACATGCTCAGCATCTGCATTGGATGAGATATGATCAACTAATGGTTTGATTTCGGCATAATCAAAGGGCAGATTCTCCGGAACGATATCAACTGGGCAAACAACCTTATTCTCCGAATTTTTCTCCATTACCAATCCGTTGTTTTATAGTCCTTTAAGAAGACGCCGTATTGGATACTCTCAGGGTTATTGATACCATCGGCAATAGGTGCGAAAACCCTGGATGCGCCGTCAATAACATCAAGAGGGGGTACAAAACCCTGGCTTCTCAATTTCTCTCTTTTCGGTGCCGGGTTTTCATCCGTAATCCAACCTGTATCCACACTGGTCATATAAATACCATCACGGGCATAATCCTCAGCTGACGTTCTGGTCATCATATTCAAAGCGGCTTTGGCCATGTTGGTATGGGGATGAAAAACCGTTTTGTTCTCACGATTAAATTGCCCCTCCATGGCACTCACATTCACAATGAATTTATGATCATTTGAGGAATGCTTAAGCAGTGGTTTCAATCCAGCGTTGAGCAAGAAGGGTGCAGTTACGTTCACCAATTGTATTTCAAGCATTTCTTCTACCCCCACATCGGTCAGCTTACTTGACCAACTGTTCGCTGGTCGCAAATCAACCTGTTGGTCATGCTTGTCATAAACTCCTTGAGGAAAATTGACATTTCCGACCGATGGTAATGATTCCTTATGACTTTCTAACAGAAAATTCTTCTGCTCTCCTGCTATTAGCTCTCGGTAGAATGCCAAAGGGCGCTTAATGGTCTGCGCCGCGTTATTGATGATGATATCTAAACTGACCACTTCATGGCTGAGGTAGGCAATGAACCTTCGCACTTCCGGGATATTTCTCAGATCCAGACCGTAGATGAAAAGTCGATCTTTCCATTCGGAATAGTCGTGTTGCCCGGCATATCTTTTTAGGGCATCATTAGGGAAGCGGGTCGTAGTATACACCTCACAACCACTTCTCAAAAGCTTTAGGGCTGTTTCAAAACCTATTTTAATACGACCGCCTGTTAATAGTGCCTTATACCCGGTTAAATCACAAGTCAAAGACCGATAGGCATAGTTGAACGCTGCACATTCAGGACATATTCGATGGTAGAAGAAATGCACCTCTCGATAGGATACCTTACAACAATAGCACTTCTGTGACCTTTGAAGCTGTTCAGGTTGAAAGTTTTGTGACTCTTGCTTTCCTTTCTGGAATTCGTCATTTGTTCTGAACAACTCTGATTGGCTTTTCTTTTGAAGGTCTGCAGATTTGATCTGCCCAGCACTTTCTTTTCTTCGTTGCTTTCTCGCGTTTTTGTAAATCTTGGCGATCAGTCCTTTCAGTTGATCGTCATCATTGGCCAATTCCGGTGCATCGGCATATTGTTGCAATGCCCGGAGCAGTTGATCGCGTTCTGCGTTTGGTTTTCTGTTTTCGCTTCCTTCCATTGGTCAATAGTTGTGGGGAGGGCGGGACTCGAACCCACGACCTCCTGGGTGACGGCCAGGCACTCTTCCTTCTGAGCTACACTCCCCGATAAGGAGTGGGATTCGAACCCACGGCCTCCTGGTTGCGGGCCAGGCGCTCTTCCTACTGAGCTATCCTTATCACTTTAAATCTAAGAAAATCTAGGTTAGGGTGGGGATTGTTGGGTAGTTGTAAAATCAAAATTTGAGTTTTCGAAAAACAATTAGTCTTAAAAAAGATGCAAGAGAGTTACTGGAACTTGAATCCTATCATATTACCCGGCAATTATCGATCGTTTTTAATGCAAGTATTACGGCATTAAAGTCTAAATCCGGCATTTATCTTTTTATTTGAAGTAATATGTACTGCAAATAATTTTCGATACGGCAAAAGTGCGTTACATTTGCCGTAATTAATACGACAAATAAGTTAAATGTATTTCCATCTAAAAAAAGACTGGCCAAACTTTAAATGGGACATTGATACCCTTCTGCCCTATGTAAGCACTGTTCGTGATCTGCAAGGCCGGTTAATTGGCAGAATGGAAAGCATGGGGTTTCAACTCAGAGATGAAGCGGTACTCGCAACCATAACCGAAGATGTTATCAAGTCAAGTGAAATTGAAGGGGAACTATTGAATCCTCAAGAAGTAAGGTCATCGGTAGCCAGAAGATTAGGAATGGAAATATCAGGATTGCCCGATGCAAGCAGAGATGTAGAGGGAGTGGTGGAGATGATGCTTGATTCGACGCAGCAATACCAAGCACCTCTAACTAAAGATCGTCTATGTGGATGGCATGCGGCACTATTTCCAACGGGGAGAAGCGGTATGTACAAAATCACAGTAGGGGAATGGAGAAATGATGCCAAAGGCCCAATGCAAGTGGTTTCAGGAGCCATAGGGAAAGAAAAAGTCCACTACACAGCGCCTGAAGCATCACGTTTAGAGGATGAAATGAACCGGTTCTTAAATTGGTTCAATACTAACGAAACCATGGAACCGGTAATAAAATCGGCAGTAGCTCATTTATGGTTTGTAAGCATCCACCCTTTCGATGATGGGAACGGTAGAATTGCCAGGGCCATAGCGGATTGTCAACTAGCGAGGGCGGACAGAACCAATCAGAGGTTCTACAGTATGTCTGCTCAAATAATGAAATCCAAAAAGGGGTATTATAATACACTAGAGTCCACACAAAAGGGAAGTTTGGATATAAGTCAATGGCTAGTCTGGTATTTTGAACGATTGACAGATGCCCTTGAGGCAACTAGCAAAACACTTTCGAAGATATTGGAGAAAGCAAAATTTTGGGAGCTTCATAAAAACACTCATTTCAATGAGAGGCAGGCGATGATGATAAATAAACTTCAAGGTGATTTTGTAGGCAAGTTGTCTTCTTCCAAATGGGCAAAAATGACAAAAGTGCATAGGGATACTGCTTTAAGAGATATACAAGACTTAGTACATAAGGGGGTTTTAATGGATTCTGGTGAAGGTGGTCGAAGCACGAACTACATTTTAATTCTTCCTGATTTGGATTAGGCAATCAAGAAGCTATCTACTAATAGGTTTATGCACTTTCTTCAATAAAAGTACAATATAGCTTATTCCTGATTCCCTAATGTCTAAATCAACATTTGTTACACCTACATGTTCTCTTTGTACCTACTACTCCAATTTTCCCCGAATTCTTTAACTTTGGCTCGTCCTATTAAACAGGGGCAACCATAACCAAACAAAACTTTGAAAATATGAAATTGCTTGAGGGAAAAACTGCTCTGATCACAGGGGCTTCAAAAGGTATTGGACGTGCGGTGGCGCTCAAATTCGCTGCACAAGGAGCTAATGTGGCATTTACTTATCTATCCAGCGTGGAAAAGGGGCAGGCCCTTGAAAAGGAACTTGAAGCTGAAGGCATCAAAGCCAAAGGCTACCGCTCAGATGCTTCTGATTTCGCTGCTGCAGAGCAGTTGATCAACGACGTGGTTACTGAATTTGGATCACTAGATATTCTGGTCAATAACGCTGGAATCACCAAAGACAATCTCCTTATGCGTATGTCTGAAGACATGTGGGATGATGTAATCAACGTGAACCTGAAGTCGGTTTTCAATACCGTTAAGGCTGTGACTCGCTCGATGATGAAGCAGCGTTCTGGTTCTATCATCAACATGACTTCTGTAGTAGGGCTCAAAGGAAATGCCGGTCAGGGTAACTACGCTGCTTCTAAAGCGGGTATCATTGGTTTCACCAAATCAGTGGCGCTTGAGCTTGGCTCAAGGGGTATCCGATCCAATGCAGTAGCTCCAGGTTTCATCGAAACGGAGATGACCGAGCAATTGGATGAAAAAACAGTACAATCCTGGCGAGATGCTATTCCACTCAAGAGAGGCGGCCAGCCTGATGATGTTGCGGATGTTTGCGTATTCCTTGGTTCTGATATGTCAGCTTACGTTACCGGCCAGACTATTCAGGTTGATGGCGGGATGTTGACGTGATATCAGATTAAAGATATAAGACAAAAGAAGTAAGATGGGTGTACATCCCTAAACCTGGTGTCATTGCGAGGAGGAACGACGAAGCAATCCCGTAGCGACAGGAAGTTAGAGGTTGGAATAAGGAAATAGATAGAAATAATTAGAAGTAGGTAGAAATAATCAGCATCCGGCGTCATTCCCTTGCGAACTTGCGCAGCTTGAGAGACTTGGGAATCTCTTTATTAGATCTAAGACATAAGACAAAAGAAATAAGACAGAGGACGCGCTCTTCTGCTTATCTCTTTTGTCACTTTCCTATTTAGGAGGCACTTGCCAATAAAACCCTTTCAGGGTGACGATAGCAGAGGGGGGTGGATGTGATGCGCATTAACCATTCTTGAGATTCCCCGGATTCACTCCTTCGTCGCGAACCCGGGAATGACGGTAATCATCACAAAAGGCTGTTATTAAAACCACTGTAACCGCCTTTTAAAAAAGTCTTCTCTATTCTAATAAGCCTATTGCTTCCTTAAATCTAAATTATAGGTAATGGCCAGCATCAAGGTATGGTTTTGCTCTTGGTTTATCCCGTCTCCTTTTAGGGCAATCTGATTCAAATAACCCAACTGTACATTGCCTGAGTCATTAAACTGGTGGCCTAATGCAAAATATAACCTGTTTTGATCGAAGGCTTGTGATACATTCTCCCCAAAGCCAATGAATATTTCATCGTAAGCACTCAAGAACAGGGTTCCTTTTTGCATGGTTTTGTTATTCAGCGGTACGGTCACCATAGCACGGTACCTGATTCTATTTCGGTAGATACGTCCATTCTCCTCGGAAGATGAAGCACGTTCATTCCATCGCTGCTCTAGCCTATACCGATGATTGAGAATCCAGCCATTGAAAAACTGATTCACCGTTAATGTCTGCCATATCCTATGCTCATCTAATTCCTCAGAAATGGGTAATTCTCCATAAGGAAAGCTCTGTATGTAAGCGTATCCGGCCGTCAATGTCAGTTCTTTATTGAAACGATAATCCAGGCCGATTCTAGCCAGGGATTGTTGCCAATCCGTGATAAAACCAGACCTACGGAATTGGTACTCTGTATGCAGTAGCCAATGCTCGGAGAGCCTGTGATTACCAAAATACATGTACCATGTATTGTACTGGTTTACAGTTTGACGTTGGCCTTGTACAGTGAAAATTACCAAATTAAAAAGTATGACCAACACATACTTGCTTGTCCTAGATTTCAAAAAATTTTTCATTTTCGTTTACCATTAATAGTGTTAAACCCATGGGCAGCAGCCTAGCCTTTCTTCGCTGAAGCTACGGAAGGCTAGGCCATTCTGTAATTAATTGAAGCCAGTGTTTGCTCAGCCAACATATTGATAGAAGCTACCTTATCTACTGCGTCGAGTCTGACAGCCTCCTTGGGCATGCCATACACCACGCTTGATTTCTCATCTTGAGCTATTGTATAAGCCCCGGCATCACGCATCGCTAACAGACCTTTTGCTCCATCTGCCCCCATTCCGGTCATGATAACCCCAACCGAATTCTGGCCGGCGTGTTTTGCCATAGAATTGAATAGCACATCTACCGAGGGACGGTGGCGGTTAACGGGTACTCCATCCCTTATTTTCACATGATACTTGGAGCCGCTTCTGCGCACTTCCATGTGATAGTTGCCAGGGGCAATGAGAGCTCGCCCTCTCAGGATAGAATCACCATCTTTGGCTTCCTTCACCTCGATCTTGCAAATGTTGTTGAGCCTCTCGGCAAATGACCGGGTAAATACTTCAGGCATGTGCTGGACGATGACAATGCCCGGACAATCAATAGGCATTTGCTCTAAGACCGTTTTGATGGCTTCGGTACCGCCAGTAGAAGCACCGATACCAATGATCTTATTACTAGTGATCGTTGGGCTTACTGGCGATTGGGCAAAGATCTGTTCCCTCGCTTGTTGCCTCCTTGCCCTCCTGCGAATAACTGATTTCCCTGCTGCATTCACCACATCCATAATCTGGCGAGCATTATCTGAAAAAGTATCTACACTGAGCGTATTTTTCTGTATGATATCAACAGCGCCCAATTCTAATGCACGAATGGCTAGCTCCGAGCCTTTTGCCGTCAGGCTCGATATGATCACTACCGGGATCGGGTGTTGGCTCATGATCCGCTGCAGAAAAGTAATACCGTCCATCTTGGGCATCTCTATATCCAGCGTGATCACGTCGGGTACTTGTTTACTTATTTTTCTCACCGCCACATAAGGATCTGAAGCGACTCCGATCACTTCAAGATGCTCACTTGAGTTTAGAATACGGCTTAAGGATTGCCTGACCACGGCTGAGTCATCCACCACCAGTACTTTTATTTTGCCCATTTTGGTTGGATTAGCCGTATTCATACATACTTTAAGTATATCTTATTGGTAGCGGTATTCATCATGATCTTACGGCCTCTCTTTCCATCAATATCTGATTTCAATAGGGGGATGCCGTATTGACTCAGTACATCATGCGCTACCTGGATATTTCTCTTCCCAACTTCATACACATTGTTTTCCATGAGGCTGTTGGCACCACCAAAGATTTTCGCCACTAAATTCCTTTGGTTGGCTCCCAATGAAATCATCTTCTGTATGAGGCGCGGAATAGCGATATTCCCATATTTTGGTGTAGCCAAACTTTCATCATTCCAGGCCGGGAGCATAAAATGGTTGATACCACCGAATTGCAAATGTTGATCGTAAAGGCATACTGCGACGCAAGAGCCTAGCACTGTAGTGACATCATGTGGGAATCTCGAGGCAAACAATGTTGAAGGAAGCAGAAAATGCCGCTTAGCGGATAAACTCAACGTTTCTTTCATTAGAATATCTCTTCATCACCCAACGACACTTCTTCAAAAGCTTCCGGAAATTCTACCGTCGGTAAGTTAATAACGAAGGTGCTTCCCATACCCAATTCACTTATGAGATCGAGTGATCCACTCAAAAGCTCGGTATATTCTTGCACAATGGACAACCCCAACCCAGTACCTTGGTGTGCTTTGGTCACCCCTTCATCCAGTTGTTTGAACCGGCTGAAAATCGTCGTTTGGTCTTTTGGACTAATTCCAGCGCCATGGTCAGATATCGTAAATACAATACCCGGTTTATCTACGTGCAAATCGATTTTTATTTCTTCTCCTTCAGGAGAAAACTCAATGGCATTACCCACCAAATTCAGCAGTATAGCTTGAAAAAGGACTGGATCAGTGCTGAATAATTGACCCTCTGCTATTTTCCTGGTGACCTGGATATTGATATTTTTTTGATTGTACTTGAAGTACAGGTCTTGAATGACTTGGTCTAAGATGTCAGACACCTCTAACTTCCTCCGCTGTACAGTTACAACGCCTGCTTCAATAGCTGCCGCCGCAAACACATTTCGCATCTTATAGTCGAGCTCAAAAGCTTGCTCATAGGCCAGATTGGCCTGTCTATGTACTTGCTCAGGATTACTGTAAGCCATGTGCCTGATATTATTGGTCAACCCAAGAATACTGGTTAGCGGGTTGTTAATCTCATTTAGAATATGGCTGAGGAAGTTAGAACGCTGGCTCTCTGCTTGCAGAAGCTTAGCACTTAACAACGTGAGTTGCTCGGCGGACTGCTCCAATTTTTCCTCCAACTCTCTTATTCTACTTTGCCAATGCTGATCACTATGCTCTTTCATATGCTTATTTAAATTTTCTGATAAGTGGCAGGCATGAGTTGCCTGAGTGGTAAGTCCATTTCAAACAATGACTCTGAATGTCCTATGAACAAATACCCACCTGGTCTCAAATACTGGATGAGTTTTTTTACCACATGCTTTTGTGTTTCCTTGTCGAAGTAGATCAAGACATTTCTACAAAAAATGATGTCTTGCAAACTGTTCAAGTTATAATCTGCATCCATCAGATTCAGGCGTTGATAGGATATTTTTCTTCTCAAGCCCGGTACGATCCTGACTAATCCTTTTGTAGGATCTTTGCTTCTCAACAAATACTTTTTCCTTAAATGTTGTGGTATATCTACGATGCGGTTTTCCTGATACACGCCATTAGCCGCGTGTTTCAATACTTTTGTTGATATATCCGTGGCCAGAATCTCATAATTGATAGGACCTTTCTTCCCAATTTCTTCTTCCAGTACCATCGCTATGGTATAGGGTTCCTCTCCCGTCGAGCAGGCTGCGCTCCAAATTCTCAAAGGGCTGCTACCCTTTTTGTTCCTGAATGCTGACACCACACTTTTAGCGACAAAATCAAAATGAGCCGACTCTCTAAAGAAATCTGTTTTGTTGGTCGATACGGCGTCAAGCATGTGAACCAATTCTTCTTTGCCCGCCGGGCCAGTCACATATCGGTAGTATTCTCTGAAACATTTCATGTTCAATGACACCAGCCGTTTTTGAAGTCTGCCTTCCAACAGGATACGTTTAGGAGCAGTGAGATTAATACCACACTGCTGATAAACGTAGGCACTAAACTTCCCGAAATCGTCCTCTTTCAGTTCGATCATGAATGTATCAATCCTATGAGTTACTAGAATGGAATTAGGGAGCACTCGAATCATTTGAGCGCTCCCCTTCTATTTTAAAATCAGTATTGCTGGAAATCGTTATCCGAAAAATCGTTTCCTCCCAGGTCAATATTTACGCCATTGCTACTGCCATTGGCATGTTCTGGCTTATTTAGGTTAGCACTATTGATGGCCGGTCTTGGTGCAGCTTGGAATGTCTTTTGAGTAGTGGCCGAAGCCATTGTTCGTTTGCGCGTCTCGGCAATCACATTATTATCAATCTTGAAGAACTGAATGGCTTCCCTTAGATTTTCTGCTTGAGTAGAAAGTTCGTCTGAGCTGGCAGCCATTTCTTCCGCACCTGCTGCATTCTGTTGAATGACTTGGTTGAATTGCTGTATGGCAGAATTTACTTGACCCGCTCCTGAATTTTGCTCTATGCTTGAGGCGGCAATCTCCTGCACCAGCTTAGCGGTACTTTGGATATTGGGCACGATTTGCTCTAGAAGTTTGCCCGATTTATCAGCGATAGAAACACTGCTACTAGAAAGCTCGTTGATTTCAGATGCTGCTGACTGGCTCCTTTCAGCTAGCTTTCTCACCTCAGTTGCCACTACGGCGAAACCCTTTCCATGGTCTCCAGCTCTTGCCGCCTCTACAGCGGCATTCAATGCAAGTAGATTAGTTTGCCTGGCAATCTCTTCAATGATCGAGATCTTATCAGCGATCTTCTTCATGGATTCTACGGTGGTAATCACTGATTGGCTACCTTCCTGCATGTCATCCGAAGCTTTCAAGGCTATCTTCTCAGTTTGCTGCGCATTGTCGGTATTCTGCTGGATATTGGATACCATCTGTTCCATTGATGATGATATTTGTTCGGCAGAAGCAGCTTGCTGTTGAGAGCCTTGCGACATGGATTGTGAAGTAGAACTCATTTGTATACTGGCCGAAGCGATATTGTCTGAAGATGTACTGACGAAAGACATCACCTCTTTCAGTTTCTCAACCATTTTGCTCATCATCTCCAATAGCTCCCCAATTTCATCATTGGAAGTGTTCTTGATCTCAACGGTAAGATCGCCCTCAGATACAGCGCTGACTACATCCCTGGCTTTTTGAATGGAAGACATGACTGAACGGATGATCCATAATGATACTATAATGGAGAGCACGATACTGACAAACAGCAGAACAAGCATATTGGAGGCAGCCTGAGCAGATTGAACATTCGCGTCCTTCTTAGCTTGTGCTAAGGCATTCGTATTCTTGGTTACCAATTGAGACAGTGTTCGAATCGATTTCATAGCCGCTGCCCGCGCTTCCGATACAGACAAGGCGGACGCTATTTGATTAGAAGAATCGGTATTTACCAAGCCTGCTGCTTTGATCTTGTCAAAGGCTTTTTGATAATCACCCCAGTTGTTATTGAAATCCTGCAGGATCTGTATGCCACGCTCATCAGATATGCCTCTAACTACTTCGATGGCCTCCATCATATCGTCAGTACGATCGGAGATTTCTTTCAAATAGGCCTGCTTTTCTGTTAGCCTTCTTTCCAGCAAAAAGTCCTTCTCACGTTTCGTGATCAACTGGATAAGTTCAGCGGCCCTTTGCGAATTTTTGATCCGCTCCACATTGATATCCACCAATCCGTTTAGGTTGGCGCTCATTTCTGATAAATTGGATTTACCGAGAAAATAAATTCCTGTGGCCAAAATGATCAATAGGGAAAAACCCGTGATCAGCCTTGCTTTGATACTTAGTTTCATACGCTTTTTGCTTGATGTTTGAAAAAAGGTGAAATGAATTGGCCTTTACTAAGCCTCACTCGTTTCTTCGGGCATTATATTCTGTTCTTGAAGGTCAGTATTAGAAGCTTCTTCTGATTCCTTGAGCACAGTAATCTCCTGTGTGCTAAATACTTTGTCCATATCCAGCATGAGAATGAAATCGTCAGCTTTTTTTACCATACCAATGATAAGATCTGTTCGATAGCCGAATTGAAATGATGGTGGATCTTGAATTTCATCATCACCAATTTCCAACACAGCTTGTATGGCATCCACTAATGCACCTAAGACTATTTCCTGATTGTCTACTTCTATGCTCAGGACAACGATGCAAGTATCCACGGTATCCTCGATCGGCGCCATTCCGAATTTCACCCTGGTGTCTATTACCGGGAGTACTCTTCCCCTGAGGTTGATCACTCCCCGCATATAGGGAGGAGCCTTAGGAACTCTGGTTATTTTTGGCACCTCTATTATTTCCAACACACGATTTACCGTAGATCCAAAAATCTCGTTGTCAAGTGTGAATGTCAGGTATGACTGACTATTGATAACTGAGCTTTCCATAGCTTACATTTTTTGAAGATTCGTTAATTATTTTGCGCAGCAGTTTATTGATATCAAAAACCAATGCCACTGTTCCGTCACCTAGAATGGTGGCTCCGCTAAATTCCTCCTGATCCCGATACATGTGCCCCAATGGTTTAAGCACTATCTGATGTTCACCTATGATACTATCGACTGAAATACCTACTTCTTCATCCAGGTATTTCATTTTAATGATTTGGTTAAGTCCAGGAGAGGGTTTTGTGCAGTTTAGCGCCTCTCGTAAGTGGAATACAGGTATCCTTTCCCCTTCCAAAACCAACTGCTCGTTAACATTCGATAGCAAGGCAGCGGGCACTTCATAGCACTTGTCAACCAGATGAAGCGGAATGACATAAGTATTCTCACCAATTTCTACCAGTAACCCATCGATGATAGATAATGTGAGTGGCAGGCGTATGGTAAAGGACGTGCCTTTTCCCTTTTCTGAAGCAATAAATATATCACCTTGCAAATCTTCTATGCCACGTTTCACCACATCCATACCCACTCCTCGTCCACTGATGTCACTCAATTCTACAGCTGTAGAAAACCCGGGCATAAAGAGTAACTGATAGGTCTCTTGCTCGCTCAGTTCTACCTCTTCTCCGATAAGTCCTTTCTCTATCGCACTTTTGCGGACTTTTTTCAAGTCGATACCAGCACCATCATCCGACAACTTGATCATCACGTTGGTGCCAGAGTTGTACGCCTCAATTCGGATCGTACCTTTTTCCTTTTTCCCCTGCTGTTTGCGCACATCCGGATGCTCGATCCCATGGTCTATACAATTCCTCATGAGGTGCAGCAAAGGGTCACTTAGTTTTTCTATAATGGATTTATCCAGTTCGGTATCCGTACCTATGGTCACTAGATCAATGTCCTTGTTCAGTTCTTTTGAGAGGTCGCGTACTAATCGCTGGAAACGGACGACCAGTGTATCGATCGGTATGAGACAAATCGAAAAAGCATTGTCTCTTAACTGGCGCGTGATCTTGGCAATGTTTTCGGTAATGGCACCCAATTCTGCTTCTTCCAGTCCGTTGACCAGCATACTTAGGCGTGCTTGCATGGTGATTAACTCACTAATCTGATTCATCAGCGTATCCAGTTTGGTAGAGGATACTCTAATAGAATTGATGGCATGCTTAGCCTCTGAGACCGAAGTACTTTTAAGGCTGTTAGATGCCCGGTGTACATCAACTGATTCAGGTTGGTGGCTTTTTATCAGTTCTGCAATCACTTCATAGCCCAGCGGTCGGTTTGAAACGTCTTTAGCTTCAAGCTGTTGAAGCACTTCATTTTCAAGTACCTGATGCTCAGCGAGTAACTCAATTTGGATATCTGCTGCATCTTCCACAAACAGAAATACATCTTCTATTTGTGATAGCGATTGGGTGGTATTAGAAACCACCCAATC